>JAEELL010000068.1 GCA_016282745.1 Lachnospiraceae bacterium
AAGCCCTCATCTACTAAATTTTCAATCTTTTTTCCCATGTTCTTCCTCCCACTTGAGGATATTCTCACAAATTTCAATCACTCCTGCAATATTATACTTGGAACATTCTTCAGGAAATTTTGTCATGAGAGATTTATAGCCTTCTACAAGTTCTTTACTTGGATATTTATCGACAATATCATCAATTACTTCGCTTATCCAAGAGAACTCGTCAGCGGTGCAGTCAGTCTTTAAGAACTCAATTGTAGATGGAATGTCTTCAGAGAGAATTTCAATTTCCTTTTTCCAACAGTCTTCAATTCCTTCTGCCCATTCGCCCCTACTTATCTCTTCGACATAAATTCGTCGCTGAATCACTTTTCTAAACTCTTCAACATTCATTTCTTCTTTCTTCCTTTCTTTATTAGCTGCTTTGAATCTGGAAAATAAGAAAAAATTACTGACATCATGTCAGCAGTTTTTGATGACATCATGTCATCAATTTTCTTGCATATATTAGTCTGAAAATTTAGATGTGCGTATACACTATATAATTGTTGTCATCGTGTCACCATATAAACAGAGGTTTTAGGACACTTCCTAACAAGAAAGCATTTGTATTACAAATGAGGCTCTCTGTATTTATTCATTCCTACTTGTTCTATTTTTCAGTATTTGTTTATCAATTTTATGAAATATCTTACCTTTTAAACTTCCTTATTTCGAAATGAAAAAAACATATTTTCCATTTCCCTTTCCTTTAACCGACTGAATTATTTGAAGTTCTTTCATTTCGCCAATCACTTTTCCAGCATTAGTAACTCCACACTCCAAAATCTTCATAACTTCTTTACGTCCAAAAACTTGATTCTCTTCTACTTCTTCAAACACCTTCAAAATATTATTTTTCATGATTCGTGATGTTTTTGAGTTTTCTAATATATTATTTAATCTGGTAAATAACACTTTTTGCTGAGCATTTGACACTTTTTCTGTATCCTTTAACACTTTTTCTGTGTCATTTAACACTTTTTCTGTTCCAATCAACACTTTTTTGTTGCTTGAAACAACTCCTTTATTCTTTACTGTTGTGTAAAACATAAAATCCTGCTGCCAAAATTTCGGTACCGGCAATCCTTCTTTTTCCAATTCCCGATATATACGATCAACACCTTCACCAAACTCCTTAACATACTTATATGCTTTACAAAATTCTGCGATTTTAGGATTTCTAGAAAAATGAGTTGTTCGAATATTTGTCGGCTTTACTAATCCCGGTAAGCGCCCTGGACTTTCCACGACAATTCTGTCATCAAACATCTTAATCTGTATATCCGTTCCTCTTATATTATAATCTCTATGAGTAACGGCATTGACGATAATCTCTTGTCGCACAAATTTAGGATATTCTTCCTCAGTCACAAATCTTCCGTCACTTCCCAAATAAGTCTTTTCCTTAATCTGCGTATCAAGATATGCAATAGATTTTTCAATCATATTAAGAATATTTCCCTCAAAAATCACATCCTTAACAACATTCATTTCAGCGCCGAATTTTTCTTCTGTTCCTTCATAACGAATGAAACGCACTCTTGCACGCGGGAAATACAACTGCGGGTTCTTTCCAAATAAAAGAATTGCTGCAGCACTGATTTTCATTTCTCCCTTTTTGTCTTTAATAAAGCCCTTATTTTGAGTCAGATATTCCATTGCAGATTTTCCATAATTAATCTTTCTCAAATATTCTTCAACAAACTCTAAATCAATATCATCTATTTCAGCATCAGCAACAGGAGAATCTTCAAAATATCTCATTCCTTTATCATACATCAACTGTGTTCTATCCTCGAAAGATAACTTTTTAGACTTATCGCCTACACGCAAACGTACTTCATCCGCATTATTCGCATGCACTTCCGGACTGGCTGGAATATGCATCACCAAAACATGATTTTTCTGTCCTTTCATATCCACACATGAAACATATTCTGTTTCAATTTCTACCGTAGGAGAACAATAATCCAATGGTGCACGCAAAATCTCATTCAATTTATTCATTTCAAAATCCACACCCTCAATTAAACGCTTTCGGTTCGTAATTCCAACCGCAATATCTCCACCATCTGCATTTGCAAAAGCACAAATAGTTGATGCCAAATCTGTCGGATCTATATTGATACTTTTTCTGTCAAAAGTTTGTCCTTCTTCTAACTGTAAAATTTGCTCTATTGTCATTCTGTCCTCCCTGTTTAACTCCACACTATCTACATCATATATTAAACATAATAAATCCTATTTTTTATTATTCAATAATATTATTCTCCTAATTCAAGATTTCCAATTTACTGCTTGTCACATTTGTCTATAATTTTCAATTTGCTGAAACTTATAAAAGTATAAATATTCTGAATCAATTTCTATTACTTTCCCCAATGCTTATAAGCTTTCGGCTTTCGAAATTTTCCTAAATCTTCTCTTTCTCGATAATCTCTAATCTCATCCATATCAAATTCAGCATAGACAATGCCTTCATAATATTCTTCTGCAACGATCATTGTATTATCTAAAACTTCTCCATTTTCTCCCCACACCATAGGGCTAAAAGCACAAGATCGTCCCATCCCCTCTGCCGGTGGATTTGCCATTGCTACACCGACCATATTCTCCATTGCACGCACGGATAATTCTTTCAGTCGTGGTTCCATGCCACTGCAACAGTTTGGATTGAAGATAATCTCTGCTCCCTGCAGCATCAGCTCTCTAGCACTTTCCGGATATTCCCGGTCATAGCAAATCATAACTCCAATTTTCACTCCATCAAACTCGCATACCTTAAATTCCTGCCCACTTTCCAGATATCTTTCCCAATCAAAGTCACAAGTATGAACTTTGGAATATTTCAAAATAATCTCTCCATTTCTGTCAATGACAAATGAAGAATTTTGAGGATATTTTTCTCCCTTAGTAAAAGCTGTAATAACAACACCGATGTTTAATTTTTTCGCCAACTCTCTGATTTTAAGTACATGTTCTTCATTTTCTGTCACTGCACGATTGCACCAATCGATAAACTCTGAATCATCCTTGATTTCGTCTATCGGATATAATTCTTCACAGATATCCGGTATACAATATGCCGACAAAAAACACTCTGGAAACAATACAATATCTGCACCGTTACTTTTGGCTTCCTTGATATATCCGACTGCCACCTCTGTATTAAAATCAATGTCCGGTTCGATTGTATCATATTGAACAATTGCTACTTTCAATTTCATAAATAAACTCCTTGTCCTATTTTAATCCGATGCCTACCAGCACCTCATTTGTTTTTAACCTCTCCCCATTATACTTTAATTCTTCTAGCATAAATGGTATTTCCGCTCGATCAGTCAATTTGATTATCTGATAATTTTTCTGAAGCCTATTCTTGCCTTCCATAATAGATTTTCGAATACCCGTTTTCTCAATCTGCTCCACGTTTTCTAAAATACTCTCTAGATTTCCAAACTGATTTAACAATTTCGCTGCGGTTTTCACACCCACTTTCTCTGCACCTTTGATGTTATCTGCCTTGTCACCTGTTAACGATTTGAAATCCGCATAGACTTCCGGTATAATTCCAAATTTATTTTGAATAAAATCTACATCGCACACCATTGTTGTCTTTCCTCTGTAGCGCAAAACATTCACTGACTCATTGATTAACTGGAAATAATCACTGTCCCAAGATGAAATCACGCAGGGAATATCTTCACCATACTTTATCGCATAACTGGCAATCACATCATCCGTTTCATATCCAACGACCTCTGTGTGCTTGATTTTCATAAAGCTTTGTCATCTAATCTTTTTGACAAAAACTAAAACTAACTTTTGCAACAATTCTTCTTTAAAATTTTTCATTGATGGAATATGCACAAAGACAACATTTCCTTTCATCTTTTTCAGCATATAAAAATAGGCTTCATTACATAAATAATGCGTTGGATTATGCGATACTCTGTATGGAATTGCATTATTTGTCAAACAATCTTCTATTTCAGATAACTGCATTTTCGTATAAAGTCGTTCTCCATCTTTCTCTGCACACTTTTCTAACTGAACAGAATCCTTTAACATTTTATCTAGTCCAAACATATAAACCTGTTCGTATTCTCCCTCCAGATTTTCAATATCCTTTTTTAATCCCTCAAAGGAGTTTGTCAGAAAATATTTTTCTCCTTGAAGATTCTGAACTAATTTGTTGGAAGAATTATGAATACCTTTAAATCCTACATATAACGTTTTCAAATAGCCTACTCCAATCTTAATTCTTTCATAAAATTTATCTGTTCCTTCTTCTTTTCAAATCCAGCATTACCATAGAATTTATGTGCCTCTTCTCGTTCTTTTCCAGATGTGAGTCTGATAGCATCTGCACCTATATTCTTTGCCCATTCCTCAACCACTTGGATGAATTCTGCTGCAATTCCATTGTGTCTATATTCCTCTAACACTGCCAGTCCCATAATGTTGACCATTGCATTTGCGTACAATAAATCATACGTTGTCGCATGAACATAACCAACCACTAAACGCTCTATTTCAGCCACAAAAACTTTTTGCTTATCATCACACAAAACTTTCTCTAATTGACATTGTGTCTTTTCTTTTGGACAGTCATATCCCATTGCATATTTATTAATTCTGCAAAGAAATTCCGTATCTTGGTTCGTTGCCTCCCGAATAATATATTTCATTTTACTATTCCCTCACCAATAATATTTTCACTCTTTCATCTCAATCACCGTATCAAAATATTGCTCCTGAAACTTTACCTGTTCTGCAATCTCATCTTTTGTAAATCTTGTTTCCTCCGGTGCAACAACCCATTTATTCTCTACATCATCCTTCCTGCGAATGATTGCGATTACTTTCCCCTCAAGCTCTTTTATTGGTTTGTCCACACCTAAAATATATGCATCCTGTTCTTCTCCATCACCTGCTATGATTCCCTCAATATAGCCATAATTGACTGGATAAATAATATCATCATGCTTTGGATGAATACTTTCCATTGGTCTATCTACAATGACTTTAACAAATTCCATTTCTATATTGTCCTTTCCATATATCCACAAGTAAATGGGAAGAAATCAAACTTTTGTGTTCCCATATGAACAAACCCCAATGCCTCATACCATTTTCTTAGCACCTTGTTTTCTTCCACAATACCGATGTTCACCTGATTACAATTTAATCCTTGTGCAATCCCATAAGCATGACGCATAAGTTGTTCACCGATTCCCTGGTGGCACTTCATATGTATCTCTTTCTTTATGCTTGCAGAACACCCATTTCCCATTTGACTTGGAAATAATTACTGCAAACTTTAATAATTTATCATCAACTTTGTCATAAAACTGTACTTTCATATTAAAAACCTCTATGTTAGATTACTCCTTAATCATTTATTCCCCAAAACTATATTTAGCAAATAACTGACTGCCAAGCAAATGGCAACAAATCCTTAGCTTCTACTTTAATCAATTTACCGTTTTCATCGTTTACAATAACTTTTATATTAGGACAGTACTCAAAAAGCATTTGTCTACAATTACCACATGGCGGAATAACACAATTTAAATGCTTATCGTGAACTGCAACAATTGTATCAAAATCTCTTTCCCCTGCTGATATTGCGGTTCCAATTGTTATATACTCAGCACAAGATCCATGAATTCCGTCACAGTTTACCCCAGTATATACATTTCCATTTTTACAACGAATCGCACATCCAACTGTATGATTGTAGATTCCGTCATCAAAATTATTCTTTAATACTTCTAGCCCTTTTTCAATTAGTAATTTGTCATTTTCATTCATTTCAAATCTTTGCATTATAGTCCTCCATAAACACCGATTTCCCCACTGTAAAGTAATCTTCGTTAACAACTTCAAATGGTTCACGCCTAAAATTGAAGCAGTTCACTTTCTCAATAGCAGATAACATATTGTGCAATCGTTTTCTTGTCAGAGTAAATGATACCATATTCATTGCTTCTTCCCTAGCCACCCACTTAACTTTAATACTTTCATCACTCGTGGTCAAAGTTCCTCCACGATATTTACAAATAAAATCAATGTTCACAATATCTTTTTCTATATTTTTACATATTCCAATAAAACCTGTAATATCGACTTCAACACCGGTTTCTTCTTTTATTTCTCTCCTCAGTGCATCTTGAATTGTTTCACCGGGCTCCACCATTCCCCCTGGATATTCCCATCCTCGTCTAGGACTTTCCAATAATAGAATCTCATTGTTGTCATTACATACCAATCCAGCTACAGAAACAAAATGTGTATATTCCATCGCTTCCTCCTCATATTTCGATTAGTTATCTTTTATCTCACAAATATTATCTTTATTGACCTTCTTCCACTCTTCCCTTAACATAGAAAAACATAATGTATCACTTTTATCGCGGGCATGCTTTCTTAGTCTTCCCTCAAATACAAAATGATTTTTTTCTAAACACCTTACACTTGCCACGTTATGTGACCGAACCCAAGCTGCAATTGCACATAAGTTCATTTCTCTAAATCCATAATCTATCATTTTCTTAATCGCCTGTGTTGCATATCCTTTATTTCGATATTTTTCCTCGATAGCATATTCCAACTCCATATAACCGTCATACCGATTCATATCAGATAAAATAATAAATCCTACAAACGAGTTGGTCTCTTTCTCAATTATTACTTTACTACCTTTCATATTTTGCCAATGCTTAATTACATTCCTTGCTTCTTCGATAGTATCATAATAA
>JAEELL010000069.1 GCA_016282745.1 Lachnospiraceae bacterium
GGAGATGCGAGACAGGGTCGATAAGCTTGTGGGATTTGGCTCGGAGAGTATCTGGGTCAGCACATTCCATTCAACATGCGTGAGAATTCTGCGACGTTATATTGACAGAATCGGATATGACACAAACTTTACAATTTATGATGCAGATGATCAGAAGACTGTTGTAAAGCAGGTCATGAAGAAACTTGATATGGACTCAAAAATATACAAAGAGCGCACTATTATGAATGCAATTTCAAAAGCTAAGGACGAGCTTATTACACCTGATATGTACGCAAAGGAAGTCGCAGGCGATTTCAGAAAAATGAAGATTGCCGATGCTTACTATGAATATCAGAAGACTCTAAAGAAGAGTAATGCCCTTGATTTTGACGACCTTATTGTAAAGACTGTTGAGCTTTTTAGAACTGATGCAGAGGTTTTAGAATATTATCAGAACAGATTTCAGTACATAATGGTTGATGAGTATCAGGATACTAACACAGCGCAGTTCGTACTTATCAAGTTGCTGGCAGACAAATACAGAAATATCTGCGTTGTAGGTGACGATGACCAGTCGATTTACAAATTCAGAGGTGCGAATATCGCAAATATACTCCAGTTTGAGTCAGCATTTGAAAATGCAAGAACAATCAAATTGGAGCAGAATTACAGATCCACGAAGACCATTCTTGAAGCAGCAAATGCCGTTGTACACAATAACGAGGGTAGAAAAGAGAAGACTCTGTGGTGTGACAATGAAGAGGGCGACAGGATAAAAGTTTATCAGGTGGATGATGCAAATCAGGAAGGTCGTGTTATTGCCGAGACTATTGCAGATGATGTAAATGAAGGCAAATACAAATACAACGATTGTGCATGTCTCTACCGTACAAATGCACAGTCCCGTCAGATAGAAGAAAGTTTTATCATGTCCGGAATTCCTTATAAGATTATCGGAGGACAGAACTTCTATCAGAGAAAAGAAATAAAAGATATTCTTGCATATATGAAGACTGTGGATAACGGAATGGATGATGTTGCGGTAAGGCGAATTATCAATGTTCCAAGAAGAGGTATTGGAGCAACAACGATAGAGAAGGTGCAGACATTTGCGGACGCAAACGGAATGTCATTTTACGAGGCTCTCACAAACAGAAACTGTATCGAAGTTGTGGGACGTTCCGGAGCAAAACTCTCAGCTTTTGTTTCCATGATTGAGAAGTTCAAAGTTATCGGTGCAGTTGAGGGAATCAAAATTCTTGCAGACACGATTTTGGATGAGACAGGTTACAAGGCTGAGCTGATTGAAGAAAATACAGATGAGTCAAATGACAGACTGGACAATATAGACGAATTAATAAACAAGATGGCAGATTATGAGGAACATGCGGAATCACCGTCACTCAGCGAATTTTTGGAGGAAGTTGCTCTTATTGCAGAGATTGACAATCTGGATGAAGAAAGTGATTATGTAGTTCTCATGACAATTCACAGTGCCAAGGGCCTGGAATTTCCGAAAGTATTCCTGTGTGGTATGGAGGACGGACTGTTCCCAAGTTATATGAACATCATGTCTGACGACAAGGATGAACTTGAAGAAGAGAGACGATTGTGCTACGTTGCCATTACCAGAGCCATGAAGGAACTGGCAATCACATGGACTAAGACAAGAATGGTGCACGGTGAGACCAGATACAACATTCCGTCACGATTTTTGAAGGAGATTCCGCCGATGCTTGTAAACACTGTTTCGCTTGGAACAATTAAGGACAAAAGTCAGGGCAGCAGTTTTAAGTTTGGCGGATATGAGGGCAGCATGAATTATAATAACGGATTTGCAGGTTCGTCAGCAGGAGCATACAATCGCTATAATGATGACAGACCAAACAGTTATTCAGCAGGCAGCATAGGGAGAAAAAAACCATATTCCACAGTTAAGAAAGCTGCACCAACATACGGTAATCCGAGTACAAAGCCATCCTTTGGAAAAGAATTTACTGTGAACAAATCAACATCACTTGAATATACGGTTGGAGACAGAGTAAAACATATCAAATTCGGTGAAGGTGTAGTTCAAAAAATAGTGGATGGTGGTCGCGACATGGAAGTGACTGTGATGTTCGACAAAGCCGGTGTGAAAAAAATGTATGCATCTTTTGCAAAACTTAAAAAAATGTAGTAAAAATCAATTTAAAATGATATACTAAAATATATGAATTTGAAATCAATCAGTTTCACACGAATGTTTAAAAACACCATCGAATATTTTTTTGTTTAATAAATGACAGAAGGACAGTGCGTTTAGTGAATATACATTTCGTGAATAGGATTGGGAGAGGAGAATGGTATGGACGAATTAATGAAAGGCGTTAAGTTGGGAAAAGCACTTAGCAAAGACGAAAAGAAATCAGACACAATCAAGATATTAGCTATTGCGGTTGCTTTATTAAGCGCACTTGTAGCTATATCAGGAATTGCATATGCTATCTACTTAAAGAAGTCAGATGATTATTATGATGATTTCGAAGATGATTTTGATGATTTATTTGATGAAGATGATGAAGAGACTGATGCGGAAGAGGATATTTTTGCAGAATAATATCAGAAGTTGAATAGTCATTGAAGAAGTATAAAAGCAGAGTTTTATTACTCTGCTTTTACTATGTGTAAAAATATAAAAATCAGAATACAATAAGTCAATGTATAAATAGTTTTCAAAAAAATACAAAATGGAGAAATAATAGATGAAAAAAGGTCAGTTATATGAAGGTACAGTAACTAAATTAGATTTTCCAAACAAGGGTACAGTTGATTGCGGTGAGGAAGGAATGGCTGTTGTAAAAGGTACACTTCCGGGACAGAAAATTAGTTTTGTTGTATCAAAAAAACGTTCGGGAAAAAGTCAGGGAAGACTTAAGGATGTATTAGAAAAGTCACCGTTAGAAGATGCAACGCCACTGTGTCCACATTTTGGTGATTGTGGTGGTTGTACATACCAGACTATGAGCTATGAGAATCAGCTTAAGTTAAAGGGCGAATTAGTTAAAAATATTCTGGATAATGCTGTAACTTCTGATTATGAGTTTGAAGGTATACAGGGAAGTCCGAATCAGTGGGAATACAGAAATAAGATGGAGTTTTCATTTGGAGATGAATACAAAGACGGACCTTTAGCATTAGGACTTCATAAGAAGGGGAGCTTCCATGACATTGTAACAGCAAGAGAATGTAAGATAGTTAACAGTGATTACAACAAGATTCTTTCTTGCATTCTTGATTATATGTCAGAGAGAAATGTCGCATATTATCATAAGATGAGACATGACGGATTCCTTCGTCATTTACTCATAAGACGTGGAGTGAAAACAGGTGAAATTATCGTTGCTCTTGTTACTTCTTCTGATCCAGAGGAGATGAAAAAAGCAGATCTTCAGGGATTGGTTGAAAAGATAAAAGGTCTTGATCTTCAGTGCAAGTTGTGCGGCATTCTTCACATAATAAACGACGGAGTTGCTGACACAGTTCAGAGTGATGAGACAAGAGTTCTCTTTGGTGAAGATGTTATTTATGAAGAATTGCTTGGACTTAAGTTTAAGATTTCAACATTCTCATTCTTCCAGACAAACTCTCTCGGAGCAGAGGTCCTTTACTCAAAAGCGCGTGAGTATGTTGGTGAGACTAAGGACAAACTCATTTTTGATTTATACAGTGGAACAGGAACAATTGCCCAGATACTTGCGCCGGTTGCAAAGAAGGTTGTTGGTGTAGAAATTGTTGAGGAGGCAGTTGAAGCAGCAAAAGTAAATGCGAAATTCAACGGACTTTCCAATTGTGAGTTTATTGCAGGGGATGTGCTGAAAGTTATTGATGATATAGAAGACAAGCCTGATCTCATTGTGCTTGATCCTCCAAGAGACGGAATAAATCCAAAGGCGCTTAAGAAGATAATCGATTATGGTGTAGACAGACTAGTATATATCAGTTGCAAGCCAACAAGTCTGGCAAGAGATTTAGAAATGCTTCAGGAGTGCGGTTATAGGGTAGTGAAGGCCAGCGCAGTAGATATGTTCCCTAATACACAGCATGTGGAGACGGTGTGTCTACTATACAAGGAAAATATCTAGAAATCCTTTGTTTTAGGCACTTTGCGAGGCGTATGACCTTTTCGCAAGGTGACCGAAACACATATAAAAAAGCCATTTTTGATGGAGTTAATGTATCAGTCGTTTTAGATATGGAGTCTTGAAACATACCAAATAAAGAACAAAAAATTTAATCATTCAGCATAAAAAGTTACGGAAATACCGTTCATTTTCAAGAAATTGAAAATGGGCGGTATTTTTCTTTTAGGAAGAAATTGAAAAATGAGTTTGTATGTTCCACACAAAGACTCGTGTCGGGTGTTGTGGTGGTAACAGGTAGTTTTTGAATGAAATAAGGCAACTTGGAAATGAAAAATAAGGTTAAATGAAAGGAGCAGTTATGGAAGAAATCAAAATGATAAATATTAGTAAACTTAAAGATTTTAAAAATCATCCATTTAAAGTTGAACATGATATAGAATTGTTTTCTTTGATGGAGAGTATCAAGGATGAGGGAGTATTAGTTCCAATTCTTGTAAGACCGGATGGCAATAATGGATACGAAGTTATATCAGGACACAGAAGAAAAGAAGCAGCGTTGTGGTCAGGGCTGAAAGAGGTTCCGGCTATCGTCAGAAACCTTGATGATGATCAGGCAGTTGTGGCAATGGTAGATTCAAATCTGCATAGAGAAAATCTCAAACCAAGTGAAAAGGCTTATGCATATAAGATGAAACTTGAAGCCATGAACCGTCAGGGTAAAAGATATGATTTGACATCGGACCAAGTTGGACCGAAGTTAACCAGAGGTAATGAGTTGCTGGCTAAAGAAGTTGGTGAGAGCGTAACGCAGATTAAAAGATATGTAAGGCTAACTAACTTGATTCCGCAGATATTAAAGATGGTTGACGAAAAAAGAATTGCGCTGACAATTGCAGTTGATATTTCTTATCTGAAAGAAAAGGAACAGTATGAGCTGTATGCAGTTATGGATTTAGAACAGTGTACACCGTCCTTGTCGCAATCAAATAGAATGAAAATTAAGAGCAGGCAAAACGCTCTTGATATGGATGAAATTTATAAGATTCTTTCAGAAGAAAAAGCCAACCAGAAAGAGCAGATAAGGATTAGAGCAGACAGATTAAATGAATTCTTTCCAATAGGATTTAGTCAGAATCAAAAGATTGAACTGATAGAAAGTCTGCTAAGGGATTGGCACGAAAAAAATATAAGTAACTTAGAAAACATAATAGAGAAAGGGGGTGAGGATTATGGCAAAGAGAAGAAGCACAAAGGAACAGTTAGATGAGTTAATTGTTAAGCAGGAAGAAATGAAAGCAAAAGAAAAGGCTCTCAAGAAAAAACTGGCTTTAGAAGAAAGAAAAGCCAGAACCAGAAGACTTATTGAAGTTGGTGCAGAAGTTGAAAGTGTATATGGAAAACCAATCACAAAAGAAATGTTACCACTTCTTAGAAAGTTTCTTTTAAATCAAGAAAGCAGAGGAAGTTTTTTTTCAAAGGCTCTTGAAAGTGAAGATAACACAAAGGAGAATTAGCTTTTTTTAGTAGCATTTGTAGAAATCCCTTTGGGAACAAAGGGCGCACTTATATGTGGGCGTAGCCCACATTGTATAAGCGCGATCCTATGCGGATGGCACCACTTCGTGGAGGCTCTTGCGCAGAGAGCGGTCTTCATGCAGACGGCGTGCCATATCGCTAATGAGATGATTCATCTATATCAGCCCAAATCTGAAGCTTCATAGATGAATAGTTGTAGAAAGGAGTTGATGCGATATGTCAATTTATCATTGTTCAATTAAGATTATTAATCGTGCAGGCGGTAGAAGTGCTGTTGCATCAGCTGCCTATCGCTCAGGTGAAAAATTGCACAATGATGAAACAGGACTCACTTATGATTTCACGAAAAAAGGCGGAGTCATTATGAACGAAATTATATTACCGGAAAATGCGCCTGAAGAATTTCGTAATCGTGAGTTCCTGTGGAATGAAGTGCAAAAAATAGAGAAAAGAAATGATGCACAGTTTGCAAGAGAAATTGAAGTTGCTCTTCCTGTAGAAATGAAGAGGGAAGAACAAATCGAATGTGTAAGAAATTATATAAATGAAAATTTTGTAAGTAAGGGCATGATTGCAGACTGGGCACTTCATGATAAAGGAGACGGCAATCCTCATGCACACATAATGCTTACAGTTAGAGAAGTAGATTCTAATAAAAAGTGGATGGCAAAACAAAAATCTGTTTTTGCAAATGCAAGAGATGAAAAAGGCAGAGCGATATATAATCCCGACTTTCCATCTTATAATCCAAAAGATAAAGAAGCAACAGAGAAATACCGCATTCCAAAACTTGATGAAAACGGTAATCAAAAAGTGAGAATCAGGGAAGGTAAAGGAACAGAACTTCTCTGGGAGAAAGTTACAATTCCGGCTAACGATTGGAATGACAGAAAAAATGCAGAAGTGTGGAGAGAGTCCTGGGCAAAGCATTGTAACAGATATCTTGATAAAGATAATCAGATTGATCACAGAAGTTATGAACGACAGGGACTTGATATTATGCCATCAATTCATGAAGGTGTTACGGCAAGAAAGATGGAAGCAGACGGTAAAATTGCAGATCGCTGTCAGATAAACAGGGACATTAAAGAACTGAACTTTATAAGAAAGCAGCTTAAACAATTGGCAAAGGAAATAACAGAACTTATTACAGAGAAAGCGAGGGCAATTTATGACAGATTTAAAGAACTTAGAAGAAGTTTTGGAGATTCTAGAAGTCCAGAAACAGATGGTGGAAATACTGGAAAATCAGCAGACGGAAATCGAAGAACTGGCGATGGAAAACCGGAAAGTGAAAGAAGAACTGGACGAATCGCTGAAATTAGGAGAGGAGTTGACGAGTCAATTAAGGAAACAGAACTTACAGATAGAGAAATTGAAGAAACAGATAGCAGAATATCAAAGCTTAAACAGTTAATCAAAGAAAAGGAGGTAAAACGCGATGACAGGCTTAAGAAACTTAAACAGAGAAGACGAGCTTCTGACAATATTGGAGGAACAACAGGATCAGATAGAGACACTTACGAAGGATCTAAATGCGGAGAAATCCAAAAACTCAGAGAACAGCAGGATGATATCAGAACTTTCATCAGCAAACTCAGAGATGAAGAAAGAGCTTCAGAAGAAAAGCGAGACAATAAAATCCTTGAACGAAACAATAGGGAAGCTGAGCGAGAGCGACAAAGTACTGAAAACAAACGAACAGTTAGCGAAAGAGAATCTGATGTTAAAGATGAGCGAAAAGGCCGCAAGGAAAGAAGCCGATGATAAGATGAAATCTTTGGAAAGCAGGGAAAAGAAAGTATCAGAGTGGGAAAAAGAACTTGTTTTCAGAGAAAAGCATCTTAGAAAAGAAGTAAACAAAAAGACTCAGGAAAAATATAACGAAAAGAAAACAGAATTATTAGAAGAGGTCAGTGATTATGAAGACCAGCTTGATTACAGGTATAAGATGTTACAGGCGAAGTATATGGTAGGATTTATTATCAGTTTGAGTTATGGAATTGTTATAACACTGATTCAGATGTTTAAGAGCCAGTTGTTTATAAAAGAATTACAGGACTTTGGTCTTCTACTTTCAAATACTGGAGAATGCATATATCGGCAGTTAAGTAAAATGATTATCAATCTGTGGAACATTAAACTTATTGGAAATGCAATGGGAGACAGGATGATTAGCATTGTTGTTATTCTTACAGGCCTGTTAGCAATTGGCTTTCTAATCAGATTTTTATGGAAGGGTTCAGGTAAATATATTAAGAGTGCAATAATCAAAAGTGCTGACAGGTATCTGCTGATAGCTGTGCTTGTTATTCTTGTGATAAATATGATGTTGGGGAATCTTATTAAATCAATTTTATCAATCAATCTCATCCTATCGATGGTGTGTGAGTATGGATTGGTCTTGTTGAGTAAATGTGTAAGCAAGTTAAAAGAAAGGTGCGAGTTTGTTGATATATGGAACAAAGTGTATCCGGTATTGTTGTTTATTTTGATAACGGTTATAGGCATGGTTGGAGTTCTTAAAGGAATAATGTGATTAAGCATAGAAATACAAAGCCTGTGCATCGAAAAAAATTGATGTATGGGTTTGGTTTTTAATAAAATTATTATAGTAAATCTATAATTTATGATAATTTTTTTAGAAAATCAAAAGGACAAGAAGATGGATACATATTTATTTTGTGGTATAATAAGTTCCGAATGCGAAAAGGAGATAGAAGATAATGATTATAAATATTGCAATATGTGATGATGATGAGAGTTTTTTGAAGTTATTAAAAAACGAATTGTATAAGGAAGCAGAAAAAATGAATTATTCAATAGAGGTATACCCATATAGTGATGGAAATAGAGTTGTTGATTTGATTTGTAATAAAAAAGAAAATTTTGATATTTTGTTCCTAGACATAGATATGCCAAATATTTCAGGACTTGAGATTGCAAAAAGTATAAGGGAAAACGATGCTAATATTATTTTGATTTTTTTATCAGCTCATGAACAATATGTATTTGAATCAATACAACATAATCCGTTTAGATATATTAGAAAGAGTCGATTGGGAAAAGAATTATTTCTTGCAATGAAAGCTGCATTCAGTAGAATAGAGGAATTGGAAGAAAAACAGATTATTGTTAAAACAGAGGAGGCTAATGTTAAAGTAAATCATTCGGATATTATGTATTTTGAAACAGTAGCAAGAAAAGTTGAATTACATTTGTGTGATGGTGAGGTATTAACTGTAAGGAAGACAATCAAAGAATTATGTGAAGAATTAAAGGAGGAATATTTTATACGAATACATAGTGGATGTGTAGCAAATGCAAGGTATATTGATAAATTTTCAAGTTATGATATTACACTAGATAATGGAGAACAACTTGTAGTCAGCAGAACACGAGTTAAAAACGTTAAAGAAGTATTATTGAACTATTGGGGGGATAAGGCGTGAAAACATTTTTTTGGATTGTTGAATATTTTGCGAGTTTTGTTGAATTGTTTATGTGTGGTGTATTTTGTGGGAGTTTCTTAGTAAAAGAGAAAATTGGTGAAAAAAAATATTTATTGGTATTGGGGTCTTTTATTGGTAGTTGCTTTGTGCTTATATTGAACAGTATTGATATTTTTTCATTTATGAACACAATATTGATTTTGTTAATAGTATATTTCATGCAGATTATTATATATAGAACAAAATATGCATTATCCTTTTTATTAATATTAATATATACAGTATTATTAACAGCAATCGACTTTATGACAGCCTTTTTTGCAGCACTTATATTGAATAAGGATGTAGTTTTTTTGTTGAATGTACAAAGTACTTCAAGGTTATTGTGTATTTTAATGTCAAAGTCAATGGTGATATTAATTGTTTTAACTTTGAATAAGACAATAAAAAAATCTGTTGTATTTATGAAAAAATATGTATTGATAATGTGCTTTTATTCGATATTCCTTTTAAGTTCCTTTTTTGTAATGACTGAACTGAACATGGATAGTGAAAACGTAAAAATAGATCTGTTTCTTATAGGCTTTTTTGTTATATCTATCATAATCGAATTGTTAATGTTTTATTTAATTATTAAAACAGGAGAACGTTATGAGCAAAGAAAAGAAGTTGAACTAATTCAGATGAAAAATGATATGTTACAAAAATCATTAGATGAGACTGAACAAGCATTCAAAATGTGGAGAAGAAGTGTTCATGATTATAAAAACAATGTCATTGCATTAAAACAACTTGCTGACGATGGAGACATAGATAAGATTAAAGCTTACTTAGAGAATGAAAGTGAATTAATAGAAACGCAAATGTTTTACATCAAGACAGGAAACTCAACTGTTGATACGATTGTAAATACAAAACAAAGAATTGCAGAAGAGAATGGAATTATTTTTGTGATAAATGCATCTATTCCAAGTAATTGTTGTATTAGTGAAATGGATTTTGCGAATATTCTGGGTAATATAATTGATAATGCGATTGAAGCGAGTCAGAAAGAAAAAGAACCATACATTGATTTAACTATTAGGCAGGATAAAAATTTTATTGTAATAAAGATTATCAATAAGTGCTGTCAAAAAATATCGGAACAACTGGAAACGACAAAAAAGAGAAAGAGATTTCATGGTATTGGAATCAGTAGTGTACAAGAATGTATTAAAAAATATGAAGGAGAATTTTCTTTAGAAAAAAGGGGGAATGAGGTTATTGTAAAAATATTGATTCCTAATTATTAAATAGTTTGAGATTAAGAATGTCGGTAATATACCGGCATTTTTTTGTGTGAATAAAGAAAGAATGATTTTGAATTACAAATTAAACACAAAAACATACAAAATATACAAGAAAAGGTTCTGAGAGAAATATATATGTTAATATCCATATGTGCTGTGAAACAGATATTACACAGCACAAAATGAAATATATTTCATATGAGTAAGAATATTTGAAGAAAGGGGAGAAAAATGAATTTACTAGATACTATTTTAAGTACCGTTGCAGGACTTACAAGTGAATCGACTTCATGGGTTGGTTTTTATGAACCAAAAGTTCCGGAAGGACTTATTAAGACAGAAAAAGAAGCAAAGTAGGAGAAACATAAATGTTTAGATATTTTGCAGAGAATTTAACCTTTTTATTAGTAAAAAACAAGAAACTGGATATAAAAAAGTGGGATATATATGTATACAGTTTTGAAGTGATATTACTTAATTTAGTTCTGTTACTTATTCTTTTGGGAATAAGCATAATAGGAAGTTGTCCGATGTTTTTTCTGGGCTATTTGATATTTTTTGTACCAGCAAGGACATTCTCGGGCGGATATCACGCAAATAAAAGCGAAATATGTTTAGCTATTTCACTTGGAGTATATATAGTTTCAATGGTATTTTATATTTATTTTCAAGAGGACTACAATAATTTAACCGTTTTAATTGTGTTCATTTTGGCACTAGCAATATTAGTTACGTTATCGCCGTTACAAAATGAAAATCATCCCTTGTCGGAATATCAATTAAATAGAAATCGTAGTATTGTTTTGGGAATTGTTGTGGCAGATATAATTACGTTCCTTATATTATCGATTTTGAAATGTAAAATCATTTTGATGGAAGTTGTTTTTATAGTGCTCGTAGCAATATTTCTTGTAATTGGAAAGGTGTTGAATAATCAAAAAGTAGTCACTAATAAATAGTGTATGTAATAACAAGGTTAAAGGTCTCAAAATTAAAAGAGTAAAAATAACAAATGAAAGAGAGAAAACAAAAATGAGAAAAGATTTAGTAGTAAAAGCAAAAAAGGCAGGAGCACTTATTGCAACTTTGGCATTAGTAGTTACATCAGGAATTTCCACAGTAAAAGCATCTAATGATAATATACAGTTTAATTTCAACTTAAAAGCACATTATGCAAATACATATTCTCCATCCAGATATCGACAGACAACTAATACGAATAACAAATGGAAAGTGAATTTAGCTTACAGTTCTGAAGGAGCTAATAGCATTGCTACATTTTGGCTTGCAAAGGCAGATACTAATCATACTAGAGTTTCTGGAACCTATGATGTACATCAGGGATCAGGAAATCACTATTATAATGCATGGGCAGGTGCTTCACAAACAAGTGTATGCTTAGGGGCAGAAAATAACAATGACTCTGCTAACGAATATAAGATTTCCGGATATTGGGATGAGGAAACAAATTAATTATGTATAGGAAACATGGCGGGCAAGTTAGATTGCCTGTCATGTTAAAACAATAAGATATGTGAAGGGAGAGAGTGTTTTGTTTCAGTTTTCGATAAAAAGATTATGGAGAGACCCAGTTAGAAATATTCTATTTTGTGTCATTTTGTTTTATCCACTGATTGAAATAGTTTTTTTCTTGAAAAATATTATAGTGGGTGATTCTGTCTTACTTCCGGATTATTCATTCTTTCTAATGTGTAAATCTGCTGGAATTGGTCATATGTTTCAATCTTTATTATTGTGGTTTATGCCACTATACTGCTTGCTGTTAACAGCGGATGATTGTATTGAAGATTATAAAATAGGATTGAGGAATATAATTATAAGCAAAATTGGAAAAAAGAAATATGTTCAATCACATCTGATAAAGAGTTTTTTATATTCCTTTATTCTGATTTTGGGAGCGTTAATGATAAATCTGTTGATCAACCATATCATTTTCAGGGGAGGTCAGTTTTCGCCGTTTGATGATGAAGGGATCTATATCTCAAAGTTTTATGAGTGGGAAGTTTTACATCCATTATTGACAAATGTAATATTTTCAGTAATCACATCCTTTGTGTGTGGCTTAATTTCAATGGTTGGAACAATTAGTGCAATTATGATTCATAATAAGAAAATCGTATATGGAATTACAATGGTATTATGGTTTGTCCCATTTTTACAAAGAAAATCGTTAATGTATTTATTTCAACCGCATTCAGAATATGTTTTGGATACAATAGTTCCAATTGGAATATCAGTTAGTACTGTATATTTAGTTTACATTATATTGGGCTATTTTAAGGAGGTTTACTTTGGAAAAACGTCTATTTAGACAAAGATTATTATTGGCATTATCAGTATGTCTAGTAATAAATTTGGTGAATTTCTTTGCCAGCTATATAACTCTTTGGGGAATGTATAGAGATGGTTTTTTGACTGTTGTAGAGTTCAATGAAAACATTATAACAGGTGATTTCCATACAACTTTAAATTATGGTGTGGTAGGGCTCTTTGTTTATTTATTTTATATTACTTACACCGTTCAAAATTTAAGTATAGAGAAAATAGTGCGATATAGAAAACGTAAAAAATATTTAAAAAAGCAATGCAAATATGTGATTGAAGCTACAATTCCATTTGTATTATTACATGAAGTTGTAAGTGTTACGTTTCTATTCGTATGGGGGAATGTAGATATTTTGATACAGCATAAGTGGATTTTGGGAATAACATTTCAAATAATAGCAGCTTGTACCTATTATTTGATGTTTTATTTTATATATGGAATATTAGCAGCAAAAATTGGAAGAAATTTGTCATTAGTGGCAACAGCATTACTAGGTGCGTTAGAGTATTATTGCTCGTTTAGTTTTTTGCAGAACGTATGGTTACCGTGCAATGAGATAGCACTAATGGGAAAATTGTGTACGGGATTGTATTCTGAAAGTGATTGTGGTTTTGCATTATTAAGCTTAGGAGTATGTATGGCTGTATTTAGTTGCTTTTATTTCAAAATAAATGGCAGGGAGGATATACTGGCACATGAAAAAGGATAGAGAAATAATTGGATTGTTTGTCATATGTTGTTTTTTTCAGTCAATGTATTTTAATTGCTTCATGGATGATGAGATACCCTTTGCATATATACAAGGATTATTATTAAATAAAAGCAATGGCTTACCATATTTGGAAATGTGTATTCTTTGCTTGCCAATAATAATGTTGGTACTTATGTTTAGCGATAGCTATTCATTTCATATGGAAAATTATGGGAGATTATTGATAATAAGAAATTGCAATATTGATAAGCGAATTATTAATATTTATGGCAAATTATCTTTGCGTCTGGGAACTATGATTGTGATACAGATAATAATAAATGCTCTATTTAATCTTTCATTTGTTATGGATAATTTATTATTTATAACTTTAGGGAGTATTGTGTACTTTATTACATTGTTCCTAATTGTTATTTTAGAGTTTTGTATTTGTTCATGGATACAAGACAATTTGGCACAAATATTTTTGAATATTTATATTTTTGTTTCATGTATTATATGTTATTATCATAAAACTAATATTGTAAAAGTTTTTTGGCTACCCGGTAAAATAATAAATTTGAAGAATTGTTTTAACAATAGAGTTGTGAATGATTGTTTGATGTATGAAGTAATAGTACCATTCATTCTAATGATTGTTATATTTGCGATTACTTCAAAACATTGTAAGCAAAAAGATATTTTTTAAAGAGAGGTATGGACTATGTATGTTTTAAATAATGTCTCGAAAACTATTAAGGGACAGGATGTATTGAAAGAAGTGAATTACAATTTTGAAAAAGGGACAATATATGGATTGTGTGGACCAAATGGTTCGGGGAAAACGATGATTCTTAGAGTTTTATCAGGACTAGTTATTCCAACAAAAGGAACGGTGGAGATAAATGACAAGATTCTTCATAAAGATATTTCATTTCCACCTAGTGTAGGAATTATAATTGAAAATATGGAATTGTTACCTAAATTGACTGCAAAAGATAATTTAATTGCGTTATCTGAAATAAAAAAAGTTGCAACAGAAGAAGATATAAATGATGCATTAAAAAGAGTGGGACTCGAAACGGATAAGCCGGTAAAGAAATATTCGTTAGGAATGCGACAACGATTAAATATTGCGCAAGCAATCTTTGAGAAACCTGATTTGATATTGTTAGATGAACCTACAAATGCATTAGATGAGGATGGAGTAAAACTCATTTATAATGTTTTGGAGGAAGAAAGAGAAAGAGGGGCTTGCATTATTATGGCTACACATAATAAATCAGATTTTAGCACAATTTGTGATAAAATACTGAAGGTTTCCGAAGGGAAAATGGAGGAAATAAATAATGAAAAATAAAAATTTTCATATAAGTGTCAAGTGTGTTTGTTTCACTTTTTTTGTATTATGTGTGGTTTCCTTTTTGACAAATGTATATTTGAAAAAAAACTACAAGCAGGCATTTGCAAAAAATGAAAGTTTTGTTGAGAATGGATTATCTGAAATAAAAGAATCAGAGGATAAAAAATATACTTATCGTCTTAATGAAGATGGAACTACTGCTGTAATAATATCATATCTCGGTAATGATGCTGAAAATATAGTAATCCCCAATATGATTGACGGCTGTACAGTATCAAGTTTGGGAGAGGCATCATTTGCTTATCATGATGAGTTGAAAAGTATTACAGTACCAGATACCGTGAATTCTTTAGAGTTGGCAGTGTTTGGATCGTGCCCGGATTTGGAAAAAGTTTATTTTACATCAGATGTAGAAAATATTAATGAGTGGGCGTTTGGAGATTTTAGTGGAACAATTGTTGCAAATAAAAATTCGAATTTGTCAAAATGTGCCAAAGATCAAAAAGTAGTATTTGAAGAACGAAAATAGGTTCTCAGAGCTGAGTTGTAGCTGAAAATGAAGGGAGAAAAATGATTGACATTGATAGATTTATAGAGACGGGTTAAATAAGGAAATACAAATTCTTAATTTAGTTGATGAAAGAATAGAAGAACAATTAGAAGAAATTGAAAAAGGAACATTTAAACATACCTACATTATACAAAATAAAAACAAATAGTTAGAAAACAACGTCTAAGATTTATATTATTAAAGAAATGAAATATTTCAATGAGGTAGTGGTATATATTTAATATAATAGCTACAATTCAAAAATGTTAACTAGTCTAAATAATATTATATCTTATAAAAAAGGCAAATCTAGATATTTCTTGGTAAGGATACTATACTCATAATCCTCACCAAGATATTTTCTAAAAAGACTGTGAGAAATGTCAAAAGCTGACTTGGCACCCTCGTGGTCTTTTTTGTTGAGTGAAATAATCCCCTGATAAAACATTCCGGTTGCATAATCAAGATTGTTTATGCCCAGATAGTTTGTGATTATATCAAGGGTAAATTGCAGTATATTTTCAGCGGAACTATAATCCTTTAATATAAGCGACTGACGAACCATGTGAAATGTCTGCTGGATGGTATCGTTGTTTTCCATAATGCCAAGGTATGAAAAGTCTTTTCGGATTGAGAAGGCTTTTTTTAGTGCATTTGCGGCATCTTCTTTTTTCCCTTTAAGCATTAAAGCTGTGGATAGGTTGTTGTGTATGTTGGAAAGAAGATTGGCTGAGCGCACAGATGCTTCGTTTGAATTATGGTAGTTTTCCACGAGTCTGATGGCTTTGTTGTACTTTTTAATGGCATTGACATATTCCTTTTTGGTAATTAATAGCCATGCTTTGTAATCCAACAACAGCGCTTTGTCGAGTTCTGTTATGTTGGATTCTTTTTCATTCATCAACAATTCAATTCTGCTTATTATATCAGGCAACGCGTCAGTTAATCCGTACTTTTCAAAGTAAGGAAACATATCCTGGAGGAATGACAGATAATAGTCATTATCATCAATAATTATGCGATTATTTATGCTCGTAAGGGCTTTAGTTATCATGACAGGCTTTGTCACATCAAGACCTCTTGCAAGGCAAATGAAATGTAGATGGTTAAGAAGTTTTTCACATGATAATACAGTAGGCATTGTATCGACCAGTGATACTTCCATAATCATCTGATGAAGCGATATAAGGTTGTTAGTAGTATCTTCGGTTATTATGCCGTATCTGATTAGTTCATTAACTGTGTTTAGGTTATCAAGTTCTAGCCATTTTCTAAAGGCATCTTTTGGAATGCCCGAAAGTGGCATAAGGCAAAGATTCTTTAAAATATCAAGCTGCTTATCTGCAAGCTTTGACAGGCTCATAAGTTTCTGCAAATGTCCAATCATACTTGCATATTCAAAGTCATCATCTTTATAGAGTTCTATTTCATTTGTGTTTTTACGGATTCCGGACTGCACTAATTCATCAAGAAGTTCTTTTGATGAAATGCCACTTGCCTGCATAGTTTTTGATGCAAGGCATACGGTCAGTGTATGGAAGTTAAGGATTTCGATTATCTTTACGATGTTTTCATCGTCCTGGTTTGAAGAAGGGCAGTGAGCATGAAATAAACTTTTAAGTTCCTTCTCCTCATCAAGAGTCCCAATTTCAACAGAACTGTAGCCTGCTATTTTGCATCTGCTTGTTATGATAACCTGAAAGTTGTATTTTAGGAGATCTCTAAGAAAAGGTTCTTCTTTGGGTAACTTATTAAAATTGTCGAGGATTAACAGCGAGTCATCTTTTAACTTTTGAAGGACTGAGTAGTGGGATGTAAACAGTTCCTCTGTAGTTGCATCCGCACTGTCTCCGGAAAAGATAAGATTTGAAATATCATTTTTCAGATTCCCTGAATAGTAGATGTAAATGATGTTTGTGTATTTTTTCTTGGATTTATGCGCAAATGCCTTTGCAAGTTCACTCTTTCCGATGCCGGCTATTCCAGTGATAAATACATGTGAATCCTGTTTGAGTATAGTATCTATTTCTTTTAATTCATTTTTCCTTCCAGTAAATTCTCTGGTGACAGATGGAAGCCTGTTGCCAAGTATAATGTCTGACAAATCAGGTGAATACAGTTTGCCGGTTCCGTGATTAGATATGATTGCATAGCGCATTACATTGGCAAAAAAGACAGAATTATCCTGTTCGTTAAGTAATTCCCTGGCAGTAGTTTCTCCGATTGTTTCAATACTGTCATTTATAAGTTCTTCAATCTGTTCTCTTGCGTTAGAAACATTTATGAGATTAGGAATAATGTAATCATTAAAGTCGTTCTGCATTACATCCCATTCATCATCTTCGTCGTAAGTTTTTACTATTTCTACAGGAATAGGACGCGCACCACTAACCCAGCGGCTGTAAGTGATAGCCTCAGTGTTAATTTCGTCAGCATCCATGCTGTTATGATCTGTATTCATACAGAGTGAAAACATATCTGAAATCATCTGATACTGTGTATAGGTTTTCTTTTTATTGTCTAATAAAACATTAATTATATTTGAAAATGTAAGTCTGTTTTTCATTTTGTTTACTCCAATCTATGTCAACTTTTGGTTAAGTCTTCGTCAATTATTAATCCTCAAATTTTGCGTTAGTATATGTCCATGAAGCGACAGCGGAAACAGGTCGTTTCACAGAAGTACATGTACAAGTCGGTTTTAGAAATATATGGTGAGTATAACACAAAACGAACGTGTGTTCTATACCAAAATAGCAAAATAATAAATGATTAGGAGGTCGAAAGGATGACAACAACAAAGAAGTTAGCAGTTCTTGGCTGGATATATAGAAATGGAATGATAACAGAGGAAGAATATATGAGGGCTAAGAGAATAATTATTAGTAGCAAAAAGTCATACATTCGTTAACATTTAGTTTTTGATGTATAAAGAGTGTGGATGGCTTATTACAAACCATTTAATAAAAAAGTTAGGAGGATTTACAATGGAAGAAAACAAAGTTCAGGTTATTAAAGCACATGACGGTCCCGTGATAAGGGACCGTAGATTGGAAGGCAAGCCAGTAAAGATTACTAGAAAACGAGTTGCAGCTTATGTGAGGGTTAGTACAGATGATGATGAACAGATTCAAAGTTTCAACTCACAAAAACAGTATTATCAGGAAAAGATTTCTAAAAACAAAGATTGGGTGATGGTTGGTATATATGCTGATGAAGCAATCACCGGTACAAAGACTGACAAAAGAGATCAGTTCTTAAAAATGATTAGCGACTGTGAATCAGGATTGATAGATGTTGTCATTACCAAATCAATATCGAGATTTTCAAGAAATCTTGTGGATACACTTACCTATACCAGATTGCTAAAGCAGAGTGGAGTTACAGTTATTTTTGAAAAAGAAAATATTGATACTTCCACTATGGAAAGTGAAATGCAGTTATCACTTCTTTCAGCATTGGCGCAGAATGAAGTGGAGTCATTATCTCAAAATGTCAAGATGGGGATTCAGTATAAGATGGCAAGAGGTGAGCTGATGGGCTTCAATGGCTGTCTTGGGTATGATTACAACAAGGAAGATAAATCCATTTCTGTAAATCAGGCGGAGGCAGAAACTGTCAGACTTATTTACGATTTGTACATTGCAGGTTACGGTGCAAATGTAATCGCAAAGAAACTTACTGAAATGGGCAAAGTAAATAAGAAGGGCATTGTAAAATGGACTGACAGTGGGGTAAGAGGCATTTTGAAAAATGAAAAGTACAAAGGTGATTTGATGATGGGAAAGACCTATACCGTTGATCCGATTTCTAAAAGACGTCTTGATAACAGAGGTGAGGCAAACAAGTATTACACAAAGAATCATCATGAGCCAATCGTTTCGGAAGAAATCTGGGATGCAGCTCAGGAAATTTTAAAGAGCAGATATCGTGATAACACAATGGCAGAAGAAGGTACAAGAAGAAGATATATCAGAAAGTATGCATTAAGCAGTATGTGCGAGTGTGGCTTTTGTGGAACTAATCTTACAAGGCGTACCCATAATCAGACCAGAAGCACAACAAAGCCTGTATGGAAATGCAGAACGGCAACTAATAAAGGGATAGAGAATTGTCCCAACAGCAAAGCTATTGATGAAGTGATAATAAAAGGTGCTTTTTTGGAAGCAATGGCATTGCTGGCGGATAGCTTTGATGATGTATTAGAATCCGTTCTTAAGGTAGTTGAAGAGGCAATCAACACTGATGAGGGTGAGACAAGACTTAAGCAGGTGGAGAAGACAATTGCATCTCTTGAAAATAAGCGTAATAAATTGACCGATATATTGTTAGATGATAAAATTTCTAAAGACGCTTATGATGATAAATACAACGAACTTGAAGTGAAACTTAATAGGGCATTGGGCGAAAAAGCTTTGCTAGAGCAGGATGTTCTTTCTCAGAATAATGTAAAGGACAGAATGAAAAAGATTCGCGAGAAGATTAAAGATGCAAACTTTCTGGATGAGTTTGACAGAGTTGTGTTTGAGAGCATTGTAAATAAAGTAATCGTTGGTGGTTATAATGAGGACGGAACAGTTGATCCTTATAAAATTACCTTTGTACTTAAAGGAATGGAAAGTGCCTGCATCACTGATGCAAAAAATAGAATGAAGAAAGTTATATAATAAAGCAAGGAGGTGAACGGCTATGAGCAGTCGTGACAACTTGCTGAATGATGTTAAAAGTTGTTCTTTTGAAGCAAACGACGTAGATAATGTATGTTGCACTGATGCAGACAGTGCATGTGGAGACGGTAGTTCTTCTTTCCAAGGGAAACATATCAACTAAAAACTATTAAAAAAGTATTAGTAGGAGAAAAAATGAGTCAGGATTTATGTGTAAAAATGCAAGACGGAATTTTGAATATTCGTGTCGGAGCAATAATAATAAAAGATGGGAAGTTTCTAATGGTTGAAAATGATCGATTTGATCATATGTATTCTGTGGGAGGAAGATTGAAATTTGGAGAGACCACAGAAGAAGCAGTAGTTCGTGAAGTGTATGAGGAGACCGGAGTAAAAATGGAAATTGACCGTTTAGGTTTCATACATGAGAACTTTTTTCCAGGTGATTCATTAGTAAAAAGGGGAAATGTCGTTCATGAAATTTCGTTTTTTTATTATATGAAAGTTCCGGATGATTTTGAACCAGAGTGTAACAGTTTTACTGAGGATGGGAATAAAGAGCATCTGGTATGGATTAGTCCGGACCACCCCAAAAAATATTATCCGGAATTTTTTAAGACAGAATTGTCTAATCCATCAATGGAAGTTAAACGATTTGTGACAAGAAATGCATAAGCAGATAGTAGAAATATTACAATTAATCTTGTTAGGATAATCCTAAAACCTTATTCATACCTAGAGAGCGAAACGCTGCTGAGCAATCAGTGGCGTTTTCTTATGCTTAAACCTCACTATGAAGGTAAAAATTCGCTTATTTTCACACAACCAGTCTAGAGACAATACAATCGAATAAAGTTATAATAACATCATAGAAAATGTCTAATTGTAAAAACACTCGGGTAGAGTGCGCATTGGCATTTTCTTTTTTATTACAATGACAATACTAAACCTTTGATTATTACAACTAATCTTTCGGTAGATGAGATGAAAACTGCTAAAAGAATTGACTATCAAAGAATCTATGACAGGATTTTGTATATGTGCACTCCGGTGAAAATGACAGGAGATAATCTAAGAATTAAAAAACGAAAAATTAAATATAGAGATGCTGCGAAGCTTTTGAAAGGGGATGATGAAAATGAGTAGAGATGTTGAATGGGGAGAATTATCAAATTTCTTAGCAAATATGATTGAAAAATATAGTATGTCTTTGAATTTAGATAGATTTCCAAATCCTATGCCATACAAAGAAATAGAAAGATTTAGAAAAATCTATAAGATGCTCATAATGGTCAGCATTAATCAAAGAAAGTCAATGTCATATTGGCATTGACTTGAATGTAATTAGTGAATATAATGAACGATATACCGAACGATAGATATAACGTACGAAAACAAGGAGGCTATGTAATGATTATAAGTGAGAAAATTTTTATGATTATGAGAGAACAAAAGATGAGTATGAGAGAACTTGGAAGAAGAACAGGAATAACTGCCAGTACTATAAGTGATTGGAATACCAAGAAGATGAATCCAGGAGCAGATAAATTATTAGTTATTAGTAAGGCTCTGGGAGTATCTGTTGAGGAATTGCTTGAAGATACCGACACATTTCAAAAGAAAACAGTTGAAGAGATTGATGTGGAAAAAACGAAAGATGAAGAAATACTTGCGCAGTATCACAGTTTTACGACTGGGCAGAAGAGACATTTATTGGAGTACATGAAGCGATTGGGGGAAGAATATGCAGAAGAAAAATAATATAATTACTGTTCAAAATATACCTATAATAGTAACGACAGATGATGCAAATGATTATATTTGCATAACTGATATTGCTAATGCAAAAAATTCTAATTCAAGAGCAGCGGATGTAGTAAGAAATTGGTTGAGAAATCGTGCGACTCTGGAGTTCTTAGCAACATGGGAAGAAATATATAATCCGGATTTTAAAGTGTTCGAATCTGAACACTTTAAAAAACAGGCAGGATTGTTGACTTTTACACCAAGCGTTTCGGAATGGATTGATCAGACAAATGCAATTGGTCTTTATGTTAAGAAAGGAAGATATGGTGGAACTTTTGCGCATAAAGACATAGCTTTTGAGTTCGCATCAGCAATTAGTCCTGTTTTCAAATTGTATTTAATAAAAGAATTCCAAAGGTTAAAGGAACAGGAAAATGATTTCCAAAAAATTGAATGGAATGCTAAGAGATTCTTGTCAAAAAATAATTATTTGATTCAAACAGATGCCGTGAAAAAATATTTGATACCTAAGCAGAATTATAGTGAGAATCTTGAGTGGCTTGCATATGCAAAAGAGGCTGATGTATTAAATGTCGCTTTATTCGGTTTTACTGCAAAAGCGTGGCGTGAGATTAATCCTGAACTTGCAGGAAACAGTAATGTAAGAGATTATGCGACAATCAATGAACTGACAGTTCTTTCAAATTTGGAAACACACAATGCTCAAATGATACGTGAAGGTCGTGACAAAAAAGAACGATTTTTGATATTGAAAGAGATTGCTGAGTATCAGTTGAAGATATTAAACGAAGCACAAAGCATAAACAATCAAATTGAGGAGAAACAATGATGAGTGAGAAAATTACATTTTGGCAGAAGGAGTTCATGAAGAACTGGATTCTTTAAACGTTGAAGATAAACATTATTCAAGAATGAAAAATGTTTATAATGACCGCTTGTACAAAATATATGATAAGATAGAGGAGTTAGAAAACCTTTTATCTGAAACAAGGAAAAAGAAGCGTTCAATAGAAAATGATAAGGTGACTGCGGACAATGTATATAAAACGCTCATATATTTTGAAGAACTATATGATCAAATGAACCAAGAAGAAAAAAGACAGTTGCTGAAATCATTGATAGAAGAAATTCATATCTATGATGAGAGGAAGGAGAACGGACAGTGGCTAAAATTTTTGCTTGGGATGAGGAACCCGATGAAGAGATAAGTGGTGTTGTTGAGATGCTTACTGAAAATTATTATTTATACTTGGATGATATAGTTCATTTATTTTACTCAAAGATTCTTGATGATAAAAAGGGGACAGATGAATGGAGTGCAATTTATGATGAATTTAATGTAAGCCATGCATTGAAGCAGATAAAAGGATTAAAGCAGTTTAAGAGTGAGATTGGAAATCGGAGCCAAAGAGGAGAGTGTTATGGAACTTAATATTAATTCACCTCAATATTACAAAGAATATTACGGCATTGATGATGCAATTTATAGATTTTGTCA
>JAEELL010000004.1 GCA_016282745.1 Lachnospiraceae bacterium
AAAGAAAAGATATGCAGAAAGCAAAAGAAATGGGGATAGATGCATATCTTGAAGAGCAAAGAGAAAAGAAGCGTATCCTGGAAAGACTTCTTGAAGATTATAATGACGGGAAACAGGATGTATTTTATTGCAGGGCTGTTAATATGCTTGAATTGGAAGCCCTGAAGGAAATAATGGAGGATGCTGATAAACGTGCTCAGAGTCTGAATGCCCGGGAGAGGGCAGAGCTTATGAAAACACTGATGTACAAATATACATAACTATTATATTTTTACAGCCTTTTTTTCACAGACTCTAAAAGGAGGCAACGTCAATTGCTGACGTTGTCTCCTTTTGATTCAACATAGTCTTTTATTTCGTAATAGTAATCCCATTCATCTTTAAAATATCGTGAGAAACAACCATTCATGCTAGTTAAACCACCGGCTATATTTATAACTCTTCCATCGTTGAATCTCACAAGAAATTGGGGGGCTTGTTTGGCAGGTTTTTCTTCATGACACTCTTCTATATCATCAAATGTGTAGTGCACCTCGGAATTATTGTTAACAATTATTATTTCTTTTCCAATTATTCTGATATATTTATTTGAATAATAAAACATATTAAAAATCTGTAAAACATTAATAATCACAAGAAAGACAAGAACCCCCATACTTATGGATATTGGTGAATCTGTAGAAAGAACTGCATAAATAAAACCACCAAGCGCCAAAATTAAAAAAAATATAATTGTGATAAGAGGACCATTATTTGTAATAATAATCTCAGGAACTTTTTCCTGAGTGAGAAGTGAAGCTGCTCTGAATGCCACATCATATAATGCAGAGGCAAGAAATAATATTGTCAAAATGCCATCAAGAACAAATACCACAATTTTTTTTATGAGCTGTTTTTTGTTGTCACTAAAATCCATTTATTTTAAGACCTCCGTTGGGAATAATGTAGTTTCCTTTACATTAGTAATCAATATCAGATAGTATACAATACTATGAAGAAAAAAAATATGAAAATTTTCCACTTTTTTGAAAATTTAATATCTACAATCCGGCACAATCGCGTGCTACAATCACATCATCAAATTAATAATTCTTCGGTCGGATAATAATTTTCGCTCAGTGATTAAATTAAGTGATTAAATAATAATAAAAATAAAATGACCGGGAAACAAAATTTTAGGAGGTACGACGAGGGAATGAGAAGGATTACCAAAATCATGTCAACTGCTTTGACAGTTGCCATGGCATCAACAATGTTAGTGGGGTGTGGAGACACATCAACAGGAACAGCAGCAAAGAAGGGGGATGACGGTCAGGTTACCATCAAGTTGTTCTCAAACTTAACTGACAGAAAGAACGGACAGGGATTAGTTGAGCAGACAATTATAGATGAGTATATGAAAGACAATCCAAAGGTAAAAATTGAAGTTGAGGCTTTGGATGAGGAAGCTTACAAGACAAAATTCAAGGCTTACTCAATGTCAGGAATGCCGGATGTTGTAAGTATTTGGGGTCAGCCGGCATTCTTGGATGAAGTGGTTGAGGCAGGAGTTTTGGCAGAACTTAATCCGGCAGATTACTCAGATTACAAATTTGTAGAGGGTTCTTTGACCGGTTATACATACGATGGAAAACTTTATGGACTCCCAAGAAACACAGATATCGGAGTGTTCTATTATAATCAGAAGATGTTTGAAGATAATGGATGGGAAGTTCCACAAACTTATGATGAGTTGTTAGGATTGGCAGACAAGATTAATGAAAAAGGAATCGTTCCTGTGGCTATGGACGGGGGAGACGGATGGCCACTTTGTGTATATCTTGCAGATGTTCTCTTCAAGATTACAGGAACAGATTACACATCAACTGTAAGCAATGCAATCAAGACAGGTGATTTCAGTGCACCGGAACTCAAGAAGGCTACAGAATTATTAAAGGCTACATCAGATGCAAACTTATTCCAGAAGGGATATGATACACAGGATTACGGTGCAGCAATGAACTTATTTACAAATGGTCAGGCTGCAATGTTTTACATGGGAAGCTGGGAGACTTCAATGGCAACAAACGAAGATATCGCAGAAGACATCAGAACAAATATCCGTGTATTTACAATGCCTACAGTAGAAGGTGGTAAAGCAGCAGCAACTGATATTTCAGCTTGGAACGGTGGTGGATACGCAGTAAATGCAAATTCAGAAGTTAAAGAAGAGGCAATCAAGTTCTTAAACTTCATGTATCAGCCGGACAAATTATCTAAATATGGATGGGAAAACGGGGTTGGATTATCAGCTCAGGATCAGAGCTCATACATGACAGGAAACGAGACAGAATTACAGAAGCAGATTGTTGATATTTTAAGTAAATCAACAAACCTTTCAGGAACACCAATCAATGATCAGGGAACATCTGCATTTAAGACTAGCATCGAGAGTGAGATTCAGAGCGTATGTAACGGTAGTAAGAGTGTTGATGATTTCTTAACTGCAATCGGAAAAGCTTGCAAATAGTCCTTTACTCGAAATCAATCAACTTATGTGGCTGTCCGGATTATCCGGGCAGCCATTTTAAAATTGAATACAAAATAAGAAAGGGATAACAGACTACAATGAAAAAGTTATACAGTAACAAATTGGTTATATTCAGCCTGATTCTTCCGGGACTGCTATTATTTATATTTGCAATTCTGGCACCGATTTGTCTGAGTATTTATTATGGTTTTACAAATTATACAGGTATGGGAACCTACGATATGATAGGTCTTGAGAATTATAAGAATCTTCTTCATGATGAAGCATTTGCTATATCTCTCAGGAATTCCCTGCTTCTTGCCATTGGATTTATCTGCATTCAGCATCCTATAGCAATGATTATTGCGGCGGTTCTTGATAAACTTGGCGGTCGTGCAGAAAGTTTTTTCAGATGCGTTTATTTTATTCCAAATGTTATTTCTATTGCAGTAATTGCAAAACTCTGGGGTTTTATTTACAATCCAAACTTTGGACTTTTAAATAATATTGTTAAGGCCTTTGGAGGCAAAGGCGATATCAACTGGTTAGATGAGAAAAATGCCATATGGTCAGTGTTAATTGTGCTTATCTGGCACGGTTTTGGTTGGGGGATGTTGATTTATTATACAGGAATTAAGAATATTGATCCGACTCTTTACGAGGCTGCTTCAATTGACGGGGCAAGTCAGTCCCAGACTTTTCTTAGAGTAACGCTTCCGCTTATGAAACCTGTTATTCAGGTTAATGTTACAATGGCTGTTATTTCAGCTTTAAAGCAGATGGAAACAGTATATCTGTTGACTCAGGGCGGTCCCGGAAACAGTACACAGTTTGCGGCAAACTATCTGTATCAGCAGGGATTTACAGCCTACAGATACGGATATGGTAATGCAATCGGAGTTATTTTCATTATAATTTGTCTTATTGCTACGGTTGCACTCAACAAGGTATTTGAGGACCGCGACGAAGTGAGAATGAGAAAGCATGAGCGGGATGAGGAAAAGAGAAGAAATGCCATGAGAAAATCAGTGACAGTAAAGAATAAATTAAATAGTATAAAGGCGGTGGGATAGATGAGTAAGAAGAAAAAAGCAGGAATAGGAAGAGTATTTATGTGGGTTATTCTTATTGCCATTGCTATTGTACAGATTTTCCCACTTATATGGCTTTTGGACTTTTCTGTTGCAAGCAGTACGGAAATGTTTACAAGCGGACTTTTGATTATACCGAAAAAAATAATGTGGAGCAATTATTCCAAAGCATTTACAGATGGCCACTTTTTATTGTACTTAAAAAATAGTATACTAATAAATGTGTTGGCAGTCATACTTGTATTGATTGCTTCCATTATGGCAGGATTTGCGTGTCGAAGAATGCGTTGGAAACTGAGCGGATTTGTAAAAACTATGTTGCTTATGGGAATGATGATTCCTATACATGCAACTTTATTACCAAATTACAAAATATATACTGAACTTGGAATCACTGATACCATGTGGGCGCTTCTAATTCCTTATGTAGCTTTTTCACTTCCACAGGGACTGTTCCTTATGACAAGTTTTATCGAGTCTATTCCGGTAGAACTTGAGGAGGCTGCGGTTATTGACGGTTGCGGAATCTACAGAATTATTTTTCAGGTAATAACACCGATGCTTAAAACATCCATAGCAACAGTTTCAATTATGACATTTTTAAATAACTGGAATGAATTTATGATGGCAAGAATCTACCTGAGTTCGGATAAGTGGAAGACTTTACCGTTCTCGATTTTGGACTTCACGGGACAGTATTCATCCAACTATGCAATTCAGTTTGCGGTTATGGCATTGACGGCAGCTCCGGCTATTATCGTATATATTATATTAAATAAGCACATTACAAAAGGTGTTGCAATGGGTGCAGTTAAAGGCTGATGCGGCAGATATAATTAGGAAAAATAATATTTCAGCATAAGTTTAATTCAGAATAAAATGATTACAACATCAAATGTTATTCAATATGTGCATAAAAAGGACAGCATATACAGATGAATAAAATCAGACAGTGGGTCGGCGACCTCAGCGTAAAGAAAAAGTTAATATTCTACGGTTATCTGATTATCACTCCGGTTTTGATTATTGCCTGCACAGTTTTCTATTTTTTCAATTACAGAAAGGTTGTTGATGAGAGGACGAACAGTGATATGGAGAGCGTGTATTCATTGTCGGACAGTGTGGACGTTCTTCAGACGAACGTGATGAATTTTTCCACATATCTTTGTATTAATGAGCAGATTAGGAATCTGCTGTTAGAGGAGAATGTTGAAGAAAAAAACGACAATGCAAGATTGTGGCTTGAGGAAGCGCCGATGCAGATTGTTCAGGATATAGTTGCTCTGAAAGGACAGATTCAGACCTTGGCAATTTATCCTGAGAACGGAATAAGACCTTATCTCAGATGTATGGACGGAAGTGCATATATTTCAGACACCAATCTTGTGAAAGTTACTGAGATTTATCAAAAGACAGTTTCCACAGACAGCGGAATGATATGGAAACATATTCCAAAAGGAAGTGGCGACACATATTACACAAACCGTTATGACAAAGTGGGATTGTACAGAAGAATATATGATTTTCACAGAAAAAAAGTCATCGGGTATATTGTTATCGGTGTCAATCAGAAGATGTTTACTAAACTGTGCGAAAATGCAGTTAAGAATGAAAAGGAAGCAGCGATTATTCTTGACAGAAACGGTGGAGAATTGTGCAGGGTAGGTAATATTGATTCAAAACTCGAAACATATCTGAAAAATGATAAGTTTGTGAATAAGAAATATAATGAGCGAGAGGCTCACTTTACATATGGTGACTATAATGTCAGCTGCATTCAGAACAGAGCGGATGCTGCGATTGTATGCAAGATTACGTCGGTTTATAATTTCAGAATGTTAGCACTCAGTGCTGCATATCTTCCAATTATACTGTTGCTTGGCGTTATGATATCACTGTTACCGTTATTGATTATTATTTCAAATATTGTTACAAAGCCACTTGCAAAAGTAAGTATGGCAATAAAAGATTTTTCCAAGGGCGATTTTAAACAGCAGCTTGAGGTTACAACAAACGATGAAGTTGGAGAGGTTGCAAGATGTTTCAATAAGATGGTTCTTGATATAAAGGATTTGATTGAAGAAAACTATGTAATCACGCTAAAGGAACGTGAGAGCGAACTGAGCGCATTGCAGGCCCAGATTAATCCGCATTTTTTATACAATACACTGGATTCACTTTACTGGAAAGCGACAGCGGAAGACAACGATGAGATTGCCGAGTGCATATTGGCACTTTCCGAATTGTTTAAGCTTGTGCTTAATCGTGGAAACAGCGAGGTGACGGTGGGGCACGAGATTGAACTAATCTCGAGATATCTTCAGATTCAGAAAATGAGATTTTCAAAAAGGCTTGATTATGAGATAGAAGTATCTGAGGAGGCTTTGAAACAGAAAATGCCAAAGCTCATACTTCAACCATTTGTGGAAAATGCCATTGTACACGGATTTGAAAATGTCAGCACAAAGTGTCTGTTGAGAGTTACCGGAATGTTGGAAGACGGCTATATCAGATTTGAGGTTAGCGATACGGGGATAGGAATGCGACAGGATCAGATTGACAGCATATGGAACGGTGAGTCGGAAATGTATGCAAAGCAGCGAATCGGCAGATACGCCATAAAGAATGTTAAAGAGAGACTGGAACTTAAGTACAACGATGATTTTGAACTTAAAATAGAGAGTAAAGTCGGAAAAGGAACAAAAGTTATAATAAGAATTCCAATTATATAACTTTTACCTGAAAGGAGCAATGAAAAATGAAACTGTTAGTGGCAGATGATGAAGATACAATTCGAAAAGGGGTAGTAAAGTATATTCAGCTTCACTCAAACAGATTTGATAAAATATATGAGGCTGAAAACGGACAGGAGGCGATAGATGTCATATTGACCTACCAGCCTGAGATTGTACTTCTCGATGTACAGATGCCCTTGATAACAGGCATTGAGGTTATGCGGGAAATTACAAAGGCAGGACTCAATCCTGTAATAATTATTCTGAGCGGATATGATGATTTCAAGTATGCCCAGCAGGCTATTAAATATGGGGCAAAAGAGTATCTGCTCAAACCAATAAGGGCAAATGACATATTGGAATGTGTAGAAAAGTGGGCGAATAAGTTGTTTGGCGATGTGGATAAGAATGTCAATGTAGATGAAGAAGCGTCGACAAATCATTTTATAAGGGAGACCTGCGATTACATCTCAGAACACTATATGGAGGATATCTCATTATCTTATATGGCTGATTATCTGGGAATATCCAGCGGCTACCTGTCAACTTTATTTGCACAGAATGTAAAGTGCGGCTTTGTTGATTATCTCAATCAGGTGAGAATAGGTCGTGCCTGCAGTTATCTGGAGCAGAATTATTTAAAGACTTACGAGGTGGCTTACAAAGTCGGATTCAGGGATGAGAAATATTTCTCAAAGGTATTTAAGAAGATGATGGGAATGTCGCCTAGAGAATACAGAGTGAGCAGACACTAGGAATTTGTACATAAAAAGAACCATGGGAGTTGAGTGAATAACTCATTCAAAATCCTATGGTTCTTTTTATGTTGAATATCTAAGTCAAATAACCAAACTGTCAAATATCTAAGCTGAAATAATTTGAAATGTAATAAATCTAAAATGCAATAAATCTAAGATGTAATAAATCTAAAATGCAATATATCCGATTATCTGAACAATGAGTGCTGCAATCCAGGCTACGGAGCACTGCCACAATATAACCAGCCATGCCCATTTTCTTCCCATCTCACGTTTGATTGATGCAACAGCAGCAATACAAGGTGTGTAGAGAAGCGAGAATACCAAAAGTGATGCAGCGGAAAGTGAAGACATTGAGCCTGCAACATCCTGATCAAAAAGGATGTTGAGTGTGGATACGACACTTTCTTTTGCCATAAATCCGCTGATTAGCGAAGTACATATTCTCCAGTCGCCGAGACCTATCGGAGTCATAATAGGAACTAAAAGGCTTGAAATCATTGAGAGAATACTGTTTTTTGAGTCGGTTACATAGTTAAAATGGAAATCAAAACTCTGAAGTAACCAGATTACTACAGTTGCAAGAAGTATTACGGTAAAAGCTCTTTGAAGGAAGTCTTTTGCTTTTTCCCATAAGAGCTGAGTTACATTTTTAAATCCGGGCATTCTGTAATTTGGAAGCTCCATAACAAATGGAACAGCTTCGCCTTTGAATAATGTTCTCTTAAATAATAATGAAACAAGAATTCCCATCAGTATTCCCAAGAGATAAAGGCCAATCATTATAATCGCACCATGCTTAGGAAAAAATGCGTCCACGAAAAATGCGTAAATTGGAAGTTTCGCAGTACAACTCATAAATGGTGTGAGAAGTATAGTCATCTTTCTGTCTCTGTCACTTGGAAGAGTTCTGGTTGACATAACAGCCGGAACAGTACATCCAAAACCTATTAAAAGAGGAACGATACTTCTTCCGGAAAGCCCGATTTTTCTGAGAAGCTTATCCATAAAGAAGGCAACTCTTGCAATGTATCCGCTGTCTTCCAGCAGTGATAAGAAGAAGAACAGTGTTACGATAATCGGAAGAAAGCTTAGTACGCTTCCAACTCCGGCGAAAATACCGTCAACGATAAGTCCGTGAAGGACAACATTGACATCATTGTCAGTGAGAAGTTTATCTACACCGGATGTCAAAGCAGTGACCCCAGTATCAATAAGTCCTTGTAACCAGGCCCCTATTACGTTAAAGGTGAGCCAAAACACAATGCCCATGATAAGTATAAATGAAGGAATGGCAGTGTATTTGCCGGTGAGTATTTTGTCTATTTTTTCACTTCTGACAGATTCCTTGCTTTCCTTCGGTTTGCGAACAGTTTTGCGACATACTTTGCTGATAAATGAAAAACGCATATCAGCAATCGCAGCGCATCTGTCAAGGCCGCGTTCTTTTTCCATTTGGGCAACAATGTGCTCAACGGTTTCTTTTTCGTTGTCATCAAGATTCAGTTTTTCAATGAGAAGCCGGTCCCCCTCGATAACTTTGCTTGCCGCAAATCTGACAGGAATACCGGCTTTTTCGGAATGGTCCTGTATGAGATGGCATATTCCGTGAATGCATCTGTGAACAGCCGCACAGTCTCCGTTCTCGTCGCAAAAATCCTGTCTTACCGGTCGCTCCTGATAATATGCAATATGAACTGCATGATCTATAAGTTCGTCAACACCGGAGTTCTTTGCTGCCGAAATAGGGACAACGGGAACGCCAAGCATAGCTTCCATTTTATTGATATCTATAGTTCCACCGTTTTCGGCAACTTCATCCATCATATTGAGAGCAACTACCATTGGAATATTCATTTCAAGGAGCTGCATTGTGAGATAGAGATTACGCTCAATATTCATGGCGTCAACAATATTAATAATTGCTTTTGGCTTTTCTTCAAGAACAAAATTTCTCGAAACAATCTCTTCGCTGCTATATGGTGACATGGAATAAATGCCCGGAAGATCAGTAACCAGAGTGTTCTTCTGACTTTTTATAGGACCGTCTTTTCTGTCTACTGTTACACCCGGGAAATTACCTACATGCTGGTTTGAACCGGTAAGCTGGTTGAAGAGAGTTGTCTTTCCACAGTTCTGATTTCCCACAAGTGCGAAAGTAAGAAGAGTGTTTGGTGGTAATGGATTACCACTTCCCTTAGGATGATACTTTCCGCCTTCACCAAGTCCGGGATGGCTGGTTTTTGTATTTTCTTCGTTCGTCTGATTCTTGTCAGAATATTTGATTTTATCCTTGCTCTTACTTTTGAATTTATTCTTTTCAGAATTGTGTGAATCGGGCTTGGAATCGCTACTTGAATTGTTAGTTGATTTGCCTTTGCCCGAAGTGTTGTCAGATTTCTCAGCTTCTGAATCACCATCGGATTTTTGTGGCAATGCTACTTCTATCTGAGCGGCATCTTCAAGTCGAAGGGTAAGTTTGTACCCTTGTATCAATAACTCAATGGGATCACCCATAGGGGCGTATTTGACAACTGAAACTTCAGTCCCGGGAATAACACCCATATCTAAGAAATGCTGGCGAAGGGCCCCTTCGCCGCCAACTGTAAGAATAGTGGCACTTTCACCTATTTGTAAATCTTTTATAGTCATAGAATCCTCCATGGATTAATAGAAAATACATATTTATCTATAGAGTACCGTATCTTAGTGTGAGAAAAAAGTCAATAACCTATTGACAATATCGATATTCGATGATATATTATCGATAATCAATATTGATATTCGATATTGACGCTTGATATTCGATATTGGTGTTTGATATTCGTTATTGGTGTTTGATATACGATATTGATGCTTGATATTAATGTTTGATATTAGTGTCGAATAAGGATATTCAGACATTATCATATAAGCATGTTAAAGCATGCAAAGGTAGGTGATTTATATGGCAAGAGAAAAGTACAAGACTCTGACTGAGCAGATGTTTTATATACTTATGTGCTTCAGAAAAGAGTGCTGTGGCACCGACGTCATGGAGAAGGTTGCAGCCATTACTGATGGCAGAGTGACTATTGGTCCCGGAACACTGTATGCCCTTCTTGGGGATTTCGTGAAGCAAGGCATTATAAGGGAGACTGCAGTGGAGGGAAGAAAGCGAAGTTACATCATTACAGAAAAGGGTAAGCAGATGCTTGAGGAAGAATATGCAAGACTGAGGACACTGGTCAACGATTATGAGAATTGTAACTTATGAGAGAATGGTTGAAACGTATACTCCCATTAACTAAGGGAAGAGAAGGTTGTATATGAGTTTTTTGAAAAGGTGAGGTTTTTGATATGAAAAAAGACAGTAATACATTAGTAAGATATAAAGTAATAAGTCCTGAGAGTCTGAGTGCAACAAGAGAGTATCTCGAGGATATGGCAGGCAAAGGGTGGATGCTTAAGAACATAATGGGGAGTTTCAAATTTGTTTTTGAAAAGTGTGAACCTAAAAAGGTGAAATTTGCAGTTGAGATTATACCGGATGGCAGTGTATATGATACTCATCCAAGTGAAAAAAATGAAGAATATATAGGTATGTGTGAGAGCATAGGGTGGAATTATATTTGCACATCTACAATGTTTTACGTTTTTTATACTGAAGATATGCAGGTTAAAGATATAGAAAGTGATGAGATGCTCAAGTTCAAAACAGTTAAAAAAGCTGTGATAAAGTCAAAATTTACCAACTCAATAGTATGCATGGTATGTGGAATATGTATGCTCTTAATGGCATTTACCATGCAACTTAATATGACGGAAGCAAGTTTTTTGAATGCACAGTCTGTGTTGTTGTGGATTGTTGTTCTGACAGTTAATACTATCTCTATTTCAAGCAAAGTGCTGTGGATGAATAGAGCAAAGAAAGTTATTTCATCAGGTGGAAAAATGCCTGAGAAAAAAGCAGCTTCCTTGAAAGATACAGTTATCTATTTGTGCATTATCGCATTAATTCATATTGGCGGTGCATTGTGGTACAGCATTAAGTTTGATGACATGTTTATAGGTGTTTTTATTCCGATAGTATGGCTGATGATAGGAGTTTTTGGTCTGGTAAACAGACGTATAACAGTTATAGCAGAGGAAAATAAGATAGGAAGAAATAATAACAGGGCACTTATTATTATTACATCTGTTGTTGGGACAGTAGTGATGATTAATATAGTAGTATGTGTAATGATATTTACATCTTTGGGAGATTCCTTTGCCAAAGGCGATAAGGTTGATGATTTTTCAGAAAAAGAACTTGAAATGTTTGGATATTCTAATGTTTTTGAGAGCAGAGAAATTGATAAGACAGTAATGGGACGTTTCCTTATGGACTATACAAGATACGAAATTGTGGCTAAAAATAAATACAGTGTCCTCTTAGATGAAAATGGCGAAACAAAGTCAATGTCCGAGAAAGAAGGGGAGGAGTTTCTTCCTATAGAATATGAGTGGAGTATCGATGTTTATCATTCAGAAAATGAGAAAATCATAGCCAGACTTATCAGGGAGGCAAGACAAGATAAGACCAGAGCTTTTGGCGTGTGGTTTGATTTTGATACGGCTGTAAAAATTGATAATGACAAATTGAATGTTTATGAAAATACTGAAACTGATTATGAAGATGATGAGGACGAAAATGGAGATTATCAATATCTGATCTATGATGATAATAATATAGTCTGGATGAGATGTGATGAGAAAATAAATGATGCCCAACTTGATATGATTCAGGAAAAATTCTTTTGACGTATATGAACAAAACCAAGAAACTATTCAGCCTTTCAGCAATGCCAGCTCGAATCCGCAGAGCTGCTAAGCTTTCGTGATTTTCATCCTTCGGATATCAAATCGTAACTATTCAGCCTTTCAGCAATGCCAGCTCGAATCCGCAGATAAATCTGCTTCTTCTCGCTGATTTGGGTTCCCCAAATACATAAAAGAATAAATATTTAAAATCCTGCAAGCAGTCTTTCATAATATTTATTCTTTTATGTGCATGGCTGAATGGTTACAGATAAATCAAAATAATTGATATTTTGCTTGTAGTTATGGCAAAAAAACTTTATAATAAATATATATTGTATGTACGGATTTTTTTGAATGCTGCGGCATTCCAACAGTAGAATAGTGAAGGTGATTCCCAATTGTAAATCAGGAACGAAAAAAGCCTGATTTTGTTGGGTTAATCGTATACAGTTTTTTTCGATAGGAGGGATTGTATGTGGGATTTTTCTAACATTATTCCGGCAATATGTATTCTGACAATTTTTTTGATTTATTATCTGTCAAGACCGAGGTTGCCGGTTAGAGCGAAAGCTACATTTATATATTTGGTTATTGTTGAAGAGCTTACTCTGTTGATTGATTTGGTAGCGACATATTCAGTACAGTATCCGGAGAAGTTTCCTGTGTCCTTTATTTGGATTGTCAATATGATTTTCTTTGTGCTCTTCATTGTAAGGATATATTTATTCTTCCTTTTTGTTGTTTATGTTATAGACATAAAAAACAAAGACGCAAAGTTTAGACTTAAACCCGGGATGATAATGTTTGCTGTTACTATGGTGATTACATTATCAAGTTTCTTTACAGGCTGGGTTTATTCTATAGATGAGGCCGGCAATTATATCAGAGGACCGGTGTATGACATATTATATGTACATTCGTTCTTCTATGTTATTTCCGGCATTATTCTTATTTTTATAAATAGGAGGAAGCTTAAGAAAAATCAGTATTTTAGCACGGTTATTTATTTGGTTATATTGTTTGTGGGACTGATTGTAAGAATCTTGCTGCCAAAGCATCTGGTTATGGATATGTTCTGCTCGGCTGCATTGGTGATTATTTATCTTGCCTTTGAGAACCCTGAGTTTTTCCTTAATGCTTCTACCGGGTTGTTTAACAGAAACAGTTTCAGAATGCTGGTAAATGAATACAACAACACAAACCAAAAGTACAAGATTATCTGTTTTGCAATCAGAGATTATCAGATTAACAGAGATATGTACGGATGGCAGCAGATGGACAGAGGACTTCAGCTCATCAGCGATTATCTGACATCTACATTTAAGAAAGATGCGTGTTTTTATCTTAGAAACGGAGATTTTGCTATAATAACGGATAATCCTGACCGAGAAGAGGAGATATGTAACACCATAAGGCAACGATTTGAGAACACATGGCTTGCTGAGGGAACGGAACTTTTCCTTTATATAAGTTTTGTTGTTTATGATTCGAGCCTGGGGGCAAAGACAGATGATATAGTCAGCAGTACGAGAGCAGCATTGATAAATGCCGGACGTGTGGACAATCAGGATGATATTAGAATCGACGAAGAGATGATTAAGAATGTTGATCGTCAGATTGCTGTCAGAAAAGCATTGGAGAGAGCTATCGATGAGGATAATATTCTTGTATATCTCCAGCCGGTAGTAAGGGCAAGTGATTACGCCATAGTTGGAGCAGAGGCTTTAGCAAGAATTATAGATCCTGATATTGGATTTATTCCACCAAATGATTTTATTCCAATAGCTGAGATGAATGGAAGTATCAGCAAGCTTGGTAAGCAGGTGTTTGAAAAGACCTGTAGATTCATAAAAGAACACAATGATGAGATTGGATTGGAGTGGATTAATGTCAATCTTTCACCAATCCAATGTATGAACAAGAATCTGTGTGATGAATTTACGGAGATTGTTGAAAAATACAATATACCGGTTTCTAAGATTCATCTTGAGATTACAGAGCAGAGTGTTATTGATTCGGAGATTTTAAAGAGTCAGATGCAGATATTGGTTCAGCATGGATTTAAGTTTGCTCTTGATGATTACGGAAGCGGTTATTCAAATGCTTCAAGTGTTGTCAGCTATCCTTTGTCAAACATCAAGATAGACAGAGGTATTATTGTTTCATATTTCAACACACCATCAAGCCTGCTTCCTAATGAAATCAAGATATTCCTTGATATGGATTTCAGCGTAACGGCAGAGGGTGTCGAGACAGAAGAGATGGCAGAGAAGTTAAAAGAATTTGGCTGTAATTATCTTCAGGGATTTTATTTCTCAAAGCCTATTCCAATGGATGAGTTTGTTGAAAAATACGGAAAGAATTGCTTGAAAATAGATCTTGAATAATAGTTTTACAATAGTGAAAGTACCGGGCAGCTAGCTGCCCGGTTTTATTATGTTATAGGAAAGTTCTTTGAACTTCCCCATGAAATAAAAATGCCCCGCAAGCGACACTTTGTTCTTCATATTGAAATGTTAATAAGCACTTGCTATAATGAAAAAATGCGAGAATAAGGAAGAGGAATTGATAAAATGCAGTTTAACTCATATGTATTTATATTACAGTTTTTACCTGTAATGATAGTCAGTTATTTTATTATAAATAAAATTAATCAAAATCTTGGAAAAATAGTGCTAATTATAGGAAGTGCCGTTTTTTATATTTACGGAGGATGGAATATTGCCGCTATTCTTGGTGCAAGCATAGTGGTAAATTATACCTTGGCATTTTTGATAGATAAGTTGAAAAAAATAAAAAAACCATTGATCTTTATTGATATTATAGCAAATGTGGCTTTGCTCTTTTATTTCAAATATTACAATTTTACCATGCTAAATATTTGTAAAATGTTAGATAAGAGTTTTACAATGAAGGAAATCATTCTTCCTTTAGGAATCAGTTTCTTTACATTCCAGCAAATTATGTATGTGGTAAATGTATACAGAGGGACATTGGAAAATAAGGGATTGATAGATTATCTTGTTTATATTTTGTATTTCCCTAAAATTATCATGGGACCTATAGTTGAACCGGCAGAATTGATTGCGCAGATAAATGATGAGAAGCTTAAAAAGGTTGATTGGGATAATATCGCATCCGGATTGAAACTTTTCAGTTTTGGACTTTTTAAAAAATTAATACTTGCCGATACTTTTGCAAAAGCGGTTAATTGGGGATTTGGAAATGTAAATAATGCGACAGCTATGGATTTGTTCCTTGTTATGCTGTTCTATACATTTGAAATATATTTTGATTTCAGCGGATATACAGATATGGCAGTCGGAGTGTCGGGTATACTTAATATCAAGCTTCCTATGAACTTTGACTCGCCTTACAAGGCTACTTCAATTAGAGACTTTTGGAAGAGATGGCATATGTCTCTTACAAAATTCCTTACAAAATATATCTACATTCCGCTTGGAGGCAGCAGGAAGGGTGAGGAGAGAACATACATAAATACAATGATAGTATTTCTTGTCAGTGGAATCTGGCATGGTGCAAACTGGACATTTATTGTGTGGGGAGTAGTCCATGGAGCGTTGAGCATGGTTGACAGATGGTGTGAAGAGCAGGAAAAGAAATTGATAGAAGCAGTGAGATGGATGGGAACATTCTTTGCTGTGAATGTTCTATGGTTATTGTTTAGAGCTGAATCAATTATGCAGTGGAGAACTATGCTTAAAAAGATGTTCTGTTTTCAGGATATGTCGGTTAGTCAGGGACTGATTGATACATTTAATCTGCCTGAGACACAGTTAATACTTGATGTATTTCATCTTAAGGTGTTAAACGATAATGTAAGAGGATTTAGTCTTTTTATATTTACGCTGGTTAGTTTTGCTATTTGTCTTGTTCCTGAGAATAATTATAGAAATAAGGATAAGTTAGGCATTATAGCTCTGATTTTGGCTGCAGTTGCATTTGTTTGGGGATTTTTATGTCTAAGCAGTGAAACGGTATTTGTATATTTTAATTTTTAGAAGAATGGATGATAAATTTATGAAAAGAAAATCATTGATATGGACAATTGGATATTTTGCAATGGTAGGAGGTCTTTTGACTGTATCAGGAGGCTTTGTGTATAAGGTGGATCCGTTCTTTCATTATCACAAGCCGGATACAGAAAAGTATTATTATAATATCGACAACCAAAGAAGTCAGAATGATGGGATAATAAGACATTTTGATTATGATGCTGTTATAACAGGAACATCAATGACTGAGAATTTTAAGACTACCGAGATGGATAAAATATTTGGTACAAAATCAATCAAGCTTCCTTTTTCCGGAGGGACATACAATGAGATTAATTATAATCTCGAAGCTGTGTTCAAAAATAATGACAACGTAAAAACTGTAGTTCGCGGATTGGATATGAATAAAATAATTGAAGATAAAGATGCCATGAGAGAGGATCTGGGTGAGTACCCTAAATATCTGTATGATGACAATATATTAAATGACGTGAAATATATATACAACAGAGATATTTTGTTTACAAGGAGTTATAACATTGTAGCTGATCACATACATAATCCGGAAAAACATGGTATTACAAGCTTTGATGCATATTCATATTGGCAGGATTGGTATACATTTGGGTATAATACAGTTTGCCCGGAAGGAATGCCGGAGACAATTCCGGGTAAAGCTTTGTATCTGACAGAAAAAGAAAAAAAGATTATTATTGACAGTGCAAGGCAAAATATAGTTGCCCTGGCAAAAGAACAACCGAATGTTACTTTTTATTGTTTTATTACGCCGTACAGTATGGTATGGTGGCAGACTTTGGTAAATGACGGAACTGTATATAAGCAGATTGAGGCTGAGAAAGTTTTGATTGAGGAACTGTTACAGTGTGACAATATAAAATTATATTCGTTTAATGACCGCCTGGATATAATAGCAGATATGAACAATTACAAGGATGACACACACTATGCATCCTGGATTAGCACTCTTATTCTCAGAAATATTAAGGATGGCAAGGGACTTATAACAAAAACAAATTACCAAAAGTATATTGAAAATGAACTTGATTTTATTACGACTTTTGACTATGAGTCTTTGAAAGAAGAGGAAGATTACGCGAATGATTATTATTGTGCAGCACTCTTCAATAAAGAAATAAGTGGCGTTAGTCCTATAAATATGACAGATAAGATTAAAAAAGAAGAATCATATACAGTCAATGATATTTCAAAATATAAATACATAGTATTTTATGGAAAGAAAGACACCAAAGATGCCAAGCCTGAAGTTAAGGTTTTAGATTATAATGATACTGTGTTAGCAGAGTGTAAAGAGCTTCAGGACGAAATGGATGATCAATGGAATCAGTATATTATTGATGTTTCTAACGTGACGGGCCTTGCAAGGATAACCTTTAATGGTGGAGAGGTAGATTCAACTGATAAAGATACAAAGTTTGAGTTTAAAGATATAAAACTCTATTAAATCTTAGAAACTTATGCGCAAGTTTTGAGGTTGTGACAGTAAATAAAAAAGCTGGTGAATTGATGAGATTAAATCATCGATTCATCAGCTTTCTTTGTTTGGCTTCCCCTAATCAGTAAATCTTCTCACTCCACCTTCATTTTGTTTAGAGGAGGGGAAACTGCTTCTTAGTTATAGTTCGTTGAATCCTTCTCTTGCAGCATAAGATGTGTGCAACAATTCGTGTGCTTTGTGAGAGTTTGGTTCACCTAAGAACTTGTCATAGAGTTCTTTGATTTGAGGATTGTTGTGTGACTGGCGGATAACCTGTCTCTCGTCCTCGGAATATAATGCCTTAGCACGTTTTTCCTTGTAGGTGTCCATGATATCGTCTGATTCATTAGGAAGGAAACAGCTTCTGACATATGGCTGACCTCCACCGTTGATACAACCACCCGGACATCCCATTATCTCTATGAAATGATACTTTGATGTACCTTCTTTAATCTGATCTAATAGTACTTTGGCAGAACGCATTCCCGAAGCGATAGCCACGTTTACAACAGTGCCGTCGATATCAATGGAGGCTTCTCTGATTCCTGCTTCGTGTCCACGAACTTCTGTGAATACTATTTCTTCTTTTTCCTTGCCTGTGAGTGCATGGTAAACAGTACGAAGTGCTGCTTCCATAACACCACCTGTAACACCGAAGATTACAGCGGCACCTGTATAGTCACCCATAATGTCCTGATCCCATTCTTCATCAGGGAGACGGTTGAACATAATACCGGCTCTTCTGATCATACGGGCTAATTCTCTTGTAGTGATAACCGCATCGACATCAGGGATACCGTTAACTTTCTGCTGTTCACGTTCTTTTTCAAATTTCTTTGCAACACAAGGCATAACTGAAACTACAAAGATATCTTCAGGGTTGATGCCATGCTGCTCAGCCCAATATGATTTGATGATAGCTCCCTGCATCTGATGAGGAGACTTACATGAAGATAAGTGTGGTAACAAATCTCCATAGTTGTACTCAGCGTAATTTACCCAACCCGGCGAACAAGAAGTAATCATAGGGAGAACTCCGTTGTTTTTGAGTCTTCCAAGCAATTCTGTTCCTTCTTCCATAATTGTAAGATCTGCGCCAAAGTTGACATCATAGACTCTTTCGAATCCGAGACGTCTCAGGGCTGCAATCATCTTGCCTGTGACAGGAGTGCCGATAGGATAGTCAAACTCTTCACCAAGAGCTGCTCTGACTGCAGGTGCAGCCTGAACTATAACATGTTTGCCTGCTTTAAAAGCAGCATCAACTTTATCTATTTCTGAGTGTTCCATAAGTGCACCGGTTGGACAGACATTTACACACTGACCACATTGGATACAAGGTGAATCTGCAAAACTTCTGTCCTCTGCAGGAGCAACAAATGTGTTGAAACCTCTGTTTTCATATCCGAGAATTCCGATGCCCTGAGCGTTTTCACATCTTGCAATACATCTTCCACAGAGAATACATTTTGAAGTATCCCTCACAAGTCCCGGAGCCAGTCTGTCAATGTGAGTTTCTGTAAGAACGCCTGCAAAAGCGTCGTCTCTTGCGCCGGTAATATTGGCAACGTGAAGCAATTCACACTGACCGTTCTTGTCGCACTGCTGGCAGTTCTTATTGTGATTTGAGAGGAGAAGTTCAACACTTTCTCTTCTTGCGGTTACAGCCTTAGCTGATGAAATCTTAATGCTCATTCCTTCAGATACAGGATAAACACATGAGGCCACAAGACCTCTTGCACCTTCTACTTCAACCAGACATACACGGCATGAACCCTGATTGCACTCTCCATGATTGAAAGCACAAAGAGATGGTATTTCATATCCGCAGGCTTTGGCTGCTTCCAGTATAGTCAGGTTCTCGTCAACCTGATATGATATGCCTTCTATTTTGATATTTATCTTATTCATTGTGATGTCCTCCAATTAGTTTTTGCTGATAGCTTTCAATCTGCATGCAGCCATGCAAGAACCACATTTTACACACTTGCTTGTGTCGATATTGAAAGAAGCAAGCTTGTGACCTTCAGGAATGTAGTAAGTACGTTCAATACATCCTGCAGGACATCCTTTTGCACAGAGTCCGCAACCAACGCATTTATCGAGATTAATCTGATATTGCATAAGGTTCTTACAAATATGTGCAGGACACTTTTTGTCTACAATATGTGCAATGTACTCGTCTCTGAAATGTTTGAGTGTAGAGGTAACAGGATTAGCAGCAGTCTGACCTAGTGCACAAAGTGAGTTGGCTTTGACTGTCTCGCTGAGTTCCTCCAAGTCCTCAAGATCCTTCATTGTACCCTGACCTTCTGTGATACGCGTGAGTATCTCAAGCATTCTCTTTGTACCGATACGACAAGGAGAACATTTACCGCAGGATTCGTCGCAGATAAATTCCATGTAGAACTTGGCAACGTCAACCATACATGTGTCTTCGTCCATAACAATGGCTCCACCTGAACCCATCATTGATCCTTTGGCAACAAGATTGTCAAAATCAATCGGCTCATCTAAGAATTCTTCTGTGAGACATCCGCCGGAAGGACCACCTGTCTGGATAGCCTTGAACTTCTTGCCGTTTGGAATACCGCCACCTATATCGAAAATAAGTTCTCGAAGGGTTGTTCCCATAGGAACCTCAACAAGCCCTACATTGTTTACATTTCCGCCAAGAGCAAATACCTTTGTACCCTTGGAGTTCTCTGTACCTACTGATGAGAAAGCCTGTGCACCTTCACGCATAATAAACGGAATGCAGGCAAGTGTCTCTACATTGTTGATAATAGTAGGTTGGCCCCATAATCCTTTTACAGCAGGGAAAGGCGGTCTTGGTCTTGGCATACCTCTCTTACCTTCGATGGAATTGAGAAGAGCAGTCTCCTCACCACATACGAAAGCACCGGCGCCAAGTCGGAGATGACAACGGAAACTGAAATCAGTTCCAAGAATGTTGTCACCGAGAAGTCCCATTTCTTCGGCCTGCTTTATTGCAATCTTAAGACGGTTTACTGCGATTGGATATTCTGCACGAACATAGAAGTAACCGTTTTTTGCGCCGATGGCATAACCGGCAATCATCATTCCTTCGATAACTGCGAGAGGGTTACCCTCTAAAATACTTCTGTCCATGAATGCTCCCGGATCACCTTCGTCACCGTTGCAGACTACATATTTTTCATCAGATTCAACATTGTAAGCAAACTGCCATTTTCTTCCTGAAGGGAATCCGGCACCGCCACGACCTCTGATGCCTGATGCAAGAACTTCATCGATTACTTCCTGTCTTGACATTGACAGAGCTCTCTTCAATCCTTTAAATGCCCCCATGCCAAGAGCTTCATTGATATCCTCAGGATTGATTACGCCACATCCGTGAAGGGCGATACGCTTCTGCTTCTTATAGAAAGTAATATCATCCTGTTTAGAAATCTTCTCATTTGTGGCAGGATCTACATATAATAATCTTTCGACTACTGTGTTGTTAATAATGTCGGATTCAATAATCTCCTCAACATCATTAACAGAAACAAGTCGGTATAAAGTCTCTTCAGGGTAGATTTTGACAAATGGTCCCTGTGAACAGAAACCAAAGCAACCAACCTGATTAACTTCGACTTTATAGCCAATATTCTTTTCTTTTATTAACTGCTCAAATTTATCCTGAATTTCTGTTGAGTGGTTAGACAGGCAGCCTGTACCCCCACAGAGAATAATATGACGTTTGCCGTCGATTCCCTTAAGTTTTTTGTCAAAAGCTTTGGTGCATTCAGCGCTGTGGCTTTCAAGCATTTCGATATTTTCTATCATGCTGTAGGTGCCTCCTCTCCATGTGTTTCGTTCCAACGGTACTGGTAAATAATATCCTCAACTTTTGTCGAATCCAATTTTGGATAAACCTTTCCGTTGATTGTAACGGCGGGAGCAATACCACATGCACCTATACATCTGAGTGCATCAAGTGTAAATAATCCGTCCTCAGTTGTCTCGCCCGGTTTTATGTTAAGCAATTCGGAAAATCTGTCAATAACTTCACCTGCACCTTTAACGTAACATGCAGTTCCGAGGCAACAGCCAATGACATATTTTCCCTTTGGTGTGAGTGAAAAGAATGAATAGAATGTAACTACACCGTATATTTCAGCAACAGAGATACCTGTGTGCTTTGAAACAATCTCCTGTACTTCAAGAGGAATGTAGCCATATTCGTTCTGAATATCACTAAGAATCATCATAAGAGGAGTCTTTTCGTCAGTATATCGTGAACATATCTCCTCAATCTTTGCTACTGCAGTAGCATTTAGTTTTCCCATAAGGAATCCTCCTATTCTCATTCGAAAAATTTGCGTCAAATATATCATACCAAATATAAAGAACGGACTCAATGTATATCATTGGGAAAATGAAAAATATTGTGACAATTATGAAAAAAATTGAGTGATTGAAACATTAATAGTTTATTAACAAATTATTATTAATTATTCATTGATATGAGTGTAGAATGAATGAGACTATACTGAAAGGAGAACTAGTTATGAAAACTAAAAAAATGAAATCAATAGCTCTTGGATTGGCAATTGCATTAGTAGCAACAATGACACCGGGAGCAAATGTTGAGGCAGCAAAAAAGACTGCATCATTAAACAGGAAAAAGGCAACAATTTTTGTGGGAGGGACAGTTAAACTTAAGGTTAAGAATGCAAATGGCAAAATTAAGTGGAGTTCTTCAAAAAAGAAAGTTGCCACAGTCAGTAAAAAAGGAAAAGTAAAAGGTATTAAACCGGGTAAAGCAACTATTACCGCAAAGATTGGAAAGAATAAGTATAAGTGCAAGATTGTGGTAAGAGCTATGGAGGAGACAACAGTGGCTGCAACAACAGTGGCTGCAACAACAGTGGCTACAACAACAGAGGCTGCAACAACAGTGGCTGCAACAACAGTGGCTGCAACAACAGTGGCTGCAACAACAGTGGCTGCAACAACAGTGGCTGCAACAACAGTGGCTGCAACAACAGTGGCTACAACAACAGTGGCTACAACAACAGTGGCTACAACAACAGTGGCTGAAACAACAGAGGCTCAGACAACAGAGGCTCAGACAACAGAGGTTCAGACAACAGAGGTTCAGACAACAGAAGAACCGACAACAGAAAATCTTCATGGTAAAAACAAAGAAGATGTTGATGCTTTAAGAACTATTATCAATGAACAGATAGAGAAAGGATCCGAAGATATATCTATGGATTTGGATTATCCACAATATTTGTGGTCAGATGAAGGGAGATTAATATGTGTTGATTGGGGTGCTTGTGAGGTAAAGGGAACTATCGATTTTGAAGGAGAAGGGGATGGAAGTTTTTCAGAACTCAAGAGTATTAAATTATTCAATACAGACGTGAGTGGTTTATCAGTATCTAATCTTCCAAGCTTAGAAGAGATTAGCTGTTCTGAATGTTACCAATTGACAGAACTGACTCTCATGGACGTTCCTGAATTAATTATGTTAGATATTGATAGTACTTCTATAAGGGAGTTAGACTTGTCCCATTGCGATAAAATGCAGCAGTTTTACAGAAAAAATGTAGAATTTAGCAATTTAAATTTACCGCTTTATGCACTTGAAAATCTTAGCAACTGGACAAATGAAGAGGACCGAGAGGTGTTCTGTTGTTCAAAAAATATCTATGATCTTATGCCACTGTGGAATGAGTTCGGTTCAGGCGAATATTATATAACATATGATAGTGAACATTACAGTAACTGTTTTGAAGATCCTGATTTATTTGAATGGAATGAAAGGGGAAGATTAGTAAGGGTTAATTTATCAGGAAGACTTGATATTCTAGCTGAGGTTCCATTTATGTGTTTTCCTTTTAATTCTAGTGATATAGAAGAATATGCAATACCATTTTATGAATTGAGAGAAATTGACTTGAGTAACAATGAGTGCCTTACAATCATAGCTGTTGAGGGATTGTGTAGTTTAAACACTCTTGTTTTTGATGGTTGCAACAATTTGAAAGTTATTCATATTCATGATAATAATAAATTGTCTTATATTTCTGATATGTATTCGTATGAACAGCTGCAAAGTGTGATGATAGGCGAAAATCCGATGTTGAGTAGTACAATTGAAATTAATAGCGAAAATCTTACTGAGCTTTGGTTAGAAGGATTAAAAGAATGTAGAGATATATATATTATGGGAGCGCAAATTACTAATTTAGATCTGAGTGGATGCGAAAAATTAGAGCATATTGTGCTTATTAAGAATGAAGAATTAGAAACAATAGATATTGATGATTGTGTGTCGCTTGAATTCTTAAGAATTGAAGGTAATAAAAAATTAGAATCATTAGATGTACGCAATTCTCCAAACTTAGAGGAACTTAGAATTGAAGAATGTTCGTTATCAGATCTTGATGTAACAAAGAATTTGAACCTTAAGGTATTGAGAATAGTTGGAAATTATCAATATGCTTGTGAGAATGAAATATCTTTAATTAAAGAGATTGATTTGAAAAATAACTCAGAACTTGAGGAGTTGGGTTTAGATCGCTTAGAACTTAAAGAGTTGGATGTGACAAAGAATTTGAAATTAAAGCATTTAAGTTGTGAAGATAATTATTTGAATAGCTTAAACATTTCAAATAACGTAGTATTAGAATATCTGAATTGTTATGGAAACGATATCACGGAATTGAATGTTGCAAACAACAGTAAGTTAGAAACAATTTATTGTGATGATGAGGTCAATATTATCGAGTAAAATGTAATTGGATAGTGCAGATATTTAAAGAGGGTCTTCTTTCTTGAAAAAAAGAAAGCGGGCTCTCTTTTTGATTGAGATTAATCAGGCGTTGTATTATTATAATTATAACTAATAAGTAGATGCACCCCTCATCTAAACAAAGTGAAGATGGGGTAACAAAATTGCATCGGCAGGAGGTAAAATATATGGAAAACGAGATTATTATAGATATTAGAAATCTCACAAAATACTATGGGGATATTCTGGGAGTAAAGGATCTTTCTTTGCAGTTAAAAAGGGGAGAAATATTTGGATTTATCGGACCTAACGGAGCGGGAAAGTCAACAACGATTAGAGCGGTTATGAATCTGATTAATAAGACAGAAGGTCAGATACTTATTGATGGAAAAGAATTCTTAAGAGATGATACAGAAATCAAGCGGATTATCGGATACCTTCCAAGTGAGGTTAATTTATATGATGATTTGACGGTGAAGGGAATGCTTGATTATCATGAGAGTTTTTACAGGAAGTTTGACTCAGTTGAAAAAACGGCAAAAAAGGATATTCATGCAAGAAGAAAGGAACTTGTAGAAGTACTTCAATTGGATGAGAACAAGAAAATAGAGGATTTATCCCTTGGTAATCTCAAAAAAGTAGGCATTATTCTGGCACTTATGCATCAGCCTGAACTGCTGATTCTCGACGAACCTACCAGTGGGCTGGATCCAATCATGCAGAATGTTTTTTATGACTTGCTGCTTGAGGAGAAGAAGCGCGGAACTACGATATTTTACTCAACTCATATTTTGAGTGAAGTGTCTAAGATATGTGACAGAGTCGGTATTATCAGAAAAGGTAAACTTATAAAGGTTGAAGATGTTGACAGTCTCTCAGACAAGAGCCTGACATTTGTTACTGTCAAATCAGATCAGGCGGAGGAAATTGCTGCTGATCTTGGTCTTAAGATTATTTCAAAAGAAGATAAGGTAGTTAAGTTTGCAAATAACATTTCTGATGATGAACTGATTAAAAAAATAGCGAAGTACAGAATTGACAAAATTCTTATTGAAGAAGCGACTTTAGAAGATATGTTTTTGCATTATTACACAGAGGAGGATTAGCGTATGTTTAAGAGAGAATTAAAAGTTAATCTGAAGAATTTTATCATCTGGACAGGTATATTGCTCATCCTTTTTGCAGCGGTATTTTTAATGTATCCTTCACTTATCTCAAGCGGGCAGATGGATGAGTTAGATGACATGATGGAAATGTTCCCACCGGAACTTCTTAAGTCCTTCAATATGGATATCTCGGGAATAAGCACACCTTTTGGATGGATTAAGACTGAAGGCTTTGTATTTGTTCTTCTTATAACAGGCGTGTATAGCAGCATACTTGGATCAAACATCTTGCTGAAAGAAGAGAGTGATAAGACAATCGAGTATCTGAACTGTGTGCCCGTCACAAGAAAGCGAATTGTGGCAGATAAAGTGCTGGTATCGGTAATATATATTGTGGCAATGGTTTTGATTTTGGGAGTATTCAATTGTGTATTGCTAAGTGGGGATGATGACTTTGATAAAAAGCAGTTTTGGCTTTTGAGTATAACGCCGATTTTTTCATCACTGACGTTGTTCTCTATATCTTTGCTCATATCAACCTTCACTCACAAAACAAAAAAAGTATTTGGAGTCAGCCTTGGATTGGTATTTGTAAGTTATTTCTTAAATACAATTTCGGAATTGAGTGATAAAGTTGAATTCCTGAAATATTTATCTGCATTTTCGTTGGCAGATATAAGAAATGTGATAACAGACAGAAGGATAAATCCGGTTATGATTCTGGTTACTGCGGTGCTATTTACAATTTTTACTGTAATTGCAGTGATTCATTATGATAGAAAAGAATTGGTATAATGTTGGAAAATAAGTGAGTAAATGAGTTTATAAATAAAAAGGAGTGGTGAGATGTCACTGAAGATTATCAGAAATAATATTGTGAATATGTCTACTGATGCGATAGTGAATACCGCTAACCCGGAGCCGGTGGTTGGAAGCGGTTGTGATCATGCCATTTATGAAAAAGCAGGATTTGAAAAATTGCTGGAATTTCGAAAGAAGAATATAGGTCGGATGAATGAGGGAGAGGTGTTTGTCACTCCGGCATTTGATTTGAATGCAAAATTCATAATTCATGCAGTTAGTCCTATATATATGGATGGTGCCTCCGGTGAAGAACAAAAATTAAGAAACTGTTATAAGAAGAGCTTGGAGAAAGCAGTAGAATATGGGTGCAACTCAATATCATTTCCTGTAGTTTCGACAGGAAGTTTTGGGTATCCAAAGGAGGAAGGTCTCAACATTGCAGTTGAGGAAATAAATAATTTTTTGGAATCGCAGGATATAGATGTATATATCGTTGTGTTTGATGATACTAATACTGAGCTTGGCAAAAAAATATATCCTGATTTGGAAGAGTACATTTCTTCAAATTATGCGGAGGAAAAAGTACAGAACAAATTCCACTTTTTTCAAAATAGAAAACAGAGCAGAGATGCAAGACAAAGAAATGGTGCTTTGCAGGGTGAAAGTGCAGCATTTTCAGCGCCTAATGTGTATTCAGAAATTGGATTGGATGCAGAAACGGCTACTGTACCTAAAAAGCAAACGGAATCAGATGAGGTAAGTGAAAAGCAAACAGAATCAGCTGGTGTAAGTGAAAAGCAAGCGAAATCAGCATTTGCGGTGGATGAATGGATTGATTTCGAGGAAATTCACGGTGAAAAACTGAACGAGAGAATAAAGCATAGCACGGATACTTTTTCAGAATATCTTTTATACCTAATCAAAGAAAAAAATATGACTAACGCTGAAGTATACAACAGAGCGCTGGTTAACAAGAAGGTTTTTTCCAAGATAAAAAATAATAAGGATTATCATCCGCAGAAAATAACAGCATTGTGTCTTTGTGTTGGAGCAAGGCTCAATATGGACGAGACAAGAGATATTCTGAGAAGAGCAGGATATGCATTATCGCCATGTGACAAAACAGATATTATTTTTTCTTATTTTATAGAGAATGGAATATATGATATGCTGGAACTGGATATACAGTTAGAAGAGCATGGTCTCGCCTGTATTCTGGGATGAGAGAATTCAAGTTTCAAAAAGTATACTTTATGAAATGAAAAAAATATGAAATGATTAATATTAAGGACAGGTCGCCCGTGTGGAGACCTGTCCTTTTTCGTTATGATATATACTCAAATTACAAAGGAGAAACAAAAATCAAGAAATTAAAGAAACAAAAAGCAAAGCACAAAATCAAAATAATTAAGAATTAAGGAGGTAACGATTATGCGTAAAGGATTAACAGAATTAGTATTTATCTTAGACAGAAGCGGATCAATGGGAGGTCTTGAAGCAGATACAATCGGAGGTTTCAATTCTCTGATTAACAAACAGAAAAAAGAAGAGGGCGAGGCACTGGTTTCAACAGTATTATTCGATGACAAAATAGAAGTTCTTCATGACAGAATCAGCATTGAAAAGATGGAAAATCTGACTGAGAATCAGTACTATGTGAGAGGATGTACAGCATTGCTGGATGCAATAGGGGAGGCAATTCATCATATTGGAAATGTTCATAAGTATGCAAGAGAAGAAGACAGACCTGAAAAGACTTTATTTATTATCACAACTGACGGAATGGAAAATGCCAGCAGAAAGTACAGTTACAGAGAAATTAGGATGATGGTTGAGAGGCAGCAGGAGAAATATGACTGGCAGTTTCTTTTCTTAGGAGCAAACATAGATGCAATTCAGACAGCAAGAAGTTTTGGAATTGCAGAAGGATGTGCAGTTGATTTTGAATGTGACAGTGCAGGAATGAGAACCAATTATGAGACTCTTGAAAGGACAGTATCAATGGTCAGAAGTTGTGCGAAGGGGGCAGTTGGCAGAAAATTACGTAGTGGCGCATGGAAGAACGAAATAGAGGAGGATTATAGAAACAGACACAACAGCAAATAAAAGATTGCAGATAGTAGATAGAAGATAGCAGATAGCAGACTGAGCAAGACCTGTGTTTGCAGGTCTTGCTTTATCTCATTGCTGACGCACATTTCGCAGCAAGAACGCTGAGAGTGTTCTTGAACTAAGTCGTGGAAGACTCTCAGACGTAGATATAGCCTCCGGCGGATTGCAGGAATGAGCAGAAGAAAAGCATTGTTTTTCTATGGTTCCAGCAAAGTGATGATAGTGTGAAAGGTAAAAGTGGTCGGGTCGAAATGAAACTGCATATTTCCGTTATAATTACTAATGGCATTGGTTACACTCTTCATTCCATAACCGTGATTCAGAGTGTTTGATTTTGTGGTGATAAGCTGGCCGTACGCGTCGGTTAGTGGAATAGTTTTGCAGGAGTTTACTATATCAACAAGTATTAGGTTTGTTGAACTTTTTCGTGTTATGCTCAAATCAATAAATGAATTGTCACAGTTGCCACAGGCATCGATTGCATTTTCAAGCAGATTTGAAAAGATGGCAGTCATATCCTCAAATTTTAGAAATGACAGTAATCCTTTCCTGATATCGACATTTAGTGAAATGTTATTTTCAGCGCAGGTTTTTGAATATCTTGCCAGTATGGAATTTAACAGATTGTTGTCACAAAAACGGACGCTGTTTTTGAGTTCGTTAGATTTCAGCATGGTATTTATGTATTCAATTGCATCGTTGTTATCTGTGGAATCCAGCAGATCCATTATTGAGTGGAGATGTTTCTTTATGTCATGAATCAGAATTCGTTGACGCTCATCTCTCTCATTGACCATTTTAAAATATTGGGTATCATCATAATCCTTTTGTGCCTGTATTCGTAGCTTTGTTAGCTTTCTGTTCTTGCTGATAATGTTAGTGTAAAATAATCCGGCAGTGAGACAGATAATAACCATAAGCAGTGCACTGCAGGAAATCAAAATCGTAACCATTCCCGAAGGATTTGATACAATACTTATAGTACACAAAGTAAGGGTTATAAAATATGATAATGCGGGGATAACGTACATTACAATGATTATGTCATCAAGAAATTTGAACTCCAGCTTTTGGATTTTACGTTGCAATGATAAAAAGTGAAGAATAATATAATATGATATTATACTCACAATGTTAATAGCAACAAAATTGCTGAATTGTAAATCCTTCTCATAAAAGTCCGGAATGAGGACAGAAAAAAGCGATGGTGTTCCAACATCACAAAAAATCATTACGACAGTAGCAATGACAGAATTAATAAAGGCAAAATGCCATTTGCATTTGTAGCAAAGTATGGAAAACACAAAATTACTATATACAAGAAATATTGCTGTTATCAAAAGGTCTCCAAAGTATGAAAGAGAAAAAATAAATGAATATAGAATAATAAGCAGTGTTGCTTTGAATCCTAAATCTCTTTTGGAGTTATAAATCGTGTCGCAAAACTGTTCAAATATGTATGCACCAATGAGATACACTAAATAGTAGCAGGATTGAAAAATCATATAAGTCACCGAACACTTTCTAAAAATAATAAGTAAGAAGTCTTGAATTCCGTGTATTTTCTTCTTGTCAGGTAGGCTGTGTACTGTCCATTACATAAAGAAATGAGTTCACGGTCGAATCTTGAAACATAATCCATTCCGACAATGTAACTTCTGTGACTTCTGAAAAAACAGTGAAATGGCATCAGAACCTGTTCCCAATAGTTCATATTATGAATTGAGAGATAAATCTGAGATGGGGTGTAAATATAAACTTTGCGATCTTTTGCTTCTATATAGATGATATCCGAAGTGTATACTGAAATTACTTCGGTTTTTGTTTCAATTGCAATTCTGGAAACTGAAGAATTATAAACGAAAAGTGCATCTTTCAGGTTCCTGAACAATCGATGTTTGTCCAAAGGTTTTGAAAGATATCTGAAAACATTAAACTTCATTGCATCATCAAGATATTCGGTGTATGAAGTGATAATGAATACAATGAGTTTGTTATTGGTATTTCTAAGTTCATTAGCTACTGTTATGCCATCGAGCCCGGGAGGCATTTCAACATCAAGAAAAATGATATCCTTATGTCCGGAATCGTTTAATAGAGATTCCCCGTCATTATAGATGGAAATCTCAGGTCTTTTAATTGATTGTTGAGAAAAATACTGCAGGATATAATCCTGAAGTTTAAGACAAAAATTCTTATCGTCATCACAAATTAATATTCGCATGTAAACCCCTCATAAAAAATATAAATGTACAACTTAATAATAAAATATAAAGTACAACCGGCAAAAAAACAACAAAAATATTTTTTTATTTTAATTAATGGTGTAAAAAGACCAAAAAAGTGTATTTTTTGATGTTTCGCGCAATGTGTGTAGATAAAACAAAAAATATAGTGTATATCAATAATCAAATCTTTGAAATTGAAAGGGGAGAAGAATATAGGACAGAAAAATACAGTATAGGAAGATGTAGTATAAGACAATATAGTATATGACAATATAGGATGAGAAAAATATATATATTTAAAACAACTTTAAAAATAACAAAAATCTGAAAAACACTCTGCAATTTCTTTAAGGAATATTGGCAGAGTGTTTGCATTTTTCCTCTGAAGGTTATACAATATATCGTTGAGTCTATATCAGATGTGAAATGACTACCACTTCAAGCATATAGCTTTCGCGATTATAAATAATCGCTATCGCTGTCGATAACTTACTTTGTAAGTTATCTCTTGGATGAGTAAATAATATCGAGAAAACTCTTGGATTTACAATTAGGAGGATTTATGGAAAAAGTACAACAGAATAAAATGGGAGTTATGCCTGAAGGAAAGCTGCTTATCAATATGTCATTGCCGATGATGATTTCTATGCTCGTTCAGGCTTGCTATAATATTGTAGACAGTATTTTTGTGTCGAGAATTTCAGAAGATGCATTTACGGCTGTATCGCTGGCATTTCCGTTGCAGACACTTATGATTGCAATTGCAGCAGGTACCGGTGTAGGCGTAAATGCACTTGTATCAAGGGCACTTGGAGAGCAGGACAGGGAGAGAGTTAACAAAGTTGCCATGAATGGCTTGTTTGTATATTTCCTCAGTTATATTTTTATAGCAATTATTGGTTTTACACTGGTTAAGCCTTTCTATGCAATGCAGACCGGTGCAGGCCAGGAGAAGATTATGGAACTTGGAGTTGAGTATCTCCGTATTGTTCTTATTTTTGCTTTTGGTATTTACGCGCAGTTTATTTTTGAACGTCTGCTTCAGGCTACGGGAAGAGCGTTTTTTACAATGATTTCTCAGTCCATTGGTGCGATTATCAATATTATTCTTGACCCGATTTTTATTTTCGGATTAGGACCTGTACCAAAGATGGGAATCAGAGGTGCAGCCATTGCTACAGTAATAGGACAGATTTGTGCAGGTATTATTGCATTTACATGGAATAAAATGAAGAATCATGATATTGATTTATCATTCAAGGGATTCAAGCCGGATATTGTTGTTATAGGTGATATTTATAAGATTGGTTTTCCGTCAATTATCATGCAGTCCATTGGTTCAATTATGACAGCGGGAATGAATATTATTCTCATGGATTTGTCTCAGACAGCGGCGGCGGTGTTTGGTGCTTACTTTAAACTTCAAAGTTTCTTTTTCATGCCTCTGTTTGGAATGAATAACGGGATGATTCCTATTGTTGCGTTTAATTACGGAGCGCGAAATAAGAAGAGAATGATGAACACATTGAAATACGGATATATGTTGTCATTCTTCTTTATGGTAATCGGCTTTATAGGATTTGTAGTGTTCCCGGACAAACTTTTACTAATCTTTAAGCCATCAGCCCATATGATGGAAATAGGTGTTAAGGCATTGAGAATAATAGCAATTCATTACCTTATCGCATGGTATTGTATCATAACAGGTTCAATGTTCCAGGCAGTTGGTAAGGCGGTGTACAGTATGTATGTATCAGTTGCAAGACAGTTGGTTGTATTACTTCCTGTTGCATATATTCTTTCAAAAATCGGCGGAACAGGTTTAATCTGGTGGAGTTTCCCAATTGCCGAGATAATGTCAATGTGCATTACAACAGTATGCTTTATTCAGGTGAAGAAGAGAGTATTAGATAAGATTCAGTAAGCAAGTATCAGAAAGATTCAGCAAGATACAGTGAGATACAGTAAGATTCAGTGAGATACAGCAAGATACAGTAAGATACAGTAAGAGGTTAGCAGCAGGATTTAGAAAGATAATGATAAGATAATAGTAAAACTCACAAGTTTTTTTAATTAAACTTGTGAGTTTTGTTGATTTTAACACTTTAATGTGATAAACTGTTGACTATGTTAGTAGAAACGGAGGAAATATTATGTCAAACGAAAAAATACCTTACAAGATTTATCTTGAAGAAAGTGAAATGCCTAAGGAGTGGTACAATGTCAGGGCTGATATGAAGAACAAACCGGCACCATTGTTAAATCCGGGAACATTGCAGCCAATGACAGCTGAAGAACTGGCACCGGTTTTTTGTGATGAGTTAGTAAAGCAGGAGCTTGATGACACTACGCCTTATATTGAGATCCCTGAAGAAATCAGAGATTTCTATAAGATGTACAGACCGTCACCACTTGTAAGAGCATACTGTCTTGAGAAGAAGCTTGGAACACCTGCAAAGATTTATTACAAATTTGAAGGTAATAATACTTCAGGAAGTCACAAACTTAACTCAGCAATTGCTCAGGCATATTATGCAAAGAAGCAGGGACTTAAGGGTGTTACTACAGAGACAGGAGCAGGACAGTGGGGAACAGCACTTTCTATGGCATGTTCTTACTTTGATCTGGACTGTAAAGTATATATGGTAAAGGTTTCATATGAACAGAAGCCTTTCAGAAGAGAAGTAATGAGAACTTATGGTGCATCAGTTACACCATCACCTTCTACAGAGACAGAAATCGGAAAGAAGATTCTTGCGGATCATCCGGGTACAACAGGAAGTCTTGGATGCGCGATTTCAGAAGCGGTTGAGGTAGCTACAAAATCAGAAGGCTACAGATACGTTCTCGGAAGTGTTCTCAATCAGGTACTTCTTCATCAGTCAGTTATCGGACTTGAGACAAAGGCAGCTCTTGACAAGATTGGTGAAAAAGCTGACATCATTATCGGATGTGCAGGTGGCGGATCTAACCTTGGCGGACTCATCTCTCCATTCGTAGGTCAGATGTTAAGAGGCGAGGAAGATTACAGAATTATTGCAGTTGAGCCGGCATCATGTCCAAGTTTCACAAGAGGAAAATATGCATATGACTTCTGTGATACAGGTATGGTTTGTCCATTAGCAAAGATGTACACATTAGGAAGCGGATTTATTCCTGCACCAAACCATGCAGGAGGACTCAGATATCACGGAATGAGTTCAACATTGTCACAGCTATACGATGATGGACTTATTGAGGCAACATCAGTTAAGCAGACAGAGGTATTTGAGGCGGCAGAGTACTTCGCAAGAGTTGAGGGAATTCTTCCTGCACCTGAGAGTAGCCATGCTATCAAAGTTGCAATCGATGAAGCTAAGAAATGCATCGAGACAGGTGAGGAGAAGACAATCGTATTCGGTCTTACAGGAACAGGATACTTTGATATGTTTGCATATGAGAAGTTCCACGACGGTGTTATGGATGATTACATTCCAACTGACGCAGAAATCGCTGAGAGCTTATCAAAACTTCCAAAGGTAGATTAATTGAAATCAACAGATAATAGCTAAGAAAATTAATTCCGGATTGGAAGGATAATAGTTAAGGAAATTAATTCCGGATTAGCAGAATAATATATTGGAAAATAAATCACAGGAGAGATGCATTGGGGTGTATCTCTCCTGTCTGCATTTATATCTATTGGCATATTGGAGTCCCCAGTTGCATATTGGAGTCCTCGTCTGCTTATTAAAATAACCGTCTGCCGTTTTACTCTTCATTGTTTTTTCACCTGATTATGCTTGTAGAAATAGGGAAATTAATATATAATTAACACTGTTTAATGTTTTTTACTATTTTTTTGAGGGGCATTCGCCCGATAGAAAGGATTTTGATATGCAGGGACGTACACATAATTGTAACCAGCTCAGACTGGAGAATGTCGGCGAAGAAGTCAAACTCGTTGGTTGGTTTGAGAATCTTCGTAAAGTAAGTAAGAATTTAGGATTTTTGATTTTAAGAGATTTTTACGGAACAACTCAGATTGTTGCTGAAACTGAAGAAATCATGGAACAGTTATCAGCCCTCAATTATGAGTCTACTATAGAAGTAATTGGAACAGTTAGGGAACGTAGTTCTAAGAACCCTAAGATTGCAACAGGTGATATCGAGGTTGTACCTTCAAAGGTTACAGTACTTGGTAACTGTCAGCACAACGAATTACCATTCCTTATCAACCATTCAAGAGAAGCAGATGAGAACGCAAGATTAAAATACAGATACCTTGATCTTCGTAACCCTGAAGTAAAGGATAAGATTGTTCTCAGAAGTAAGGTTGTTGCAGATCTTCGTGCAGCAATGAACGCACATGATTTCATGGAGATTACAACTCCTATCCTTACATGCTCATCACCGGAGGGAGCAAGAGATTATCTTGTACCTGCAAGAAATCATCCGGGTAAGTTCTATGCATTGCCACAGGCTCCACAGCAGTTCAAGCAGTTACTTATGGCTTCAGGATTTGACCGCTATTTCCAGATTGCACCATGTTTCAGAGATGAGGATGCAAGAGCTGACCGTTCACCGGGAGAGTTCTATCAGTTAGATATGGAGATGGCATTTGCAAGTCAGGAAGACGTATTCGAAATATTAGAGGATGTATTGCCACCAATCTTTGCAAAGTATGGTATTTACAATCAGGCATCAAAGCCACCGTTCAAGAGAATTCCATATTTGGAAGCTATGGACAAATACGGTTCAGATAAGCCTGACCTCAGAATCAGTTTATTAGTTCAGGATGCAACAGACGTGCTTGCTGATTGCGGATTCGGACCATTTGAAGGAAATGTAGTTAAGGCAATCGTTGCAAACGACTTTAAGGGAACAAGAAAACAGATCGATAAGATGTGTGCTGATGTAGAAGTTGTCAGCGGGGAGAAGACATTCTGGTTCAGATTAGACGAAAACGGCGAGATCGTTGGTGGTATCGCTAAGTTTGTTCAGGATAAAAAGGATGCAGTAATCGAGGCACTTGGTCTTAAGAACGGTGACTTTGTAGCACTTTCAACAGGAGACCTCAAGAGAGCACAGAAGACAGCGGGTGTTATCAGAAAGACACTTGCAAATTCTTTCGATGGATACATGAACAAAGAATGTTATGAATTCTGTTGGATTGTTGACTTCCCAATGTATGAAATTGGAGAAGAATCAGGAGAACTTGAATTCTGTCACAATCCGTTCTCAATGCCACAGGGTGGAAGAGAAGCCCTTGAGACAATGGATCCCCTCGATATTCTTGCATACCAGTACGACCTTGTATGTAATGGTGTTGAGTTATCTTCAGGTGCTGTTCGTAACCACGAGCCTGAAGTTATGGTTAAGGCATTCGAGATTGTTGGACTTGGAGAGGAAGACGTTAAGGCAAAATTCCCTGCAATGTACAACGCATTCACATATGGAGCACCACCACATGCAGGTATTGCACCTGGTGTTGACCGTATGATTATGCTTATCGCAGGCGAAGAAAGCATCAGAGAAATCATTGCATTCCCAATGAACAAGAATGCGCAGGATATCATGATGGGAGCTCCGGCAACTGTTGAAGAAAGACAGCTCAAGGACGTTCACATCAAGATTGATATCGAAGAAAAGAAAGAAGATTCAACTGAAGAAAATTCAGAAACAGAATAAAGAATGTACATGCAACAGCCGGTTCTTCACCGGCTTGTTGTGTTTCAAAAGGTATACTTTTTGAAAAAGATATACGATGCTTTCAAAATAACCGTTTCGCATTATATGAATGTTTTCTCAAAACAGTTCGACATTGCTTGAAGGATTTTCTTCAAAAGAAGTATGATTCTCGTTCGCACAAATTCGTGAGTTTTCTTGATGAAAACTCACTTAGCTTGTGCTAAAAATCGAGGAGCTGAAATCCTCGATTTTTAACTTCGAATCATTCTTCTTTTATCAGAATCCTTCTAAGCATGTCTCAATTGTTATTTCGAAATCCATTCATATAATTGCTCAACTTTTTATTTTTGAAAGCATCTGTAATCCACATTTCACAAAACATTTGCTTAATGCGACAGAGTATTCTGAAAACTGCGTATGAATGTTTCAAAAAGTATACATTAAGAAAATGGAGTATGAAGGAGGAAAGTGTTATGCAAGTTGGTTTTACAAATGAGCAGATGGAAAAGTTTATAAGAGATAATTTGTTTTCTGATGAAGTCATTGATTCAATAAGCGAAAATATGATGCCGATAGAATCACTGATGGCATATTACAGATGCGCCATTATGGAAGTTGAGACAAAATTCAAAGTGCTTGATGAACAGTTTTCGTTGCAGTATGACAGAAATCCTATAGAGTCGATTAAGAGTAGAATCAAATCAATGGAAGGTATTATAAAGAAAGTCAGACGAAAAAATGTTCCGCTATCGCTAGAAGCTATTGAAAAAGAAATAAAAGATATTGCGGGGATAAGGGTTGTCTGCTCATTCCCGGAAGATATATATCTTCTTGCTGACTGTTTTCTGCAGCAGGATGATATCAGACTTATCGAGATGAAGGATTATATTAAGAATCCAAAAGAGAGCGGTTACAGAAGTCTGCATCTTATTGTTGAGGTGCCAATCTTCCTTGAACACGAAAAGAAAATGATGAAAGTTGAGATTCAGATAAGAAGTCTTGCAATGGATTTCTGGGCAAGTCAGGAACACAAACTCAGATATAAGAAGAATATTCCTGAGGATGAGAGGGAAAGACTTGCAGTGGAACTAAAGGAGATAGCCGAAGAGGTCGCAGCTATTGATGGAAGAATGTCTGAAATTAGAGCACGAATCAATTCTCCTGAATATCAGGAAAAGGTTAATGCTTCAAAGAGAAATCTGGTATTTCCATTTCCGGGACCAATTGCAAGAGAAATTCTTGACAGCATAGAAGCGGAAGAAGCAGAAGAAGAGGAAGTGGAAGAGGGAGAATAAATGTAAAAACAAAAATTCTCCATCCGACGCAGTCGTAAAAATGAATAAGCAAAATTTAAAGTAAAAATGCATCAGCAAAATTACGAGTAAAAATACATAAGCAAAAATATAAGTGAAAATACATAAGCAAGTAGGAGTTACAGATGAAGAATAAGAAAATTGTCAGTCTTGTACTGTCGTTATGTTTAGTGGCATCAAGTACAAATGCGGTTGATGCTGTAAATGCGGATGTAAAGGCAGATGTGCAAACTGCAATAATGTTTAACCCAGAGTCGGGAATAAGAACACAGTCAGAATCTCAGACTGAGACGCAGTCGAAAATGAAGAATGAGTCCCAAAGTGAGACGCAGACAGAAACAGAGTCGGAGTCCCAAAGTGAGATACAGACAGAAACAGAGTCGGAGTCCCAAAGTGAGACACAGACAGAAACACAGTCGGAATCCCAAAGTGAGACAACTCAAATACCGACAACACAGATTCCAACAACGGAACAACCAACTACGATTGTTGTCGGAGATACTGTTATTGATACAACTCCAAGAAAAAGAACTTCAAAAAAGATTAGTTTTTCTTTGAAGAAAGTTGCGGATGCAACTAAGTATGAAGTTGAAGTATCTGACTCACAGACCTTTGATTTGATATACTTTTCAGGAAAGACAAGCAAAAATGAGGGGACTATTTTTTCAACCAACTTTAAAAATATGGGGGTATTGTATATAAGAGCAAGAGCTTATGTGGGAGATACTCCCGGAAAATGGTCTGAAGGTGTCAGAGTAAAACTTATAAAGAGATCTTTGGATCTTATAAAGTATGTTAAGAAAAGAATCGGATGTCCGTATCTCTACGGTTACAAACAGCCTTACGAGTGGGATAATATCTGTACAAAGAAAGAATTTAAGAAACTCAAAAAGAGATGGGGAAATGCAGTTTGGGGGAGTGATAAAAAAAGATGTGTAGGCAAGAAACCTACAGATTGTTCCGGACTTATTTCTGCATATATTGAAGACGAAAGAGGTTCCATTCATTATAAGGAAGATGCAGTAAAGACCTGGAAAATCAGAAAGAAGAGTGGAAGATTAAATATTGCCAAGCTCAAGAGGATTCCAATTGGAACTGCAGTATGGCAGGAAGGCCACATTGGTGTATTTGTCGGATGGATTGGCAATGTACCTTATTACATTGCTGAGGACGGATCGGCATACGGATGCAGATTGCATGCATTAACTGACAGCCATTTCACTCATGCATTGTTGCTTCCTGATATGGAATACAGTATAAAATCAAACTATCAGGTGACAGTAAAGAGTAATACCAAATTTTATAAGTCGGCTACATCCTCAAGTAAGGCAGTTACATGGTACAGAAAAGGAAACAACCTCACAATAGTTGCTGAGAAGAATGGAAGAGGACTTGTGCGCGATAATTCACTGAAACAGAATTTGTGGGTAGATCTCAAGACTGTAAAAAAATCAGAGTAGTATATACGTGCTACGCAGTGAACTACAAAATATTATCAGTGAAAATGGAAAATGCAAAGGGTAGAAGTTGCAAAAAAGCGAAAGCGCAAAAGATAGAAAGTGCTAAAGAGCGAAGTTGCAAAAAGCGAACACACAAATATTGATAATATAAAATGAAACACAAAAAAAACAGAGGGTACGTGGAAATGAAAGAAAAAGAAAGAGTTATTTGGCTTGACTGGCTGAGAGCATTTGCGATATTAACTGTAATACTCGTTCATACATCAGAAGGGATTTTCAGATATAATCTCGAAGGAATGGCGGGAACGGCAGTCGGCAAACAGGCTATTTTATTTACATTATTTACAATAGGAAGACTTGGTGTTCCGATATTTTTAATGATGTCAGGATATCTACTTTTGAGAAGAGAGTTTAGCGCTGAATACACCAAGAAATTTTGGACAAAGAGATGGCTTGGTCTGCTTGTAACTACAGAAATATGGATTTTTGTTTTTAGCTTTTTTATAGCTTGGATTACAGAAAAACCATGGGAAATGTCAGTTGCAATTAAGCAGATGCTGTTTATTGAAAAAGCAACAATCGGTCATATGTGGTACATGCCGATGATTCTCGGTCTGTATATTTTTATTCCATTGATTGCCAACGCATTGAACAGAGTGGAAACGGGTATCCTGATCTTTCCGGTAACTGTGGTTGCTTTAGTTTATACAGTTTATCCAACTATGAATCTGTTGCTTGGAGTCTGGCACAAAGAACTGCGCATGAAATGCGAGATTGATACAAATTTTGGTGGCGGATACTATGGATTGATTCTTATTATCGGATATATGATATATAAGGGAATGTTCAAAAAAATCAAAAGCGTGATTCTTGGAATTGTGTTGGCAGTTAGTTTTTTAGGAACTGTATTTTTCCAGATTTGGATGTACGCGAATAATTACAGATATAATGTTTGGTATGATTTCCCACTGTTGCTTATCGCAGCAATATGTATTTTTGAATTGGTATCAAGAACAAATTTCAAATCTTCAAAGATAGTTGAAGAAGTGTCAAAGTGTTCATTCGGTATTTATCTGATTCATCATCCAATAAGAACATTGCTTGTAAAATACATAAACATTAGCAGCAATGAAATAAAATTGGTGTTGGTTTATGTTCTTGTGTTTATTATAAGTTTTGCAATTGTAAAAGCAATCAGTTACACGAAATATTTGAAGAAATATTTGTTCGCAATGTAGCAGAGAATAAAGCATGATAAGTGTTTAAAGCATGATAAGTGTTTAAAGCATGGTGTGAATAGTTTACATAAAGTTGAATGTTGTCTATTGAAAAATCCAGATGTCGTGTGCGCATTAGGAAATGATTGGGAAAATATCACAAAATCCAATAAAAAAAGATAGAATTTGTTAAAAAACTAACAAAATTAACAATATGTATATTGCTTGATTTTAATTAATTAGGTATACTAAACGAGATGGCGTTTTTTTCGGCCATACAAATGTGTACTATTCCTACCCCATTTATGAATAGAACTCACTGGTGAGTTTACATTCAAGTAGGAGGATATAAATACATAAAAATTAAGAAAAGAGGTAATTAAAATGGCAAATCTTGATTTAACAAAGTATGGAATCACTGGTGTTACAGAAATCATTCACAATCCTTCTTATGATCTTTTATTTGAAGAAGAGACAAAACCTGAACTTGAAGGATATGAAAAAGGACAGGTAACAGAGCTTGGCGCTGTTAACGTTATGACTGGTATTTACACAGGACGTTCACCTAAAGATAAATACATCGTTATGGATGAGAATTCAAAAGATACAGTTTGGTGGACATCTGATGAATATAAAAATGACAATCACCCAATGACAGAAGAAACATGGGAAATCGTAAAAGATATCGCAAAGAAAGAGCTTTGCAACAAGAAACTTTTTGTAGTAGATGCATTCTGTGGTGCTAACGCTGATACACGTATGGCAGTTCGTTTCATCGTAGAGGTAGCTTGGCAGGCACACTTCATTAAGAATATGTTCATCATTCCTTCAGAAGAAGAACTTGCAAACTTTGAGCCTGACTTCGTTGTTTACAATGCATCAAAGGCAAAAGTAGAGAACTACGCAGAATTAGGTCTTAACTCAGAGACATGTGTAGCATTCAACATCTCTAGCCGTGAGCAGGTTATCATCAACACATGGTACGGCGGAGAAATGAAGAAAGGTATGTTCTCAATGATGAACTACTACCTTCCACTTGATGGTATTGCTTCAATGCACTGTTCAGCAAACACAGATATGAATGGTGAGAACACAGCAATCTTCTTTGGTCTTTCAGGAACAGGTAAGACAACACTTTCTACAGATCCAAAGCGTCTTCTTATCGGTGATGATGAGCACG
>JAEELL010000070.1 GCA_016282745.1 Lachnospiraceae bacterium
ATACCAATTCTATCATAATTCTTGACGAAATCAATGGGATTAGGTATAGTCAAAACGAGCTGGACAACGGTAATCTTACCGCCATACAGCTCGTCAATTATCTTAGGATATCTTATTTACAGAAAAACTTTCACACACTCATTTTTGGTGTATAATTCAAGCATAAAATCACCTTTACTTTAACATAATAAAAGCACCCTATTTCTAGGATGCTCGTTATCTAGGAAAATCAAAATGATCTTTCCCATCGTATTTCTTTAATTCTTCATTAAATTCTTTTAATTCTTTCAATAATTTGTCTGGTATATCATAAGCAACTATTCTACCACAAACATATTTATCAAATTTTTCAGGCAGTTCATATGTCATATCATCTACCTCCCTCTAATTAACACTTCGACAACCTGTCTAGCTAATGGTCTACATTTACCATTCATATACTCTGCAATTGACTCAGCCACAAACTCATCTACAGATTCAAACGCATATCCCGATAAACATTTTTTATACTGCTTTGTAAGATCAGCAACTTCTACATCATCAAGTACGCTATTTTCTTTTAGTTCATCATCCCTTTTTGTTGAACGATGCACTATTTTTGGTGTATCATTCAAGATATTTTTCATATTAATGTATGAGTCAAATTCTTCATACTCTTTTTGAAATCCGTTATCTTCAACATCAACTATTTTACAGTTACGGGGGGGATCCATAAGGTAAAACTGTTTATCAAACATTTCATCTTTTTCAATAGTTTCCTCCACTGAACATCCCCCAATTATTATAATAGTTATTTAGTACCATCCCAATATAATAAATTCTGGGGCATCTGTATTGGTTTGCGATGATTTAAGACTATATGAAACAGTATCAAAATCAACCTCCTTATTATTTGTTAGAATTACAAATGTCGTACTCTGTCCGTTTTCAAGACCTGTAACCTTTTTCTTATACTGAAAATTGTATCCTCTACACTCATATGTTCCATCGCCGTTCTCTGCATATTCAACATCAAACTCGTTAATTATTTTTGGTTCTGTAGTATTCCCCATATTATTATTAATATTAAAACCAACAACTCCCACAAAAATAACCAACACTACACTTCCTATCATCACTATCTTTTTCAAAAGCAACCCCTCCAAACTATTTTATATATAATATTTTATTTATACCGGCAAATAATACTTTACGTTATTGGCACGGTAGAATCCCTTCATTGCGTTGAACGATGCACTATTTTGGGTGTATCATTCAAGTATTACATCTTGTATCAGATAAATAATAAGCACTACGTCTTGTTTTTTACAATACCACTTATTCATACTTTGAGTATATCATAATGTTTAAATTAGCCTCAACTGTTTTTTCCTGATACTCTAACAATTGTTAGCGATAATCGACTTTATATAGAAATATTTTTCAGCATATAGTGATTATAAAAACAGACTTTATTATTTATAGTATTTATGATGATAAAAAATAAAGTACACTTTTTATAAAATGTACTTTATTCTACTATTTCCATATCGAAAAGTAAAAACTAGAATTTATTTTTCTCGAATAAGTTTTTTAATAATATTACATTCCAGCAACGAAAGATTTTTTTCTCTAATTGTGTCAATAAATAAATTAGTGCTTCGAACAATTTCTTCACTGAATTTATTTAACTCTATATGTTCTCTCCATATTGTTTCACCTGTTTCTTTGTAAAACAATCTTACATTTACTGAATCATTTTTACTAAATTCGAGTGCAACGAGATTCAAGGACAATAAATCAAATTTATATTCGTTCCCTTCATCTAACTTTTTATTTACTTGAAGAAGTTCTTCCAACCAATACGTAATATCTTCATTCCCCTCTTCATTGTAAATAAATTCTCTATTTGGACAACATCCCACCGTTTTATCATTTATAGTCATTTGAAAATATCCGTATATCCCGTTCCATTCCAAATCAAATTCCTGTTTAGAAACATCTCTCAATTCATCCGTAATTATCCATTCTATTTTCATTTTTTCACCAACCCTCCTTTAATTTGAGCCATAAAAGCAAAAAATTATTACTATTCTAGAATGAATGAAATCATTTCCTCATATGTATATACATGATCGCCATATCCCGTCTTAAAGATGCCATCCTGAGTTGAACGATGCACCATTTTTGGCGTATCATTCAAGTTAATTTAAAATATAGTTTCATATATTTACCGCCTATATCTTTACATAAAAATACCACCTAGCCCTGTGACTGGGTGGTATTAATCATAAATCTCATCATAATGTTTTTTTCTATGTTCTACGTCTATATTGTAGTATTCTGCAACATAATCATATTTTTCTTCACAACTTTTTTTCATAAGTTCAAGGCACTTGTTTCGTTTTTCATCATCAATTAATATTTCTCTATCCGGTATAAAAAAATGTTCGAACATATCATTATATTCATGTGCCTGTTTCTTAAATAACTCAAGTTCTCTTTTATTCATATAATCACATTCCTTTCAAAGTTGAACGATGCACTATTTTTGGTGTATCATTCAAGCAAATTACCCTTTTCGTTCAGTTCCTTAATCCTGTCCTCAATCAGCCTAGCCTTCTCTTTTTCAATTTTTATATCTTTATAATTTCTGACAGCATGTCTTTCCAAAATAGCTTCTAATTCAGTCATATTATTCCTCCTTATATCTTTGCTTTTTTTCTATTGTTTTTTCGTAATGTTCTTTTTCTATTGTTTTTTTCACACTGCTTTTTCGTACTGATTGTATATTTATGTTTTGCAACAATAAAAGTAATAACGCTTATAACAGCTATTACTCCGCAGAGAATCCCAAGATCTACCATGCCATAATAAATTTGTTTTTTGTTGTGATTGATATTAATTGTTACAATTACAAATACTTCACCAAATAATGAAAAAACAAAGGATAGTATCGAATATATTTGGATATCTTCCAATTTTTCTATACGCTTCGCTGTGGTTTCAGGATGTTTTTTTCTATAAATAACACTTGAAATGATACCAATTACACCCAGCAACAACGCAAACGCTATAGCAATGTACGCTTCTTTAGCGATTTGCTTTGATGTATCAAAGCGGATTTCCTGATTATCTGCGCTTACCCAGATATCAATCTTACCCTCCTCACGTTTATCGACTTGTTCCCTAATCTGTCTGTAATGATATTCTCCATCTGCATACCAGGTCAATAAATAGTCATACCTTGTAACATAAGTTCCATGGTGTAATACTTTCGTAGCTTTGAGATTAGATATTTCTCCAGACATTTTTTCAAAATCGCTTGATCTAACAGAACTATGCAAATTAACCAATCCACAAAACAACAAAGTTGCCGCTATAATAAAACACAATAAACTCACACATTTCCTATAAAAATCAAATAATTGCATAATTATTACCTCTCCTTATTATCTAGTTATCAATTATTTAGTAGATTGTCCGACACTAATTTACAACTTCCATACAAACCTCTCAAATCTTCTATCAGTGCCTCTCTCATTGCATCCATTACATATTGCTCCTCATCTCTTAACTCACGGTTCACATAATAATCTTCAATCATGAGTGAATAATTAGAATTATCATATTCACATCTGTAATGGATTTCACTTACAACGTTTTTTTAAATAAAACTACTTACGATCGGACCATCTATTCCTTCGATAACTAATGAACCAGGGCTATCATTATAAACTAGAAACATTCCCTTTTCTCTATCAGCTGTCCAATGCCTCGGTATTCTTGCTTCTCCACCATGGTACACTCTTATAATTTTAATTTTTTCGAGAAATTTTTCATCTTCTTCATTTAATCCTTCAAAGACAAAATTAAATTTGCTATCCATTTTATCCCTCATTTAGCCAAAAAAAATTGTATAAAATAATCAGTACGACTATTTTGTTGAACGATGCACTATTTTCTGTTGTATCATTCAAGTAGCCACTTTTAATTTAAAATATAGTTCCATATAGTTACCGCCTATATATATACATCAAAATACCACCTAGCCTTGTGACTGGGTGGTATCTAAATAAATTCAACTATCTTTCCTAAAAAATCTTCAGTTGAAGAAATTGCTATACACTGCGGCATATCATAAATTGGCACTGGTTCAAACTCTTTTCCATTAATCCTATATTTACTATATTTTTTTTCGGGTATTTCATCTAGTTTTAGTACCGAGTATTGTCCTATTTGAAAATTATAAATAACTTTACTCATTTCATACACCACCTTCCTGCCGATACTTCTTTGTTGAACGTCCTTAATCTCATCAATTAGACTTTATTTATTCCATATTTCCTGCAAATATCCTTTCAATTACGATCTGTGTCATATCCTGCACCGACTCGGCATAACCATTCCTTGCCCACTTCATAAATATGCCGAAAAGCCCATAGGCAAGGTAAGAGCTTTCGTAGGTATCAATGAACTGCCCTATGTCGCTATCTGTCATTATAATCTCATAGGCCGACAAGATTGCTCCATGATGTCCCTGTCCGATGATTAGGTCGTTCTTATTTCGCAGAGAATAGCAAAAATCAAAATATCGTCTGACACGGTAGCTGTCATTTAACTGATGCTCTTTAAGCCTGTGTTCACGCTCATATTCACGCCACTTCATAATGATGAAGGTGGTAATAATCTCGTCCTTTGACTTAAAATTGCGAAAATAGGTCGCCCTTCCAATGCCGCCCTCCTCGCACAACTCGTCCACGGTGATCTTATCGATATTCTTCTTTTTCATCAGTTTGAACAACGCTTCACCGTAGGCTGAGATCACATATTCAGACATTTTCCATTCTTCCTTTCTTCTCGATGATACTATTTTGTTAAATAGTATCATTTTCGCGATTTTCTTTACTATTTAGCCAAATCATGATACTATAGTATCATCAATGAGATGGTTTGTCAAATTCTTGTTAGGAAAGGAAGATGATCATTATAGAAAAAAGTACAATAAAAAAGCATAGAGTATTCCGAATCATATTGATTGTTCTGTCTGTTATTGTCATACTGTGCATCGGTAGTTTTTTCATTGCAGCCACGCACACACAGATGGTTGTGGGTCTCCTTCAGATAATAGCTGACAATGGCAAGCCCCTGAACTCCTATGAGCCTTTGAAT
>JAEELL010000071.1 GCA_016282745.1 Lachnospiraceae bacterium
ATAAATCTCTCATGACAAAATTTCCTGAAGAATGTTCCAAGTATAATATTGCAGGAGTGATTGAAATTTGTGAGAATATCCTCAAGTGGGAGGAAGAACATGGGAAAAAAGATTGAAAATTTAGTAGATGATGGCTTTAGAGTATCTCTCGTTGAAACAGCTTTTATGAAAAATAAGAAATAATATTAACGGTGAAAAAGCACCAGAAATCAATTTGCGAAAAAAGTAGATTGTTTTCTGGTGCTTTTTTTATACCACCAAATGAAATGAAGGGGTTTTAGGGTACTCCCAAACAAGAAATCATTTGTATTACAAATGAGTATCTTGCAAATCAAGCGACCATTCAAAAGGGGGAGTAGCGCTCCCTCATCGACTAAAGAAAACTATAGTACATTAGTTTTGTACTTGATGACATCATGACAACAAAAAATCCGGATTAATAAATTATGGAAAGGGGTGAGAATTTGACTCACTATATCAGGAAAGAAACAAAGATAAATAATTATGATCCTTCACCTAGATTTTTGTCAAAGATGAAACTTAAGCCTATATCAAAATTGGTGTATACAGCTTTGCTTGGCAGAACTTTATTGTCAAAAGAAAATGACATGAAGGATGAAGATGGAAACATATATGTGATTTATCCGGCAGGTGAATTGGCTAAATATATTGGCAGAACAGAACCGGTTATATTTGCAGCTTTAAAAGAATTAGAAGACCTTGAATTGATAGAAAGAAGAAAGATTCAGATGGGAGCAGCAAATCACATCTATGTAAAGATTCCGAATAATAAAGATTTCTTAATGTCAGACTCAAATGAATTTAATACCGCTGCTAAAGAAAGCAATAGTGGTGGCATAAAGAATTCAAGAGATGACTCATTAAGAAATCTTAATACAAATAAAAGTATTAATAAAAATAATAATAAATATTCTAATAAATTTGAAACAGAAGGAAGGTTATAAGTTATGAATAATAATGAAATTGTAAAAAAGACTATTGATGAAATCCCAACCAAGAAATATGAAAATCATGTTTGTGAAAATTGTGGAAGAAAAATAAAATACATTGAAAATAAATTTACCGGGAATATGATTCCGTGCAAATGTCAGTGTGAGGTTGAGAAAGAAGAAAAAGAAAAATTAAAGGTCCTGGAGGAAGAGAGACAGAAACTGGTAATGATTGCAAAAAAAGAATGCTTCAATCATAAGAGCATGTGGGAGAATACATTTGAGAATGACAATGGACTGAATTCGAAAATGTGTATTGCAAGAGATTACGTAGACAAATGGGAAGCTATGTTGGAATTAAATGGTGGGCTTATGTTAATTGGAAATGTTGGCACAGGCAAAAGTTATATGGCTTGTGCAATTGCAAATGCTCTAATTGAAAAAGGTGTAAAGGTTAAGATGACAAGCTTTATCGAAATTACCAATAATATATTTAATGCCAGTGACAAAGTTGAATATGTAAAAAGGTTAAATGAATATGACCTGCTGATAATTGACGATGTCGGTGCAGAGAGAAATTCGGAATACACTTTGGAAAATGTTTATTGGGTTATTGATGAAAGAATGAATGCAAAAAAGCCAATTATTATAACGACTAACAATAATCTGGATCGACAAGAATGTGATAAAAATATTTATCGAAAAAGAATTAATGAAAGATTGAGATTTGTTTGTGTTCCTGTTGAAATGCCAGAAGATAATATTAGAGCAAAATTGGCAAGAAAGCATAATAAAGATGCAGTTGCTGCATTGTCAGAAGGCGGTGATTTGGATGGAGACTAAAATGATGGAAGATTACAAAATACAGTTTGGGAAAGCTGATATAGAAAAGGCTACAGATGTTTTAGCAATTGTTTTATTAAAGGAATTAGTCAAAGACGGAGAACTCTCTAAAGAATTAGTAAATAAAATTGAATTAAAGTATCTTTCCATTGGAAATCCCTTGACAGAAAACAATCGAAGTCATAAAATTGATTTGTTAGAGACGGGAGCTTGTGTGACAGGCTGAGAGGAAGGTAAACCTTCGACCGATACCTGATTTGGATAATGCCAACGTAGGGAACTTTAAAACAGATAAAGTTACGAATTTATTGGGAGAGTTCCGGGCTTGGGAAACTCTCCCTTTTTGTTATCCACGACGAGCTAAGTGAAAATCTGTGCTTGCACAGAGCATTTCATTTGGCGACCGTGTGGTTACACAAAGTGGATAATAAGTAGGAGGCGGCCTATTTGTTAGCAATGTCCAGAGATAATATGATTATTTCAGATAGGAGGATGTTATGGTAACAATCAATGGGGAAAAAGTGAATGCAGCAGGCATGAAGGTTTCAGATTATCTGGAACAGAATGGTTACGACCTGCAGAAGATTGCAGTGGAATTAAATGAGGAAATTCTTCCGAAAAGCCAGTATGATGGCACGATTTTAAACGAAAATGACTTTCTGGAAGTGGTAAGTTTTGTAGGAGGTGGCTGATGATTCCTACAAGAGAAGAAATGGAGCAGGCGTTTGCCATGCGTCATGGAGAAGAATTGCAGAAGAAGTTCGCGGGCACCACGGTGGCTGTCTGTGGCCTTGGAGGTCTGGGGTCAAATATTTCCATTGCCCTGGCAAGAGCGGGAATCGGGAAACTGATTTTGATTGATTTTGACCAGGTGGATGTGACTAATCTACATCGTCAGCAGTACAAGGCACATCAAGTGGGGATGTATAAAACGGATGCCATTCAAGAGAATCTTAAGGAAATTTCTCCTTATGTGGATTTGGAAGTTCACCGGGTAAAGGTGAATGAGGAAAATGTGGAAGAACTGATTGGTGATGCGGACATTGTGTGTGAAGCTTTTGACAGGGCGGAGGCAAAGGCAATGCTGGTAAACGCAGTTCTTGAAAAAATGCCGGATAAGTATCTGGTTTCCGGTTCCGGAATGGCAGGATTTGACAGTCCAAACCGGATTCAGACAAAATGTGTCACAAAGAAATTTTATTTATGCGGTGACGGGGTCAGTGATGTTAACGAAAGCAATGGATTGTTTGCTGCCAGAGTGATGGTTTGTGCAGCACATCAGGCCCACACCATTTTGCGAATCATCGCAGGAGAATATGATGTATAGAGAGAAGGTAGTGAAATGAAAGATGATAAGTTGATTTTAGGTGGACGCGAATTTAACTCTCGTTTTATTCTTGGTTCCGGAAAATACTCCATGCAGCTCATTGAAGCGGCAATTAAGGACGCCGGAGCAGAAATGATTACATTGGCAGTTCGACGTGCCAATACAAAGGACGGAGAAAACATTCTGGATTTCATTCCGGATAATGTCACCTTGCTTCCGAATACCAGTGGTGCACGAAATGCGAAAGAGGCTGTTCGTATCGCACGGTTGGCAAGGGAAATCGGTTGTGGCGATTTTGTAAAAGTGGAAATTATGAGAGATTCTAAATATTTGTTGCCGGATAATCAGGAGACAATTAAAGCTACTGAGATTCTGGCGCAGGAAGGATTCGTGGTTCTTCCATATATGTATCCGGATTTAAATGTGGCAAGAGATTTGGTGAATGCCGGTGCGGCAGCGGTAATGCCGTTAGCTTCCCCGATTGGTTCTAATAAGGGACTTGGCACTAAGGAATTTATTCAGATTTTGATTGACGAGATTGAGTTACCGATTATTGTGGATGCAGGAATTGGAAAACCATCTCAGGCATGCGAGGCAATGGAAATGGGTGCGGCTGCTATTATGGCAAATACGGCATTGGCAACAGCAGGAGACTTGCCGCTAATGGCACAGGCTTTCCGACAGGCAATTGAGGCAGGACGAAAAGCGTACCTTGCGGGGTTAGGCCGTGTATTGACTCGTGGTGCTTCTGCATCAGACCCATTAACAGGATTTTTACATGATTAGAAGGTGAGAAAATGGAAAATCAGTTTTTTATTGATTCCGATACATTATCAGAAGAAGCGTTAAAGAGAAAACATCGTTTGGAAACAGATCCCTCCAGTCGAATTAATCATATGGAATATTTACCGGGAATGGAAAAAATAGAATCAGATGTTATGGAACAGGTTATGTCTCATATGAAATCCTATGATTATTCAAAGTACACTGCAAGAGATGTACAGGCAGCACTGCAGCACGACCATTGTAGTGTGGAGGATTTTAAGGCACTGCTGTCACCGGCGGCGGAGCCGTTTTTGGAGCAGATGGCAGAACGAGCCAGACTGGAGACAGGGAAGCATTTCGGTAATACCGTGTATTTATTTACACCACTGTACATTGCCAATTACTGTGAGAACTATTGCGTGTACTGTGGGTTTAACTGTTATAACAAGATTCAGAGAATGAAACTTTCCATAGAGCAGATTGAGTCAGAGATGAAGGTCATTGCCGACAGCGGTATGGAGGAAATTTTGATTCTTACCGGGGAAAGCAGAAGCCAGAGTGACGTGGAATACATTGGAGAGGCATGTAAATTGGCACGGAAGTATTTCCGTCTGGTGGGATTGGAAATTTATCCGGTAAATACTGATGAGTATCACTATCTTCATGAGTGCGGTGCAGATTACGTAACCGTTTTTCAGGAAACCTATGACAGTGATAAATATGAAACCTTGCATCTGGCAGGACATAAAAGAATCTGGCCTTATCGATTTGAGGCTCAGGAGAGAGCCTTGATGGCAGGCATGCGTGGTGTGGCATTTTCCGCATTGTTGGGATTATCTGATTTTCGAAAGGATGCTTTGGCAACAGGATTGCATGCCCACTTTTTGCAACGGAAATATCCGGCAGCGGAAATGTCGTTGTCTTGTCCGAGACTTCGGCCGATTATCAACAATGATAAGATCAGTCCGCTGGATGTTCATGAAAGGCAGTTGTGTCAGATTATTTGTGCATATCGTATTTTTATGCCATATGTGGGAATTACTGTTTCTTCCAGAGAAAGCGCAACGTTTCGAAATGGAATTGTAAAGATTGCAGCCACAAAGGTTTCTGCAGGAGTTTCCACGGGAATCGGTGACCACGAAAGCAAGTATAGTGGAAAGGAGTCAGACGGCCAGCAGGGCGATGAGCAGTTTGAAATCAATGACGGACGAAGTCTTGATAAGATGTACAGCGACATCGCAGAAGAAGGACTGCAGCCGGTTCTGAATGATTATCTTTATGTCTAAGGTTATTTGTGTAACGAACCGGAATTTATGCCGGGATGATTTTTCAGAACGGATTGAAACGATTGCTTCCGCAGGTGTAGAGGCGATTGTACTACGGGAAAAGGATTTGGTTGAGAAGGATTATGAAATTCTGGCAGGACAGGTTTTGGATATTTGCAAAAAACATAAAGTGCAATGTATTCTTCACAGTTTTGTTTGTGTGGCAAAAAAGTTGGAAACCAATGCCATTCATCTTCCAATGAATCGGTTAAGAGAACTTTCCGTGGAAGATTTTCAGACCTTTGAAGTGATTGGTGCTTCCTGCCATTCTGTGGAGGAAGCGATAGAGGCAGAGCGGTTAGGATGCAGTTACATTGTTGCGGGACATATTTTTGAGACAGATTGCAAGAAAGGACTGGAACCTCGCGGGCTGGACTTTTTGAAGCAGGTGTGTGAGAGAGTCAACATTCCTGTCTATGGAATTGGGGGTGTTTCCCCAGAACGTTATGGCATGGTCAAAGCAGCGGGAGCAACAGGTGCCTGCGTTATGAGTGCTTTGATGGAATGCGATGAGCCAAAAGAATATCTGAAACAATTTGGAGAATGATGAAATGAAGTTTAAAAAGGAAATGCTTCGCCTCTATGCGGTGACGGATCGAAACTGGGTAGGGGAAATGACGTTGTATCAACAGATTGAAGAAGCGCTGGAGGGTGGAGTGACCATTGTTCAGCTTAGAGAAAAGAATCTGGACCATAAGGATTTTGTAGAGGAAGCAAAGGAAATATTGGAACTATGCCACCGGTACGATGTACCGTTACTCATTGATGATGATGTGGAGGTGGCGTTGGAGAGTGGAGCCGATGGTGTGCATGTAGGCATTGAAGACACCCCGGTTGCGGAAATTCGAGAAAAAGTACCGAAGGACTTCATCATCGGTGCCACTGCAAAAACGGTGGAACAGGCGAAAAATGCAGAAGCAGCCGGTGCAGACTATCTTGGAGTTGGTGCTGTTTTTCCTTCCCCAACAAAGACGAACGCGATTCGCATTACTAAGGAGCAGCTGATTGAAATTACCGGTTCGGTCGAAATTCCGGCTGTGGCTATTGGAGGCATTACGGAAGAAAATATGGATGAAATCCGTGGAAGTGGCGTCTGGGGAGTGGCTGTGGTTTCTGCAATTTTCGGCGCGGGTGAAATCAAAAATGCTACAGAGCAGTTAAAGATGAAAGCGGAGGAATTGTAGGATGAAGATGAAAACAGCTTTATCCATTGCAGGAAGTGATTCCAGTGGTGGAGCAGGAATTCAGGCAGATTTAAAAACCATGACTATGAACGGTGTGTTTGGAATGACTGCCATTACAGCACTCACCGCACAAAATACCATAGGCGTAACTGCCATTCAGGAAGTGACACCAGAGTTTCTGGAAAAACAGATTGATGCAGTGTTTACGGACATACGACCGGACGCAGTGAAAATCGGAATGGTGTCAGACTCCCAACTAATTCGGGTCATTGGGAAAAAACTGCGCCAGTACGAAGCGGAGAATATTGTAGTTGACCCGGTGATGATTGCCACCAGCAATGCCCGTCTGATTAAGACAGAGGCAGTGGAAACGCTAGTGGAGGAACTGTTCCCCATTGCAACCCTAGTAACACCGAACATCTCGGAAGCATCAGCATTGGCAGAAATGGAAATTCAGTCGGTTTCCGATATGGAAAAGGCAGCAAAAAAAATTCATGAAACTTATGGTTGTGCCGTGTTGCTCAAGGGCGGTCACAGCATCAATGATGCCAACGATCTGCTTTATGAAAAGGGAAAAGTATGCTGGTTTGAAGGAAAACGAATCGACAACCCAAACACTCATGGGACAGGTTGCACCCTGTCCAGTGCCATTGCATCGAATCTGGCCAAAGGGATGTCGCTGGAAGATGCCATCAGACAAGCAAAAGAATATATCTCCATGATTTTAGAGGCAATGCTTGACTTAGGAAAAGGCAGCGGTCCAATGAATCACGGAGCAGATTACAAAGGAAAATATGCAAATTAAGGAAAAGGAAGGTAAATCAATGAGAACTTACAAAACACAGATGGAAGCAGCGAAGAAGGGTATTATCACGCCGGAAATGGAATTGGTAGCAAAGAAGGAATATATGGATCCGGAAGTCCTTCGCGAGAAGGTGGCAAAGGGTGTGATTGCAATTCCATGCAACGTCAATCATAAATCCATTTCACCGGAAGGAATCGGGGAAGGTCTTCGCACAAAAATCAATGTTAACCTCGGAATTTCAGGAGACTGCAAGGACTACAGTGAAGAATGGAAGAAGGTGGATGTTGCTCTGAAGTTTGGAGCGGAAGCAATCATGGATCTGAGTAACTATGGAAAGACCAATACCTTCCGTACTGAATTAATTGAAAAATCTCCGGCTATGATTGGAACTGTACCAATGTATGATGCTATTGGATATTTAGAAAAAGATTTGCTTGATATTACAGCAGAAGATTTCTTAAAGGTTGTTCGTGCTCATGCAGAAGAAGGTGTGGATTTCATGACCATTCACGCTGGAATCAATCGCCGTGCAGTGGAAGCATTCCGTAGAGATCCACGTAAGATGAACATTGTATCCCGTGGCGGTTCCTTATTGTTTGCATGGATGATGATGACCGGAAATGAAAATCCGTTCTATGAACATTATGATGAAGTGTTGGAAATCCTTAGAGAATATGATGTTACCATCAGTTTAGGAGATGCGTTACGTCCGGGATGTATTGATGACAGCACTGACGGTGGACAGATTTCCGAATTAATTGAATTAGGTGCATTAACAGAGAGAGCGTGGGAAAAAGATGTACAGGTCATGGTGGAAGGACCGGGTCATATGGCAATGAATGAAATTGAAGCCAACATGAAGCTTCAGAAACGAATTTGTCATAATGCTCCTTTCTACGTATTAGGACCTTTGGTAACTGATATTGCTCCGGGATATGATCACATCACGTCAGCAATTGGCGGAGCCATTGCAGCAGCCAGCGGAGCAGATTTCCTTTGCTATGTAACTCCGGCAGAACATCTTCGTCTTCCGGATTTCAATGATGTTAAGGAAGGAATCATTGCCAGCCGAATCGCAGCTCACGCAGCAGATATTGCAAAGGGTGTGCCACACGTCAGAGAACAGGACAATAAAATGGCAGAGGCACGTCACAAAGTGGACTGGGAAGAAATGTTTGAAATTGCCATCGATGGTGAAAAGGCAAGAGAATACTTCGAAAGCACTCCTCCGGCAGACAGACATACCTGCTCTATGTGCGGTAAGATGTGTGCGGTGAGAACCACAAATATGATTTTAGAAGGAAAGAAAGTTGAGTTCTGTACAGAACTGTAAGGATGGGAGAAAATGATGGAAAACAAGAAGTATAAATTCCCCATTGCTGCTATAGTTCTTATTGTTTATGTCGTGGTTAAAATGTGGGGGACATGGGTTAGTTATACTACAGTGACGGGAAATATGGGAAGCAATATGACGTTTGAAATGCGGAGTGAAATGATTTTTGAATTCGTATTTCTTGGGATGATTCTTTTGCTGGCGATTATGTTAATGCTGTTCCGAGATTCTTACTTACTTTTGATTCCGACCATTGGCATGTGTCTTGCGGAACTGGCCATCATTGTAGTTTCTTTAATTCTTGCATCTTTGATTCCCGAAAATGGGGAATCAGTGATGGAAGGTGTGTCATCATTGTTAAGCGGCTATGGATTGATGAATTTGATATATCATATCCTCCTTCTTGCAGGCCATATCGTATTAGCATCGGTTGTAGTCATCGGAAGAATGCAGAAGTTAACCCTACTAATGAAATATAGCTGGTGGAATGCACCGGTAATCTATGTTGTTGCTCGATTATTTCAGTCATGGATGTTAAAGGGGATGATGACGGAATATCAGGTCTCTTTCTTTAGAGCATTCTTTTGCATGGGAACGATTGATTTTGTGTTTATCCTAGGAACAGTCTTTATGGGATTGTTCTTAGCACATCCATATAAGGAAGAGATACAGCAAGTTACAGAATAATTTAGAAGACAGAAATATTGCAAGAGATAGAATGATTTTGAATGGTTAGAAAGGAGAGCCTATGTTATTTGTAGAATATCCGAAATGCAGTACCTGTAAGAAGGCTAAAAAATGGTTAGAAGAACATGGATTTGAATTTGAAAAAAAGGGGTACGCTTTTTTATTTGAAGTTTGTCAGGTGTACCCCAGATTTCGGTTGAATTTGAAAAATGGGGGTACATTTAACGTTTTTGGATTGCTTTGTTGTACCCCGAAAATTCACAAAATCTGAATAATCGGGGTACAATCTTAAAATTTCTGTCTCTTCATTACGTCCACATGAATGGCGAAAACAGAGATTTCCTATATTTCATTAAATCCTTCGCGTTCTGCATAGTGTGTATGCAGTAATTCATGAGCTTTATGAGAATTAGGCTCACCAAGGAATTTGTCGTAGAGTTCCTTGATCTGCGGATTGTTGTGAGACTGGCGGATTACTTGTCTTTCATCCTCAGAGTAAAGGGCTTTCGCTCTCTTTTCTTTATAAGTGTCCATAATGTTGTCGTCTTCGTTTGGAAGAAAACAACTTCTAAACATATGGCTGACCACCACCGTTGATACAACCGCCCGGACACCCCATGATTTCGATAAAATGTTGATGTAGGAGTTGTTGAATATAATACTAAGGATTCATCAGGTAAAAAAATCAGAAAACAGCTGGAAGTGGATTTTGTTGTAAATAAAGGTAGTAAAAGATATTATATTCAATCATTGTTATTGTAAAGGATTATTTGAAACCGTGGCAGGATGACAATGGCATTATGTATATAGGAATTGAACAATTCCTGTTAGATGAAGAAATTTTGAGATGAAAAGATGAATATTATTAGTGGAAATATTAGTGAAATGAAAAATCCCTTATGGGCTGTAAGCAGCACAGGATGCTATCGCCGAAATGGGAAAATAAGAAAAAACCATTGAAAAGCCTTTAAAACTGGGCACTTTCACGATTGGTAAAGAGTACTTGAATGAGTAAAAAAAATACCATCCGGAAACAAATAAAGTAAATAGTTGGAAAGATTTGGTTTTTGATATTTCGATTAACGGAATATAAATATGTTTATATGAGGGAAATACCTTTGGGTATTTCCCTTTTTTTGTTAGGGCAAGGTCCTGTTTATGAAGATGAGTTCTTCCTGTTGGAAGAACGAAACTTTAATTTTTGTGGAACATTTTGGAACAATGCTATGAAATGAAAAAACTAACGCAAAAGTAAAAAATGTATTATAATAGTTAGCAGAGAATACTGTATTATATTGAGAGGACTTTAGAATGGACTTTAAAGAAATACTTATACAAAAGAAGATTCGTTAAAAATAAAAGGAATTGCAGCAGTGATGATTTTGATTTTTCATTTTTTTAGAAGTGCTAAAGCAATGAAAAAATTATCATTGGTAACAATTCCTTTTTCTGTAAATTCAATGGCTTATTTATCGGATTTGTGTAAAATGGGAATTTGTGTTTTTGCCTTTATCACCGGATATGGATTGTTGTTATCAATTAAAAATCGGCAGATGTCAAAAGAGCAAACGTTAAAATGGTATATTTCCAGATTGTTGAAAACGATGTCTGGCTACTATTTCATTTTTATACTGATGGCAGTGGTGACACAAATTGTTTCGGGGGACGTGGAACGAATATTTTTTAAGAAGTCCATAGTCCATGGTATATATTATTTATTGTTAATTTTTTTGGGCTTGAGTAATTTTTTCAAAACGCCATATTTGCGTATTTCTTGGTGGTATATGTCAGCGGCGATTTTATTTATCATTTTAATCCCGTTAATCTATCGGTGTAGTAAAAAGGTGGGCTATTTACCTATATTATTATTATTGATTGCGCTCCCAAGATTACTGAATATTGGACATTTTAAGGGAGTAAATCCTTATCCTTTTATTATGTCCGTTTTGATGGGAATGATATTTGCCGACTATGATTTATTTGTGAAAATAGGAGAAAAGCTTCCTAAAAATATATGGACAAGATTGGCAGTGACTTGGATGACACTAGGAGGGCTGTTCATTGGATGGTTGTTTATTTTCAAAAAATTAGATTTTAAGAGCAATTGGCAGATTGCGTATAGCATTTTTACAATTATTATGATTCTATTTTTTAAATATTGTATTATTGCGATTAAAGGAATTGATTCGATTTTACGCTTGATAGGAATTCATTCCATGAATATTTATTTATTCCAAAATTTCCTGCGATATGGAATCTTTGAAAAGGACCTTTATTCTTTAAAAAATGTCTGGTTAATCCTAATGGTTGTATTGGTAATTTCATTAGCCTTTTCCATAGTGATTGAGCAAATAAAAAAATGGATTCGCTATGAAAAACTAATAGATAGAATACAGCTTTTTTTGAATAACTTAGTTGATGGTTTTTGTAATGAAGATGTATAGAATTTCATTGATGAAACGATAATGAAACTATAAAGAAATTGGGAGGTTATAATATGAAAGAAAACAGACCCTTTGTTGATTGGAAACTAATGAATCATTTTATGGTAGATGCTTTTTGTGGCTACGGTGTACCAAGAGAAGATGCGGAGATTTGTGCGGATGTATTATTGGAATCGGATCGAAGAGGTATTGAAAGTCATGGATGTAATCGATTTAAACCGATTTATATCGATAGAATTAAAAAGGGAACTTTACTTCCTGTGACTGAGATTGAAATACTAAAGGAAACACCAACGACTGTTGTAATGGACGCTCATGACGGTATGGGAATGGTTGCCAGCCATAAAATGATGAAGATGCTGATTGAGAAGGCAAAAACCTACGGCATGGCCGGAGGGGCTATCAGAAATTCAACCCATTACGGAATCGCAGGTTATTGGTCTTCCATGGCAAGTAACGAAGGGTTGATTGGTATTACTGGAACGAATGCCAGACCGTCGATTGCACCGACTTTTGGTGTGGATAATATGATGGGAACGAATCCTTTAACATTTTCGCTTCCGACAGATGAAGAATTTCCGTTCTGTCTGGATTGTGCAACATCCATTGTACAGCGCGGAAAAATTGAGTATTACGCCAGGGAAGGAAAGGATACTCCAAAGGGAATGGTTATTGCCAGAGACGGTACTACTATGACGGATAGTGAAGATATATTAAAGGCGTTAGTAGATGAAACGGCTGCACTGGCACCTCTTGGAGGAATTGGAGAGGAACTGGCAGGTTATAAAGGGTATGGGTATGCTGCTGTCGTAGAAATTTTGTCTGCAGCACTATCCGGTGGTCAGTTTATGAAGGCGTTAACAGGGGTATCTGATGACGGAAAACCACAAATGTACCATTTGGGACACTTCTTCTTTGTGGTGGATCCGGAAGCATATATGGGTTTGGAGACATTTCGAAAGACTGCCGGAGATATTTGCCGTGCACTTCGAAACTCCACAAAAGCTCCGGGAGAAAGCAGGATTTACACAGCAGGGGAAAAAGAATATGATACCTGGCTGTTTAGAAAAGATAAGGGGGTTCCGGTAGGAGAAGCAGTGCAAAAAGATATTTTGGACGTTCGGGATGAATTAGGGCTTTCTTATCATTTTGATTTTGAAAAAGAATAGAGAGTTCGCTTTGCGAACTCTCCAATAAGAGATTGTTTGTATAATGAGCTTTGACGCTCCGATAAGGAGCGTTTTCTTTTGCATTATCAGGACATAAAGGATGAATAGCGCTATAAAAATCTAAGAAAGAAAATCATGCGTTTGGATGTTTTCCATTTTGTGATATACTTAAAGAAATTGGAACGGAAAGGAGTGTATTACTATGGGATTATTCAAAAAGGAAGACTGTTGCCTGTGTGGAGGTAAAACAGGTTTGCTGGACAAAAAATGTTTGAGTGGGAAAGTGTGCAAGGAATGTGCAAATAAAATGTCCCCCTGGTTTGACGATTACAAAAATTCTCTGGCTGGTGCCTTGGACGCACAGAGGCTTGGCAGAGAAAACGATGCCGGACTTGTCAAAATATACAATTTTTCAAAGGTTTTCGGCGAATTTGGTGTGATACTGATTGACGAAAAAGAGAAAAAGTTTGTTGCATTTCCAGATACAAGCAATGGGCTATTCGGCAGTCAGCGAAAAGTAAAATCCATAGACGATGTCATTGATCTGGGACCGGATATTATCCGTTTCGATCAGGTAGAAGATTTTGAGATAGACATCACCGAAATGACCCGTGAAGAAAAGCGCACGGAAAACGGTCAGCAGGTAAGCTACGATCCACCTCATATCCTTTACATGGAAACTTTTACGCTCAGAATGAAAATCAATCACCCGTATGTCAAATCAATCTATATACAGTTAAACGATGGTGCTGTTCAGATTCATAATATCGGAAGGCGCCTTTGGACAGACCCCGGACGCAAGTTGGCAGCGCATCTCTTAGATCTTCCGGGGCTAGTCAGGGAAGATCAGGAAGCAATCTTTGACAACGAATCGCTTTTGCATGTTTTCCTTCGCAGTCAGTATGAAATGCCGGATTATTCCTATGGCTTTAAATGCACTCCTTCAAATTGGGAAGAAATAAGAAAGTATCACTATTATCTCGCGATGGCTCGGGAAATCCAGAGTATTATTACAGGTAAAGAAGCATGAAACGATTGCGAGGCATGAATTGGACCTAAGTATAACAAAGTAAATAGAGATAATAGACTTTTCGTTTCTGTTTTGTTATTATTAAACTCGATATGGAATTTGAAAATATGTTAGTAAAAAAGAATGGAGAGTACCATGAGTGTATTTAATGTTGAATTGAAAAAAGTAGTAGATGACAGTTACGAGATTGAAATTGGATATGGTCTGGAGAAAAAACTGCTTGAAGATATAAAGAACGGTCTGGTTGGCGGTATTAAAAAAATTGCCGTTGTAACTGATGATATTGTCAGAGATTTATATGCAGAAAGGATACATAACATGCTCCTTGAGAATGGGTACAAGAGTGAGCTTATTGTATTCAAGGCAGGAGAAAAGAGCAAGACAAGAAAGACAAAGGAATTTATTGAAGACACAATGCTTCAAAAAGAATATAGAAGAGACTGCTGTATTATCGCGGTAGGCGGCGGTGTCGTGACGGATATTTCAGGATTTGTTGCCGGAACTTTTGGAAGAGGAGTTCCATTTATCAATTATGCAACAACACTTTTGGCTGCAGCAGATGCATCTGTCGGAGGTAAGACAGCGGTAGATACTGAGCTTGCCACAAATCTCATTGGGCTGTTCAATCAGCCTGAAAAAGTATATATCGACATTGCAACATGGAAGACACTTCCAAGACGCCAGATTGCCAGTGGTCTTGCAGAAACAATAAAACATGCCTGCATCGCAGACGCAGAGTTTTTTGATTATCTTATGGATAATATCGACAAGGTATTTGAGTGTGACAGTGAAGTGTGCAAACACATAGCTGAAAAGAACTGCTCAGTGAAATATCAGGTCGTTATGAAAGACGAGCGCGAAAGCGGATTGAGAGAGATTCTAAATCTTGGACATACTGTTGGAAGGGCAATTGAGACAGTGAGCGATTACAGACTTCTTCACGGAGAGGCTGTTGCAATAGGACTTGTTGCACAGATAATGCTTGCGGTAAAATTCGGATACTGCGATGAGTATGATGCAAAGCGATTAAAGGAACTTCTGAAAAGAGCAGAACTTCCGACAGAGATTCCTGATTACATAGACAGAAAGCAGCTTGTAAAGAAACTCTACACTGACAAAAAAGTTAAAGACGGCAAATTGAGATTTGTATTCCAGAAGGGAATTGGAGAGGTTATGTGTTTTGGAGATAATATTTACTCCAGAGAAGTTACGGAAGAAGAAGCTGCCAGCGTAATTGAAGTGATGTAGAAGCAAATCAAAGCAAAGGATGGGATAAGAATATTTACTGAGTAAGGATTATTATAAGGAATATAACAATGAAAAAAGAAGAAAAAACAAATGTTATGAGGGTTCTCGACGGAAAGAAGATTGCATATGAGAGCCACTCTTATGAACCAATACCGACAATGACAGGAGAGGAGATTGCGGGGATTCTTGGAGAAGATACTGCAAAGGTGTTTAAGACGCTTATAACTCAGGGAAAGTCCGGAGCATATTATGTTTTTGTTGTACCGGTAGAAGCAGAACTTGATCTCAAGAAGGCTGCAAAGGCTGCCGGCGAAAAAGCAGTCAGCATGATTAAACAAAAAGATTTACTTCCGCTGACAGGATATGTTCACGGAGGATGTTCTCCAATTGGAATGAAGAAACAGTTTCCAACATTTATACATGAGACGGCACCTGAATATGACAGAGTATTTGTTAGTGCCGGAAAGGTTGGATTTCAGATAGAACTTTCACCAAAGGATTTGATAGACGTTGCAAGATGCAAGGTTGCAAATCTGGTATAACTATTTCTTTCAGTCGGATAAGACTATCACTTAGATTCATTAAAAGTCGCTCTTTCAAGGGGTTGTTGTGTTTGCAATAGCTCCTTCTTTTTTGTTTGCAGAAAAATACGGAATTCTTATTTTACATAATAGTGTAAAAATAATATAATAATCCTAAATTATAGGATAAAAATAAAAAAGATGAAAATATAAAAATGTATAAACGAAAGAGGGAGGAAAATGAATGGGTACAATAAAACAGGCAAATCATGAGGAGATAATTAAGTCGCTGAGAGAAAACGATGTGCAAACAGAAATGTTAGAACTTGACGGTGAGCAGTTTCGTCTGATATACCGCTATCTCGAAAGAGTGGGATCCAGCAATTACATGTCAGGTTCGCAGTTGCTGATTTTTACTTTCACTGGCAGCGAATCAAATGAACCTATTCCGGCAAAAGTTATCGATAGTTTCATAGCTGTTTTGCGTAAGTTTTTGAGAATAAGTGATGTGTTTACAAAGAGAGAGGACAATCAGATAATGGTTCTTCTCTTTGATATTAATAAGACAAACAGTGAAATGGTAATTGAGAGAATCGAAAATGAGTGGTCTCACGAGTTGTCCGATTACAGAAAATATCACCTGGAAATTCACACTGAGTGGCTGAAGTAGAGCGGGGCACTAAAATAAAACTGAATTGCTGAAAAAAACTGAATCACTGAAATAGCACCGATAAATTGTAAAAAATAACTCATTGTCCCAAAGGGTATTGATGATATGTTTCATAAAGTGTAATATTGAAAAGATAGGGAATTGCAACGGAAAAATAGCATAAAGGAAAAAATCATATTACAAAGAGAGGGTTTAAATAATGAAGCAAATCAAAAAAACACTGATTAGGAAAGTGACACCACTTGCCCTTGTGACTGGTATGGTGTTCCAGGGGTTTGGTACTACGTGTCCTGTTTTTGCAGGAACCGGGGTAGACTTGAAGATTGAGGGGTATCAGATTAACACCGCAATCGGAGCTCACAGGACGGTTTACAGTGTGAGTGCAAACAGTGGGGAAGTAACAGAGGTCGGACTCATTTATGCAATGAAGAGTGAAGTGACTGACGCGGATATGGTCATAGGAAGTACTAACAAAGGCGTGTATTCATATGCTGCAACAAATACAGGTTTTTATGGAAAGAGCGGAGATACTTCCACATATGTCATGACTATGACCATGATTGACAAACCTGAATATTTTTCAAGTCAGATTTGCGAGAGAGTTTATGCAAAGAAGAGCGACGGCACATATACCTACGGCTCGGTGGAAACTTTGTCGGTATATTCAATTGCAGACTCATTATATAAGAATTCTAAAATGAGCAATGTAGGAGCACACGACTATTTATACAATAATATTCTGTCAAAGGTTTATCCTTCATATCAGAGAGTAACTTACAATCCAATACAGGAACAGCCGACAGAGAAACCAACAGAGAAACCAACAGAGGCACCGACAGAAAAACCTACAGAGACACAGCCTGCTTTTGAAGTAGTGGAAATGGCTAACAGAAATACACCACAGAATATTAACCTGAACAGTTATTATGACGGACTTGATACCGCAAGCAGCACAAGTACAGGATCAGGAAATGAAACTATGGACAAGCTGTTTGATAATAACACAGGAACAAAGTTCTATTCAGGCTCATCACCGGTTCGTATTGCATGGAAGATGAAAGAGGCAGTAATCGTAAAGAACTATACATTGACAACTGCAAATGATTCTGCAACTTATTCAAGAAATCCTAAGAAATGGCAGTTCTATGGTTCAAATGATGCAACAACATGGATTCAGCTTCATGCAGTTGAAAATGGTGAAAGTCCAATGCAGGACGTAAATTTCACACCGTATACATTTAATACCACAGTAAGTGGAAGCTACCAGTACTTTATGTTACAGGTTGAAAATATCTCCGGTTGGGGATTCCAGTTGTCAGAGATTTCGCTTTTTGGTGATGTGGCACCTGCGACAGGAGACCTTGGTAAAAAACTTGATTATTATGATTCAATTCAGAGCGGTACTAACACAATCAACGGAATAACAAATGAAGGTGTTGCCAACCTGTTTGACGAAAATACAAAGACAAAAATGTTCAATGTGGGAACAGGTACAATTGCATGGAAGATGAAACGCGATGTGTCTGTTTACAGTTATACACTGACAACTGCAAATGACAATGAGCAGTACCACGGCAGGAATCCTAGAAGCTGGAATCTCTACGGTTCAACAAACGGAAGCAACTGGGAGAAACTGGACGCTGTAACAGACAGTGGAATTCAGGATAAGAACTATGAATCATATACCTACAATGTTAAGAAAGTAGGAAAATATAAATATTTCAAGATGGACATTGCAACATTGGACGGACAGGCATTCCAGTTATCTGAAATAGCATTAAACGGTGCCGCAATCAGTCCAAGTGAATATGACATTTTGTTCTACAAAGATTGGGATAAGATTACAAACAAAGGTTATGTAAATGAACTGATTAAGTTGTTCTACAACAGTTATCCACGTCTGTACAAGAGATGGGGAACAGGAACAGAGCCGAAGACAATCACATTCATGGCTGACAAGGATTACGACGGAGTTGCATATTGCGCAGGAACTACAGTTTGCGTTTCAACAGATTATGCAAACGGACATCCTACAGACATCGGATTCTTCTCACATGAGATTACTCATTCAGTGCAGCAGTATGGCGGTAAACTTAATTACGGAGGAGACTTATACTGGTGGACTGAAAATATGGCTAATTACGGTGGATTCAGATATTTCCACTGGTCAAATCCAAATTATGTCCAGGTATACAAATCAACAGATTCAGGATTGCTTGACTGGGGATATCATCCATACGGAAACAACAAGTGGTTCTTTGCATACATGGATTCACGTTATCCAACCACAAGAGATGCAAACGGCAATAAGGTTCTCGGACTTATCGACAGTGTAAATAAGTTAATAAAAGACAACAACACAGGTTCAGAGTACAGTGACAATCCATATACAGTCGGATCGCCAATTAACAACAAAGTTAAGGAGATAACAGGCTATGACTGTTTTGACGATTTGAGAAAGCATTTTGCAGAAGAAGTACAGAACGGTACATGGACATTTACAGGTTTTGGAAGTTACACAGATAACTGGCTTACAGAAGATATCGATGGAATTCCAAACCCTGAATATCCTGAAGTAAAAGGAAAAGTACACGGAAATACTACGGCTGCAAAGATTAGTAACGTAACTTCCGGTAACAACCTTCTCCTTGGAGCGTCAGTACTTGGAGTGTCAGGTTCAACAAATGATAATGAAAGCGGAGAAAAATTATTCGACGGAAATCTCTCAACAAAGTGGTGCGCAACCATGGGTAACGGTGGATTTGGTGCATGGGCACTTGAAGGTGCAAAGCACTGGATTAAGATTGACCTTGGTTCAAGAAAGACATTCAACACATACACACTTTACAATACAGGAAGTAAAGAAGGTTATGCGAATATGTCAGAATGGGAGATACTTGTTTCTGACGACGGAGAAAACTGGACATCTGTAGACTATCAGGCAAACAGAAATGATAATATCTCATCATTTGATATCGGAAGTCATACTGCAAGATACATTGCGATGAAAGCATTTGAAGGCGACAGTTCAGGAACAATCCGTCTGTATGAGATGCAGTTGTATAACAGATAATAAACGAATAAAGTGATGCACATAATTTAAACTATTAGGGCTACTGCGCTAAATTATGATAATGAGAACTTATCATTTAGTGCAGCAGCCTTTTTTGAACTTCTTTCTTCATTCTTCTATGCTTGATTTCATAGACACTTTAGGGGCAGAATGATATAATAATAGAAAATGATTCAATATATAAGGAACGGGAAATCCAAATCAAAATATACAGCAAAATTATAGCAAAACAGATGACGGAAAATGTCGGAGGAACAATAATGAATATGCGGGAAAATGTGATGCATATAATGAATGATAAAACAAACAAAGAAGATATATTCATTACAGCCACAGCAGATTATGATGGGTTCATCATTTTAGTTTCCCCTTTTGAAGTTGTTCTTGTGGAAATGGCAGATACATTGAATAATCAAGACTTTGAAGTTGTGAGTTTTCACAATGGAGTTGAGCAGACTGCTCGCAATAGTCTGCTAAAAGATTTTGCAAATGGTATCATCAACCCTAAGTTTATTTTTGTTGATCCATGCGTCATGGCAACAGATGGACTGTTTGAGTATTGTATCAGAAAAAGGAGAGATGAGTTTTCTTTACTGATTGTTGATGAGGCACAGTGCATTAGTCAGTGGGGGATGACTTTCAGACCTTTTTATCAGAGAATTCCGGACTTTATAAACGGTGTATTTGAAGAAGAAAAACAGTGCTTTGTTATGGCTCTGACTCAGTCACTTAATCCTAAGGAAATAGAAGATATCGGTGATATGTTAGGGATTGATAAGAGTGGTATAGTAAGAGAAGAACTTCCTGTTCGTGACGATATAGAGTTGCATATTGAAAGACTCGAAAGAGAGTATGAAAAGGAAGAAAGATTTTGGAATATTGTGGATAAGCACAAGGAAGAAAAGGTGCTTGTGTACGTGTACAGGGAAGAAAAAAAGACCGTCATAAAGTCTCTCTTTGAGAAAGCTCTTGAGAGGGGATACAAAGCAGCATACTGGGATGAGGATGTGGATGCAAATAAGCATAAAGAACTGGTTGAAAAATACCATAATGGTGATGTGAATCTGATATTTACTAAGAATGTGTTTGGAACCGGAATTGACGTGCAGGGAATAAATGTTGTTATTCATTATATGATTCCTGAATCTTTGAATCAGTATTACAGAGAAATTAGCAGGATTGATCAGACGATAATAGGTCAATCTGTAATGCAGAAAGAAATTGCATCAAAGCAGAATGCAATAGAATCGAAGCAGAATGCAATAGAATCGAAGCAGAATGCAATAGAATCGAAGCATATGCAATTGAAGGCAGAGAGAATGTCGTCTTCCCAGGCATATCTTCTCTATACACCTTTGAACATTGATGTGAAGAAGAGAGAATTTATAGATGAGGAATTCCCGTGTGAGCAGATGGTTGTTGGATTCTACAACACAATCGGCAGAAGAAAAGGAATAAAGATATTTCCGTACAAGGAGAATGATGATATTCAAAGTTGCCTTCCATATTATGTGGAGGCCGGAATTTCAAGAGTAGTGGGAAAGGGATTTTCCGACTTAAAAGATATATCTGATATTGATGATCCGCTCATTCAAAAAATGTATGATGGTTCAAACACAAAAACATTTGGAAGGATACTTAAAGATAATGAGTGGTCAGTGAAAGAAATAGAAAATATTGTTTATGGCGGATTCGTCGATTCACATTATACTATGAACAAGCCACTGAAAAACTGGCTGGTTATAGATGTTGTGGAAAATGAAATAACAAATGCCAGGTTAAAGGTAGTACTTGTATCTATTTCCGACAAGAAAAAATATAAACACGAGCAGTTGGATGAGTTTATTCATCTGATAACAAAGAGCGGAGTTAACACAACTGATTTGTATCAAAAGGCGATTGCACATCTTAGTGAAAAGAAAAAGACAAACGATAACTGATTCAGATAACAAAAAATAGCAATGCTTAAATTAAAAAATACATAATAATAGGTTTAAATAGAAGTAAAAAACAATAACAGATTTGAGTGGAAAAGTATAAAACAATAACAGATGCCAACTATGAAAAATCATTAAATATGAATACAAAGTAAATGAAAAATCAAATATAAATCATATATAAATTGAGACAAAGAACAAAGTTGAATAAAGAAAAATGGTTGATGTTCGGAAACGGAGGCTAGTATGGAAAAGAAAATGCAGTTAGATTTTTTTATTCAAAAAGTAGAAGAACTTACAATTGTCCGTGCTGTGCGTAACGCTCTTATTCACATTACGCCGGTTGTTATTATTGGTGCGTTTGCCTTGATTTTTAAATCATTTCCGGCACACTGGTATCAGGATTTTATTGCATCTTTTTGCGGTGGAGTTTTGCCGTATCTTTTCGGAGTTATATTTAATTCTACAATAGGTATATTGTCTGTTTACATGACATATTCCGTCAGCAGATCTTATATGAAATTGAAGGGCAAATCACAGACACATGAAGGTGGGGCGATTATTTCATCTATCATGGCTTTCTTTATTATGTCCGGAGCCTATTTGGATCACTTTGGAATTGAGTACATGGGAGCAAAGTCGGTCTTTCTTGCAATTATAGCCGGACTTGGGGCATCCTGCATGTATTTCCACTTATCATCTTATTTACAACAAATAAGAAAATATCCTTTCTTAATAGGGGCAAACAGAGCGTTTAATAAAATGTTGTCCACTATTTTTCCTATCACTGCGGTAACCATATTTTTTGTAATTATAAACATGATTATAACAGGAACTTTTCATGTTGATTCATGTCGTTCCCTAATAATAAATGTTTTTAACAGACTTTTTTCTTACGGTGATGTGGGATTCGTAAAAGGCTTCCTGTTTGTTTTATCGACTTCAGTGCTTTGGTTCTGTGGTGTTCATGGAAGTGATACTCTTGAGGGGGTAATGCAATCCTATTTTGCACCGGGGCTTGCACAAAATCAGGCGGCGGTTGCAGCAGGAGCAGAGCCCTCAGCGATTTTGACAAAACAGTTTTTTGATTGTTTTGTACTTATGGGGGGATGCGGAACAACCATTTGTCTTCTAATAGCCATTCTCCTGTTTTCCAAAAGTCGTGTGAGAAGAGGCGTGGGACTCGCAGCAACATTTCCTATGATATTTAATATAAATGAACTGATGGTATTCGGACTTCCAATCGTTTTTAATATTACTATGTTAGTACCGTTTTTGATAACTCCACTTGTTTGTTATACCATTTCTTATATGGCTATAGATTGGGGTCTTGTTCCTAAAATAACAACAGAAGTTGAGTGGACAACCCCTATTTTGCTCGGTGGCTATTATGCAACCGGTTCTATAGCAGGCTCCATACTCCAGCTGGTAAATGTGATAGTTGGTGTATTGATTTACACACCGTTTGTTCGTGCAATGGATAAAATCGCGTTGGCAAACGCAAAGAACAACTATGAAACATTCATACAGTTTTTTAAAGAAAATGAGCAGTCTATGTCAAAGATGGTTATTACAGAACTTGATAATGTACAGGGACAGTTTGCAAAAGATTTGTGCAGCGATATGAAATATGGACTTACCAAACAGGTTGTGTTGGCATATCAGCCTCAGTACAATTATGATGGGCAGTGTATCGGAGCGGAGGCGTTGCTCAGATGGGAGCATCCGGTGCTTGGAATAATCTATCCGCCGTTAGTTATCAAACTTGCAGAGGAAGGCGGATTTCTGGCAGATTTGGAAGAAAAGGTATTAGAGAAGGCGATTGCAGACAGACCGGAAGTTCTTAAACGATTTGGAAATGATATTAAATTATCAGTCAATGTCACAGCAACAACTGTTGTAACACCAAGATACATAGAATTCTGCAAAACAATAAACGATAATACTCCGTTTGCAAAAATGAACATGTGCATTGAAGTAACTGAGCAGTCAGAATTATTCTTTACTGAAGAGACAGTCAGCACATTGAGGTCTCTTCGAGATATGGGCCTGCTTCTTGCTATAGACGATTTCTCAATGGGACAGACATCTATTCATTATCTTCAGGATAATTTATTTGACATAATAAAGTTAGACGGCTCACTGGTGAACGGATTGGTTAAACATAAGAATTCGAGAGATATTATCTTGTCTATTGTCCAGCTTGCAAAATCACTTGACATGACTGTTCTTGCAGAGTATGTAGACTCAGAAGAAAAGCGCAGCATGTTACATGAGATCGGCTGTGATAATTATCAGGGATACCTGTATTCGCCGGCAGTATTTTTGAAATGATAATAACTGAATTCTGATTGAACTTTTCCTTTGTTTATTTTATACTTTTGACTATGCGTTGCTTATAACAGAGAAGCAGATTCCCTTTCTCTAAACAGGGGGAAGGTGGGGTGCGCTTGAATTAAAAGACGTAAAGAATAAAGCTAATATAAAAAATATAGGGAGAAGAATAACATGAGAAAAGCAGGTTTTGCATTAGCATTATGTATGGCAGTAACTTTGATTGGAGGATGTGAGAACACGGTGATTTCTAAAAATGATGGGAAATCAACTGAAGTAAATCAGCAATCAAATGACAAAAAATCTGATGAGGGAAATGCGGAGGATAAAGACGCTGATTCTGATGAAGTTTCAAAGAAGAAAAAATCAGGAAAAAATGTTGATTATATGGGTGAATTAGATACATCCAAGAAAAAATATGAGATTAATGCTCCACAGTTTGCCGGTGCGTCTATACAGAGTGGAACCCAGAGAACATTTATTGACAAAGACGGCAAGGAAAAGGGAACATATATTGCCTGTATGGAGATTGACGATAATTCGTATAAAGTTGCGAAAGATTCAACAGAGGATATAAATGTTTGGGGCTTGGTCGATAGGGATGGAAATGAACTTATTCCATGTGAATGTGCAAGTATAGAACCAATAAATGAACGATTCTACAATGTAATTTACACTACCGGAGAAACAAAGAATGAAGACGAAGCGTATGTATATTCATACACGGGATATTTTTCACTCAAACCAAAGGACGATGATACATTGTACAAAGGTTATTCTAAAATATATGATATCGAAGAAAAACAGTTTGTCGGCGACCTGAAACTCACATACGCCGGTTGTGATGTTGAGGCAAAAGGCGGATTGATTTTATATTCAGATGAAAATGAAAGTTACGTTGTTGATGCAGCGGGAAAAGTATTAGTACAGAACAAATCGAGATACAGTTTGGAAATTGGCGAGAATGTAATCATTAATCATGATGATTCAGGATATGTGTTATATGATGTAACAGGAGCAAAACAGTACAGTGGAAAAGATAACATGTCTGTAATCGAAGGCGACAACTCATATGTGTTGAGATATTTCAGCGATAATGGAAATGTTGAAACTGAAATAATCAATTTAAAGGGAGAGAGAGTCTGCGAGACATTGTACAATACCGTATACCGCATTGAAGATGATATAATATACGCAAAAAATAAAGAAAACAAGACAGGATTGGCAACCCTTGATGGAAAAGAGATTGCAACCTTTGTTGAAGGTGCAACATTTACATATGGCGACGGTGTCTGGTATGGACGTGATGATGAGGATTCGACTTATGCCGTTTACGGAAAAGATGGTTTGATTGCAGATAAACTTGAAAGTGTGGATGTTGGTAATCTTATATTTAAAATGAATGAACAGGCCAATCCTACAGCCGACTGTTGCGAAGTATTGGTATTGGAAAAAGACGCCGGTTATGCTGTATTTGCAAATGAAACTCCTAAGGTGCTTACAAAGGGAGTAGTGGCCGCTAAGGATAAAGAAGCAGATGCATATGCTGTGTATGATGTCAGAGCTGACAAAACATATCTTGACAGTGAATACGAGGAAGTTGAATATGCCTGTGGACGGGTTTTTGCAAAGAAAGATGGCATTTGGGAGATATATGAATTAAAAAAATAGTGACTAACTGTTTGGATAATTACAAATGACGGACGAAAATGGGGGCATAAAAATAGTGTCAAAGAAGTTGTCACTTTGTTCAAATGAGAAGTAATGATGATGATGTGAGAGGATAATGTATGTTTAAAATAATGACAAAAGAAGACGCAATTGAATTGATAAATGATGGAGATGTTATTGCGCTCAATTCATTTCTCGGAATAGACAATCCGGTTGAACTTCATGAAGCGTTGTATGAGAGATATAAAAAAACAGGTTCTCCAAAGAAACTGACTATGATTTCCAGCGCAGGCTTTGGCGCATGGGATGAGGACAGAGCAGCGGAAGGATATATCAGAGATGGTGCCGTTGACAGAATTATATGCGGACATTTTGGCGCTATGTACAGCACAAAGAAACTTGTTTTGGAAGATAAATTTGAAGCATATAATCTTCCCCTCGGATGTATTTCCCATGCCATAAGGGCTCAGGCAGGCGGAATACCGGGAGCGCTCTCTAAAGTGGGATTGGATATTTTTTGCGATCCAAGAAAAGAGGGTCCGGGAATCAATAATATTTCAAATGATACATCTCTTGTTGAAAAAGTTGAGATAGACGGAGAGGATTTCCTCTTCTACAAGTTGCCAAAGATGAATGTTGCCATTATCAAGGGAACTGCAGCAGACAAAAAAGGAAATATTTCTTTTGAAGATATGTACACTGCAGGTGATGCGTTATCCATCTGTCAGGCCGTAAAGGCAAATGGCGGAAAGGTTATAGTGCAGGTGGACAGACTTGTTGTTAAGCCTTCAAGACCACACAACACTATCATTCCGGGATGTCTTGTGGATGCCATTGTTGAGATTAAGCCTGAGCCAAGACATGCTGCTTACGAATCGTTGACAGGAAGTTTTGAGATTCCATATTCACAGTGGCAGGATTGGAGCGAGATGCTCGAGAAACGTACAAAGACAAAAAATGTTGTAAACACAAGTGCTGAGATAATAGGCAAGCGTGCCGCAATGGAACTTACTGAAGGCGACATTGTTAATATCGGTGTTGGAATTCCGGAGACAGTTTCTAAGTATGCCAGAGAAAACGGAATGCTCGATAAGATTACATTGACGGTTGAGGCAGGCGGTGTCGGAGGATTCCCGGCATCAGGAAAAGTCTTTGGTGCAGTTATCGGCGCTGACTCAATTTACAATATGGCAAACCAGTTTGACCTCTATAATAACGGTGGACTTGATATCTGTTTTATGGGAGGTATCGAAGTTGACCGTCACGGAAATGTAAATGCCCACAGAGGCCCGGGAGCATTTGCCGGAATCGGCGGCTTTGCCAATATCACCGCAAAAACATCCACAGTAGTGTTCTGCCTCACATTTAACACAAAGGGATTGAATGTTGAGGACAACGATGGAAGCATCCTCATCAAAAACGAAGGACACATTCCTAAGTTTGTTGATGAAGTTAAGAGTATCAGTTTTTCAGCAAAGCGCGCAAAAGAAAACGGGCAGCGTGTAATCTACGTGACAGAGCGTTGTGTATTTGAACTTGTTGACAGTGGTTTGAAACTTATTGAAGTATATCCCGGAATTGATGTTGAGAGAGATATCTTCAGTAGACTGCCATTTGATGTGGAAGTTGATGAATTGATAGAGATATAAATCATGAAAATTGATGAATTGATGGGGATGTAGAAATGTGTAAACTGATGAATTGATTGAGATGTAGAAATGTTGAAGCTGATGAGCTGATAGGGATACAGAATGGCGCCGAGAGCATTCTTGAATAATCGTTTGGGCAAGCCCTGCTTATAAAAATGAGTTCTTCCTGTTGGAAGAACTCATTTTTAATTGAATAATATTTTGATAGGAGAATGAATCGATTGATTAGTGTAACAAACCTATCAGACTGATAGACAATTACTATGCCGTGTGGTATGATTAAGTTGCTGAAATAATTGGAAAAAACAAGTGTTTTTCAACGGAATTATTGTGATGAATTTTGCATATGAAGAAATAATTATATCAGATGTGCGATGAGACTCTCATTTCTATAAGTGATGAGCAAAACAAACTTGCATCAATAATAGTTCGGCGAATAAATATATATAGGAGGAATTATATTATGGCATGTTTTATTGTACCTGCTACAGAAGCAGTAGTAACAACTGTTGCGACAAAGATAATTGAGAAGAAGGAAGAGAAGAAATATGGTCAGAAAGCTGACCACACAGAGATAGATACAGAGTTAAAAGTAGAAAGATTTTCAAGCAAACTCAAGAAACTCAATTATTTACTCTGGGGTGGTTCAGGACTTCTTGCATTCGAGCATTTATGGCACGGAGAGATTCAACCATTCTTCCCATTCCTTACAGCAGCTAATGATCCTGAAGAGACAGCAGCAATGCTTCACGAGATGTCTACTGTGGGAGTTACAATGGCAGTTCTTGTTACTGCAGTGTGGGGAGTGATGATATTTGCCACATCTGGAATTTCAAAGAAAGCAGGAGAAGATACACCTGTTGAAGAGTAGACAGTTTAATTGTTGGTAGGCAGGTTGCTGAAGGATGACATATTAATTGAGATTGGGCAGACTGCTGAAGAATTGACAGAATAAATTGGATATAGGAGGAGTTTGAATATGACTTTATTATTGACTGTTATAGCTGCTGTGGTTTCAACATTTATCTGGTACAGCAGTGAAAAGGCCAGAGCTTTAAAGATATCAGCACTTTGTTATATGTTCTGGGGCGCATCTATTATGTGGTTTGTAGATGCCATATATGAGTACGCAGAACTCAAAGAAGTGTATTTTACACCACCTGTAGCAGACATGTTGAACGATACTTATCTTGGATTGTCAGTTATAGCGTTGGCTTTAGTTGTATGGATGATTATTGTGTTGGTTAAGGACCCATTAGATACAGTCAAAAATGCAATTAAGAGAGTATAGAGTTTAGAGAAGAAATATTATTATTAGATATTGAAAAAAAGGAATACTGAAAGTATCGTAGGTATTGAAGATATTAGAAATACTGAAAGTATCGTAGGTATTGAAGACATTAGAAATATTGAAAGTATTGAAGATATTGCAGATGTTGAAAGTACTTTAGGTATTATAGGGGGCTGTCGCAAGACAGCCCTTTTTCTCCTTTGAAATATCGTCATAATTTTCCAGAGGATATAAGGAAGAATGAAACAAAATTAAAGGGTCTACAACCCGAAGCGAATTTTTTTTAAGAGGGATGTAAAGAATTTTGCTCAAAAAAGTTAGGCCCGGCATCCCACAAGAAGAAAATGCTAAGAGGGATGTAAAGAATTTTGCTCAAGAAAGTTAGGCCCGGCATCCCACAAGAAGAAAATGCTAAG
>JAEELL010000072.1 GCA_016282745.1 Lachnospiraceae bacterium
CCACTACTTAAATCAATATGATTTTGAAGTAGGGGCTTCCTGCTCAATGACTCTTCTGAGCCAAGTATCAACAGGCTATCCTCGCGTGCCCCGCGATTCTTTTTTTATTTATCTCATTTAGGATTTTTATTTTCAGTCCGGTTACGGACATTTTTATGCATATGCCATCAGCATTCTTTTTGCAATTCATCTCACCACCTGTAGAGGAGGGAGAATTCTTGCTATAATTTGTTAAAGAATTTGCGGTCACTTCGTAACCGCAAATCTTCTTACCCCACCTCCACTTTTTTGAGACGGGTATCGTCTTAACTATATTTCAGTTTATGCAAGTACCACTTTGATTTCGTGTGTTCCCTCAGCAGAAAGCTTATCGATATCCTCTTTAGAGATTACATCTCCGCCTTCATTCTTCACACCGTCAACGTATACTTCTGTAACTTTGTATTCACCTGCCTCAAGTCCTTTTTCGTTGAGGTATGTGATTACAAGGTTCTTGCCTCTGAATACAAACTGCAATGATGCCTTACCGTCTGCAAACTGGTCCGCGATAAGCTTTGGTGCGAGTCTGAGTCCGCCCATATCACCTTTTGCTCCGTACATCTCTGTGAGTACTGTAAGAAGCATCCAGCTGGCTGCACCTGTGAGGTAATGGTACATTCCACGTCCTCTCTGGCTGACATATTCAGGTACTCCAGGGTAAATTGCGCTGGCATCATAGTCATGGCAGTGCTTGAACAATGTGTTGATTACCTTGTATCCTTCTTTTGCAAATCCTCTCTGGTAGAGTGCATTTGCATACATTGTTGCCATGTGACTGAATACAGCACCATTTTCTTTGTGACCGTATGCAAATCCAAACATACGTCCAAGGTCTTCTTTTACTTCGTGGAAGTCTGTGTTAAGTCTGTATCCGCCAATCTTCTCATCGAAAAGATATGCATCTGCTGCTTTGATGATGTCCTTAACCTGCTCCTCTGTTGCAGTCTTTGACATTACTGTAAATACCTGACCTGTGAGCATCATTCTGACACCCTTCTCAAAATCACCTTCAACTCTTCTTCCGCTGTTATCATAGTATCCGTTGAACCATGCGTTTCCTTCTTTTGATTCAATCCACTCTGTATTCTGGATGTGTTCTTTTATCCATGCTGACATTCCTTCTAAGATTGCACAGAGTTCATCACAGTCAACATTAACCTTTTCTCCGCTAATCTGATGCTTAACTGCCTGACAATATGAATCGAGAACCGCTTTCTTCTCATCAATGCTGTCATAAACTGTCTTGTCAACATTGAGTAATAAGAGAAGTTCCTTTGCAAGTGCAACAGTAGCATTGCCTGTCTTCTCCTTGTAGATTCTGATGAGTCTTGCAAGGTTTGCCATGTTGCCTCCGTAGAGAGATGTGAACGCAACTGACTCTCCTCTCTTGTCTGCCATGTCAAGAGCGTCATTCCAGTCAGCACCTCTGAGTCTCATGTGATTGTGCTCTCCAACATCGTAGAATGAAGCAACGTGCTGCATAAGCATATGCTCAAGAACAGTTCCTGAGTATACATTGCCTGCTGTATCAAGCTGTTTGTTGCCCTGCTCGTCGTTCCAGTCCCAATCCTTCTGTTCGCCTCTGCAAACCTGAGGATCCTTGAAGTATGTGTTCTCTTCCATAAGGAACTCGATATCACCACTCTGCTCGATGTAGAGTTCTGTTGTGAGGAATGGCCACGCACCGTGATCCATCCAAACTCTTGTGATGTTATTTCTGTCGGCAATAAACTCGCCCTGCTTTGATCCGATGATTGTTGCATTTGTTCCGTCAAATCTTACTCCACCGAAGTTAGAGATAAGCATCTCACGAACATTCTCAGGATTCATAATGAGAAGTGCAAGACAATCCTGCCACAAATCTCTCCATCCACGTCCGCCTTTTCCGTAGTCGTGGTGTGGAAGGAATGAACATCCGTATATTCTTCTGAGCATTGGCTGGAAATTAACCCAATGCATCCAGTTGTCAAAGTCTGTATCTTTTGATGAATATCTGATATTAATCTTGTCCTGCCATTCATTCTTTGTTGACTCAATCAATTCATCAAATGTCTTTGTGTCAATGTACTTGTCAGCAAGACCTTCAACTTCTGCTTCTGAAGTACCGTAACCAAGTGCTACGATATATGTCTTTGTCTCACCCGGAGCAAGTGTAACTTTCTCAAATCTCATGGCAGCTACTGTCTCGTATCCGTCTACTTCCTCTCCTACTCCGTATGGAAGTGGAAGGTTCTTCATAACATAATATGGTGTCTCAAAGTTTCCACCTTCGCCGATGAACTCTTCAGTTACCGGGCAGAAGCTTGATGGACTAACCATGTTTCCTGCATCTTCTTTTGCAAAGCATCCATAATAGATAGTGTTCTTGTTATGTCCTCTCTCGTCAAATGTAAGAGTAGGGAAGATAACAATTCCATCCTTCTTTGTATATGTTCTGTGAAGAAGTGATGTAACATGTCTGTGATCTCTTAAGTTTGTTGCTGAACGTCCATATAATGGGATAGCAACTGTTGGTGTTATATCCATTGCAGCATCACTCACATTTGTAATCTCAAACTTTGTAAGTTCAACCTTATCCTCTGTAGATGGTACAAAAGAAGTACATACACTCTTGAGCCCCATCTCTTTTGATATACGCTCAACACTGTGCCACATAACACCTGCTGTCAGCTTTACCTCTTCCTTATCATCAGAGAAAAGCTTTGCCTGCTGTGCACTTGAACGTCCTGTTGCTGACCATGCACCCTTTCCGTCTACATATACCCAGAAGTTTCTTGTTGACTTGTTGTTATGTAAATTGTCACAACTTACAGGTTCAAGTAAAAACGTATTTTGATCAAGTTTTATATCTCCTCCAAGGTCAGGTGCAATAGCACTCATCATACCTGCCTCATTAGCAAGTGGAAAATACAAATAACTAGTCAAATCAGGGTTCTCAAGGGAAAAAGTACCCTTTGTATCCAAATATTTTAATCTGCTCATTCTTCTTCTCCTTTTCCGAAAAATAGTATAAATTAATCATATCAAAAGGGGATATATGTAGCAAGTTTAAAAACGTTTTTATCTAATTCCGTACTCAGCAAACAATTCATTTCTTATTTCTTCATTTTTAAAGGCAAGATTTAGCTCTTCTTCCCTGTTATCATCTTTTAATCTCTGTGCCAGTTCAGCGAACATTGCTATTCCATCCTGCTGTCCTATCAACATTCCGTCTTCTTTTCCGTGTGTATAAATTGTTTCTGATACGTTACACATATTATCAACCTCTCTTTCCAACATATCTGTTATCGGGATTCCATATTCTTCTTCTAATATTTTTCTTTTTTCGACTGACGTTTTTTGGGATGCCAGTAACACATCAAGCAGTTTTATCACTCCTGTATAATTATTTTGATTACTATATCTTTCTCCACCAATACATATCTTGACTATGCAAATCTTATCATATGATTCTTTTGCTTCTATGATATTTCCAATAATATCCTTCTTGCAAAACTCTATTTTCGATATTGAATTACTATATGCTTTCGGCGGATCTGTACATATCCAGATGGAGTAAACTTTTTTAATATTATTATATTGCTCTTTTGTAAACTCTCTTCCATACTGGCTTGATATCATTCTGGAAGTGTAATATACACCTCTTGTTGTCAGAGAATATCCGGGATAGTATTTACTCTGAGGCTCTATATCAACAATTATCTTTTTTCTTCCATATTTTTTTGTGAGATAGGCTCCAAATACAATGTCCATTGTTCTCTTACCATCGGATGAACTGTTACTCTCTGTATTCATACCTGTAATCACACTGCCTGGAGAATAGTCCAACACCCATTTATCTATTTGTCTTTCACTCTCAATATATCTATCACTTATTTCCTCAATTGAGACATCTTCATACTCAGGAATCACAGATTTCAAAATCCAAGCCAAAATATATTTGTTGTTTAATATTTCTTTACACTGATTGTCGTATAATGATTTGCTTGTACTACAGTCATTTAATGTTTTGTTTGAATTGCTACTATCTAACTTATATTCTCCGTATTCTGTAAGTTCTTCATTTATCACGAGCGGAGCACTGATATACTTACCATTATACAATTCGGATAGTTGTATCATATATTTACAATATTTTCTAACACTATCCGTAACTATTTTCCTATTATTCAAACCTATAATCACTTTTCCATTATACTTAATAATCAAATAGTCCTCCCATATTACATCACATATTATGTTGTCTATACAAGCTATAAACGTCCCATTTTATGTGATATTTATCACATATTGTTTGTGTCCTCTATTTGTATAATATTATTTTTCTCACTTTTTGTCAATTCATTTATCTAATAGATTTACATTTTCGTAATTTTCATCCTTCGGATATAAAATCACTTTTGCTCGCGACAAAAAAAGCACTACACCAACTTTTCTTAGTTAGCGCAATGCTTCTATCATCCAAATATTCAAACCCTCAATTTACAATACCGGGTAGAGATTTACCACACTGTCGGCAAGTGGGATTATGTTAAGCTGAATCAACACGATCAATGCAACTGTAATCACCGTAGAAAGCAGCATTACATTTGCTATTGAACTACTCTCTTCCTGTGATTCATTTTTTGATTGAACGGCAATTATTCCGATAAAAATTATAATACATAAGGCAATATTAATAATATTATAAATTCCAAGGTACAACCCTATTGCGCAGAAATATTTATAAAAAGGTGCGCCTATGTTGATTTTTCTTACGGTAAATATAGATCCAAGCAAATATGAAGCAATTAGGCTTAATACAAAACTCATTAACATATCATAACCATCTAAAAAAGTTGTCCCTGTTGCCACCATACAAACTGCGCAAACAATCATAATCAAACATATCAAATTAGGCATTCTCTGTGCCTGTGTTGCACTAATATACGCTGTAATAATAAGCAACAAAATCAATACAGTAAAAGGAATTGCCAATTTGAGTGCTCCTTCGCTTACTCCAGGTATAATTTGTTGAATTAAATCCATTGTTAATTTCCTCCCATTATTCTTTTGTCATCATTTTTGTCATCATTAATTTAGTTATAATAGTCCTTTGACCTTCCCGTATAATCAACATCAGATGTAAATCCATATTTTTCCATATATTTTTCAGCCCACAGTTTCGACTCTTCTCGTATTCTGTTCTGCCTTGCCATATACAAAAAATCTTCAGGATTATTTCTTCTCATTTTTGTCCACTCTGTGCTTTCACCATATAAAACTCCCGGTGCAATTTTAATTAATTCACGCATTATCTCATCGAATTTCTTTTTGCCCTGGCTAATCGTTATTTGCACAGTTTTACGAGAAAAAGTATACATTTCAATATTATAAACTTTAGTTTTCCACAAAGGAATTATAAAATAATAACGCATAGTGATATCATCTATCTTTGGATACACCCAAGCAAGATCTCTGCCGTCTATAAATATTGTCCCTGCACTATATGCCATAGCATATTTTTCACCTATTATAATATTCTTATATCTCTTTCCTGCATCAAGATCAGCCTTAACATCTTCATAATCAACTCCACTCTCACTTATCTGTTCATACATATTTTCGATGTCTCTTTTGCCAGTAGTGTTGATAATCATTACTGCCCCAAACAGTATTCCGCAAATTCCAAATGCTGCCTCAGTTTTTGCTGATTTAAGCGAAGCCGGATCACCCTGTTTATGCAGTTCCATTCCTTCTTTTAACATGTTAATACTTACGCCTATTACAATAAACAATCCAAGTTTTATAAACAAATATGCAATTGTTCTGTTCTTTTTAAAATAGTCCATTTTAAAACCCCAATAATATCCATAACTACAATTTACCCCCTCCCATTTCCCGGGAGGGGGTAAATATAATTTCATTCGGTTATATTTAACCAAACGCTTAATTAATCTTACTTGAAGTATACTTCAATCTTATCAACTTCACCGTTACGAACTTTCTCTGCAAGAGCACCCTTAATCTTGTTCTCTGTAGATACTGTTTCGCCACCGATTACTACCTTATCAACTACTGCAGCGTCAGGACCGAATGTAGCCTTGCCTGTCTTGTTGATGTATGTAATATCACAGCATGATAATAATCTGAATGAAGCTTCTCCGTTATCGAATAACCAATCAGCAATCTTTGGTGTGAAGTTAAGAACTAACTCGCCATCTTCGTATGTGAAGACTTTTCCACCCATGAACATCTGAATCCACATAGAGATCATCTCTGTTGTTGATCCAGAAAGTCTTGCGATAAATCCACGTCCGTGAACATCAGGGTTTGGATTTGCTGATGATGCAAGGAATGAAGAATTCTCTAAAATACTTCTTCCATACATGTTTGGATCAAGGAATGGAATCATTGCTCTTGTGATTGTCTCATAGTATTCATCGTACAATCCGGCTTTGATAATTCCGAGAATGTATTTGTATTCCATGTGAAGGAATACGTTTTCTCTTTCCTGCCAGCCCGGTGTAAATGCACGGCAACGTCCGTTTTCCATTGAACATTCTTCAATAGAAGCAGATGTCTTGTACATTCCAAGTTTCTGATCGTAAATGCCGCTTGCCTTAACATTCTTGTAGATTGTCTTAGCTGTATCAACATCTGTGTAACCGATCATTCTTGCAGGTCCCTCAAGGAATGGAGGAAGTGGAACTGTCTTGAAGCCTTTAACTTTTGCTTTCTGAAGTCCGTAGTGACTCTTTACAGGGTTACCCTGAGCATCTACTACAGGCTCGAAATCTGTAACTTCGTGCGTGAGGTATGTTGGAACAATTCCTCCACCAAGTTCAACTGCCTTGTCAATTCCCTTAGCAATCTTTTCTTCAAATGCTGCAAAGATAGAAGCGATTTCTGCCTTTGTCATTGTCTTTTCTGCACCTGTAAAGCTTAACTTAACCTGTGCTCTGTAGTTTTCTCTTACTGTTGCTACTGCATCCCAGTACTCGAAATCACTAAGACTGCCTGCATTGTATTTATCAAGTTCTGCCTTAACTGCTACTAAATAATCTGCAATTTCAGCAGGCATTGTAATGTCGCCTTCGCCCTTGAAATTGTTAACGATAAAGTTAACTAATCTCTTTAACTCGAATGTCTCAGGTGTTCCTGAACCGAATAATCCAGGAAGTCCGTTCATGGCATCGTTCCAGCCCGGCTTTCCACCTTCCATCTCAACACCCATACCGTCAACGTCTAACTGAGCGAATTTGCTGAGTGCTAAAATAATCATCTTAACTGCAAGATTTGTCTGATAGATATTTCCATCTGCTGTCTTTAACCAGTTAGTTGCCCACTTGTTAAATCCTTCTCTTGCAAGTTTATCTTCATCTTCTACATCCATTCCGTACTGACGAACAGCACCCTTGTTGTTAATTACGTATTTCTCATCACGAGGTACTACATAAGCAACACTGTCGTAGAATTTGTATGACTTATCTTCAAATAAGAATTCTTCAAGTTTATCTGGGAAAATGCTCAAGTAGTTATCTACGAGATCCATGTTGTAATCCCAGTGATCACTCCAGTATCCTTCGCCAAATCCTGCCTCAATGTTCTGGTCGCAAGATTTGAGGATATTTGCGATAAATTCCTGATCATCAATCTTTAATTCCAAACCAAGCTTAGCGATTGTATTTGAAATCTGTCCAGGTGTAAATTTGCCTGCAACAATTTTCTGAATCTCTGCTGCATCTCCGTTAATCTGAGCATCAACATATGCCTGAACATCAGCTTCTTTTCCAGCCTGAACATTGAATAAACTTGGACGAACCTCAAGTGGATTGTATCCGTCAGCCTGAATGAGACTGAAGAATGTCTTTACGTTGAAATCGCCAACTTCTTTGTTGAAGAATACATCATTTCTTCTGTTCTGTGAAACGTCACGGAAGTTACCGTTACCCTGTGAGTAGTACTCAGCAGCGATTGAGAAGAAGTTGTAATCTCTCTCAGGATCTCCGTGCTTACGGCTGAAAAGATGGATTACTGACTTATTGTCATCTTTGTTAAGTACATATGGATATCCACCTCTTAAGAAGTTATCAAGGTAACACTGCTCAATATACTGGTCAAAAGTTCCTGCTGCTGTGTGTGTCTTTACGTCACTTGTAAATGACTCAGCAAGTTCTTCAGCCTCATTGAACTTTCCTGCAAGGTATCCTTCTTTTACAAAGTCTTTTGCCTTTGTATTAATCTGTTCTTCTGAACCTGCATATCCGATTAATGTTGTAAATTCCAATGCTTTTCCTGCATCGATTGTATCCTTGAAAGGTGTGAAACCACAAGGTACTTTGTTTGCAAAGCACTGCTCTTTTGCCAATACATCATCAAGGGAACCTTCAGAGAATACTGCAGGGTTCATAAGTGATAAATCATATCCGTAAATTGTATCTACATCATAGATAACATCCTGTAACTGTCCATCCTTAACTGTGAGGTAGTAGTAACCACCCTCAACATCAGACACCTCAGCTGAATCTTTTGTAGATGCTCTAAGTGTATAGTACGGAATCTTATTTTCAATATTTTTGATGTATGACCAGCTTCTGAAAAGGAATGACATCTCTTTGAACTCACCGTTTGAGATTCCTGAAGGAATAATCTTTGGAAGTCCGTCGATTACTTCGATGTTCTTTGCATTGCCGTCAATGCTCTCAACCTTTACATTTCTTACTAAAGCACCGATACTCTCATTTGGAAGTACAAAGTAAGTAACTGTTACTCTGATTCCGTATTTTGAGTTTTCTTCAACAATCTTGAAGCTGTTCTTGTTCATCTGAATTGAACGCTTTGCTTCTTTTTCAACCTTGAAGAATGGTTCGTAATACTCACCATCAATCTTGAGGAATGTTCTAAATCCCTTGATTGCTGTGTTCTCGTAAGCTGTATTTGCTGAGTTAAACTCCATTATGGCATTGCCTTTGTTTCCAATACCAAAACTGTTAATACCCTGTCCTCTGTTTGTGTAGAATACCCAGATAGGAATTCCCATTACTCCGGCAAGTCCCGGAAGGAAACTTGAGAATGCAGGCATTTTGTCATAATCATCTATTACAAATGTTTTGTTTTCGAGTCTGTAATTGCTCATTATAGTTCCTCTTATCTTTCTAATTTTTACTACTCTTCTCTGTTTTTCGAGCCGCATGAACGTCTGTAAACCATCTTTGGTGACAGTTTTGTAACTGTACCGCTCTTGTCATCTTCAGCATTTAACAGTCTGAACAACTCTGTTGCGCTTGCACTACCAAGTTCTGTAATAGGGCTGTGAACTGTTGTAAGCGGAATACTGTAGAACGGGCTCACTGTACTGTCATCATATCCAATGACACTTACGTCTTCAGGCACTCTGTATCCGACATCCTGTAACGCCTGAATACATCCCCATGCCATTTCATCATTCGCACAGAACATTGCATCCGGTACCTCTATATCTTTCGAAAGCATTGTTCTCATTTCGCTATATGCCATTGACTCTTCAAAGTATCCTCTAAGTATAAGGTCTTCGTCAATTGGAAGGTTATTTCTCTCCATTACCTCAACAAAACCTTTATAACGGTTTGAATCGTCTGATGTTTTATTTCCGTGCATATAACCAATTCTCTTATGACCAAGTTTTACAAGATAATCAACGGCCATAACCGCACCTAACTTGTCATCCATCAATACGCCTGACACATTCTTGTCTTTGCAGTCTCTGTCAAGAAATACCATTGGGATATTAACAGTGGCAATTCTCTTTACGTAATCGCCTGTCAAATCTTCCTGATATATGATAGCTCCCGCAACACCTGATGCTATAATCATTCGATATATCTCATCCGGAGAATTGTCGTTGCTGATGTAGATATTCAACATGTAGTTGTTGAGTTTACACTGCATGTGAATCGCCTGTGTAAGTACTTTATAGAAGTCACCCTGTAAACTTGTGATAAAAAGGCCTATTGTATTTTTTCTGTTTGATTTTAATAATTTTGCATTCATGTTTGGTATGTAATGCAACTTTTCAACAGCCGCCAAAACTCTCTGCTTTGTTTCTTCACTAACTATATCTGCGTTGTTAAATACATTTGATACAGTGGAAATTGCAACGCCCGCTTCTTTGGCAACGTCCTTAATTGTAACCATACAACATCCTCCGTTTACTATTAAAACGATTATTCGGGAATTCCTGTGCCACAGATGTGACACAGGATTCCCATTTTTTTAATTTCTTTTTTGTAGCTCTGCTCTCGCAATTAAATAACTTTAGTCCAGATTTTGCAGAGCAAAATCTGTTACTGGTATACTCTTACGTAATCAATGTAGAAGTAGTCTTCTAATGTCTGGATATCTCCATTCTGACTTACAACTTTCCATCCTGTTGCATCGTAAGGCTTTTCAGGATCCGGTGTTGAAGATGCGTTTCCACCGATTGCACAGTTTAAGATGAAGAAGAAGTCGTGGTTGAATGGCCAGCATAGTGGTCTGATTTTTTCATTGTATTTTGAAGGATCATATAATCCAACAAACTTACCATCTACTGAGAATTCGATTGATGTCTCATTCCATACTGCTGTGTATGTGTGGAAGTCCGCCGCAGCCTGCGCCTGTGTAAGACCTGTGCTATAGTTCTTATTTCCACCGGGAGCAGAAGAACCATTGTGGAAGTATTCACAGTGAATTGTCTGTGGAACTGAACCGCTCATTCCTTCCATGATATCAATCTCACCGCATTTTGGCCAGGTATTTGTTTCAAGATCATTTCCTAACATCCATCCAGCAGCCCATGTTCCGTTAGCCTGTGATGATTTTGCGCGAATCTCCATCTTACCGTATGTGAATTCTTTTTTGCCCTTTGTCTTAATTCTTGTAGAAGTTGCAGACTTAGCATCAAACTTTCTTGTTGCTTTGTTGTAGTTAATTCTAGGAATAATTACAAGACTTCCGTCTTTAACTTCATAGTTTCCACTAGCTGTGTAATTCTGCCATTCACCATTACCCCAGCCTGTCTGTCCTGTCTCAAATGTCCAGTTGTTGGTATCAATTGAATTTCCATTGAATTCATCAGACCATGTAAGTGTCCAAACCTTAACACCTTCTGTTGCTTTTGAGTACTCGCTCTTTAATGTTTTCTTTCCTGCTTTTGCATAAGCTTTAACTTTGAAGTAGTATGTTCCTGACTTAAGATCAGTCAATTCTACGCTTGTCTTTGATCCACCTTTAACAGTTTTTATTTTCTTGAATCCGCTCTTAGCCTTTGTTGAAGCGTATACTTCATATCCTGCTGCATTTTTCACTTTTGTCCAGGTAACCTTTACCTTATCAACATCAGCTGCAGCACTTACTGCTTTTACTTTTGAAGGATTAACTGTTACTTTTACTTTTGCACTACCTGATGCACCTTTGATTGTGATTGTAGCTTTTCCTGGTTTAACACCTTTAACTACACCTTTCTTGGTTACTTTGGCAACCTTCTTGCTGCTTGATTTGTAGCTGACAGCTCCATTTGCCTTTAAAACAATCTTAAATGTATCACCGGCTGTGATTGTCTTTGATTTTCCGTTCATTACTTTTACTGCTGCTGATGCATTTTCAACATCACAAATGCCTGCTGTTGCAACTACCATTGTTGCTGCAAGAACTGTTGCAGTTACTTTTTTCATTGAATTCATGTCATTCCTCCTTTTTTTATTATCCTTTACTATTTTGCCAAAGCTGATATTTCATCGCTTTGATATACCCTGACATAATCAACCTGCATCTGCTGTGGCAGACACGAGTCATCGACTCCTGCCGCACCGCCCCAGCTTCCGCCGTAAGCTATATTGATAAGTAAATGGAATGGCTTATCATATGGCCACTGATCCATCTTTACCTCATCAACATACTCATGTGGATCATAGGTAAATGTCTCCTCACCGTCAACGCTGTAAATAAGTTTGTCAGGAAGCCATTCAAGTGTGTATGTGTGAAAATCATCACTGACGCCCTTGATAGGCTTACTTCTTCCCTTATTCATACCGTTCATACCGTTGAAATCCTTGTTGTGAGCATTGAAGTGTACCACTCCCTGAAGATATCCAACATGTTCCATTATGTCTATTTCTCCGGATGCCGGCCATCCGCCATACTCTCTGGTATCACTTGGCAGCATCCATATTGCAGGCCAGGTTCCCTTTCCTTTTGGTAATTTTGCCCTAATCTCAAACTTACCGTACAGCCAGTCCCCTATGCCTTTAGTTTTAAGTCTTGCTGATGTGTATATATCCTGCCCGCCACTATCTTTCTCTTTTCTGAGTTCTATAGTTAGATTACCATCTTTTACCCAGGCATTGGAATCATCCGTATATCTCTGAAGCTCGTTGTTACCCCAGCCCCATTTTCCGGTTCCCACATCATATGTCCATTTTTTTTCGTCCGGCAAGCCGTCATAATCAAACTCGTCAGACCATACCAGATCATATTTCAAATTATCGTAATCATATTCAAAACCTGTTGCCTTTATATAATAGTCATCCGGTTTTGTCTCACCATAATCTTCATATGCGTCAGGTGATTTGTTGGCGACCCTGAATGCAGAGTCGTCAACGTTCACGTTTGAATTAGTTACACTCTCTTTAGATGTTCCCGTAGAGCATCCTGTAAGTGCTATTACAGCCGCACTTGTAATTAATAAAGTTTTGGCTTTTTTCTTCATATTATTCACCTGTAATACCTGCGTTCTCAATACCTTCGATGAACTGTCTCTGTACAAGTGCGTAGAGAATCAGTAATGGGAAGATAGAAATAAGTGTCGCAGCCATCTTATATGCTTCGTTTACCGAAGTTGATTCACCTGAAATTGCGTCGTTATCAAATGTTGATAACTTTACAGGAATAAGTTCCATATTACCACTACTCAAGATAGTTGTTGTTGTAAATGTTTCATTCCAGTTAAATACGAATGATAACATGAATACAACAAGGATTGTACTGAGTGATAATCTGATTGCAACATGATAGAATACTTTGAATGCTGAAGCACCATCGATCATGGCAGCTTCATCCAATGAAGTAGGTATCATATTGAAGAAATTGTAGAATATCAAAATCAAAATTGTTGAGTATGTTCCCTGTCCTAAAATTGCCATTGCAACCTGTGGCCAGATAGTACCCATGATTACTGTTCCTGTTGCATCCTGGAATACGTTAACAAGCATAAGTCTTGGAACCATCAAAAGTGGTACCGGAAGAATAAATGCTAAGATAATCATTCCAAGCCAGAATGTACGTCCGGCAAACTTATATCTTGATAATGCAAATCCTGTTGTTGATGCAACTACTGTCTGACATACTGCCAAAAGTGCTGAGAACCAAATTGATGTTGGTAATGATTTCTTGATATCCAATGTTTCCATTGCTGATGCAATGTTGTCCTTTGTCAGAGTCTTTGGAACCCATGTGATAGATGGGTCAACCAAATCCTGTGATGACATTAATGATTTTGAGATCATCTCAATAATAGGCTTTAAGTAAACAAATCCAACACAGATAAGTAAGAAGTAAATCATGAACTGTGAGAATACCTTAAGCCCTTTTATTTTCTTTAACCTTGCAAGGTTGATGCCTTTTTTAGACTTTTTACGCATAGATGCAGCTCTTGCCGACCTTCTAATATTAGTATCTGCCATTTTTTAAGCACCTCCCTTAACTTTTTTATCTCTGAATATTAAGAATACAAATCCGATAAGCAACAATACGATCAAACTGTAAATCCATGCATATGTTGCAGCATATCCAAGACCACCGCTTGTATCACCTGTAGCCTTAACAATAAGCTGATATACAGGGTTGATTGTGTCATACATACCTAACTGAATAATAGTAAATACTGTACATATTAATCCAATTGATTTTACCATCGGAATAGTAATCTTCCACATAATCTGCCATGAGTTAGCTGAGTCAATCTGAGCAGCTTCGTAAATACTTACGTTAATCTTCTGTAACGCATTGATAAACAATACGATTGGAATACCTGTGAACCAAAGTATTAATGATAACTGATCAAATACATCACCAAGTCCTGATGCCAATGCAGGTGAATAACTGTCAATAATCTTCATGATGAAGAGATTTGAGTATGTACTCTCAACACTTCTACCTGCCATCTCAGCAACCTTGCTTGCATTCTCATTAACCGAATTAATCTGTGCCATTACCGGACCAGACATAATGATTACAGGAAGGAAGTAAACAGTTCTTAATACTCCCTTTCCTTTTGAAATCTTGTTCAAAAGGAATGCAATAATAAATGACAATACTACAACTATGAATGTATAAGGAACAATTCTTCTCAAATACAATACCAGGTTAGGAGTAAATTTCTCACTACCTGTGAATGCTGTAATATAGTTACTAAGTCCAACTACCTTAAACTGATATCCCTTTACAGTATGTTTTACGTGTGTAAAGCTAAGGAATATTGTTGCAACAAATGGGAATAGAGTAAATGCAAGGAAACCGATAATCCATGGTGTCATGAATACATAACCAAGAATATTCTGTCTCTGCTGATATGTTCTGAGTTTCTTGCGCCCCTTTGTCTTTGGTTGCTGTTCAGTTCTCTGGAACTTTTCTTTATCTACAGAGTCCTGCTTTTCAGCTTCGGAAACGAAAGATCTAACCATATAACTGTTTTCATCTTCCTTCTTTTCCTCTTTCTTTTTGTTACTCTTAAATAAGCCGCCTTTATTCTTTTCTTTGTCAGATTTGCTAACTGAAGGTGCTGTATCATCAACCAGGAATGACTTTCCTGCAGATGAAGGTGCGAAAGCTCCTGCGCTTCCTGTAGGAACTGTTTCATCCGCTTTCTCTTCCTTCTTATTATCAGACATTACTGATGCAAGTCTCTCCTCCATTGTCTTTTTCTTTGGAGGTTCTTTTCCAACTGTATCATCTACAATAAATGAAGTAGGCTGCTTTGGTTCTTCAACCGGTTTCTCTACTGCAGGCTCTGCAATTGGTTCTATTTCAGGCTCTACCATTGGTTTTTCAATGAAATCAACCGATGGAATTTCTACTGCAGGAGTTTCTACTACAGGTTCAACAACCGGTGTCTCTACTACAGGCTCAACAACCGGCTCTGCAGTAAATGCTGCTACAGGCTCATCGATTACTGCTTCATCTTCTGCTTCTGACACTTCTTCGCTGTCATCTACTTCTTCTTCAGCATCATCAACCAATGCTCCTATCATTTCTTCAACTGTTTCTTCGTTATCTAAAACAACCTCTTTTACAGGTGTCTCAGGGATAACTGTTTCCTGAACATCATCCTCAATTATAACTCCTGCAGTATCTGTTGCAGTATCGTCAATAAGGAAAGAATATTTCTTTGGTTCAGTTTCTTTTTTCTTTTCAGATGAAGGAGTTGATAATAATTCTAAATCTTTTGCATCCACTAGTTTGCACCTCCTTCAATAACTTTTGCGCTGTTTGCCTCAACAACGATTCTGTCCTCATATGTGTATGAATCATCTGAGTAGTTAACAACGATGTACTTTGTATTTGTTCCATCTGTATATGTGTTTCTGATAATACCATCTTCAAGTACTTCTCTTCCAACCCAATCCATTCCGATTACCTGTGACAACTGCTCATTAACAGTATTGTATACAGACTGAATAAGTTCTGAATACTGGCTGTACTCTGTTGAGTAAAAATCACATGATGTAGTTGAAGCAAGTAAGTATGATGGCTGCTGTGTAAGTACAAATGATGGTGAAATATTGTAATCAATCATTCTTAACATATCATCTGTTGAATAGAACGAGAAGTTAGAATATGGAGCGTAAACTTCCATTGTTCCATGCAATACCATCTGTAAGAAAGGTACTGTATCTGTCTCGTAAACGTACTGAGATGATCCAATTGGTGAATTGAGGAATCTGTCAGTATATTTCCAAAGATATGCGTTTGGACTGTCCATATTTATTTTCTTACCATCTTTTTCAACTTTTTCGATTGCTTTCTGATACAACTTGATTGCAGAAGTAACTGTTGTTTCTCTTCCACGTGTGTTGTGTGAGCTTACCAATGTGTCAGAAATGCCTGTAAATGTAAATGCATTACTGAATCCACCAACCTTGTCGTATAACTTGTCAACCCACTCTGCTGTCTTCTTTGGAAGTGCATATCCAAAAGATTTAACAGGTGCATTTTCCGGCATAACTTCTTCCTTGTTTACCGCAAGATACTGTGTATTGTTGTGCTTTGCAGCATTGTTATAGAAATCAATCATATTTTCATTGATATTTACAAAGTCTCTTGATAATGAAACTTCTACATCCTGATCATTGAATTTTGAAATAAGTTCTTTGAACTGTTTCTTCTTTCCAATCTCAGATGAATATGTTGCTTTGAACGGCTTACTAAGTGTTTCACCGTTTTTCTGCCATCCGATAAGTCCTGAGTTAATATTCTTGATTCCGCCACTAATAACATTTGTAAGAATATTATCAACATCTTTTGTAGTTGTCATTATAACAGGAGTTGTTCCGACAACACCCTTCTTTGATTCAGACATAAGGAAGTCTAATCTGATAGGAATATCTTCATATCCAAATTCCTGCTTTGTAAGTACGCCTTCATCAATAAGATGCTGTCTGTACTTCATTGCCATACCTGTATAATCAGCCTTTGCCGAACCATCGCTTCCATCACCAAAGATGAAATCGTAAGTAATGTCAATGTCAAAGTCATTGAGTTTTTCTCTTGTCTTTCTGAATGTATCACCACCCTGAGTAGCGAGTTCAAAGTAGTCAAAGTTATACTGGAATTCAGGATAAGCATATGTAAATCTTACCTGGTTCTTTGCCTCACTTTCAGGAACTGCCATTATCTTCATGTACTCATCACCTTTGTCGGCGTAAGCAACAAATGCTGACTGTGTTCCATCACCCTGTGAAATACCAAATACCGGCATTACCGGGCTCTCAATAGGTACTGCATCATCTGTTTCAACATAATATCTAGGATTCTCGGCAGGATCTGTTCCGTACACATCACCTTCGTAGCTTGTAAACTTAACAGCATTTGTTGTAAATCTGATTAAGCTTCCGCTTCCGTCAGGTACCAATACGTATCCCGGTGTAATCTCTGTCTTATCTGTGATATTTCCTTCTGCGTCTGTTCTTCCCCATTTTCCTGATTCAGCATTGTAGTAGTATAACTCACCACCGCTTGCTCCAAGGAATGGAGTGATTGAGATAGTTGAAAGTACATCTGTGCCTTCGCCTTCTATCTCTTCGAATGGAATCTTATAATTGATGCTTCCGTCATCCCCTAATGTAATGTGAACGACTACCTTGAGCATCTTGTCTTTATCCAACTCTTTATCATTTTTTGCTGGAATCTTTCCAACGCAAAATTCACACTCAAGTTTCCACTTGTTATCTGCGCCGTCTTTCTTAAGTGATGACTTTCCATCATCTTTTTTTTCAGCTGCTGATGAAATCTTCTTTGTTGTCATCTGCTCGCCTGTACCATCAAAATACTCGATAGTAATTAATGAATTAGCCATAGCAAGATATGTGTTTGTAAAACTGTTCTGTACAGGAGTTTCCGCTATATCTTTAAGCTCCTCTACCTCACATCCGCATGTCTTTGCAGCTCTGCTTAATTTGCTTTCGTCACCTTCTTCAATTGCTTCTTTTGCTATCTTTATCTGATTAGCAAACGGTGAGTCAATTCCTGTCTTCCAGACATATCCTGTCGCTTTATCTCTGATTGCAAATACGTCTCTTGATTCACGGAAATAATATTCCACTTTATCTGACTCATATATCTTTTCAAATGAGTTTGGAACTGTCATATCTGATACTGCAGCTTCAGGAGCCTTTCTTGTATCTCTGTTTGTGTTGATATAAGAAGCACTTGTAATAGCACTCAACGAAAGGACGCCTAAGAGACTTACAACTGATACTGCTATTTTCTTTTTATTACGCTGTAACATTTCTTATTACCTCCTTAACTGCTGTGATTAAGAAATCAGATAACTGATCCCACATGATAATTACTATTACTACAACTACTGCTGCAATAATCATGAATAAAAATGTAATTATAATACTAACTACTGTCTGTCCGAATGAATAGTCATGCACTGTAGACAATCCATTGAATATATTTGCAATTGTCCAGCCCACACCAACCACAAGCATAACTGTGAGAAGGAATGCTTCGTTTGCTGTAAGTACATACGAGAATGCGATTACTGCAATCATTGATATCCATGCAGGAACAAGTCCGTATGCAGGAATCATATAAATCTGTTTTAATGTACCGTCACCGTCATTGATAGATGTAACAAGCCAGTTACAAATAATTGCCAATATAAGGATTGCAAAGAAACCTACTACAATAGCACTGATATCCATATCTTCAATATCTGTTTTCTGGTAAACGAATCCTTTGCTTGTCTGATAAATCATATATGTAATAAAGAAAATAATATATATGATTGTTGCAGCAACAAGAGAACCGTTCTTACCTACTCGGATATCATAATATCTATCGATTGGATGTCTTGCTGTTCTGAATGAATACCAAAGTTCTCCAAGAACAGGTACATTCTTAAGTTTCTGGCCAAGATCACGTTTTTTCTTTGATAACGCTTTCTTTCTGTCTCCGATTGCCCATGCAATTCTGAGTACGATTATTACTAATAAGAAGATAAAGGCTTTAGAGATGTTGTCTCCAATCTGATCTCTTCTTACTTCCCAGTATGCATTCGAGTACTGATCTCTGTCTCCGGCAATTTCAAAGTGTTCCATTGCCTTCTCGTACTCACCATCCTGGTAATATGCCTTACCAACACCCTTGTGTGCAAGCACTGACATCTGGTTAAGTCTCAATACCTTGTTCCACTCGATGAGTGACTGTTCGTACTGACCATGCTCGTAAAGATTCTGTGCTGTATAAATTGTTGTAGCGTAATCTGTTGGTATAAACGACTGTAAATAACCTTTTTCACTGTCGACTGTCCAGATTACTCCCTGATTATCAACAGTTACAGAGTTCAATTTTGTGAACAAACCTGAAATATCAGTACCGTACTTGTTCTGTGCACCAAACTGGAAAATCAAATCACCTGATGATGTGTAGATAGTGATGAAACCGTCAACGTCTGATGAGTAGATGATTCCCTGTGAATCTACGAAGATATCAGTTGTATGCGCTGTAGATACAACACCCGGTCTTCCCTCTTTTGTGTACATGTTACTTCCGTCTGTACTGTGTTTCTTGATAAGGTCCATTCTAAGTGACTGTGTACCGTTCATACTTGTTGTATAAACTGTACCCTCATCATCTACAAAAATATTTGAGAATGTAGTTGGGTTTGCATTTAATGCAGCCGACTTTAATTCCTGTTCCTTTGTGTAGATGAGTTTTAAGAATACCTGCTTTGGTGAAAGTACTGTCTTGTTTGATGTGAAATATCCGAGGAACTCGCCTGTTCCCGCTAACTGAACAATACCTGTATTGTTACTTTCACACACAATATAAATACTTCCACCTGCATCTACTGCAACTTTTGCAGGATCGTATTTTGCATCTGAATAAATTGGTGTGTCAGGCTTATCGAATTTTGCTAACATTGTGTAATCAGGACTAACCTTAAATACTGTGGCAGCTCCTGTATCAGCAATGAAGATATTGCCTTCCTGGTCAACGAATACACCCTTTGGTGTTGATATTCCCTCGCAGATATCTCTTCCGATCACCTGAACAACTGTTTCAGTGTTCAAATCGTAAATAACTACTCTTGAATTATCTGTATCTGCGATATACATCAATGAATTATCATCTACGTAAATATCACTAGGAGTAGATAATCCAAGGTTTGTAATTGTTCTGTCAGGTAAGTACGCATCCTGTGTTCTTACAAGATTATTATCATCATCAAGTGTCTTTGTATAACTTGTTGTCTGAGATGCACCTACTGACAATGCCTGTAACATTGTGAAACACAATACAAGCATGAGTATTACTGTTTGTTTGAAAAATCTCTTCATAATAATAGTGCACCTCCTACTTGATACCTGAATGGCTCATAGTATTCATAACCTGAGACTGCATACAGATGAATATTATCAAGTTCGGAATGAAAACGATTACCGCAATCGCTGCTGTAACACCTGCCGCTGACATAGCCGCATTTGTTCCAATAGAAGATGCGAAGTAGTTGAATGTTCTCATAGCCTCGTCTGTGATAAAGTTGTTTGATGTTTCTACGTTGTTCCAAACTGCCTGGAATGTAAGCACGATAGATGTTGCAAGTGCAGGCTTTGTAAGTGGAACTATTACCTTAGCTATAATTGTAAGTTCTCCTGCTCCGTCCATTACGGCTGCTTCGATAAGAGCATCCGGAATACCGTCTACGAACTGCTTAACAAGGAACAATCCTACCGGCATTGCAAGGAGCGGTAAAATATGGGCAAACCATGTATTTACTAATCCCATTTTTGTAATAACGATGAATCGTGGAACACCAACGGCTGTTGTAACGAACATCAACGCCATCTGGTTCATTCCCCACAAAGCACCCTTAATTGCAAACTTCTTCTTTGAGAATACATAAGCCGCCATAATTGTGATAATAACATTTAAAATAACTGTAAATACAGATACTATCATTGAGTTAAAGAAGTATCTGGACATCGGAATACCTGTAGAACCACCCAGGTTAAACAGATCTCTGAAGTTCTGTAATGTTGGATGCTTTACAAATATTTCCGGTGGGAATGCAAATAACTCTCCAAGCGGTTTGAACGCGTGGTTTATGATGTAGACGATAGGGATAAGCATCGCTATCGATAACGGTAACGCTATAGCATGGAATTTTATTTGACCTTTTGAAAATCTGGTTGGGTTAATTCTTGAACCTTGAAAATTTGCCATGTTTCTTTATCCCTCCTTCTAAAAATCTTCTTTTTCTGTAAATAACTTATTAGCTACCTGGCTACAAATCCAAACGAGGCAGAGAAGTACAACTGATACCGCAGCTGCATAACCCATCTCGTATCTGAGATATCCGTAGTCATCAATGTGGTTAACAATAAGCTGTCCGGAATATTCCGGTGTTGGGTTCGAACCTGCAAGTGATATACCAATCCAACCCATGTTGAAAGCACCTACGATTGACATAACCGCACCGAATAACATCTGTGGTTTCATTGATGGTACTGTAATGTAGATAATCTCCTGTGCTCTGTTTCTAAGTCCGTCCACGTAAGCTGCTTCATATAATTCCTGATCAATATTCATGATACCTGAAAGCATTGAAAGGAATCCGATACCCATTGAAGACCACAATGATACAATAATCATAATCTGCATGAAATGCTCAGGCTGAATGAGCCACTGTATAGGCTGGTCAATAGCTCTAAGCTGCAATAACCATGCGTTTACGATACCATTCTGGTCACCACTGAATGCAGCTTTGAAGATGATTGTTACCATCAACTGACCTGTCATGGAAGGTGTGTACATTGCCAATGAGTAGAGAGTTCTTGCTCTAGGTGTAACCTGCGCAAGTACCCACGCCATAAGGAAGGATAAAACGTATCCTCCGATACCAACGATAATTGCGTACATTACCGTGTTAGGTAAAACGTACTTCATAAATACCACGTCACCTGTGAAAAGTGTGAGGTAGTTCTCAAGACCTGCAAACTTAGGATCATTTACAACATCAAAGTGAGTAAATGAAAGTCCTACTGCAATCATAACCGGTGCGAGAATGAATGTTGCAAACATAAGTGCATATGGAAGCAACAACACGAGTCCTCTAAACCAGTCTGTATCTACCATTCTCTTATGAGAGGCATTTGGAGTTATGCCCTCTGGCATATTTTTCTTTCTTGCCATTATTCAATTCCTCCTTCCCCTCTTGCTTCATTCTGTTTCTGTTCAATCCAGTCTTTTCCTCTGATAACATAATCTTTAATCTGTTCTCCGTCAGCATCGAAGAATCCTAATTCTGTCATCTTTCTCTGAATTTCTCTGTTTACTTCCAACTTAGCTTCGTCTACCGCTACCTGTGCAGGTGTTCCGTCGAATACCATTGTTGTCCATATATTAGAAATTGTTCTCTCTAATAAGTACTGACCAGGTGTTCTTGATACGTCAGTTACGTAGTTAACCTGTTCGAGAACGATCTGTTTGTCACCCTCATCCATAGGAACATCCTTGAGTGCTTCAAGGTTAGCTGAAAGCCAGAAGTAGTTCTTTCCGTATGTTGAACGAAGTGTGTATGCGTAGTTTGTCTGAACTTCCTGACTTGTCCACCATTTAAGGAATTCCCATGCATCTTTCTGCTTATCTGTTGGTGCTGATTTTGGATCCTGTCCTTTTTCTTTGAACATAACCGCACCCTGTCCATTTGCAACGAATGTTCTGTTGATTGAACCATCTGCCTGCTCTGTTCCGATATATGGAGCGATTGCCCACTGACCGCTAAGCTCAGGTGCACCGTTCTTGATAAGTGTATAATCTTCCATACCGATAATACCGATTGGAAGCTGTGAATATCTAAACGAGTTGAAGAATCTACCTACCGATGTAGGAAGTGAGTACTTAGTGAACAAATCACCGAGTCTCTGGATTCCTGCTACAGCCTCTTTACTGTCGATAGCTGTTCTTGTTCCGTCATCTTCATATAACTTTCCACCATTCTGAAGAAGCATTGGTGTTGTCTGGTAGAACCACTTGTAACTTACATCAGCTACACCGATATTGTGGTAGAAGTTCATACCGTATCTCTGAAGTGTTGGAAGAATCTTAACAAGATCATCCCATGTGTTAGGAACTTCAAGTCCCAAACTGTCAAAAATATCTTTTCTATATATAATAGCGTTGAAATCTGTTGTTTCAGGAATAGCATATACTCCTTCGTTATATACATAGGAAACAAAACTTCCTGATGGGAATCTTGTTGCAGTCTGCCAGAAATCATCGAAGTTTGCCATGTTGTAAATTGCATTACGGCTGGCAAGATCAAATGGCATGAATGATGAAAGTTCCAATGCAAGATCAGGTGTTTCGTTTGCTGCAACAGCCATTGAAATCTTGTTTGCATCAGGCATTGGAGTAACTCTAACCTTTATTCCTGTCTCAGGAGTAAACTGAGTATCCGCCATTTTCTGAATAAGGTCTACATATGTAACAGCCTTATTCATCCAAATTGTTACTGTCTTTTCATCTTCTTTTGTTATATCATTTGAATATTTCTTTGAAACGAATGTATTAACTAACTGTTTTACTCCAATTCCAAAGCTCTTAATTCCTGACTGATTTGCTCTTGGAATCTTTGAATCTCCATATGCATAAATTGCATCCAGAGACAACTTGTCAGCAAGAAGTCCTGTTGTAAAGTTACTGAGTGATGTAAGTACAGAGTTGTCCGCTCCTGTGAGGTTGGCTGTGTAAAGAGCAATCTCATCAGGATATTCAAGATCCTTCTCGATGAATAATTCCGCCTGATCAAGGTATGCAAGGATTGCTCCTTCGTTACCGTCTTCAGAGTAATCCTGAAGTAAGAATCTCATATGAGTAATGAGTGTCTGATATGCTTCAAGATAATCTTTGATCTCAGGAATATATTTTGTCATCTTCCATGCTCTGTCTCTATCTACATCCTTACCTGTAATCTTTGTGATTGCAAGCTGGAACTGAGTAACGTGCTGTTCAATAAGAAGTGCATATCTGTACGCTTCCATAACCGGTGAGATTTCTGACTTGATTGTGAGTTCGTGATCACCTTTTTCGATATAAATAAGATAATCATTGCCATCCTTGTCAGCAACTTTGACATTCTGCCAACCTGATTTATCAGACTTGATCTCAAAGTTGTTAAGTTCGGCAAATGGAACTTCACCGTCAATACTAATCTTCGCAAAAGAAGAGAACTCATCTTTGTTGTTCTGCATGTGCAAAGCAAGTTTGTACAGACCTGTTTCCTTGGCTTCGAAACTGTATGTAAGTTCTGTTCCTGCTTCGTTCCATGTCATAATGTTTAATTTATCATCATCTACGTCGAATGGTGTAAGTGCAGAATTTGCTTTTGATTCGTAGATTGCCTGTGTAGAATTCTTTCTTGTGTAATCAATTGCATTGATTAACTGGTAGGCATCTTTAGATACAACCTTGTCGCTTGAATGTTTTGCTGCGTAATCCTTGTATGAAGGAGTGTTGTCCTTAGCAGCACTAATAGTCATCGAACCTAATACTAATCCGGCTGATGACTCATTCTTGATTGTAACAACATTCTCACCTTTATTTAAATAGAAGCAAAGTGGAGTTGTTGATACGTATGTATTATTGTAAATTGGTGATCTGTCCCACTCATCAACCTTAGTCTGAGTAGGTGGCATTTCATCACCATACTTATCAGTAGTAAAATCTTTTGTGTCTGTCCATTTCATTGTGAACACAACTGATTTTGCTTCCTGGAACTGTGATTCTCCGTTTATCAAAACGCTGGCTGTGTAATCTGACATTCCTTTTGTGATAGAAATGTAATCTAATGTGAGGTAGTACATTCCTTCCTTGTCAACATTAACAACATATTCTGCGTCATCGAGATAACCAAGTCCTTTTACCTGACCACTGTACTCAGTAAAAGATGTAGGGATATCTTTGAATTCTTCAGAATTGTCAGCGTAGAAATCCTGAGCGTTCACACCCTCCGATACACTAACTTCCTGTTCACCTTCTCCAACCTTGTCTCCTTTTGCAGCAATGAAGTCTGTATAGTAAACTTCAGGGCTCTCTCCATCATCAAGATAAGAATTGGCAAGTAAGTTGAAAGCCTTGTCTAACTCAGCTTTATCAACATCCTTTATATATTCTCCGGTTGATCTGAATGCAAAGAACCAAACTAAAACTGCTGCAACAATGATAACTATCGGTATAGAAATAAATAAAACTTTTTTCTTCATCATTGTTGTCCTTCCTTTGCGCAAAAGCGGAACTATGTTTTTGTGCAAAACCAGTTCCGCAATTGTTATTATTTAAAAGTTGTACTTATTTGATTTATTTTGACCATTCATCTAAGTGTCATTTGTAAGTCTTATTTGCAAGTCTTATTTGAACTGATCATCAGTAAATCCATAGTACTGTTTCAATGCTTCCTTAAGCTGTTCCTGAGCTGTAACGAAACGTCCGTTGATTGTCTTGTTCCAATCTACAAGTCTACTCTTAACGTTACTTACCCAGTCAGGCTCTGTCTGGTAAGAACCAGCGATATCACCATTCCACATGTTCTTCCACTCGAATAAGCAAGATGTTGTTTCTCCGTTCTCTGTGATTGTACATGGGAAGCACTTATCTGAGTAATCCCATGTTGCACCTTCTGTACCGAAGATCTTAACTACCTGAGCAAATCCAGGCATCTTTTCTTTGTCTGCATATCTCTTATGAGCATCAATGCTGTACCAGATATCCATCTGAGCGTCGTAATCTTCACCTGCTTTAACTACTGGGAATGAATCATTCATAGCGCTCTTGTATGTTGATCCACTCTTGTACATTGTGTCAGCGATTGCCTGCTTAGCTTCTGTGCTGGCTGTCCAATATGTTGCAAATGTGTAAGTGATGAGCAATTTGTTCTTTTCTTCTTCACTCCACTCTGAGTTCTTATCATCTTCTGCATAATTGTGAAGACAAATTGGATCAACTACGATACCAACTGTGTTATCACAGTAGTCTGTCTTTGGTCTAGGATAAATATCCCAATCTGATGCCTGAACAGTTCCGATACCGCCGATAGCATTTGGATCAGCTGCAGCTGTTAACTGCCATGGGCTTCCGTCTAATGATAAGATTCTGTTGTTGCAGAAGTAGTTCCATTCGTAAGAAGCACTCTCTGATACGATATCTTCAGGTACCTTTCCAAGTCCTGCCTGAGCGTTGATTGAATCGTCTGCCCATTCAGGTACGTACTCGATCAAATCCTGAACTGCATCTGATGCAAGGTCAACAAACTCTGTAGACTTGCTGTCTGAAGCTGCGATCTTTGCGTTGATATCTTTTGTTCCGGTTTCGATGAATGCTGTTGGAACGCTCATAGCACCCCAGAATGTCTTTTTATCGCCTGATGTAGCAAAAGCTGTGTACTCGTCAATATCCCAATCAGGATCCGGAACTTCGATATTGTTCTCCTCAGCAAGTGACTTGTTAACCCAAACACCCCAAGGAATTGAGTATGATGGAAGTCCTGCCTGGAATCCATAGTAGTTTAAGTAGTCCATAAGTGTCTTGTTGTAAGATTTGTATACTCCTGTGTCCTTGTATACTGATAAGTCAGCTACGATACCTTTCTTGATATCTCCAACTACGTCTGTAGAAGCCCAAATATCAGCATACTTTCCGTATGAAGACTTGAAGTTTTCGATTTCCTGATCCCATGTTGGTGTGTTAACCTGGTTTGGATCACCTGTCTTAGCCCAAAGGTTAATCTTGATGTTTGGATATGTCTCATTGAACTTCTTTGCTACTGCATATACAGCTGCAACGTTCTGTGACTTAAGATCATCCTTTGAGAGATCCATGTGTCCGAGATCCTGATAGTAGTTACTGTCACCAGCCCAAAGCATGATTGAAATATCACCTTCGGCGTTCTTATCAAGACCTGTCTCCTCAAGTGCACTACTTGATCCAGATCCGCCTTTCTTCTCAGACTTCTTACATCCTGTCATAGCGAATGCAGAAGCTCCCAATGTTACACAGAGTCCTAAAGCCATTGCTCTGCTTGCAAATTTTCTCATTTTGCTTGTTCCTCCTTTTATTTTGCAAAATTCTTTCACCTACATAGAATTCACATAGTGTTTATTCTGCGTTTATTTTAGCATATTGCTACATTATTATCAATACGCAAAAACGTTTTTCGCACGTTTCCATTGTACATTTTTTACATTTTTTTAACATTATGAATCAATTTTATTATCAATATTACACATCCATGTTGAAAACATTTTTTTGCACTTTGTCCTAAATGCACTATATATTGCAAGAAATCCTTTTTTTGACCTATATATTGGGCTTAACACTTCCAAATTTTCTAACACTCTTTTTGTTTTTTATAGTTTTTGAAATGTGTATTTCAGAAGATTATATAGTTTTTGAAATGTGTATTTCAGAAGATTTCAAAAATAACAAGAACAGCAATTATATAAACGGATTTCGAAATAATAGTTCGGCATCCCGCAAGATGATTTTCCCAAATGGGATGCACGACATTTTGGCTAAGAATGTTATGTTCGGCATCCCATACGATGTTTTTTCCAAATGGGATGCACGACATTTTGGCC
>JAEELL010000073.1 GCA_016282745.1 Lachnospiraceae bacterium
CCTAAGATAACAGGTGACTTTAATTCCTGTGCTGTCAATAAAATAGACTTTGTCCACTCAAGGTTGTTGATATTGAACTGACCTACTGCGTACTTACCATCTCTTGCTTTTTCTAACATTTCTTTAGCTGAAACTAACATATTATACCTCCAAATGTTTTATTTGAGTTAAACACTAACTTTTTTGATTATAACCTATTTTTTTTGTATTGAAAATACAAAACATCCTATTTTGTGAAAAAATTGTCATTTTCGCAGTTATGTAAACTGTGTTTTTATATTACTTGCAGTATACATTATATCTGCACAACTTCAGTTATTTTCATCTATAATAACTGTATATCATCTGTTACTTTACAGTTACTTTACTTGCCTTGCTCCACTTGCCATATACTTTTTTCTTCATGGAATCTAACTTGAATGCTCTGGCCTTTACGTAATACTTCTTGCCTGATTTGAGTTTTGTAATTGTGAGGGACTTACCGTTGATGCTCTTACTCTTTGCACCCTTCATTGATTTCTTAAGGCTGTATTTTACCTGGATTCCCTTTGCTCCGGAACATGTAACCTTAACCTTAGCGATCTTCTTTCCTGCAGAAAGTTTTTTAATTTTTGCCTTGGCAACTACAACTTTTTCCCAATTTGCATTAACAGTAATGTCTGATGTTATTCTGTAATCAGCAGTAACTACCTGGCCGTTTGAAGCAAGCCAGTTCTTGAATATGTATTTCTTCTTTGTCGGAACTGAAAGATTGAGTGTTGCACCGTCGTAAACCTTTGTGTCAATAACTGTTGCATCACCGTTCTTTACAACAACGCTGTGCTGTGGAACACTGTTCTTACTTGACTCAGACCATGTACTTGTATGTGTTGATCCCTGGCCGTCCATCTGATATACACGAATATAATCTACTTCCATTGCTGCCTTGTCAGCTGTAAGTGAACCTGCCGCAGGTAAAATAAAATCACCATTAGCATCTCTACCCGGGAGATTTCCTCCAACAGCAACATTTAAAAGGAAATAATATTCGTTGTTTGCCTCTGTCATTGTTGCATCCATTGCGCATGTATAATAAACAATATCATCAACGGTAAACTGCATCTGGTCTTTGTCCCAGATTATTCCGTATGTGTGCCACTGAGTCTTATCAAAACCTTTGAAGTTGCTCCACTTGTCATTCATCTGACCGTACTTCATCATACGCCAATGCTCATAGTTTGCAGGCTTGCTCTCATCAAACCAATGCCATGCACCCTGGGCAAACTGTCCTGAGTTCCAGCTTTCTAAAATATCAATCTCACCGTTTCTTGGCCAAACTCCGCCATCTTTACCCATCATCCAGAATGCCGGCCAGAGTCCGTCAATTGCCGGAAGCTTAATCTTAGCTTCAATCTTTCCGTATTTGAAAGACTGTTTTCCTGCAGTCACCATACGTGCTGAAGTATATCTGAACTTTCCTTCATCACTTTCAGTTGCTTCTTCCTTTGGAATAATCTTCAGTGTTCCGTCAGAAACAAGTATGTTACCATCTTTTCCCTCTTTGTCAGTATAATACTCAAACTCATTATTTCCCCAACCAGGGTTGTTATGAACCTTACCGTTTCCAATGAGTGGAGTCCACGTATTTTTATCTAATGCACTACCCTCAAACTCATCACTCCATACCAAGTCATAACCAACTGAATCTGCCTTTACATCTTTTGCTTCAACATTTGCAATTACCATGCTTCCCAAACATGCCATTGAAACAAATGCAACTGATGCTACTGTTTTTTTCATTTTGTCAGAAATCTTTCTCATTCTAAATCCCTTTATCCCTTTCTTTTTATTTAAACACTCTTGATGTGTTTGATTCAAATTCAAGAACGCTCTCTGTGTTCTTTCAATTACAACTCTCTTAAATAAAATAGTTTACTATCATATATCACACAATGCCACCAATGGTTACTCATTACTGTTTGGATACAAATGTGCAACATCAAGATAATCAGGTATACCGTTCTTATAAGGAACTACCGGTTCACCCTGAATGAGAGGATATACATAATTAAAAAATTCTTCTGTCATGTTGTTTCCTCTCTCATTAATCCATTCTCTTGGAACGTGCTTAACAAGTCCTGCAACATTCTCAACAGGTGTCTTTTCGATATCTACATTGTAATCCTTTGAGTCTCTTCTCTTAAGAGTAACCATGATACCTGTCTCGCCCTGAATTGCAAAATTAACTGCGTTGTATCCAAGCCTGAATGCCTCACCGATATCTGTCACTGAAGACATGTGAGCAGCACTTCTCTGAAGAATATTAATCTCAACAGAACGTACCTTAATCTGCATATTCTGTTTGATGATATATTCAAGGCACTTTCCTGTACCGCTTAACTGGCTGTGACCGAAAGTATCCTCAACAGCAGTTGATGCACTGATATACTTACCATCGGCATCCTTGATTCCCTCTGAAACCGCAATTACGATATTGTGATATTTATTGACAGCATCCTTTACGTCTTCAAGGAACTTGTCTTTGTCAAATGCCACCTCCGGAAGATACACAAGATGAGGTGCAGAATTGTATTCGTTTCTTGCAAGTATAGATGAACCTGCAAGCCATCCTGCATCACGTCCCATAATCTCAACGATGGTGATACTCTTTATCGGATAAATCGATGTATCATGTCCAATCTCTAAAAGAGTTGAAGCAACATATTTTGCTGCTGAACCAAAGCCCGGCGTGTGATCTGTAATACAAAGGTCATTATCGATAGTCTTTGGAATTCCGATAATTCTCACATCACTTCCGATAGTCTCTCCGTACTTGCTGAGCTTATCAACAGTATCCATTGAGTCGTTTCCTCCGATATAGAAGAACGCTCCAATATTGTATTCTTTGAATTTATTGAAAATAAATGCATACTGCGCATCGTCATCATCATAATCAGGCAACTGATATCTGCATGATCCAAGATACATAGATGGAGATTTTTTCAATAACTCTATGAAGTTCGGTAATTCTCTTGCCTTGAGTGTACAATCCATAAGGTTGTCATTAAGAAGTCCCATAACACCGTGAATTGATCCATACACCTTCTCATAATATCCTGTGTCAATCACTCCCTGAATGACACCTGCAAGACTTGAGTTAATTGCAACTGTAGGTCCGCCGGACTGTGCAACTACGCAATTTTTCTTTTCCATAATTATTTTGCAGATTGTTTATTCAACCTGCACTCCTTTCGTGAATATAAAGTGGATTGTCTTTCCTTTTATTCGACAGAGTTTAGTATAACTTATTTTGTAAGTCCAATGCAAGGCATATAGTGCTTCATAAAAGTATAATTCAAAAAATTTTCATTTTTTTTACATTAATAACCGAGCATAAAAAATAAAATCAAAAAAAGCTTTATAAATTTTCAAAAAACTATTGCTTTTTATTTTTCAATGTGATAATATATTTTTCGTCGCAAGACTGATGGCCCATCGCCAAATGGTAAGGCACTGGACTCTGACTCCAGCATTTCAAGGTTCGAATCCTTGTGGGCCAGCTTTCAGGAAGCTGTACATATGTACAGCTTCTTTTTTTGTTATACACGACGAGCCAAATGAAAATCTGTGCTCCCACGGAAATTTGCGTTTGGCGACCGTGTAATCACTGAGAAGAAGCTGAGCTGATTCGAAGTGATTGCAACAAGTGGATATCAAGCAGGAGACAGCCTACTCGATTTTTTATATGCATAAAATCGAGTAGGAGCGTTGCACTAACTTACATTAGTCCAACGCTCCTTTCAAATCTAATATTCAAATCTGATTATATCAGGGTTGCAAACTTTCAAAATATCATTGTACAGATAGTCATGCTGTTCTTTTGTCGGCATAAACCTCTTACAATATAATTTGTAAGCCACATCATATACTGACACTGTAAACACATCACTATAAACATAAAATCCGTTATCAAGTTTTGCATAAGCTCTCATCATTATAGGTGCATTGTAATAATTAGCCTTCTTTATGAACTTCATGGTCATGGCATATGCCTGAACGTTATCAGAATTCAATTTATAATTTATCTTTCCGTTTTCTGTTGCAACATATGAATACACATCTTCACTATCTGAATCTAATTCCATATCCCACTCATCTGCATATCCTGCAAGACCATATATCATTCCTACCTCTTTGACAACTTTGTTTGGATCATTTACGGTATAGACTGTACGATGTCCCTCAAATGTTGTGTTTATCTGGTATCCTTCAATGCTAAGGGTTACACCATTATAGAAATCTTCATCAGGATCTGCACTTTCTATTTCTTCTCCGTTGTAATAATATCTGACATCTACGCCTTTACAGAAATCTTTTGCAATCATTTCGTAGTCTAAAGAAAGTGTATTAATATTTAAATGTACTTCATTTCCATTAACAAAAATCTCATCAGGTTTCGAACTTGCTTTAGAAAATACCAATCTGACTTTATCCTGAGGGCGATAATATCCTTCACCTTGAACTGTTACACCGGGTATTTTTTTCACCCTGACATTCACATAATCTGTTTCAACTTCAATACTTTTCTCTATAACATTAGCATACTCAAATTCATTATAATTCTCATCTGAAATACTATCAGAAATATATCCAATCTGCTTTTCTGTAATAAAGAATAATCTGTCCTTTGCGGTTGCAACAACTGCATCAATATAATTATCAGTCCTAAAATAATTATCAAAACCTGTTTTGTAAGGTAGCTTTTCTACAGATTTATTTTCGATATTATATTTAAATGTATCTCCAATCTTTTCTGTTCTTACACCCGCAAAAATAACTCCGTCTTTAACCACAGCAGTCCTATTTGTTGGATTATCATACATCTTTATTCCCGGATTACTGATTACTCTGCTATTATCTCCATCACAAATCTGAATCTTATCAATATAGTATGTATTATCAGATTCATCCTGTCCATAACTAAACACGACTAATTTATTATTAATAACAAATACATTGCTATAAGACTCGCTAAAAGAATCAACTTCCATATTTGTACTTTTCATTTCTATATTTCGATTTGTAACATTATAATTTAAGTTTCCTGTTAATCTGTAAACATCACCTCCCCTTCCGACCAATAATACTTCACCATTATATACTGTCATCTTATAATCGCCATAAATTTTATCTGTAATTTTATACCATTTATCTTTCTCTATATCGTATCCGGCAATAAAAAGCTCATGAGAAAAAACATTATAAGATTTCTGTATTAAATTATCACAAAAACAAAGCATCTTATTATCATAGTAAACAACGTCCCTCACTCCTACACCACTTAAAAAAGCACTTGGCACACCACCTTCAAAATCATGATTGAAGAATGATTGGTCGATCTCTGATGTATTATTATTCCACTCAATGACCTCATTTTTATCATCCGGCACACTACCGATAATAAATTTGTCATTATTGAATACTATGATTCTCTTTCCATCAGAAGTACACATAGCACCTTCACAATTCAATTCACTGTTGTAGTAGCATTTCTCATCATATTTATTTCCATAAGAGTAGTAATATGTTCTCTTGATTCTGTCATCATCCTTTACAACTTGAATTGTAAACTCGCTATTTCTGTATTTGTCATCAAGTTTTGCAACAATTTTAGAAGCACTGTTTCCTATTTGTGGAATTCTAAATCCATCCACGTACAAAGATGCATCTAAAAGATTTTCACCACTGATTACCAGATTTTCTTTTACGTCAACAGTAATATTCTCAACATAAGGAGATAACTCATCAATTTTTGAAAAATCAAGAATACCTTCAGTCATGACTTTTCCTTTGAGGCTCTGAGACTTTCTTGTACATGACAGTAACTTATCCTTCAATTCATCAGCCGGCATTTCCGGATACTTATCTGCCAACAAGCCAACTGCTGCCGTAACATGAGGAGTTGCCATAGAAGTTCCACTCAGCCATTCATATTTTCCAAGTGTTTCTTCTACATTTTCTTTTCTCACGCCTACTGAATCTAAATAAAAACTGTAATCTGCATCATCGTATAATTGTACATATATTACTATAAACCTTATCGTCTCACTGTCATTACTATCCATAACAGTACAGTTCACTCTTTCCAAGCCCTCTTTTTCATCTTCAGTACTATATTTTTCTCCCATATAATCGATATAATCGGAACGAGATAATCCCCCCTCATCATTTAAATATGCATCACGTATTAAAACCTTTGGGGCGTATTTCTTATCTCTCTCCCTTACATTTTTCTCATATAAATTATAATAAAAAGATACATCGATTGGAGTATCTGATTGTTCAACTTTGTAAGGAATTAAAATATTAAATGAATTACTTCCACTTGTTTCAAAACATAATGAATGATTATTTTCTGCTTCACCGGCAAACTTTTTATTCGAAAAACTCATAGTGACATCCTGCCCGGATAATTTATACGGAAAATCTCCCTCACCGGCAAGATCCAAATTGTAACTGCCATTCTCAAATACATTTACTAAATTCATTTCCGGATTATCAAAAGAGTAATACACGCTGGTATTATTTTTAAGTTCTTCCTCATTATACAGCGATGGATTAAATACATTTTTGTGGTATGTTGATAGAATATTCACTCCCGGTGCTGCCAGGTCAACTGTATTTACACCATAATTCGAAAAAGAAGCAAGTTGGTCTCTCTCATCAGTTGCTGCCACTGATACGATGTACTTATTTGAACTTGATTGAGGAAAATATTTTTTCACATCTGTATTTCTTCTACTGTTTCCTGCTGCAAATACAGACAGTGCACCCTTCTCACCAACCATTGTTATTAAAGAATCCAGAAGCCCTGAATAATATCCTCCGCCCCACGAATTACTTACCGCAACTACATTAGCTCCCTTTTCCATAGCTTTGTTTATATAAATATACGACTTAACACAATCCCAGTTTTCTCCGCTCCCTTCATCAGGAAATACTTTCAATGCCATTATTTTGAAGTTTCTGTCCTGAACAATTCCTTCGATGCCAACTCCATTTTCTGAATCCGCAGCAATTACACCTGCACAATGAGTTCCATGTCCGTCATCATCTATAGGATCATCATCTTTATTTACAAAATCATACCCGTATTCGCCTTCTAATTCACCGTCATTAAACGGATTATGCCACATAACATTCTTAAGATCTTCGTGGGTATAATCAACACCAGTATCTACAACGGCAATTACTTTTTCTTCATCGCTGCCTGTTGAATAGAAATCCTCGTAGTCACAATTAATATCACAGTCTTTGTCAAATGCATTCTGTCCCTTATAATTAACCGACCACTGATGTTCAGAATAACTGTCATCAAATGCATTCAGTTCAACTTTGTAATTTGGTTCAACGGAAATAATCTTCTGATCTTTTGACAATTCCTCAATCATCTCTTTCGTGGAATCTGTCTTTGATCTTACCAGTGCATACTTGATTACTTTATTTTTAGTGAGTTCTGTGTTCTTAGATGACATATTGTTTGATGATATAATATTTAATAAATCATAATTCTTGCTTTCGTCTGAATTTTCTGATGTATTACTATCATTAGCACAAATTGAGTATTCTTCTACAACGCTGTAATCACTTTTAACCGGTTTCTTAAATGATTTGCTGCTTATCACACTGTCATAGTACATTATAATTACATCACCATCGACATAGTCTGTGTCCGCAGAACCAATATCTTTATTATCTTCAACAATACTATTTTCATTAACTCCCTGTATCTTTTCATTTTCATCAGCAGCATAACTTGTTACGGCAACTGGGCAGCCTGTCACCGCCATTGTTAATGCAAGTACTGATGAAAAAGTTCTTTTAAAAATCTTACTCATTTCTTCCTCCTGGTTTAATTACAGTATCCTGCTTAATTATGGATATACTTTTTTTATTATAAACACCCTATTTTATTAAACATTAATTTAGTATTTTTTTCAATGTTTATTGTTTCTACATTTTTATTTGTATTTGCATCACATGTTTAAATACAATTGCATATCATATTTTATAAAAACTTGGAGTATAACATGAATTGCAACAGCTATAACAGACAAAACGGCTCTGTTAATACTCAGAGCAGCTATAACAGGCAAAACGCTTCTGCCAACCAGAACAATTATCTTCGTTCCCCTATGTATCGCAACAATTCTTCATTGCGTCCTCAGATGTGTAACAGCAATGATAACACTACAGGAGAGACAACCGCTTCATGCCCTTGTCAGAATAATGGAAACAACTATACCGATATGCCCGTTGATGATATGACAATTGGAATGTCTTATGTTCCCTGGCAACAGTGGGACGATATCTATGACTCTGCAGAGGCTCTTTCAAAGGGAACTATTTTTGCAGAACTTTTCAAACCATGGATTGGAAGGAGTATAGGAAATGAGTAATTCAGACAGATGTAATCTTATGAAATCCATTATGCAGGTTTGCTTCTCTCTTGACGACTGCAAATTGTATCTCGACACTCACCCTGATTGCCCAAAAGCTTTGGCATATTATGAGAAGTTGCAGAAAAAAAGATTTCGCCTTGTAGACGAATACAGCGACAAATATGGTGCTCTTGAAGCGTCTTCTGTCAACACTGACCAGGGATGGGATTGGAATAAAGGCAGATTGCCTTGGGAAGGAGATGATTAATTATGTGGGATTATAGTAAAAAATTGCAGTATCCTGTAAATATAAATATTACAAACCCTAAAATGGCTCAGTTTATTATCAGCCAGTACGGAGGTCCTGACGGAGAACTTAGTGCCTCACTCCGCTACCTCTCTCAAAAGTTTTCTTTCAAAAACAAAAGAGTTGCCGGGTTGTTAAACGATATCGGAACGGAGGAAGCAGTACCACCGAACTAGACATCTTTTAATAAGGAAGAAAGTAGTTATTTTTCTTAGATTTTATAATGTCGAAAAGGCATCCCATAGCTGGGATGCCTTTTCTAGCAATGCCTTATTCCGACAGTAACACATACTGCTTACAATCTCTTGCGGTTTGTAAGGACTTATCTTGTTACTTTAATACTAATATATTTAAACATCATTGTCAACAATATATTGTTATACATAAACCACTGTACCGTTATGCAGGACGTCTCCAATCATTAAATATGTGCATTAACGGATTTACTCAGTGGCATTATTATTATATTACTATTTATCAATTTTATGATAATTCGGAAACAAAAAAACTTTTCCTTTTACGCTTCGCTTTAATAGTAATTCTGTATTTCCGAAGTCATCCATATTTTTTTGGTATTTTCTGAAGAATGTATTTGCGATAAAATCTGTCATTTGTAACAGAAGACTCTTTTTTGAATCGCTATAACATACTTCTATCTCTCCGTTACAAAAATGTTCATCCAAATTCAATTCTGTGTTCAGATATTCTTGCAATGTATACTTTGATTTTGTAGCAACATTTCTTTCATCAATGATAAATCTTAAATTATCCAATTCTTTATACATATCGCTCTTTTTAAAAATGTTGATAAGGTACAATTTTATTAAGAAATTGAATGCCCTCGACGAAACAGATCTGAATTTCTTAGTTGCTTTAGTATTATCCAGTAATATTATTCCAACCTCGAATTTATCATCAACTTTTTCAATAACTTTGCAATAAATCTTATTTTTATCCATTTCCACTAAGGAAGAACCTTTAATTTCTTTATTTTCGACTAACTCTTCATACAGTTTTTTCTTTTTCTTAGCAATTGCTAATCTTGCTTTTTTAAAACTTCGTTTTAACAGCTCAGTATCTTCTTCTCTAACAAACAACAATGCTATAACAAAATATCTAGTATTATCTGATTTCTGTTTTGCGATGATTCCGGACTCATCAACAAACACGTTAATATTTCCCATATTTTCTCCTTCGTCTATAATGTCATATTATATATCACACATGCAATTTAAACAACACCAATATAATAAAGTTAGACACTGGAAAATCACTTCCCAGTGTCTAATTTTTATCTAGATATTGGACTAAAACAAAACTTAGTTCAATTTCTCAGTATTTTTTAGTCTAAAATAGTTTCCGTTTTTTCCTTTGCCGTACAACAAGCCGTTCTGGAGATAAACTTCTACCACTGTAATCTTTTTCCCTAAATTGAACTTTTGTGTTATAGCTCCGCCAATCTTAGAATAGGCTTTTACTCCCTCTTTAGTAGTCTTTACTTTGAAAGGAGTCTGCAGATTGTACTTGAAGCACTTCCAAGCTGCAGCATCTTCAACAAGTGGTGCAGGACAGTTCTTGCCACACACATCATAATGACGAACTACGTGATCAGAATCAATCTTATATGTCTTCATCAGTTGCTTAGTCAGAATGATTGCATTTTTAATTGTTGGGTTCCTTAAATCGAGAATCTTATCATCCTTCAGAGCGCACATTTCAATTCCGATAGAATTATAATTCGTGCATTTGCCCCAGTATGGAGCCTTTTGTTTTGAATAGTCTACTCCGCAGTGATAAGCTACATCGTTATAAGGAACTGAATGACCAACTGAAAAATCATCTACAAAGTCATGAGCCGATGCTCCGACATGTTCCCTTGCAAAATAGTCTAACTCATTTTGAGTTGTATCTTTTGTGCCGGCAGAATAATGTTCGACTATGTATTCTATTTTTCTTTTATCCTTCTTTTTCATGTAGTTAAATTGGTTAGATAATTTTTCAAGAATTTTCATCCGGCTCACCTTCCATCTTATCTTTTACATCAGATATAACTTCAAATACAGCATCTGCATTCTTCGCATCGATGTAGCCTTCAGCTGCCAAATAACCTAAGACTGAACTGATTATGGCCACTGTCCCATCATGTACGTTTCCACTTACAACTAATACTATTCCTGTTACTACTCCAAGAATAGCTACCCAGAATTTTCTACTAGTTAATTTCCCACTCATAATAACCTCCTATTCATGTGCCTGCTCGTTCATGTGTTTCTCAATCTTATCAACTGCTGCAGTTACAGGTCCATTGCATCCCTGTTCCTGTAAGCCTTTGAGGCAGGCTAAGATTCCATAAGTTAGAAGTGTCTGTTCTTTTTTGATTTTTTTAATATCCTTGTCTTGTATTTCCTGCTTCAGATACCATTTGTATGCTGCTATTACTACTGAAAGAATAGTAATAATGGCTGTCAATAATGCTGCGAAGGATATTATTGTGCTTGTGTTTATATACATATATCCTCCTACTCTGCTATATTCCAATCTTCCGCCAACATGTCAGCCTGAGAAGCAAGCCATCCCATCTGCACACCTGATGTTCCTACAAATGCAATAGCATTGTTTCCAATTGCCTCATGATTACAGTTGATAATATCACCTGCAGGGGTCTGATAGCTGATGTTTGTAGCCAATTCAATATACTGGTTCTTACCATTCCATCCTTTTCTTGCAACTCTTAATCCTTTTTTCATTGCTTCTATTGCAAGTCCAAAGTTCATAGCGTCACATTGCCTGTACGCTTCCTCAAATTGCTTCTTCGGCGACCAGCTCTCATATCCATCTGGATACTTTACCAAAAAACCTTCATCATCTGGGTTTTCGTTCCCTGGAATAGTCCATCCACGATATTTGTTGTAATCTCCCCTATTCATTTCTTTTGCTTCAATTATTTTTGCTCCAATATACTTTTGCATTTCTATGCCTCCTTTGCTTTTCTTTAAACTATCAAAAAGGCGCTTGGCATTTCTACCAAGCACCTTTACTTTTTTTACCATGATTCTATTTCTTTATCGTAATCTGGTATTCCCATATATGTGGCTAACTCAACTATTGTGTTCTTAAGAGTTTCTGTATTTTTATTATTTTCGGCCATGTATATATACACCGGCTTAAATACAGATTTTATTTTTCCTTCAATAGTTGATACTTTCTTATTTTTGTCTGCATTCAGATATAGAATTTCATTCTTTGCACTTTTCAGATTTCCTGAGGCTACGTACTCCATTAAATCGCCATATTCGCTTCCTCCATAAATCCATTCATTAATAGATTCATTGTATTTTTCTTTGTCGAGTCCCATATAATCTGCTGCATACATCAAAGAATTATAGATAGTGGATGTGTCTCCTCCGGAATAATAGTTGTATACAAGATTTCCCTTTACTTCACCGTTAATTCCTTTTTTAATAGTGTCTACATCCTTACCGTTTCCATTATCATAAAGCAGTTCCATGTAATATTTCATATTCTCTTGGCTACCGCTTTTTGCTGCTTCTCCCAAGTCTTCATATGTCTTTTTATCATTCCACTCGGATTCCATCCCATATGCTTCGCTATCACTATATCCGAAGAACTCCTTCATGTATTTTTTCGCCTGAGCCATGGTTGTTATGCCATCTTTCCATTCCTTTTTAATACTTTGCTTTGCTGCAGATTCAATGTCCTTTTCTTCTTTGCCGGTTGCAAGTATTTCCTTTTTGACCAGTTCAAAGCTTTCTTTGTTTCCCTCTTTCATAGCTCTATATAAATCCGCTTGCTTATAAAGAGGTTTCTCGTTATCAGTAGTATCGTATTCTGTCTCAGGCTCCTCCTCTTCTTTGGTTTCAATCTTCTTGGCCATATAAGAAACTGCTGCAACTATAATATCTTTCTTGAATCCGGTTTCTGTCATTTCTTCAATCAAGTTTTCATATTCTGAAAAATCTCCTGAATTATATGCTTCTGCCGCATCAAGCACTCTTGGATCATTCTCTGCATACATCTGTTTCAGTTTGTTGTCGATGTCTTTTGAGCTTTTACCTTCGTCAATAAAGTACTGCTGTAATGAGTTCTGTTTTTCTTCATCGCCTTCGACTATTGCATTGTAAAGCTGGTTATATAACTGAGCATCTTTATACTGATAACCATAGGAATTCATTATCTGTTTATTGTCTGTTGCGTATCCTACCCAGTAGATTCCTGCTTTGATAATGTTTGCAATATTCTTAGCTTCAACTCCTGCAATTGATGATAAATCATAAGCAATGTTTTCAATCTTTTTGTTTAATTCACTACGTTCGAATTCTTTTTTGCCTTGCTTACAGTCCATAACATATTTAATTAAATTATTAGATGCGTGGTAAGATTCATTTATCATTGAAAGCGTTGGGGTTTCTAAATCGTTATAAGTGCCGGTAACCCAACCAAAAGCTTCTCCTCCAAGAATAGGAAACAGATTACCAATATAGTTTTCTAACAAATGTATCGGTACAGTTTTTATTAAATCAACTTCTCCTGTTTCTTTATCTCTCCATTGCGAATCTTTCTTCATTACCATGTTAGCAAATGCCGTGAGTGCTGTGAACAATATGCTTGAATTCAAGAACGCTTTTCTCGCAAAATACATCCTTTTCTTTGCCTGCTTATATTCTTCACTCTTCTTATACTCTCTGTCCTGCTTTGCTTTTGACTTTGCGAACTCGTACTCTCCGGTTGCATCATAAAGCATTCCGTATGTCTGCAATGGCTGCGTTTTAAACATAGCTATCACTTCCCAACCCGGTTTCTTTTGAACATCTGCTCTATACTGTACATCATACATCGGCTGTGTTTCTTCAAGCACTTTGTTATACAAATCCGCTACAGCTTTTTTAAATTCTTTGCTTCCTTCTTTGTATTTTCCTTTCGCCTCAATCTGAAGTTTAGCTGCGTAAAAGAGTTTGCTTGTAGTGAAGCAGTCCATCATTGTAATCCATTTACGTCCGTTTAAAACTGTTGGTAGTTTATCAAACACGTTTTGTAACTTTGAGCTTTTTCTAATATTCTCCAATTCAATATGACTAAGTCCCTGTCTTCTCTTGTAATGAGCTCCTGTATATTCGTCAATTTCGTCATAGTCTACCGGATGAAGTAATGCTCTCATAAGATATTTTCCTTTAATATAAGCCTGTGCCGTAGGATAAGAAGCAAACTGTTTAATTGAAACAGATAAGTTTGTATTGAGTGCTGCAGCTACAAAGTTTGAATAAAGTTTTCCCCATTCCTCCGAATTCGATGGTTTTAACAAATTCTTTCCTGTTTCAATTTCATCTAATATCCTTACCATTTTTTCCTTAGCAAAACTTCCGTACTGTTCCTCTATCGCATTCTGTACCGACTCGTTTTCATCATAGAAAATATAATTCATCAATTTCCTTGCATTTCTTAATGGAATAGTAAAAGCATTATATCTTGCTACATTTTCAATAGTTTCGTCCACGATACTTGTGAGCGGTTTTATATAGAGCATCTGTTTTGCCCCACTCTTTGTTTCTTTTAGCATTCCCATTCCTTCAATTGTTGCATCGTGTTTCATTGCCGGACTTTCATTTTTTATATAATTACCAACTACTTTCAGCGGAAAATAATTTTTAGCGGTCGCAATAGGAACGCCTCTGCTCTGTATTGATGTTTCATTAATCATATCAGTTGTTACTTCATTTAAAAGAATGTGTCCTTTTTTCATCCATTCTTTTGAGTAATCACTAACAATCTTTTTAAGATGTTCTATAGTTTGTTGATTCAGTCTTGGAATGACAGCTCCTTCATCATATGCTTTACGTTTTTTGCCTTTATTCAGCAAATAAATGTCGTCAATCTTAATTCCTCCTACTTCAGCGTGAGCTTCACCCCGTTTTCTCTCCCAGGTCATAAGCAATGTACATATCTGATCCAATGACATATCTACAGGATTTCCCTTTATATCAGTGAGGACATTTTTGATTATTCCTTTTTTGTCCCTGCCTGTATATAAATCAAAGTTCTTTTTATCATCAACCAATTTGTCAAAAGGCTTTTTCATTTTCATGACATTCATATCTTTTACGCGTTGTGCTTCAAATACTGGTTTAAACACTTTATTATATAATGGGCTTTCCGGATTCCAATTGGTAATCGCTCTCATATATCGTGTAGAATTAAGAACTAATTTATCATTATAAGTATTTACGTATCTGCTTAGCTTTGATTTTCTTGTGTTAGAGTTCTTCACTTCTGTAACTATTTCTCTAGCAATCTCTTGATTTTTTCTGTTCTCTTCTTCTCCAATCTGTCTGTCAGCATTAACGATGATATGCGCCACTTCCTGAAGGGCCTGATATACCTTATCAAGCTCATATGCATTTAATGAATTAATAGCTTTGTCCTGAGTTATCTCAACTATTTCCTCTAGCTTGCTGTTTAATCTTTCATTGTACTCTGACTTCCATTCGTATTCCGTTTCAGGAAGTTTCTCATACTTAGCGTATGTCTGCTGCAGGTTCTTGAGTCTTGAATGAAGTCCCTTTTCAACTTTATTTGTTGCTGCCATCGCAAAGAAGTTGTCATGACAGATATCTGCTATATCTCTAATCTGCAGTCCTTTGAATTCTCCTTCAGATAACCATTTGATAAGTCTGTCTTCAGTTCTTCCAACACTTTCATTTGGATTATCGAAGAATAATGTCTCACACATATCACTTATCTTCTTTGCTTTATCTTTAGGTATATCAAGTTTTGAATTAAGCTCTGCTGCAGTTTTTCTTCCTACTGCTGCAACGTTTACGCCTCCAAGATATATTTCATTACACACATCAATAACTTTGTCTACCATATCAAGAGGTACAGACTTTTTAACGGTTACTTTCTGCGCAATGTTGTTTCTAACTCGTTTAATCTTGTCTCTGTATACCTTCTTGTTATACTTATCGTTAAATTCTTGTCTCTGCTCATTTACTAATTGTCTGTATTCATCTCTTGCATCATTAAGTTCATGGATGCGGGCGTCAGCAAATGTCTGAACTGATGGAAGGTCAAAGTATTCTTTGAATATATCCTGCGCTATTTCTGTAGTAGCATATTTCATGTCCATTTCAGAGCCTTTAATTAATACCGGCTGTCTTATGTCGTCATATATTCCGACAAGTTCATTTACCATGTCACCTTCGTTTACATCTTCCATAAACATATCAGGATATAATTGAGCATTTTCTTTCCAGTATTCATCCAGATAGATTCCTTTTTTATCTGAGAACTTAAGCTTACCAAAGTTCGCTTTTCTGAAATCATTGAATGAACCGTACTTGTATTCAACCTCTTCTATCTGCTTTTTTGTAAGTCTTATGGTTGTGCTTCGCATTGATTTTCTCAAATTGCTGTACTGATCATAAAGGCTGCTGTCTTTGTATGTTGACTGGTTAGCTATCTCTCCGGCTATCTTCATCATAGCTTCCATTACAAGTCCATAATTTGCACTCTTATTCTTTGCTGTGTAATCAACTATCTGTTTCATATTTTCCATGAAATCATTTATAGGATAATCGGAGCTGTATGCTTTTATAATCTTGTTTCCAACTGTTCTTATATCAGACTCTTTTGGGCTGAAGCCATTTGTAACTTTAAACTGCTTTTCAAGTGCTGCTACCTGTTTTTTCAAGTTTTCATTTTCTTCCAAGAGTTCTTCGTAGGATTCCTCAGATACATTTCGCATTGAGAACATTACTTCAGGATCCGAATTAACTGCTGCAATTCTGCTTTCTTCATCACCTTCTTTGTATTCTTTGTATGATATTCCGTAAGATGCAATTTCTTCTTTATCCTTTGTAGGAGTTGTGTCCGGAATAACAACATATGCTACTTCATCAAGTCCCACTGCACGTTCAGGTTTTGCTTCAAAGTATTTTACAGGAATAGCTTCGAGGTCGTTTTTGAGACTTTTCATTTCTTCAAATATTTCATGTGTAACTTCCAGTCCCATTTCTTTTTTGAAGTAGTTTCTAATTGCATTCTCCGTAAACCTCTTCTTTGCAAACGCTTCTGTCATTATTTCTGCAAATCCATCTTTCGCCATCCAGCTCGAAGAGTCTCTACCATTTGTTTCAAGTGTCGTATTGATGATATTGTCTATCCTATCATTCATTTCACGATATACTTCTCTTATTTCCTCATCAGATGTTTCTTTTATCTTGCCGGCGTTCTGTTTCATCTCCTCAACAGTTCCAAATTCTTTTGTTCCGGCACCCTTTAAGCTGGAAGCTCCTCCCCAGAGTACACCGCCACCTTTTCCTTTGTCCTGGCCTTTCATGATAGATACAATATTTTCAATGTTGTATGGAAGATGTAATTGATCAAAGCTCTTCCTGCTACCGTCTGAATAGTATGGCTCCACTCCTGGCTTCACAAGATACTTATCTTCATATACTCCTTCCAGCGCATCTGTAATATACTTTGTATACTCTTCGTCGTGTTCTTTTAAATAAGTGTTAACATCGTTATCATATGACTCTGAATCGAATACCTGCTCTCTTTTGCCGGAAAGCATACTCTCTATATCTTCTTTCATTCGTAAAAGAGGTTTATCAAATTCATCCGCTTCATTCAGTCTCTTTAGGTCTTCTTTGATGTCATTATGCCATTTTATAAGGAACTGTCTTGAGTCTTTATCAATCGGTCTTAATAACTGTGCAAGTTCTTCCTGAATCTCATCACTGTTAACAATCTTATCAATCGTGTATTGTTTCTTTCGAACAACGTCTTCTATTTTTTTCATAGAATCTGAACTGTAAGGTTTGTTCATCTTCTTTTTTTCAATTGTGACATTCTGTTCTTTTAAGAATGCCTCTTTCGTCATTCTTTCTTCTTTTAGTTTTTCAACTGCTCTATCAGGTTTTTCAATGAACTGTTCCAGATATCTAGACGATGTGTCCAACTTGTCTGCAAGCTTCTTTACTCCTTTTTCATTCAGCTTCCATTCCGTGTTCGGGAATACAGGTGTCCATGCGTCTCCGCTGTACAATTTGTTATTGCTATTAGCAGCTGGATCTATTGTATTTTTTCTGAATACAACAGATACACCTCCAAAGCCTTTATTTCCTACTTTCGATTTTGTAACTGCTATTGAAGGCATTGGGAATCCTCCAAGTTTTAACATCTCTTTGAGATTATCAATTCCCAGGTTATGAGTTGCAACAAATTTGTCCGTTTCCTCTACATCGTTTCGCATAGAGAATCTTGTTTTTTTATATTTTTCCCTTGACTTTTTACTATTTTTGATATATTCTTGCCTTGAAGAGTGAGCTTGGACTGGACTTTCCCGTTTTTTAACGGGGTTACCGACCTGCTCGCTCTTTTTATTATCGTTGAATGTTATATCGTATAAATATCTCACTCCTTTATCAGATATAGCAATGTTTAATATGCATTTTACTTTGTTTACATATGCCATTCTGTATTCCCATCCATTTGCATCTAACCAATTATGTTTACCCCCTTTTTCTTTTCCTACTAAAACGGAATTTTTAATTACTTCGTCTAAATTATTAAGAGCTATAAATTTAATACGATTGTTGTTATTTTTCTTATACAATTCAAAAACTACACTTCTTTTTTTGCCATTTTTACGGTAAGTATCATTTCTATTTGCTATTTTTATTTCAATATTTTTACCATTTTCATTAACATAAAAACTTTTACCATACATCTCATTTGCCAAATCACTAAATAATTTATTTCTATTTTCAGATGTAAGCTCTGCGTATTTATCAGGGAATTGTAATTTCTTATATTTTGATTTGCTGCCTGTTCTTTTTTTAAATACAACTCCTGTATCAGTTTTTTCGCTATCTTTGAATTTTTTCACAGATTCCACCAGCATATTATCAAAGCCGTTCTGAATTTCTTCAGCATACTTTTCTGCCTTGCGCAGTGTTATAGCTTCTTCAGAAGTTGGTTCCAATCCTTCATACGCTTTCCTTATGGCATCTTTTATTTTATTAATAAACTCTTTGATATGATCTTTAATTTTTTCCCAGAGTGTTGGATTTTCTTTTGCTATATCTTCAAATCTGTCAAAATGCTCCAACATCATCTCTGATGCATCTGCTACAATCTCTTCTTCTGCAGTACTATAGTCAACACCAAGTTTTTCCATTTTTTCTTCAATGAGTGTTTCTCTATTTTTACCGGTAATTTCTTCCAGCACTTTAACAACACTGTCTGAGTAATTTTTAAAAAAAGTGCCTCCGTTGTCTTTACAAAAATGAGTAAGTTCATGCGATAACGTCTTCATTATTGCAGTGTTGATTGTTTCTGCATTTTTCCTTCCGGCATTAATATCTAACCAGATTGTATTTGTCTTTTTGTCAAAGAATCCGTTTGCTCCGATGAATTTTCCATTCTTATCAATTGTGCTTTCATAGAACTTAATATCGATACCAGTAACTTTAGATATTTGCTTTACAGCTTCTATTTCTGCTTTATGATGTTTATTCAGAGCCCTATCAACCACTTTGTCTGCAGGTATTTCTCTACTCTTGTAATAATCAGATTTACGCAGGTCAACTTCCGAATCTCTAAGCTGTTTTGTTTCATTAACTTTAGATTCTATTTCAGCTTTTGGTGTTTCTTTTTGTTTTATTTCAGTTTCTTCTTTAACTTTTAAGTTTTCTTTTTTAGCTTTTAATTCATATAAAGCATCCGTTACTCCTGCTTTATAGATTTTCATTGCTTTTTTCTCAGGCATATAGAGTTCATATCCTGACTCGTAAATATCTTTGAAAGATGTTCCTCTTTTTCCAGCATTGTAAAGCTCATAAAAATCTTTAACATATCTCATGAGTGCAGATGGATTTTCAAGGAGTTTTGGAGTTGCTTCCTTGATCATTAAGTTGGCACCTTCATAACCAACTGCTGCAGCACTTGCATAAAGTTTATCAACTCCTTCGTCAGTTAAAGCAAAGTAATCATCATAGTCTTCAAACCTCATCACTTCACTCTGGCCGTTATCAAAGTTGGCAATAACATCCATGGTTTCTCCGTCTGTGCGGATAACTTCCTGGATGTATCCTTTTCCATAATCTGTAGCTACATTGTGACCGAGCTCATATTTTGGCTTATAAGAGCCATTCCTTACTGAGTCGATTATTTCCTTGCCTTTTAGTTTAATTGCATCAGGAACTTTAGTTTCTGTTACCTGAGGAGTATTTCCTGCGGTTTCATCCAGAGTTTTTTCTACTTTGAGTCCCTTTGTTTTGTTGTTACCGACATTAATGTCGGGAGCATCCTTTAATCGATTAACAGATTTACTTGTAACTTCATTCTTTGCTGCATTCTTTAAATCAGTATTGGCACCGTTCATTTCCATTGCAGCATTCTTCAATGCCGGTATTTCACTTTTGGAAACACCATTCATCTCCATTGCTGCAGCTCTCAAGTTATCCTGTGGCAAAGTATTTGCTACAGTGCTTATCTTTTCTTCCTGTGATGGTGTATTTATTATGTCGGTTGTTTTTTCTGCCTGCAATGGCGCGTTTATTGTTTCCTCCGCAGGAGGCATGTAAATTACGTCATTTGTTTCCGGTACCGCAACTTCAGACGTCCGCTCGGAAATTGTTTCTGCAGGCGCATTTTTTATAGCTGTTTCTACTTCATTAATCTTATTGTCAACTGCTGCCACTACTTCATTAAGCTTACTATCCTGAAGTAATGCAATCTCTGTATTTGATTCTGTAGCTTGGCTAGAACGATAATTAAGAATCTTTTCTTTGAAATTTTTAAGTTTATTAAGCGCTTCTGATAATTTTCCTTTTGTATTCGGCTTACTTTCAAAGTACTTAATCAACTCGTCATATTCCATTCCAATTTGACTCATTACTTCTTCGCTACCATTTACTTGATCGGGATGATATGTCTTAGCGAGTTCTTTTCTTTTAAGTTTTAGTTCTTCTGTATTATTGACATCTTTAAAGAATTCTGTATCTTCTGGGGTTGTTTGTTTCTTTGGGTTCTCGGAAACAGAGTCGTTTATTTCTCCTGTAACAATCCCTTTACCATACGCCCCTGCTCCTAATATAGCTCCTGTTACTGCTCCTTCAAGTGCTCCTGTTGCCAACTGTATTCCTAAATCTTGTGCCACTTTCTTTTTAGCATTTTCTTCACTCATTCCCTGGTCAAGATATGCTTGGTAAGTTTTATTAACAGTAGAATTTTCTCCCAGAATAGCCTGCTGTTCAAACATATCTGCAAGCTGGCCGGCTGTTGACATTGCCATCATATTTCCGGAACTTTGAATCATTGTATTCATAAGCTGACTCTTTGTCATTTTTGACAAATTACCAAGTCCTATTTTCATAACAAGGTACGAACTGAGTCCTTGAGCAAGCCCATATGTCAAAGCTTGTCCTTCTGACGCTCCGTTATTTTTCGCATTTATATATGCATCATCTGCTGCGCTTCCGCCGAATAATGCCGCCGTCGCTAACTTGTGCGCACCTCTTGCAATCTGCCAAGGATTTCCGCCTGCTTTTACAATCTGACGTGTCTTTGCAGCCACTTCTATATTATCAACTGCCGGTCCTCCTATTAAATACAAGAGACCTAAATCGCCTAACAGTTTAGAAGTATTATAAGTCGTCTTTCCTACAGGTCCCATATCTTTAGTAGTCTCTTCATGCATTGCGTTGAGGTATGTCGCAAATCCTCCATCATCCTCAGGAGCAATGAATTCATTTTTATTCGGAATTAAGCCTGCAGTGCCTTTAGCAATGTTCCAAAGTCCTTCTGCAGACTTAATCGGTGTTCCTGCAACATCATCCATAAGATTTTCAAGAACATTCTGTCTGTTGGCTCTCCTTTCTCCGGCACGTCTGTTTATATCCTTGTCTACATCATTTGCCATTTCTGAGAATCTGTATATTATTTTCTCTGCTTCTTCTTCGGAAAAACCTTTAGCTTTAATTTCATCTATAGCCTGATTATAAAAATAAGATTTATCTCCTTCCGGAGTACTGAGTGCATTTATAAAATCAGGCGCTGTGTAATGTCTTATTTCTTCATCGCTAAATTTGGTTAATTTATCATCCAGCTTTTTTCTTTTGATTGATTCAGGATCATTCATGATTCTATCAAGCATATCAGCAGCTTCTTTATCAGTCATACCTTTTTTCATTAAGTCATTTACAGCCGATTTATAGGTGTCTGTATTTTTATAATTGTCTCCAGCAAACTTCATTGTAAGTTCGAACTCTTTGTTATTGTATTTTTCAATATCTTCATCGGATATCTTGTAATAGTTCTCATGTTCCCTCTGTGCTTCCTTGTTCTTAAACCATAAAGGATTTGGAGAGTCTGCGGCATATTCTAAGCTGTTAGTACTGTTGTTATCCAACGCTTTTCCTACTTTGTATTCTGCATCAGTTAATTTGAAAATATCGTTTCCTTCTTTGTAGTAATCAATGCCTTTTTTAAGTTCCTGAAGATATGAATAATATTTTCTTACTGCGTTATAGTCACCGGTTCCTTTTGCTATCTGAAGAGCCTGATTACCTGTACGTAATAATGAATCTACTGTGTTTGTGTATGATGTTATGTTTTTTAAATTATTAAGATTTCCATTTACTCCTTTGCTGAGAGCTGTTGTTAATCCATCTGTATCTTTTTCAACCTGCTGCATCCATGAATAAGTTGCATTTCTTGCAGGGCTCATTTGTGTGTTTGTCTTTTCCAGTATTCTGCTCGCTCTTTGTGTATTTGCTTCTTCTTTTGTATTTGTTTCTTCTTTTGTGTTATTTGCAGAAGAAGAGGCATCAGCTGCCTCTTCTTCTTTTTTTCTTCTATATTTTCTTTCTGCGTATTCTAAAAAATTACTCATTTTGTTCTCCTTTTAATTTCATTTCTTGCCGCCAAGCTCCATCCATGCAGGAATGCCTCCACTTAGATTATTTGATGTAATTCCTGTTACAGAACCGTAACGAATGTATTCAATAAGTTCTTCTTTTTCTTCTTCACTTATAGCTCCTCTGTCTAACAAACTCCGGATGTAATTGTATGCACTTTCTCTACCGCCTGGACCTGTTGCATATGAGATAGCTTGCAATGTATAAGATTTCAACTTGTTCGAACTTGTATCAATAGGAGTTGTGGAATTGTCCCCACTACCTATTCCCGGATTATTATTTGTTGTTCCAATATTTCCAAAAATGTTTGTAGTGTCACTATTATTTGTTCCTGTATTCTTTTTCGAAGTTCCCGAACTCTTTCCTGAACTTTTTCCAGAACCTCCGGAACTCTTTTTTGCTGCTGCAGCTCTTGCAAGTGCATCTATGTATTGCTGGTACTTAAAGGTCTGCTCATTGTTTGCAAGGTTAGTATAGTAATCTCTGTCGCCTGCTGCCTTTGCTACGTTATCTTGGTATTGCTGATAATTAAAGTTCTTTTCATTGTCAGCTACTCCCTGCCAATAGGTTAGATCGTTATATGCATCACTCTTCTTATCTCTGTATCTGCCATACTCGGTATCATCAAGTCCTCTGTACATATCCAACTGACTGTAAAGGTCCTGTCCTTCATCACGGTATCTGTTATATGCCGCCTCATATAATGCCGGTATCTGATTTGCTGCTTCCTGAATATGCTGGTTGTATACCTGCTGCCCTACAGTCTGTGCATAGCTGTTTCCGTATCCGCCACTTAGAGCGGCTGCATTTGCCATTGCATCCTGCATGGCTATGTTTCCCTTAGCCTGGTAGTTTTTTAATAACTGCTGATATACAACATCGTTATCAGGATTATAATTAAACGGTTTTCTGTTCTCTATTGAGCTTGTTAAGCTAGCTATTTTGTCAGTATACTGCGGTGAATAGTCTCCGATTCCTGCATACGTTGTTCTTGCATTATTCAATCCTGTTTTTGTAGATTTTGTATACTTGTTACTAAAAGGTTTAATCGCGTCGTATGTACTCTGTGAATTACTTAATTTCTTCTGCGTATCAGCAGAGATATACTTTGAAGTAGTAGTTTTACTTGTGCTTGTTCTCGTGGTTTTCTTTTTTGAAGATCCTGTAGTTGATGTCTTCTTATTTGTTCCCGTGGTTTTCTTTTTTGAAGATCCTGTAGTTGATGTCTTCTTATTTGTTCCTGTGGTATTCTTTTTAATCGCCATCTTTGTCCTCCTTTATGATATTTTCATCATCCAGGTTATTGAGTAAATAATTTAGTTCGCTCGCCAGATAGTATTGATAGTTTCTTATTGCTTCAAGATCAATAGTTGCATCTCCGGTTAGTTTATCCGGATACTTTATTTTTGCAGTAGCCATTATATCTTTCCTCCACTCTGTACTATTTTGGTTAGTTCATACAATGTGAATTCGCCTTTTCCTTTTACCCTTAATTGTATCTTTTTGTTTCTTTTTGGTTTCACCCTGAAAGATTGCATTTCTTTTTCCTGCGCACTCTTTCTGTACACACTGTTCCATACCGTATCGTTATCGTATTTTATAAATACTTCTACATTACCTTTAAGTTCAAATTCCATGTTTATTCGATTAATAACCGTTCTTTCTTCTGTATGTTGTAATAAATCCCCTGTTTCAAATTCAAAGGTGATGTCAGCTTCTTCAACAGCACTTTCAGATGTTATCTCAATGTTTTCTCCGGTTCCTGCAATGTAATATATTCCATCTCCAACTACTCCATACAGATTGCCGTTAATAATTTCGAACTGCGAGAAGTTCATAGCAGATTCTTCAGTCCATATTCTTGATATTGTATCGTATACGAATAAATGACTCTTATTCTTTCTGTCTTTGCATTTAAGATAATACTTATCTCCATAACTTCCTCCGATTCCGTCATGGTATTTTTCTCCATCTATATCTGACGATATTTTAGTTGGATAATCTCCTCCGTATCGCATTATGCCTTTTCTGCTCAAGTAATATAAATAGCCGTTTACTACAGTTAAGGATTTGTCACTTCCATCCGCCACTCCATCACATTCAACATCTGTAAGCTGGTAGTTACTTGGTCTTGTTCCCCGTATTGTTATTATTCTGTTTTCTTTGAAAAATATAGGATAATCATTATAGGTATAGGCTCCGGTAAAGTCTTCCGTACTTCCCACCGTAACCGTATAGCTGTCACTTGCTATTCCGTCATATGAATTCCAGCTCGTTGGATCTCCCAGTTTGCTTGCGTATATTTCATGTTTATCTGAACTGCAGGACCACATCCTGTTTTGTGATACACATCTGAAATCTCCACTCTTGCATTCCATTTTTATCGATAGTGTTTCTGCCGGCCATATTTTTTCCAGTTTAAACCATGGGTTATTTTTCTGAGTGTATTTCGTCGATAAATAATCAACTACTATATGGAGATATATTCTGGTTGTGCTAGGTGTAGTTGTTGTGTCTATTACGGTTTGTTTTTCTGCATGAAGTATCTTTAACTCTTTTTTCGATATATCATCTATTAGTTCTTTTCCTTCTGAGCTGCTTATCTTTCCGGTTCCATTTATCATATAGGAACTATCAATTTCAATCGCATTTACGATATTGTAAACATCCAGTTCTTCCGTATTTCTAAATCCTATGACTATATCAGTTTTCAGGTCCAGTTTATCCCAAGTTTCAGAATTGCCATTGTATTTCTCAATATTCCATGGAATCTTGGTATCAAAATATATATCTCCGTCTACAGGATTATCAGGGCGAATAAAAGGGCTATGCTGCGATGACACCGGAGGTTTATAAATTATATTGTTTCCATTATTATCTTTTTCTAAAGTTACCGGCTGTAAGTGAATACTTAAATCGTCTGATTCATTTGGATCAGTGTTGTTGTTTCTTGTCAGGCTAAATGTCATATTTTTAATATCATCATCTGAAAAAACATACATTTTCTTATCCGGAAGAATAACGATATTCCCTCCCATTTTTATCATTTCTTTCTTCCCTGTTTCTGTAAGCCATTTGTTGTATTCCGTCTCAATGCCATTTTTATATCTTTTTAATCTCAAATTTGATATCTGAAAAAAATAATTTCCATGTGATCTGATTGCATCTATACTATGGCTTGATTCATGCACCTTATATCTTTTGCCTCTTGTAGTTAAGATCGGATATATATCTGCTGACATATTTACAAGCTTAGCGAACTGATTTTCCTGAATTCTTTTTGTGTTATTCAATCCGCTGAATTCTCGTTGCGCATTAGCATTCTTTTTTTTGATATGTATTTCCGGAATATTTCTCATACTTTCAACTCCCAACTTTTCTTAGGTCTGTGATTGCTTAGATATTCTGATTCAAATTCTGTTCTCTGCTCATTGAATAAAATCATGTCATTTGAATATGCTTCATCATCCTTATATTCATAATTTCCATACGCTGAAATGTAATTAATGTACATTTCCTTATATTTCTGGGAAAGCAGCACTTCTGTTTCGTCATCTGCGCCAAAAATATATACATCTGGTCTTTCCACATTGCAATCAATCGACCGGCTGATAACTGCATCATACATTTCTGCATCAAGCTGCCAGATTAATTCATATATCTTACTATCGCTAATCTCCATGTCTCTTCGTTCTATAAATTCTAAATATATATCTCTAACTTTCATCTTGCACCTCCTAGTCTCATTGTATTAATCAGTTTTCTTTTTTTCTACCAAGCAAAAAACACAGCCGCAGCTGTGCTTTTAATGCCTTCCTGTTCTCCCTCTTTCTTTTTTAATAATAAAGGCAGGGGATATCCCTGCCCTTTGATCATGCCTCTTCCGTTACCTCTTCAACTTCAATTGGTTTTATATACTTTTCTGTCTTGAATACTGCCCCTGTATCATCAATAACCATAACAAGTTCACTTGAATATAAATCCGATTTCATTGCGGTTGCTAACTTCTGATGGAATGTTGCTACTGCTTCGTTGAGTGTATTATATTCATATACCGCTCTTCCCTGTATTCTTTCATCTCCTGTTGAGATTTCTAAAACATAAAATTTCTGCATTATTTATTCCTCCTTTATACTTTACCTTTTCCGTATATTTTTATTGTTGTTCCTGTTGGTATTACATTTCCTGATAGTAACACTTTAACTTTTGATATTGCTCCACTTGTGACGTAATTGAAAACTTGCATAGCGGATGTTCCATCTCTTTTTAATGTTGTTTCTATCAAGTCACTTGCTTTTCTCACAAACTCAACTCCAATCCTTTTTGAAGCTGCTGTTGTTATTCCACTAAATAACGTATATTCTGTCGCATCATTTTGTAAGTTAAATTTTCCTGTAATATACGTTGTTGAAGTCAAAGCCGTATCTAAAGTAAATACAACCATTACACTTTCATAATTGTTGATATTCTTTTCGAATATTGTTTTGTCTTCTGCTAACACATCTGTTGAAATCAACTCGTACTTATCCCCAAGCATATTCATTATCTTCGTTTTGGCTTCGGGTGTGTAATTACCTACGGGATTGGTACTTGCTGATTGTGTACTATCTCCTGCGGCTTTGGCTAGTCCGTAGAAAGTGGATGCTTGCTGAAGTGATGGGACTATTGGTCTGTAATCTCCTTCTGAATCTCTCACTTGTGCGTCTGTCGCCTTTGCAACAAATACTGTTCCGTCAGTTCTAACTCCCGTGCCGTAAGCATTTCCTATTTTCCCAACTCCCGCGCTTGTGGCACTTGCAAGTGGTAGATTAACCACACCATCAACAACTGCGCTTGTTCCGTTTATTTGTACATCATCAATTTTTTCAGCCAATGCCCTTGTAATGTCTGCATAATATACAAGTGTGCTATCTCCGCAATCTGCATATATTGTGTTATTACCAAGCAAAGTTGCAATTTCTGTTGGTGTTAATTGATAGATTTGAGGTTCAACTTCATATGCTATTGTAACATTATTTGATGCAAGCCAAGTTTTAAAATCTTCCGTTGTTGTAATTCCACTAGGATACGAAATAATAATTGCTCCTTCATATCCTGCACTTGTTGAATATTTAATTGATGATTCGGGCATTTGCCAAGACGCAGTGTCATTTGGAACTGTCTGCAATTTATCCGCATACAATGGTTTTTCTGTTCCGTATGCTTCAATTCTACAATAAGAACTGTTGGTTGAATTAACATTCCACGTTTCGCTTCCATTTAATACTTTAATAGCCCTATCAACTGTCAGTAATCCCGTTGTTACATCAAGCCTTCCACCGTAGACTGTGCGACCTAGATTGATTATAACTTCTGTGCTTTGGCTATTGTATGGTTCATAATCAGTTGCAGTTTCGCCTGCTTCAAGTTGAATTTCATCAAACACTTTTGTTATATCTGTACCAATTTGGCTACTACTAATTGAAAAATAACAACACAAAATCATATATTTTGCATTTTCAGGAGTTGTAAATGTTTTGGTTGATGCATAAGAAATATACTTTCCATTTTTATCATAAAATGTCGGTCTTATTTTAGCATCATCATCCAAACATGAAATTGTATAAGTTGCGTTTGGCTTTATTTCAACATTAAAACCTACCCCATATGCATTATCAGCGGAACTGATACTTGTTGCCGTCAAAGTAAGTTTATTGTTTTCAAGGGTATATGAAAAATTATTCTTAGGTATGTTATAACCTGTGGATGCGTACCATGTATAAATATATTTTTTATCAAACGGAACATTTGATGTTGGAATTAAATATGTTGTGTTTTGCACCCTATCTGTCAAGTCAATTAAGTTCTTACCTAATCTCTTAACCTTTACATTTTCCCATCCACTTAATGCTCTCACATTAGTCGGAGAAGGTGTTCCGCTTCCTGCTTGTTTCGGTGCAATCTCAACTGTTAAATCTTTGATTGGTACGTTGTCCGCTCCATCTGTGATTGAGATTATTGAGCCTTCTGCGGCTGCAAGTGGATATGTCTTTTTGACTTCTTCATCAACATATGTTTCTGTAGCCAAGACAGGTGAGGCATCGTATGGAATTTTAAAGATGTTCCAAAACTCGTCAGCGTGTTTGTCCATTATTTCAGATATAATCCATCCGTTAATCATTCCAATATTAACGTATCCGCCTGCAGTGTAATGATTTCCAAGCATGTAATCTCTAACATACTGAGTGTTAAATATGTCAATATATTCTCCTGCTATATCTACAAGGTACGTATTTGTATTATTGGCAACAACTTCTTTTATGGCTTCATTCTTAATGTCCTTATTTGTCGATAAAGTCATGCTAAAGCAAAAGATTTTAGCATCTGCGTTTACTGTTTTGACCGCTGTAATAATTGACTGGTACCTTGTCTTAAAGGCTTCTTTTGTTTCAGCATCAACTGAGTCATTAACTCCTAACCCAATTAAATAGGCTTGACATTTATTGCCTGCTTTCACTAAGTCCACATAACCATAATCAGGGTTCGTGAACCAATCAGTTGTATCCGCTCCACTAAAGCCCATATTGACACATTCATTCCCGTACAGCCTTGCAAGTGCTTGTCCCCATGAATAAGGTATATTTCTTCCGCTTGATTGTGATGTGTCACTATCCCAGTTATATCCAACCGACAACGAGTCTCCTATAACAGCGAACTTCTTGAATGCTGAAAAACTAAACCTATTTTTATCAAACTCTTGATCGAATCCATTTGCAATTTTATAATAAGCCTTATAATCTTGCTCCGTATCATTTTCTGATAACATCAACTCTGAAAAATCGTAAAACTCTGTACCTGCTGAATTTTTATATTCATAACATACAGCAATATGGTCAGTAAGCGGTGGTGTCGTAAAACTAAATTTTCTAGTAGTAGTAAAATATGGTCGGCGAATAAATGTTCCATCTTGCTTATAATAACCTATATATACGTTAAAATTATCTGCCACTTTTTTCTGAAGCATATACGTTGTTTCAGGCTTAACTTTAATATCGGCATAAGTGTTAAACCTGTAAGCCGAATTGTGAGAAATCACCCCATTTGTTGAACCTATAATAGTATTATTCTGAACAGTGAATGGATTGATAAGATTAACTGTTCCTTCTTCAAGTTGTCCATAAATATTGGCTATCGTTTTTTTGTCAGCTTGTGTGAGCGTGTTCTGTTTTGCTTCAAGCGCTTCCTCTAATGCTTGGGTTGTCACTTTGTCGCTTACCTCATCATCAACATACGCTTTTATTACGTTGTTTTTAACTACATTGCTCGAAGCATCAGACATGGTACTATCAGATCCATAATTAATGGCCGATTGTAATACTTGATTAATTGAAGGATTAAACAAGTTTGTCACAAGTTCTGCCATTAAATCTCCGGCGGTTATGTTTGAGGAAAGCGGAAGGTTGGCTATTGTTCTTGTTTTAGGAACTAATGTGCTGACTAAACTATCCACATATTCTTTAAGTGCTAATTCTCTCCAAAAAACATTTAAAATCATTCCCGAACTATGTCTTGCTATTCCGCTGACGTACCACATATTTCCATTGTCCGTGCATACGTACAAATCTCCAACCTTTACTTCTTCTTCTATTCCAGTACTAGTAGTAGGCTCATCAGATCCTTTGAGAATTTTTGTGCTATTTTTAATATTGTCATAAATGCATTTAGCTGAAGGATATTCAACATCTGTACTGTCTCGTGATATTGCAGTTACTTTATTGTTTTTATCTTCCTTGTTAGTTTGCAAATTACTAATATTTGAATTAGCTTGAGAAATAAGATTATCAATATATGCTTTAACAATTCTGTTTTTTGCTACATTATCCGATTCCGTTGACATGGTATCGTCAGAACCTACTTTTATAGCGTTCATCAATGTGGCGTTTGCTTCGTCACTGTTCGTTGCCAATGCCATTAAAATGTTATATAATGTTGTGCTTGAAATATCGTCGCTTAAAGGCTGGTTTGCTATCTTTCTTGTTTTAGGAACGTAGTTACTGTTAATTTCCTGAAGAAACGCCAATACTTGTGCATATATATTTTCGTATTCACTCTCGCCTCCCTGATCTACCGGTGTGCCCTCTTTGTTGTTTATCTTCACTACTGTGGATGTAATTACTTTTTCATTAGCATCTACACCATATAGTCCGATTTTTATATATCCTTCAGTAAGAAGGATGTCATCCGGAACAGTAATTTTGTTTTCGCTATCAAGGAAGCCCTCTCTTATGATACCTTCGGAATTTTGAAACACAGCTTTTTTGATGAAGTCATCCCAGAAATTGTCAGCAAATTCAAACAGAACTTCATCGACTCCTACTGAACCAGTTACATATTCGCTTTGTCCCGGTTGAATGCTAGCGATACGTTCATTTATTGTTATTTTTAATGTGAACATTTTCTTCTCCTTTTGTAAAAAGTGCAGATGGTTTCCCACCTGCACTTTCCTTTTACAATGTTACGTTAATGCTTTCAAATCTCTTCTCGGCTTCTTCCTGTTTCTTTTCCATTAAGCTTACAGTAAGATTATCCTGTGCAATTGATGACTCATTTATTGCTTCAATGTATCTCGGTACCTTAACTCCAACTCCACGCTGAATCTGGTATCTGTGAGTTCCATTTACTGAAATAAACTTGTCATCTTTATACTTGTCTCCGTCTTTGAACAGAGTCATTTCAACTTCACTCTGAAGATCTTTCTGCATTTCCTTAATGTAATCAGGAAGTCCTGCCGGTGTTTCTTCGTTTAAAACTTCCGCATTGCTGTTAGCTGCTGCAGTTTTGAACATTTCCTGGATTTCTTTCTTAGCAGCTTCAATCATACTTTCTGCTGCCTTTTTCGCATCTTCAATAATCTGTTTAGCAGTATCTTCTACTTTTGCTTCTTCTGTAGTTTCTTCTACATTTTCTTTAGTTCTTCCCATATATCCTCCTAGTTGGCCGCCTGGTTGTAAACTGTAGCAGATGATTCAATTCTGCAGATATATTCCTCTACAAGTCTACATACTGCTTTAGTTGCTTTCCAACCGGCTGTTGCTCTCTGTTTTAACGGATCTGAAGTTCCGCCCGAACCTAACTGGCAAACAATATGTTCAAGTCCGCCACCTGTTACCTCTGTCGTTCCATATGCGTTAGCTCCAAGAGTTACTGATGAGTAAACTGAAATACCTTCTGCTCCACCCTCTCCCGGATAGATAACTGTATTTGCCGCAACAGTAATTGATGTATCTTCCCATACTCCACTTGCATTCAACGACTGAATAGTGATAGAGTTTGTCGCATTTGCTTTCACTTTATATTTGTATCCACTAATCAATACAAATCTTCCTACAAGGGAATCTGCTGCTACTGTTCCTCCTGTAGTAGCTGCTGCAATTGGAATTGTTGCTGAAGCTGTCTCTACAGCAGATGCAACTTTAAGATTTCTTGAGCCAACTGCAAGGTCAGCTCCTCTGAAAATCTTTGCTTCAGAAGTTTCAACGTATCTTACCTGTCCAATAGAACCAATCTCGCCGTTGTAAATCTTTTCAGGATTCTTGTATTTCTGTGCATCCTGCCATAAAGGATCCTTCATTAAGTCGTATGCTACGTTAGGATGAATAATCTGAACATACTGATTTCCATCTAATGTCTTCGCATTCATTGTCTTTAAATGAGCAGCTACCTTAAATGTTAAGTCAGTTGTCATCTTACATGCAGGTGTGATTGCATGTCTTGCAATAACTTCATCTGTTCCTGCAGGGGCATAAAATACATTAGTTCCTCCATTTAACACTTCTCTTGTGATTGTATCAAGAGTTCTTCCTGCCTGATCTCCTAAGATATCAATCGCTTCAACCATGTTGTTGTCGATTGCTGTTAAGAGAAGCATATCTGACATTCTAATCCAGTCACCGTACTGGTAAATAGTTGCTTCAACCTTTGATACGTTAAGGTTGTTTCCTTTAGGCGTAACACCTTCAGTTAATGGTGTTAACGCCTTTTCAAGCGGACTATATTTTCTAAACTCAATTGTTTTACCATGATTCTTTGGAATAGGTCTCTTCTGTGCCCACTGGTCATGAACCAAAAGAGGTGTCGCTACATCAATGAGATAGTCACTGTAGAATGTTTTCATTTCTACAGATAATCCCTCGCTTGTAGTTGTCTGTGTTGCTGTTCCTCCAGCATACTCTCCATCAAAGAGTGTTAATACCATTTTAATTTCATTCTTCATTATTTGTTCCTCCTACGAAAATCGCACGGAACCTGGATTCTGCTGACTCTGTCTTATTGCTCTTCTTCTATCCTCTGCAGTAAATTTACTTACATCATTTCTGATTTCAATTCCTGACTTTGAAGCTAATCCATTCTCTGCAGGTCTTTTTTGCCTTGCAGCTATATTCCCTGCTTGCTTTTGAGATATCTCATTTGATATTCTCACCGTTAAAGCATCAGGATGGAGTACTTCATAAGCCTGTTTTACCGGAATTCCATTTTGCAATAATTTTGTAAACTGCGGATTGTTCGATTCCTCATATATGTCAAATTCCGGATAGACTTCAGCTAATTCGTTAGCTTCCCTCATCCAATTCTGATACGTCGCATCTGCATTTGCTCTGTTCTGTGCTTCAGACTGTGCTCTCTTGAAGTTTTCAAGTTCTCTCATGTGCTTTGCCTGTTCCAAAGAAAGACCTTCTGCTTCAGCAATATCCCTGTACTGTTCCGGATCATTCATATAAGCATTGACTATTGAATCAAAATCTTTTGAATCTTTGATACCGTACTTTTCAGATAGCATATCCATCAACGGTGCTACCTTTTCTAAACTTTCACTTAATCCTCTTGTTTCTTTAATTCTCTTGTTTATGATGCCATCGATTTCTTGTTGAAATAAATCTTTGAATTCTTCACGTGATTTCTTGTAAAGCGATTCTCTCGATTCTTCCACTGGTTCTTCAGGCGGTTTCGGAGAACTATCTTCAGTTCCCTGAATTCCATAAACTATTTTCTTAGGTGCCTCGCCTGCCCCATCTCCTGCTGTTTCTCCTGCCGGTGCTGCTGCAGGTGCTCCTGCTCCATCAAATAAATGGAGATACATTTTAATCTTCATTTTTGTCCTCCCGTCTTTCCGGATCGTCATCCTTCGTCTTTCCGAATTGTCATCCTCTGTCTTTCCAGATTGTCATCCCCGGTCTCTCCCGGTTGTCTAATATTTTAATATCACATTATATTTTTATATTTCTACCAAGCACCGAACATTTTTTTCATAACGTTCTTCAAGCATCTGAAATCCTTTAATAATCATATTAAGTCTGTCTTTAAAATAATCGTTAATATCTTCGTACTCTATATGTACATGACCGTTCGCTATGTCTATTTCTTTGTAGGTGTCAAAATCATCTACTGCTGCACATAATGTACACGCAAGAGCTGAGATTGCTGCACATACTATGTCGTTTCCCGGATTGTACATTGCATGTCCTTCAATATTTACCACATAGTTTATATCATCTTTGTATATTTCAATTTTAGTCATTATCTTACTGCTGCCTGATTAGCAGCTTCCTCCTTTGCGCGCTCTGATGCTTCATGAGTTCCAACTTCAGCTCCCAAGGTGTTTATATCTCCCATATTTGATTCCGAGTTTGTTTCAGTTGTTCCCGGTGTCTTTCCTGCTGCTTCTATTTCCATTTGCTGCCCGAGTATTCCCATAACCTGCTGCAACTGCATTGATAATTCCTGAACCTTTTGGAATAACATACCATTCTGGCTTATCTTCTGCTGGACCATATCTTTTCCGTCAAACTCCATCATCTCTAAAGCTACCATTGCCTGATCAGTTAGTTCAGGGTTGAAAAATCCCATTGAATACAATTCCTTTGCAAGCTCGTTCTGAGATAGTTTAGCAAACGGACTTGCCTTTTGCGAAACGCAGCGTAGGTCAAACACTGGTCTTCTGGTTCCAATGGTTACCCCCTCCACCTGAATAGGCTGTTCCTGTATCTGAGAGTTGTCATAAGTAACGAATTCAAATTCTTCATTCGGTGCTGTTATTCTGAAGTTTCTAGGTTCAGTATAGAATTGTCTCATGAGCTCAATAACAAGTTTTCCGATTTCCTGATGAACGCGGTATGAAGCTTTGATAGTATCACGTGATAATTTACTTCCTGCTTCCATCAGTGCCGCAATAGCGCTTCCTGCTGTTACACCTGCTGCAGTTCCGCCTTGACTAAAATCTCTGTTTCCTGAAGTTTCTTTTAATTCCTCAATCTTGTTATTCATTACACCTATATAGTTTGGATCAAGTGGAGGTATAGTGATAGGTCTCAATTTTGAGTCGTCAAAGTTTCCGTCTACTTCCACTATTGCTTCTTCAGGATCAGCAAACTGTTCCAGATTAATTCCAATGTTTCTGTTAGCAAAATATCTCGGACTACTTCCCCATAAAGAAGAACGCATAATATTATCTCCAAGCTTATCTATGTATCTTTGCGGATTCTTCATTATGTCGATATATCCAAACCCTGCCGGATATCCTTCTTCCTGGAACATGGTGTCGAAAATAACAGGATACTTACCATGCCAGTACCATCCTTTTTCCTGATACTCTTCATTGTTTTCACTGGCAAATAATACATGGCCGTCACAGTATTTTACGTAGTGCAATATAGTTTTAGTTTTAGCAATTCCGCTCTCGTCATTTACTTCAATCTGTTTCTTGTAATACCAGTCAACTACTGCCACTTTGCCTGAAGTATCCAAGTAATCGTTGTGAGTGTATGTTACTACTTTTGAGCCTTCACCTGTTCCTTTGACATCTACTCCATATAAATCTTTAACTAGGTCTGCATCTATCATCTCAACGATAAATAAGTTTCTTGATTTTTGTATATCCATTATGCCCGGCTCCCAGAATACGTTTAATATGTCAATCTTTTGAATATCTACGTCTCCAAGCCCTTCTTCTAGTCCATTATTCCAAAAAACTCCATAAACTGCGGTTCCTGATTTTAATTTGTTCCACCAGCAGTCATTATAAGTCTGTTCGAAATTTGCGTTTTCGAAGATACACGGAAGAATGCTACTCAATGCTTTAGCAGTAACTCTATCCGATTCTTCTCTTGGAAGCACATTCAGTTCCGGATAATTATCCATCGCGTCAGCGTGCTTATTTGCAATTGAGTTAAATAACCATGCTGATGTTACTTTGTCTCTTTTGACTTTCTTTTCATCTTCTTTCTGTTCATTCTGCTGCCAATGAAGCATCTTCCAATACTGCTCATTCTCGACTATTCTCAAGTCAAGTGACGCTTTTCCATCCTTGTATTTTTCTCTAATCGCTTCAGCTTCTTTGACCTTATCTGCAGTGATAGGTCCATTTGTAATTTCAAATTCGTCCATAATTCCTCCTAATATCCATACGGTTTTATATTTTTATACATTCTTAAAGGATCCTCTTGTGGTATTGGCGGTGCTAACTTATTCATTCTTGGAGCTATGGGATTATCCATCAACACATAACGACACTCGTCATAAATATGATCTTCCATATCGGTATCAATATCCTCAACGTATTTTTCTGAATAAATCAGGTTCGGTATGGTTCTTATAAAGTGCTTACATGTATTAAACACATAGAATAGTGGTTTATCATCTTCTCCAAAAGCCATTCTGTAATGCATCTGCATCTTCCCTGCAATACGCGTGTTATCTCCGGTGTCCCAGTGAATGAAATTTGGGGAATCCTCCATCATATCTGCTATGCTCTCACCAGTAGTTCTTTGGAAGATAGCAGGATCTGCTATGGCTCTTACTATCTTTCGACCTTTAAGGTTTATATCTTCATTCTCGATTCTCCTGATTTCCTGTGCAATTCTTCTAGGTTCAATTCTTATACCTTCGTTCGGAGTTCCTGTGCATCCATAGTATTCTGCAATTCTGTAAATACGTCCTTCAGTGCTTTGGGTATACCATCCTACAGAAAAAGGTCTTGAATAACCATAGTCAAATCCTCTGTATATAGGCCAAGTCTTTGGAACTATAAAAGGATTGATAACATGAGTAAGTTTGTGGTCATCATAGTGAGTAGGCTCATCTCTCCACTCCGTAAATACCTGTCCTGTAAATGAATTCCAATCTCCATACAAAAGCGCGTTTCTTTCTGCCTCCGGCATCATAGCCAAACGTCCTATGTATCCGGGATCATTTGACATTAGAATCTTATTGTCAAAGACCGATGACGGAATAAATATCCTCGATTTTCTCTGATGAATCACCTCTCCTGCCGGTGTATTAATGTCAATATTGGTCCAGATAGTTGTCTTTGGCGGTGCTGCTGTGATGAATCTATCTTTTACCCATCCATGACCTATACCTCCGGGGTTTCCTGTAGCTCTTATATAACTCCTTAGTCCTGATACTGTTGGTCTGTTTCGCGAAAACAGATACATATACTGATCAAGTGTAAAATGCGTCAGCTCGTCAAATCCAATAAAATCAAAAGCTTTACCCTGATAATCCGTCTTAAAGGTTGAATTGATATTTCCAAAATAGATTTTTGCTCCCGAAGGGAACCGCCATACGTGTGCGTTGGCATTAAATTTCGCTTTAGGGTACGCTTTTTTGTACAGATACTGCGACCGATCTATTAATTCCGTCAAATCTGGGTAAGTTCTTCGGAAAATTATTCCCTTATAGCCTTCAATCGACACCTGCCTCAATGCTTCTGTCAATAGCGCGTCGCTTTTTCCTCCACCTGCTGCACCTCCGTAAAAAGCTTCGTCCTCCCACCGGCTCTGAAAATCAAATTGTGTCGGCTGCGGAGTCCATATCATTTTACTCACCCTGTTCACCTTCTTCCGGAGTTAAGATTTGAGCTATTTCAATAGCGCCAAACTCTTCCTGTTCTTCGTCAGTCTGGTATATCTTGTCTTTCATAAGCTGCAGCTTTTCAGTTTCAATATCCATTTTCTGATTTTCAGGCTCTGTATATAACTCATACAGGTTCCTGGTTGCTGCAGTAAGTTCCCTTATGGCTGAAGTAATATCCTTAACAGCTCTTGAATCAACCTTTTTCATGACTTTTTCTTTCGTTACCATGTTTCCGTTTTTATCAGTGGTTGATATGATATGTCTCCTGAACTGTTTATCATCTTCAAAGATTTCGCATATCTTATCTGCTAGTGAATCTGCCGACTGCTGCAACTTAACAAGTTTATCGACATCGCGTGCGCCTGTGCGTGCGAGAGCTTTTGCCTTAACTTCACTGCAATACTGCCTTCTTTTTTTCTGCCAGTTATTCCTGATTGCATACTTCTCAACCGAGCTTACAGATATATCATGTTTTTTGGCCAACTTACTGTAAGAAGTTTTTGTAGTCAGATATTCAATTTCAAGTTTATCCCAATTGATTTTTGCCAAGCCTTTTTCCCTCCTTTGATTTTCAATATACTTTTTTTCTTTTTTTGTTTTCTACCAAGCACAAAAAGAGGTGTTTCTCAACATTTTTCTCAAAACATTAAAAAACACCTCAAAATTTATTATTTCTTTTCGGCAAACCACGCAACAATCATCGAGCCGGAGTGCTTATCAAACACTTCAAAGCTGTGATGAAGTCTTGCTTTTATCTTTTCCGGAAATACTATACTGTTTTTTCTCTTCTCGAGTTCTTTTTTTGCATTCTTGATTGCAATAAAGTTTTCTTCCTGCCCATCCTGCTTTCCGACTACTATGTAATCACCATAGAGATTTCCATGTCCGCATTGTTTTATCTTTGTTGCTACTGCCTTTTGATAATCTTTATAATTGTCATTCATGAATTCCTGCTTTTCTTTGTCGAACAGTGTAATGACTATTTCCTGACTTGCCTTATCCTGTACTACTATTACGTCATAATTTGACTGATACTTTGCAAGGTCCTCAATCTTAACTCTGATTTCATCTTTTCCTGCCAATTCAAAGGCAAGATATTTAGTCAGAAGTTCCGTCGATGCAGTTCTTGCTTTTTCCTGATCCAGTGCATTTTGTCTCCACTGTATCTGATGCACGAGTGCATTACGTTCACGTTCAAAAGCCTGCTGCTCTATCTTTAACTCTTTGATAAGTTTAGTGGCAGACTCCAGTTTTTCCTGTGTAGTTTTCTTCATGTCATTCTCCTCCTGGTATTTTATTAATTCTAAAAGCTTTGCATACTCACATTTGCAATAGTCAAATGATTTACAGTACTTTAGCTGATAGCTTCTCTTGTGTCCGGGCGTGTTAAATTTACAGACCTGCTCCATGCAGTCTGTAAGACCTTCACAAAAAATATTTTGTTTGTTTTCGCCCACGTAAAAAGGACATACTACGTCCTGTTCGCCATAGTATTTCATATCGTCTCCTATATCTGCAGTTTTCGTATGTTGCCATTACCCACTGCCGGTTGTTTGTTTTCTTTTATCAGTTTCAGAGTGAAGCTTTGATGTACATGGCCAAACTCATTGACGAGTTCAAGAATTGAATCGGTGTCAATGATATATTTTCCCTTATATTCCTTTGGTACCTCTATTGCACCAAATCCTCTTACCTTGTGAACACTCACTTTTGTCGGTTCTGGATTAATGAGATTTCTGCTGCATGTATATCTAAGTCTTCTTCCCTCTTTGTTTCTGAAAGTCTTTTCAGTTTCCTTGATCAGATACGATGCAAGTTCCGCCACATCATCATCGTCATGTATCGGTGAGTAGTTCACTCCATCCGGCCAATTCTTTTTCATAAATTCGAACAGTCCCGGAAAGTTGTTGATGATGAAATGGTGATGGATGGCTACATGCTCATACTCTGTCACTGTTATATATTTCAAAACATGACCGTTTCTCTTGCAGTAGGTTCTCAATTTTCTCATGAATTTTTTCATCCATTCATTTGCCTGTTCTGCGGTCGGTCTGTTCGTTTTGTCATAGGTCAATGTCATATGCCAATCATCAGATGTGAAGTTAGCTTTTATTTTTCTGCGTAGCTTCTTTTCAGCCTGCTTTCGATTATGCTCTGCTACCTTCTCTGGAGTCGGTCTATATTTTTCTGATTTCATCTGTAATTTTTTTCCGTAATTCGCTGAATACCCTCTTTCGATTTCGACAGTGGATCCAAACTCATATATCTTTTCAATGTTTGGCATATTATTTTTCTCTCTTTTTGTAAAATCTATATAAAAATGGTTCTAAGTTTAATATGAATATCAAGTTGTAAACAGAGCACCATTTTGGCTCCGGATACAACCTGCATTGATATTCATTTCATAGTCTCTTATTATTTGTAACTGTTTCTTCTCTCGGATTTTTTATGTTCTTTCTTTGGTGGGAACTTTGTTATCGTTCTTCTCTTATTAGAATCTTTTCCTATGAGATAAATGTAAAATTCCGTTTCTTTGATAACCATCCAGTTGTCAGGGTTTAAATGATTATCCTTTATTATTATCTTTTGTGCCCTCGTTGGTTTCTTTGCTCTTTTCATTCAACCTCTCCCTGTACATCTTTCTTGCTTTGTCCAAGTTTTCAGTTTTAAACATTCTGCCTACTTTCCCTTTTGTAGATTTTTCGGATCTGTTCAATCTGTTCGATATGATTTTGTAATTCAAGCCCTCTTCAATCATCTCGATTAAGAGTTTTTCTTCTTCTTTGGTCCATAATCTTGTTCTGTTTTTAACCGGTCTTTCCATTAAACCCAGAAATATGATTCTCCTGCTTATTGCTCCTTCAGTTCTGTTTAAAATTTCAGACAGTTCGCGGTAATCGTATTTATATTCTTTAAGCAGCTTTGTGAGTTTTTCATCTTCTGTCTTGGTCCACGGTTCTTTGTTTACTTTCGTCCTCTGGTCATTGATTCTTTTTTCTTTCACCCAAGCAGGTTCAACTCCCAACAGATTTTCTTCGAAGTCTTGAAAGTTTAAGTAGTATCTGTTTTCAAATGCCCATTTCCAAAAGTCCTCAATATAGATGACCTTGATTCGTTTTTCTTTGATAAGTTTTCTTTTAACCGGCAGTTTTCTGTTTTTAATCATACTTTTTGTGCGGTACCCTCCGGTGCTAAAACCTAAAGCTTTGATTAATACGTTGTATGTAATGTAATCACCGTTTAATTCGTATCTTCCAAGATGCATCCTTATCTTTTTGTTCATAATTGCCTTTTCCGTTCTTCCAAGTACTTTTGATATGTAGCCAACAGATTTTACTCCCCAGGCATTTGCCAGATACTCCTCTTCCTCTTTTGACCAATTCTTTCCTTTTCCCATTACACGATCATCCTATAACCGCAAGCAGGGCAATGTGCCCCGCTTAGCTTTTTATCTCTGGTAATTATTTCAATAGTTCCTCCGCACTCACACGTTGCGGTATTTTTTCCTTCCTTGAGTGCCTTTGCAATAATTATTAGATTTTTCATTAAACTCATTCACGTTCTCCTTCAAATGCCTCGTGTGATCCATTTATGAACTCCTCTTTTTCTTTTGAAATACTGAATCCAAACTCTTTTAATACATTTATTAGCTGCGTTAAACTTTCTCCATTTGCTTTTCTGTAATCGTTATCCCAAGAAGTCAGTTCCGGTATTCCTTCCTTTGTAGCAAACAGTATCATTTGGATTCCAATAGGAATTCCACTTATGCTTGTATCTACATCCGCTTTTTCTTCTTCCGTCATATTCCATGTGCTCTTATATTCGTCATATGCAATTTCATATACCGTTTCTCTTAATTTGTTGAGCGATATATCCACTGATTTTAATAAGGAGTATCTCCACATAGGTCTAGTTACATCTTCCGGCCACACTACTTTTTTAAAATAGATAAGCTTTATGAAATCTTTAATTTCCGTTTCTAAGTCTTTCTGAAGCTTATTGAGTATCTTTTTATTCTTTCTCTTCCTCTTTTCTTCTTCCGTCAATTCCTGCTTGGCCGTAGATTCTTTTTTCTTCTTTAAGTAAAATGTCAATCTTCCCCATCTTGATTTGTAATAAATCTTTTCATCTACCTTTTTAAGCGATACTTTTTTTATTTCTTTATCCAAATCAAAGGATTTAATTTCTTCATAATCAGAGTAGTAATATGTATTATCAGGAATTTCTTCCAGTTCCCTATCTTTTAATTCTTTAAGAATCTTTTTGGCATTTTCTTCTCTTTGTTCTTTTGTAGCTTCCTGGTTTGCAAGGTACTGAAGGTTCTTTGAATCTCTCGCATTCTTCAAGATTTCATTTCTCTTGCTTATCTTTTTTACTTTCTCAAGAGCGTATAGGTCTTTTATGGAAAGTTGGAAGTTGTCATCCTCTTCCTTTTTCTTTAATTCCTTCTGATTGAGCTTTGCAATATTGATTCTGTGATAAATGGTAGTCTTACTAAATCCTACCTTTTCAGAGATAGTATCTACTGTTTCTCCTAAATCAAGCATTAACTGGAAGCTTTGCGCCTGCTCGTATACTGTTAAATCGTTACGCTGCATATTCTCTTCCAGCATTATTGCTATCTGTTCAGATTTACTGATGCCACTTATTATTTTGCAAGGCACACTGTCAAGTCCTGCTGCTTTCGCTGCAGCTAAACGTCTATGGCCAATAAGTACTACGTACTTCTTAATGGCAGCTTTCTTAATATCCGGCTGTTCTTCTACCGGCAGTTCTAAACATTCTTTAGGAATCACTGTAAGATTTTGCATTATTCCATTTTTCTTAATTGATTCCGTCAACTCACTTAAATCTCCAAGGTCTTTCCTTGGATTGTCCGGATGTTCTTTCAAATTAAAAATATCAATCGTCATGATTGATTTCATCTCTTGTTTCATCTTTCCTCCAATCATATTCTTCCATTGATCTGCTCCAACGTTCTCTCTTCATTTCTTCATCTTCCGCTGCAATGCACAGTGCCCAGGTTAGGGCTATGGCAAATGCAACTAATACTCCCAGTCCAATCCATATCATTGCATCTATCATTGCTCCTCCTTGTATACCGGCATTGGAAGCCACGCATGTACTATCAATGAGTCATAATAAATTCCGCTGTCCGGATAATATTTCCCTTCTTCATAAAATCCCACAATAGTTGCTTTTTCATAAGTTATGTTTTCTGCCACCCCTGAAACACATAAAAGTATTTCGTCTCCGTTTGCAGGAGGCTCATTAATTTTTGGATCTCTCCATCTGCATTGCTCTAGAGCATTTATAACTACCTTCGCTTCCTCTTTAGTAAGAGAGTAATGTTTAAAGCTCCAGCAATCAAAGCTCATTAAATTTGCCAACACTTCTTTTATTCTCATTATTTAACCTCGCTTTTTGTCTTTCCTGTTTTCTTTCAATTTCTTCATTTAATAATTTGGTATCGATGCGATACATTTCTTTAATCATGTGCAAACATATGATTACATCTGCTACTTCTGTAAGCAGATTTTCTTTATTATGAATCCCTCTCAAATATTTGCTTAATTCCTTAGTCAGTTCTGCAAGTTCCTCCATGCACACTACGGTCTGTAATTCTTTTCCATATGCCTTTATGGATTCATTAATTACATTCTTATCCACTACTATTTCACTTTGCTCAGCAATTGATAATTCATACAGGTTATCAATTGCTTTCTTCAGTTCTTTTATCGAATTGCTCATCTTCTCCCTTTCTTGCCTTACCGTATATTCCATACGCAGGACGTTTAAATCTTTTCTTTGCCTTATCGTCAATTCTGTTGTTGTCTACCAGTTTTCCAGCAGCTTCAATGGTTATTCCTTTTGTTTCCATTACTCTGTAACCTCTTTTTTAATCTTTCGCTCCCTGGTTATCTTTAGTTGACCTTTAAGGTTGCTGCTTATTGTTACCTTTGTTCCGTCTATTGGCATTATTGTTATTTTTTGAATCTTATTGTTATTTATTAAGCCAATTGCTTCCTGCGCCAATTTTGACACCTCCGGGATATCCTCAAAGATTTCTACTACCTTATCCATAAAGTTTTCTACTTTTCTTGCGGTTTTAGCTCCAGGGCAATTACATTCAGCTGTTGCCGTTTCGTCTATGACTTCCTCTGGGGAATCCTTTGGTACTCTCACCGCTCTGGTTTGTCCGCAATATTTACATGTTCCTGTTGTATCCATTCTTCACCTCCCGGGCGGAATACTCCGCCCTTGTTCTTTCGTGATATAAAAAGTTGTTAGTTCTTATGCTCTGATATCAGTAATTCTTTAATCCATATACGCTCATCCACGCCAGTGCATCCCTCAGATATTTCTCCGCAATCAATCAAGCGTTCGTACTTGCAATATTTAGAACAATAAATGTCCTGTAAATAATCTTCAAACGCAATCTTTCTTATTAATTCAACCTTCTCATCTAAAGACAATTTGTTAAACCATTCCAGATTATTATCTCTTGGTGGAATCGTGTAAAAATCACACCCACTCACTTTCTTCCTTCTTCTTCGCCTTATAAAATATCTTCTAATCTTATTAATCATCCTGTTACCTGCCTTGCTAATTCATATTGACCTTCTGATCTGAAGTGTTCTGCTATCTTAGCTCTTTGTTCCCTGTCTGCTCTTGCATCAGGACAGGTGCAATCGGCAAATGCCATTCTATCCAGTTTCATTTGTTCTATGTATTTTTGATGTGTAGTAAAAGTTTTGGCGTTGCCACAATACGGACACTTACCAACTTTTAAATACGTTTTTTCCGACTGAGCCTGTATCATTCTCTGCCTCCTAACCAATCACTTACCATGTTCTTTGCTGCAGCTTCAGTTTCTTTGATAAGGGCTAGAACGTCATCCGCTGTGTAGCTTATCTCTCCGGAAGGAGTATTAAAGATATATTCCATTCGTTCATCAATGATTTTTGCTCCGATAAACCTCGCTTGTTCGATACTAGCTTCATCACCATTTAGTTTTACGTGATACAGCATTCTTCCAACCTCAAAAGGTAATTCCAGTAAGTAACCTTTGTTTCTCATCTCCAGAAGTTCCAATCCCTCTTTCATCATTTGGATAGTCTCTTCTGTTGTGTACTTTCTTTCTCCCATGTTTCCTCCTTATAAATAATTTTTTCCGAATTCATCCATGAATTCTTCTCTAGTTCCTATGTGTTCTTCGTAATATTCCTGAGCCATCATCTTGTATTCCAAGTCCTTTTCTCTGTTCATGTGAGGGCCATTGTTACCTTTGTGACAGACATAACATAGAGGAATATACAATTTTCTTTTTGTGCATGGTGTCTTTGCGTAGCTTCCGAAGAAAATATGGTGACACTCTGCATCCGGGCGGCCACATTCATAACAAAAAGTCATATCATCAAATAACACGCTCTTAATCTTTGCCATATATACTCCTCTCCTCAGGCAGCCTTCAAACTGCAGCACTGATTTTTTACTCTTAATACAATATGCAACAACAATTTTTTCAAATACTAACTTGGAGGCCGACATGCCAATTATGCCGGTTGTGCTGCAGCCTGAAGACTGCCCGATTATCTTAACGATTAAAAATCTTCTTTTTTAATTCTTCCTCACGCTCTTCAATTTCTTTTTCGAGTTTGCTTATCTCTTGTGAGTCTTTTGCTGTTTCTTCACACATACTCATAATTCTTAAAATGGCGAATTTGTATCCCATGTAAATCTTGAATTCGGTGATTGCTTCTTCGTGTCCATTTTCGATTTCTTTTTCAACCGAGTCCATTTCTTTAAATATCATTGCTTCCATCTCATTCAAGTTGATTGGTTTCATGTTTTCACTCCTTCCTTTTCTTTTTTAACCTGTGCCATTAAGTATCCTATTCTGATAAGAATACTCTCCGGATCAGGTACCACACTGTCATCATGTATTCTGATTATCGTGTTTCCTTTTTTGATTTCTTTCTGGATCATATGTACCTCCAGTGTTTTTAATAATGTATGCTGATAGTTATTTATGTTTTCATCTCACTTAGAGTGGAGTTGTTTTATAAAAAAAATTAAAACTTAATTGAGTCTCTTGGACGTTCATACAGGTCACATAGTTCATCTGCCTGATGAATATTCGGAGAGCTTTGTCCTTTTTCCCAATTCACTATCGTCCTGTTAGATACGTGTAAAATACGAGCTACATCTGATTGAGACAGTCCTTTATTCACTCTAGCTGCTGCAAGTGTTATTTTTAAATTATCTGGAATAAACATACGTGCAATTCCTCCCTTCTATTTAAAAAGTATCACACTTAAAGTAGACTGTCAACACTTTAAGCGAGTTTAATTGCATTTTTCATTTACATTTTGCACTTTTAGTGTTATCCTTTAATTATTAATTGGAGGTGATTACTATGTCGGACGAAGAATACAGAAAAGTATTTGTTAAAAAACTAAAATATTATATGGATAAGAACGGCAAGACGCAATCTGATTTAATAAGAGATTTGCACATTGGTTCTTCTACTATTTCTAGTTGGTGTACAGGTGCCAAGCTTCCACGTATGGGAAAAATTCAATTGCTTGCAGATTATTTTAATATTGAAAAATCCGAATTAATTGAAGATGTTTCTAGCAATGATTGCATAGTATTAACAGATGATGAGGCCGATATTATTTTAACTTACCGGAATTCAGATACCCTCACTAAAGCCATGGTATTAAGAACTTTAGGAATAGAAAAAAATGCAGAACAGCAAGACGCTTAAAACGAAATTATATAGTTATTGATAATGTTATTTATTTAAGATAATTGGAGGGATTCTATGAATGAAAAGAATGGATTTGGTAAAAGATTTGCTTCATGGATAACGCTCTGTGTTCTGACTTTTATCTCAATTGTAATTTCTTCAATAATTTATGTAGCTTTATCTTTTATTGTTGAATTAACTAAAGAATTGCCAAACTTTATTGCAACAGTTATTTTTTATTGTTATTGGCCTATATTGTTTTTCTCTCAGATTATACCTATATTTAAACTAGTACATTGGGCTTCAGATTGTTCTGAGAGTATATGCCCTTCAAAAAAGGGTGGTAGATATTTATCATTTGTGATATATGATATCATTTTGTTTTTATTACATATTTTGCGTATTTTTAGAGGTGGAGAATTCGAGGCCAGCATTTTATTAAATTTAGTTTTTGCACTAGCTTTTTGGTATCAATATCAAAATTGCAAAGAGTGATATCGGTTATATCACATACGTATTGTAAAGATAATATTGATTTTCGTATAAAATGAGGTATAATATTGATACAAAGTCGCTTGCCGACAGAATTGTAGATGTAGCCTATAGGGCATCAATTTGGGACCTCACAAGAATGTGAGGTCTTTTAATTAAATAATGAACTTAACCAGGGAACCGAAGGGGCGGTTGGTTAGCTTCTGAGTTTTACGAAAGGAGCTGATGCCAATGGTTACATATGATAATCTTTTTGATTTTGTAATTATGCTTTGTTACGTTATTACTCTTGTGTTAACTATCATCAAATTTAACGCAAAAAAGTAACGCCCTCTCACTGGTCATGGTAGGCGTTACTTTTAACAAATATCAAACACCAGAAGCTAGCTGATTCCTAGCTTTCGGTTCTCTTGTTAAGTTCATTATATATGAATTATCTGAATAAATCAAGAAGAGACTAACCGTTTCCAGTTAGCCCCATACGAATGATAAAAATCATTCCCTAGACAAGAATATTTTATCATCTTCGGGGCATCTGGTCAAATGGCTAGGTGTTATTTTTGTACTCATTTTTCATATACTTTATAAGGAGATGGTAAAATGTCAGAACAGTATTGTATTTATTTAAGAAA
>JAEELL010000074.1 GCA_016282745.1 Lachnospiraceae bacterium
CCGTGGGTCGGGGGTTCGAATCCCTTCGAGCACAGTATGGTGGCTATGGCGCAGTTGGCTAGCGCGCCAGATTGTGGCTCTGGAGGCCGAGGGTTCGAATCCCTCTAGCCACCTTGTGACAATCAATGATGGGCTATCGCCAAGCGGTAAGGCACAGGACTTTGACTCCTGCATTCGTTGGTTCGAATCCAACTAGCCCAGTTTGGGCAGTTTGATAATTTGATATATATTATGGGGCACTAGCTCAGTCGGTAGAGCACTTGACTTTTAATCAAGGTGTCGGGGGTTCGAATCCCCCGTGCCTCACTCAAAAGCGCAATTCCAATTGCGCTATTTTTTATCCATGGTAATCCAAGTGGATTACAGCGAGTGGATTAAGAATCCACAATTATTAATATATGCGGGCGTGGCGGAATTGGCAGACGCGCTAGATTTAGGTTCTAGTGGGAGACCGTGCAGGTTCAAGTCCTGTCGCCCGTACTCATTAAATTAATAAGAGGCTGCTACTTTTTTAGTAAATGGTTAAGTAAGTGGCTAATAGAAAAAGAGACCAACAAATATGGGGACAATTCAGTCCTTGATTGTTGGTCTCTTTGATTACAGGACAAGGAAAATACAGTTGGTTAGTAGCTTACTCGATTTCGTTAGTTGTCTTTACTATAACGCCGGACAAATAACTGTTATGATAACGCTTGTCACGTGTTACATCTTCACCAAACCAGTCAGGGGGAGTGAAATTGTTTGCTTCTTCAGTTGATTCAAATTCAACTTCTACAATGGCCAGACCGGTAAATACTCCGTGAAAGATGTCCAACTCTGCGGTGAGCTCTTCATCCAGTGGAATCAGATATCTGGTTTTGGAAATGATATTTCCGTCGGCTTTTTTTCGAAGATGATAATAGCTGTGTTCATTTAGAGGAAGATTATATTCTTCTCTCACCATCATTCCACTTCCCTTATAAGTGAGGTAATAATCAGTGTTTGATTTTCTGACTCTGACAACCGGATTGATAGACAGGTAAGCCTGTTCAAGTTCAAGAGATTGAAAATCATTGAGATTTTCAGGGAAGTCTTTTATTAAAAATTTTCTTTCTATTTCCATATTTTTATTAATCCTCCTGTGTCTAAAAATAATGAATCTGACACTATTGTATCACGCAAGAATGTAGTTTGAAAATGAAAAGTCGATATGTTATACTGAAAAGGCACTTGCTGAATGATGATTGCATAATGAAAATAGCATAATAGTAATTAAACAATGATATTTGCAGGATAATATGGACAAGAAAGAATGAAGTAACTGGTGCAGAAAAAAACAGCAAAATATATGATAATAACGGAGTGAGATTATGAAGAAAGTATACGCATTTTTTGCAGATGGGTTTGAAGAAGTAGAAGCTTTAATGGTTATTGATTTACTTAGAAGAACACATGAGGTAGAAGTGGTTACAACATCAGTAACAGATGAGATTATGGTTAAGAGTTCCCATGGATTCAATATTATGGCGGATGAACTGATAGCTAATATAGATTTTGAAGATGGAGACATGATTTTCCTTCCGGGAGGTATGCCTGGAACAACTAACCTTGCAGCATGCAAATTGCTCACTGATAATGTTGTGAAATACAATAACGAGGGTAAAAAACTTGCAGCGATATGTGCAGCTCCAAGTATTTTAGGAAATCTTGGGCTTGTCGAGGGAAAGAATGCTACATGTTTCCCGGGATTTGAAAATCAGATGAAAGGAGCTTTGTCTGTAGGAGGAAAAGTTGTAACTGACGGTAATATTACAACTGCAAAAGGTCTTGGAGCAGCTCTTGAGATGGGACTTGAACTGATAAAGATTCTTGTAAGTGAAGAAAAGAGCGAGGAGATAGCAAAAGCAATCCAGTACAGATAATACGCAAAGTGCAGAGGATATACAAAGTACAGAGAATATAAAAAAATAAATAAAATACTCACGGTACAGATAGTGAATAATACACATGATAAACACAAAAAAAAGGTAAGATTATAGTGTCAGTTTGTGGCATCTAAGAAGTTTTGTTGATAAACTTTATAATTAGATAATGACAATGTATAATAATCGTGTTATAATGATATACTGTTGTGGAGTGTCCGCAAACGAAATAGGAGGATTATATTAAAATGAGTTTACAGGTAGAGAAATTAGAAAATAACACAGCGAAGCTTACTATTGAAGTAGCAGCAGAAGAAGTTGAAAAAGCCATTGAAAAGGCATACAAGAAGAATAAAAACAGATTTAACGTACCGGGATTCAGAAAAGGTAAAGTACCACGTAACATGGTAGAAAAGATGTACGGCGTTGAAGTTTTCTACGAAGATGCAGTTAATTCTATGATTCCTGATGCATACGCAAATGCAGCAGAGGAGAGTGGTCTTGAAATCGTAGCAAGACCTGAGATCGATGTAGTTCAGATTGAATCAGGAAAGCCATTTATCTTTACAGCTGAGGTTGTATTGAAACCGGAAGTTGAACTTGGAAAATACAAAGGAATCGAGACAGCAGCACCTGATCTTGAAGTGACAGAAGAAGATATTCAGGCTGAGATTAACAAAGTATTAGATCAGAATGCGAGACTTATCACTGTTGATGACAGAGCTGTTCAGGATGGCGATCAGACAGTTATCGATTTCGAAGGATTTGTTGACGGAACTCCATTTGAAGGTGGAAAGGGTGAAGATTATCCTTTAACAATCGGATCTCACTCATTCATCGATACTTTCGAAGAACAGTTGATTGGAAAGAACATCGGAGAGGAAGTTGAAGTTAATGTAACTTTCCCTGAAGAATATCACGCAGAGAACCTTGCAGGTAAGCCGGCAATGTTCAAGGTTACAGTTAAGGAAATCAAAGTAAAAGAACTTCCTGAATTAGATGATGAGTTTGCACAGGATATTTCAGAGTTTGATACTCTTGATGAATACAAAGCAGATATCAAGAAGAATCTTGAAGAGTCAAAGAAGGCAGAAGCTGAGAGAGCAAAAGAAGGCGAAATTATCAAAGCTATCGTAGATGATGCTAAGATGGATATCCCGGAAAAGATGATTGAAGCACAGGCTCAGCAGATGGTTGAAGAGTTCGCTCAGCAGATTCAGTCTCAGGGTATTACATTTGAACAGTACATGCAGTTCACAGGTTCTACAGTTGATGCATTACTTGAGCAGGTTAAGCCACAGGCACTTGCAAGAATTCAGTCAAGATTAGTACTTGAAGCTATCGTTGATGCAGAGAACATTGAAGTATCTGACGAAGAGTTCGAGAAAGAACTTGAGGAGATGGCTAAGAATTACAATATGGAACTTGATGCAATCAAAGGACTTGTATCAGGTGCAGAAGCAGATACATTAAAGAAAGATATCGCTGTTCAGAAGGCTGCAAAGTTAGTAGTTGCAGAAGCAAAATAACATTAATTGACAGTTGATTTGAACAGATTTGGAGGTGTTATAATGAGTTTAGTACCTTACGTCATTGAACAGACAAGCAGAGGCGAACGTTCATACGACATTTACTCAAGATTATTAAAAGACAGAATTATATTCTTAGGAGAAGAAATAAATGCAACCACTGCAAGTCTTGTAGTAGCACAGCTTCTTTTCCTTGAATCAGAAGATCCAAATAAGGATATTCATATGTACATTAACAGCCCGGGTGGTTCGGTATTCGATGGTTTGGCAATATATGATACAATGAATTATATTAAATGTGACGTTGCCACAACATGTATCGGAATGGCAGCAAGTATGGGTGCTTTCCTTTTATCAAGCGGGGCAAAAGGAAAAAGATATGCACTTCCAAACGCTGAGGTTATGATTCATCAGCCACTTGGTGGAGCTCAGGGACAGGCTAGTGATATCAAGATAGCTGCAGACCACATTTTGAAAAACAAAGAGAGATTAAACAAGATTCTTGCTGAGAACACAGGACAGCCACTTGAAGTTATCGAAAAAGATACTGACAGAGACAACTGGCTTGATGCTGAAGTTGCAAAAGAATATGGCTTGATAGATGAAGTTATTGTCAGAAAAGATAAATAATCAATTGAGGCACCGCTTAAATTAAGTGGTGCCTTAAGTACTATTTTTTGGAGGTATTATATGGCAAATAAGAGAAGTGATGAAAGAATCAGATGCTCGTTTTGTGGAAAGAGTCAGGAGCAAGTAAAAAAACTTATTGCCGGACCTGATGGTTCATATATCTGTGATGAATGTGTTGAGATTTGCGCAGAAATCATAGAAGATGAAGTGTACAACAAAATGGGAGGAGACAGTCATCCGGAGGAGGAGATTAATCTCTTAAAACCAAAGGAAATCAAGGAATTCCTTGACGAATATGTTATTGGTCAGGATGATGCAAAAAAGGTTCTTTCTGTTGCGGTATATAATCATTACAAAAGAATTCTTTCAGGACAGGATCTTGATGTTGAATTACAAAAAAGTAATATTTTGATGCTTGGTCCTACAGGCTCAGGTAAGACTTATCTTGCACAGACACTTGCAAAGATACTAAATGTACCGTTTGCAATTACAGATGCCACAGCACTTACTGAGGCAGGATATGTTGGTGAAGACGTCGAGAATATTCTTCTCAAACTTATTCAGGCAGCAGATTATGATATTGAACGTGCACAGATGGGTATTATCTATATTGACGAGATTGATAAGATTACCAAGAAATCTGAGAACGTATCCATAACAAGAGATGTTTCAGGTGAGGGCGTTCAGCAGGCATTACTCAAGATATTAGAGGGAACTAATGCAAGTGTTCCACCACAGGGAGGAAGAAAGCATCCTCATCAGGAACTTATACAGATTGACACTACAAATATCTTATTTATTTGCGGTGGTGCTTTTGACGGATTAGAGAAGATTGTTGAAAGCAGAATCGATGAATCTGCAATAGGATTTAATGCTGTTATTCCTGAAAGAAACACAGATAATTTCGATAAATTAATGAAGAAAGTAATGCCACAGGATTTAGTGAAGTTCGGTCTTATTCCTGAGTTTATAGGTCGTGTGCCTGTAACCGTTTCACTACAGTCATTAGATGTTGATGCATTAAAGAAGATTCTTGTTGAGCCAAAGAATGCACTTGTAAAACAATACAGAAAATTATTCGAACTTGATGGAGTTAAGTTGACATTCACTGATGAGGCAATAGAGGAGCTTGCAAAGATGTCTTTTGAGAGAAAGACAGGAGCGAGAGGACTTAGAGCTATTATGGAAAGCGCAACAATGGACATTATGTATGAAGTTCCTTCAGATGAGAAGATTGTTGAGTGTATTGTGACAAGAGAAGCTGTTTTAGGTCTTGATTCACCGGAATTAGTGTACGAAAATAACCTAGACGCAAAGATTAAAAAAGCAGCAAAGAAAGCTAAAGAAGAGAGCGAACAGAGCGCATAAATGTGCGGATTTTGAGAGCAAAGCAGAGCACATAGAGGTGTTGTGAAGAACTCAATTAGTTACAGAAAGAAAAAAAGAATATAATCGAAGAGAACGGGTAGGAGTGATTATATGGCGGATAAAGTAATGGAATTACCGGTAATAGCCTTGAGAGGACTGGCTATTTTACCGGGCACAACAGTGCATTTTGATATTAGCAGAAAGTTATCAATAAACGCTGCAGAGACTGCAATGATGAGCAAACAGAAGTTGTTTGTTGTTGCCCAGAGGGATCCGTCTGTTTCAGATCCCGATATGGAGGATTTGTATTCAATCGGAACAATCGTAAGGGTTAAGCAGCTTGTAAAACTTCCAAATAAGTTGGTTCGTGTGCTTGTTGAAGCAGAAGCAAGAGGAGAGATTAACGATTTTATTGATGAGCCTAACTATCTGTGTGCGGAAGTGTACAGTTGTGATGATATAATAAATGATTATTCTGTTGAGGAGGCGGAGGCAAGACTTCGTGTCCTGAGAGAGGCTGTGCAGAACTACGGCAATGCAGCAGAGAATATAAACAAAGAGACTGTAAGAATAGTTGCAGCTGAAGAAAATATCTTGGAGATGCTTTATCAGGTAATACTCAGTTTTCAGACGGATTATATTTGCAAGCAGGCTTTTCTCGAGGCCAGAACTGTCAGTGAACAGTATGATATCATTATGGAGTTTCTGACAAAAGAAATCGAGATTAACAAGATAAAAGAAGAAATCAGGATGAAGGTCAAAGAGCGCGTTGACAAGAATCAGCGTGAGTATATTCTCCGTGAGCAGATGAAAGTCATCAAGGAAGAACTCGGGGAAGACGATGCAGTTTCCGACGCTGACAGATTTATGGAAGAACTTGGAAAGTTAGACGCTCCTGATGAAGTAAAAGAAAAAATAGAAAAAGAAATAAAAAGATTTAGGACAATTGCACCTGCTTCAGCGGAGAGTACAGTTGAGAGAAATTATATCGAGACCTTGCTTGAAATGCCATGGAACAAGGTGTCTGTTGATAACGAAGATATTGATAACGCCAAGATGATTCTTGACAGGGATCACTATGGACTTGAAAAAGTAAAAGAGAGAGTGCTGGAGTTTTTGTCAGTCAGAGTGCTCACCAAGACAGAAGGAAACGGTCCTATAATTTGTCTTGTGGGACCTCCGGGAACCGGTAAGACATCCATTGCAAAATCAGTGGCACAGGCGCTTGGCAAAGAATATGTTAGAATCGCACTTGGTGGTGTGAGAGATGAGGCAGAAATCAGAGGTCACAGAAAGACTTATATTGGTGCAATGCCCGGAAGAATCGCAACAGGACTTAAGCAGGCAGGAACAAAGAATCCTCTGATGTTATTTGATGAGATAGACAAGCTTGGAGCTGATTACAAAGGAGATCCTTCATCAGCACTTTTAGAGGTTCTTGATTCTGAGCAGAACTGTAAGTTCAGAGATAACTATATAGAACTCCCATTGGATTTGTCGCAGGTTTTATTTATTGCAACGGCAAACAACACTCAGACTATTCCAAAGCCTCTGCTTGACAGAATGGAACTTATAGAAGTTACAAGTTATACAGAGAACGAAAAGCTTCACATTGCAAAAGAACATCTTGTGAGCAAGCAGATAAAGAGAAATGGTTTAAAGCCGGAGATGCTTCGAATAACAGATGGAGCTATGGCAAAGCTTATAAGAAATTACACAAGGGAAGCCGGAGTGAGAAATCTTGAAAGAAAGATTGGGGAACTCTGTAGAAAGGCAGCTCGTGAGATAGTGTGTGGTAATACACTTGATGTTATTATTACCGAGGGTAAATTAGAAAATTATTTAGGCAAGAAGCTGTTTACAGTTGATCTTGCAAATGAGATAAATGAAGTGGGAATTGTCAGAGGACTTGCATGGACAAGTGTTGGTGGTGATACACTTCAGATTGAAGTCAATGTTATGCCCGGAAAAGGCGAAGTAATGCTGACAGGAAGTATCGGAGATGTAATGAAGGAATCTGCTAAGGCAGGTCTTAGTTACATAAGAAGTATTTCTGACAAATATAGAATAGACAGTGACTTTTTCGAGAAACACGATATTCATATTCATATACCTGAGGGGGCAGTTCCAAAAGACGGACCGTCTGCAGGTATTACCATGGCAACTGCAATGTTATCGGCAATTATAAATGTACCGGTAAATGCAAAACTTGCCATGACAGGAGAGATAACACTTAGAGGAAGAGTTCTCCCAATTGGAGGCCTAAAAGAAAAAATATTGGCAGCAAAGATTGCGGGAATTGAAACAGTACTTGTTCCTGAAAAGAACAGACCTGACATGGATGAGATTTCAGATGAGATTAAAGGCGGGCTCAACATTATCCACGTAAGTTCAATGGAAGAAGTTCTAAAAGAAGCATTAGTCAGAGAATAATCTTGAATTAAAACAGGAGAAAGAAATGATAGTTAAAAATGCAGAACTTGCAACAGTGTGTGGGGTTACAAGCAAATTACCTGAGAATGATATGCCTGAAATTGCTTTTGCAGGAAAGTCAAATGTTGGTAAGTCATCTTTGATAAACGGCCTGGTTAACAGAAAGTCACTTGCAAGAACTTCCTCACAACCCGGTAAAACTCAGACAATCAATTTTTACGAGATAAATCATGAGATGTATTTTGTTGATCTTCCGGGATACGGATATGCAAAAGTATCAAAAGAAATAAAAGCAAAATGGGGAAAACTCATTGAACGTTATTTGAATAATTCAAAACAGCTGAAAGCTATATTTTTACTTGTCGATATAAGACATGAGCCTTCTGCCAATGATGTTGACATGTATCAGTGGGTGCTTGCCAGTGGCTATGAGCCTATTATAATTGCAACAAAAGCAGATAAGATAAAGAGAAGTCAGTTGTTGAAGAATATCAAAATAATAAAAGAAAAACTTGGCTCTAAAGATATCACAGTTATTCCATTCTCTGCCCAGACTAAGCAGGGAAAAGAGGAGATACTTGATTTGATAGAAGAGATTACAAAGGAGTAGAGAAGAAATGGCAGTTGATTCGGCAACCCTATATAAACTCATAATTTTATACATGCTGAATAAAGTCAATTTTCCATTAACAAACACACAGATTTCAGACTTCTTTTTGGAGAATGACTATACAAATTATTTTTCATTGCAGCAGTCTATAAATGATTTGGATAGCAAAGGATTTATTTTCTCAGATACAATCAGAAATGCATCTTATTATCATCTGACATCCGAGGGAAGACAAACAATTGAATATTTTGAAAACAAGATTCCAAACAGAATAATTGATGACATAGATGTGTTCCTGATGAGTAACAAATACGAACTTCGAAACGAGGTGGGAACCTTATCAGATTACTACAGAAGTTCAAATGGAGAGTACATCGTTCATTGCCAGGTAAAAGAGAGTAATACAATTCTAATCGAGTTAAATTTATCTGTTCCGACAAAAGAGGCAGCATCCTTTATGTGTTCAAGATGGAAAGATGCCAGTGCTGAAATATACAAGTATACCATTAACAATCTGATGAAGAGCAAGGCAGAAATTGATGATAAAAATGAAGCCGCAGGTCAGGAACAAAAGGAAGCGATAAAGGAAGAGTTAAGGGAAGGAATAAAAGAAGAAAGTCAGATTGGAGACGCTGGCGTGGTAGAAACAAGTGAGGACAAAGATATAATTAAAAGTGAAATTATAACGGAAAAGAACAGTGTTACAGAATAGATTTTTCAAAAAAAGACAGCTTTTTGAGGCTGTCTTTTTTTGATCATTATTTTATATTATCTTTAACCGCCTTACTTACAACTTCTGCAACTTCAGGATTGAATGCTTCAGGAAGAATGAATTCATCACAGAGTTTGTCTTCAGGAACTAAAGAAGCAATCGCATTTGCAGCAGCCAGTTTCATCTCTTCTGTAATCTGCTTTGCGCGTCCCTCAAGAGCACCTTTGAAAATTCCAGGGAATGCAACTACGTTGTTTACCTGATTTGGAAAATCAGAACGGCCTGTTCCGACTATTCTTGCACCCGCAGCCTTTGCAACATCAGGCATAATTTCTGGTGTTGGATTAGCCATTGCAAAAATAATAGCATCTGAATTCATTGATTTTACCATCTCTTCTGAAACTATGTTAGGAGCTGAAACACCTACAAAGATATCGGCACCAACTAAAGCGTCAGCAAGTTTTCCATTCTTTCCTTCAAGGTTAGTAATTTCAGCCATTTCCTTCTGAGCCCAGTTAAGATCAGCGACATCTTTTGAAAGAATACCGTATAATCCACAGATAGTAAGATTTTTGAAACCGTACTTAAGTAAAAGTTTTGAGATTGCAATACCGGCAGAACCGTCGCCGTTTACAACAACTTTACAGTTTTCTTTTTCTTTTCCAACAACTTTTAGTGCATTGATAATACCTGCAAGAACAACGATTGCAGTTCCGTGCTGGTCATCATGGAATACAGGAATGTCCAGTCTTTCCTTTAATTTTCTCTCGATTTCAAAACATCTTGGAGCTGAAATATCCTCAAGATTAATTCCGCCAAATCCGGGCGCAATTCTTACAACAGTTTCAACGATTTCGTCAGGGTCCTGAGTGTCAAGACAGATAGGAAATGCGTTTACGCCTCCGAACTCTTTGAAGAGACAAGCCTTTCCTTCCATAACAGGCATTGCAGCGTAAGGACCGATATTACCAAGGCCGAGAACCGCGCTACCGTCAGAAACGACAGCTACTGTGTTTGCTTTGATTGTGTATTTGTATACGTCTTCAGGATTGTTGTGTATCTCTACGCAAGGTCTTGCAACACCCGGAGTGTAGGCAAGGGACAAATCCTCGCGGTTTTCAATTTTACATTTTGATTCAGTACTGATTTTTCCAACTAAATCTGCGTGAAGTTGTAATGCTTTTTCATCTGTAGTCATAATAACCTCCAAATTATAAAATATAATGATGGCAATTACATTAAATTGCCTGTTGCGATGAAATGAATTTCAATATATCGCAACATTTCAATAGTAACACATTTTTTGTGATTTCACTATATTTTTTGAAATTAATGTGTTATCATGTATTCATGTGGTTAAGTACCACAATTCTTTAAATATCTATAATATTAAATTGTTTAATTCGAAAATTACCCAATAACATAAATAACACCCAACAACATAAAATAAGAAACAATTATATAACTAACAGAATAGAAGACTTGTTACGGAAGGAGAAACATGAGAGAAAAGTTAATGACATTACCTGTAAAGGAATTACGTGAAATTGCTAAAACAAATGGTATTAAGTCAGTTACAACAATGAAAAAAGCTGATTTGGTTGAAGCGATTTTGGTAATGAATGATTCAAAAAAAGAAGCGTCAGATGATAAAAAGAAAAAGTCCGATGGCAAAAAAGAAGCGTCAGATGATAAAAAGAAAAAGTCTGAGGACAAAAACGAAAAGGACAGAGCAGAAAGCAAAAAGTCCGAAAAAGAAAAGCATGGTGAAAAATCAGAATCTTCGAATGAAGAAGGTGAAATAAGTGAAGAAGAGTACGACGGACATGATGCAAGAACCGGAATTCTCGAGGTAATGCCTGACGGATTCGGATTTATCAGATGCGACAACTATATGCCTGGAGATGATGATGTGTATGTTGCGCCAACTCAAATCAGAAGATTTTCTTTAAAGACAGGAGATATTCTTACAGGAAGAGTTAAGGCAAGAAAAGAGACTGACAAGTTTGCTGCACTTTATTATTTAGACAGAGTTAACGGAGAGACTCTTGATAAAGTAATGGGAAGAAAGAACTTTGAAGATCTTACACCTATATTTCCAAATGAGAGACTTCATTTAGAGACAAGCAGCAGAAATATGGCAATGAGAATTGTTGATCTTGTAAGTCCTATTGGAAAAGGACAAAGAGGAATGATTGTATCACCTCCAAAGGCAGGAAAGACAACGCTTCTTAAAGAAACCGCCAAATCAATACTGAAAAATAATCCGGAGATGCAAATGATTATTCTGCTTATCGATGAGAGACCTGAAGAAGTTACAGATATTAAAGAGGCAATTTCAGGTGAAAACGTTGAAGTAATCTATTCAACATTTGATGAACTTCCTGAGCATCATAAGAGAGTATCTGAGATGGTAATTGAGAGAGCAAAGAGACTTGTTGAGCATGGAAAAGATGTTATCATCCTTCTTGACAGTATCACAAGACTTGCAAGAGCGTATAACCTTACAGTTCCACCAAGTGGAAGAACTTTGTCAGGTGGACTTGATCCGGCAGCTCTCCATATGCCAAAGAGATTCTTTGGTGCAGCAAGAAACATGAGAGAAGGCGGAAGTCTTACCATACTTGCCACAGCCCTTGTTGATACAGGAAGCAAGATGGATGACGTTGTATACGAAGAGTTTAAGGGAACCGGTAACATGGAACTTGTCCTTGACAGAAAATTGTCTGAGAAGAGAGTATTCCCAGCAATAGATATAGTAAAATCAGGAACGAGAAGAGAAGACTTGCTCCTCAATAATGATGAAAAGAATGCTTCATATATAATGAGAAAAGAAATAAACGGATTGAAAGCAGACGAAGCAGTTGAGAGAATTCTTGATCTCTTCTATAAGACAAAAGATAATGAGGATTTCTGTCAGAAAGTCGCAAGAATCAGAAGAACGCCGCAGATGAGATAAGATAAAAAGCTTTTTCAAGAAACCTCTTGAATATGAAAAAATGTTATGTTATAATAACAAGGCTGTTGCGAATGCAAAAGCAAATAATATAGAAAGAGTACGAGGTGAATGTAATGAGAGAAGGAATCCATCCAGATTACCATCAGGCAACCGTTACATGTAACTGTGGAAACACATTTGTAACAGGTTCTACAAAGGAATCTATTCACGTTGAAATTTGTTCAGCATGCCATCCATTCTATACAGGACAGCAGAAAGCTATTTCAGCACGTGGTAGAATAGAGAAGTTCAACAAGAAATATGGTATGAAGTAATTATTTTAGATAACAGGTTGAGATTTATATCTCAACCTATTTTCTTTTAAAGAAAAAGGGATTTAATATGAGTGACAATAAAAAAAAGTGTTCTTCAGGTATAGGCGGTCAGGCCGTGCTTGAGGGAATCATGATGAAAAATAAAAATCATTATGCGGTAGCCGTAAGAAAACCAAATAAGGAAATTGAGATAGATATTCAGGAGTACAACAGTATTGCTGCAAAGAATAAGATTTTTTCACTTCCATTTATTAGGGGAGTATTCAGTTTTGTGGATTCACTGATTGTTGGAATGAAGACTCTTACCTACTCTGCAAGTTTTTTTGAGGATGAGGAAGGAGAGACAGAAGCAGAAGAATCAGCCTTTGAAAAATGGCTCACTGAGAAGTTTGGAGACAAATTAGAGAGTGTTATCATGTTTTGTACAGTTGCATTTTCAATTGTATTTTCAGTGGTGCTGTTTATGATGTTGCCATTGTTTGTGGCAGATACAATGAAGAAGTTTATTCCGTTTATTACTGAGCAGCATGTTCCTGCCATTGAGGGCGTTGTAAAGATGATTATATTTATTATGTATATTTATCTGATTTCATTTATGCCTGATATTAAGAGGACATATATGTATCACGGAGCGGAGCATAAGTGCATCAATTGTATCGAAACAGGAAAGGTACTGAATGTAGAGAATGTCAGATCAAGTTCGAGATTTCATAAGAGATGCGGAACAAGTTTTCTTCTTATAGTAATGGTAATAAGTATTATCTTCTTTATGTGTATAAGAAGTGACAGCACACTGGTAAAATATCTTCTCAGATTAGTGCTTGTGCCGGTGATTGCAGGAATCTCGTATGAATTTATAAGACTTGCCGGAAGTACCGACAATAAGATTGTGGGACTTTTGTCAAAACCGGGATTGTGGTTACAGCGAATAACAACCTGTGAACCGGATGACTCAATGATAGAAGTTGCAATTGCAGCAGTTGAAGCTGTGTTTGACTGGAAGAAGTATCTTGAGGAAAATGGAGTCAGCGGAATCAAAAGAGAATCTGGTAAGTGAAAATTTAGCACAATATGAAAAAGCAAATCAGATAAGTGAGGGAACAGTTCAGGATGCTCTTTAGGGATGTAATAAAAGACGCGATAGAAGTTTTGGAAAAAGAAAATATATCTGATGCAGTAAATGATGCGTGGCTTTTGTCAGAATTTGAACTCGGCATAAATCATCAGAAATACTATATGGATATGAATATGACAATAGATGATGAGCAGAGGAAACGATATATGGAACTGGTTTCAAAGAGGGCAGAACATATACCACTTCAGCACATCACAGGACATCAGGAATTTATGGGATTTGATTTTCTTGTAAATGAACATGTTCTTATTCCGAGGCAGGATACAGAACTGCTGGTTGAAAAAGCAATAGAGATTATTGAGTCGGAGATGCTTTTGAAAAATAGTGATGATGGTATAAAGAACGCACATGACAGGGTGAGCGGTATTGACAGACTCAGGGTTCTTGATATGTGTACCGGCTCCGGATGCATAGCCATTTCAGTTAAGAAGATATGTGAGCAGAAGAACATGGATATTGAAATGACGGCCGCTGACATTTCAGAAAAGGCATTAGAAACGGCAAATAAAAATGCCAAAATAAATGATGCAGAAGTTACATTCATTCATTCCGATTTGTTTGAAAATATAGACGGTGATTTTGATATCATCCTTTCTAATCCTCCATATATTCCAACAAAAGTTATTGAGGGACTGGAAGTTGAAGTTAAGGAGCACGAGCCGTATAATGCCCTTGATGGTTTGGAGGACGGCTTGCACTTCTACAGGCTGATAACGGAGGAAGCTTCAAAGAGAATAAAGACAGGATATATTATTTACGAGATTGGATATGATCAGGCAAATGCAGTTTCTGACATATTGAGAAATATAGCAAGTTGTGTTAAAGTGTATAAGGATTTGGCGGATAATGACAGAGTTGTCGTTGCCAAAATCTAATAAGACTTATGAAACCGGCAGAAATGTGGGTGGAAACTTTATTAATACAGACAGCAAAATGAAAATATTAAAATGAAAGAATTAAAATGAAAATATTAGTATAAAATAATAATCTTCATCTTAGAAAGGAAAGAAAATGTTTGATAAATTAGAAGATATAGCCATAAGATTTCAGGAAATACTTGAGATGATAAATGATCCTTCAGTTATCAGTGATTCTAACAAATTCACAAAACTTATGAAGGAACAAAGTGAGCTTGCACCTATCGTGGAGGCATTTAACGAATATAAGAATGCAAAGAATACAATAGAAGAGAGCCTTATGATTCTCGACGAAGAGAGTGATGAGGAAATGAAAGAACTTGCAAAAGAAGAACTTGCAGCATCAAAGGAAAAAGTTGCAGAGATGGAGCAGAAGCTTAAGATATTGCTTCTTCCTAAAGATGTTAATGATGACAAGAATGTTGTGGTTGAAATCAGAGCAGGTGCAGGTGGAGATGAGGCAGCTCTCTTTGCGGCAGAACTCTACAGAATGTATTGCATGTTTGCAGAGACTCAGAGATGGAAGACAGAGATGATTTCGGTAAACGAAAACGGAATCGGTGGATTCAAGGAAGTTGTGTTTATGATTAACGGTGTGGGAGCTTTTGCGAAACTCAAATACGAGAGCGGAGTTCACCGTGTCCAGAGGATACCTGTAACTGAATCGGGCGGACGTATTCACACATCTACAGCGACAGTGGCAATTATGCCTGAAGCGGAAGAAGTGGATGTAGAAATAGATATGAACGATTGTAAGTTTGATGTGTTCAGAGCATCAGGAAACGGTGGACAGTGCGTAAACACAACAGACTCTGCCGTAAGACTTACACATATACCTACAGGTATTGTTATTTCATGTCAGGACGAAAAGTCACAGCTTAAGAATAAAGATAAGGCGCTTAAGGTACTCAGAGCAAGACTTTATGAACTTGAACTTCAGAAAAAGCAGGATGAAGAGTCAGAAGCAAGGAGAAGTCAGATAGGTACCGGTGACAGATCAGAAAAAATCAGAACATACAATTTTCCACAGGGACGAGTTACTGATCACAGAATTAAGTTTACTTCTCACAGATTGGACAATATTATGAACGGTGACATCAGTGAGATACTTGATAACTGTATTGCAGCAGATCAGGCAGAGAAACTTGCACGAATGAATGAGAATTAAAAACAAAAAATATAATTGTTTATTGGTACGGTTTTTGATACAATAGGTTAGTGCAAAAAAAGAACCGGGATGGTAAAAAGGATGAAGGGAATAGCAGATATTCACAATCATATTCTATTTAGTCTTGATGATGGTGCAAAGACCATAGATGATTCTATGAAAATGATAGATGAGGAATACAGCCAGGGTGTACGAAAGATTATTTTTACACCTCATTATTGGGCAGGTGTATATCAGAATGACATCAGCAGGATAAAACGCAAATATGATGAAGTGATGATAAGAGTAAATGAGAAGTACTCAGACTTGGAGTGCTTTCTTGGAAATGAGATATTATACACAGAAGATGTAGTAGATCTTGTTGAGAAGCAGAAGGTCTATACCATGGCAGATTCTGAATATATATTGGTAGAGTTTTTGCCGGGAGTCGATTATCAGGTCCTTGAGGCAAGAATCAAAAAGATATTGGTAAGCGGCTATAAGCCTATAATTGCTCATTGTGAGAGGTACAAATGTCTTTTGAACAACTATGCCAGAATTCAGCATTTAGTAGATGTGGGTGCCTATCTTCAGGTAAATGCAGACAGTGTTTATTCATTTAGATTTAAAGGATTTGTGAGCAGACTTATCGACAATGACTGCCTGCATTTTATAGGAACTGATGCACATGATATGAAGAAGAGAAGTGTGAATATCGGAAAATGTGTGAAATATCTTGAAAAAAAATACAGTGATGAATATATTGATTGGCTGTTGATTGAGAATCCACAGAAAGTTATAGATAACCAGGTTATATAATAGTGAAGTTTATATAGAAACAATTTTTAGTTTTGGGCATATGACTCTAGTATTAAATGGTCAGATGATGCTATACAATCAGTATATTTAGTGAGGGAACTATGGAATTTGAAAATTACAAAGATGAAATTGAAATTGACTTAAGAGAATTATTTGCTGTAATTCTCAGCAGATTATACATTATTATTCTTGTGGGTGTGTTAGGAGCTATATTGGCATTTACTTATACAAAGCTTTTCATTGCACCACAGTATGCATCTACTACAAAGGTGTATATTCTCAGTAACAAGGAAGACGACAGGCTTACAACAAGTGATTTGGCGTTTGCTTCATACCTTGCGCTCGACTATCAGGAACTTATTGTGAGTGAGCCGGTTATGATGGAAGTTATTGACGAACTCAATCTTAACATGACTACAAAAGCCCTGGCATCACATATTAATGTTCAGCTTATCGAAAATACCCGAATAATAAAAATAACCGTAAGAGATACTTCGGCCACAATGGCAAAGAGAATTGCCGATTGTGTAAGAGATGCGGTAAATGATAAGACTAAAGACGTAATGGGAGGAATAGAGGCTATCAACCCTATTGATGAGGCTACGATGCCGGTTGTTCCTGCAAGTCCGAATATATATAAGAACACTGCAATCGGATTCCTTGGTGGAGCTTTTATTGTATTGTTGGTTGTAGTTGTTTTATTCCTTCTTGATGATACAATCAAGTCGCAGGAGGATATAGAGAAATATCTTGGACTCAGCGTACTTGCTTCTATTCCGTATCAGAAGAGTGATGATTCAAAAAGCAAAAAGAATAAGAACAAATCAAAGAAAAAGGAAAAGGAGGCGTAGCATATGTTAACAATCAATATGGATAAAATCAGAAATTTGGATTACGCCTCAAGAGAAGCGTACAAGTCACTTAGAACAAACGTACAGTTCTGTGGTAATGATATAAAGGTAGTTGCAATTACTAGTTCAATTCCTAATGAAGGAAAGTCAATGGTTTCATTTAACCTTGCGGCTTCCATGTCTGAATCAGGAAACAGAGTACTCTTTGTTGACTCTGATCTTAGAAAGTCAGTTCTTATGGGTAGATACAAAATCAACAATTCAATTAAAGGGTTGACTCAGTATTTATCAGGAGTTGAAGAGATGAGTGGGGTAATATACAACACAAACTTTGAGAATCTTGACGTTGTATTATCAGGACCTGTTCCTCCAAACCCATCAGAACTTTTGGGAAACGAAAGTTTTGAAAAACTTATCGAGTATGGAAGAGAAAACTACGATTATATTATCGTGGATACTCCTCCTATCGGACGAGTTATTGACGCTGCTATTGTTGCAAGACAGTGTGATGGAATTATCTTCCTTATTTCTCAGGGAAGTATAAGTTATAAGTTTGCTCAGAAGCAGGTTGCTCAGCTTAAGAAGACAGGCTGCAAACTCCTTGGAGTAATTCTTAACAAAGTGGATGAAGAGGGAAAAGGAAAGTACTATTCTAAGTATGAGTACAAATATGGAAAAGGCTATTATTAAGTGATCGTTTATAACCATGTGATATGATCAGGTGGTTTATCTTCAAAAATCGAGTAGGATATCCTGCTCGATTTTGTGGTACAATTACTAAATAGAAGTGATTAAGCAGAATGCTGAAGCACAAGAAATAAAAAAGATTAGACAAATTACGGAATCATTACATTGTGTGAAAAATGAGAAACAATTGGAAGAAATAACAGTAACGGTGAATGTATGACATATACAGAGAACAAATTTATTGAGATTATAAGTAATTACATAAATGGAATAAAAGAGATAGACATTCTTCCGGAAGAAATTGATACGAAGCGTATGAAGGAACTTTTTAAGATACACAGACTCATGGGAATCGGATACAGTTATCTGAAGGATTATGAGATTGAAGGGGACCTTATACCTTCTCTTGAGAGTGGTTTTTTCAGTGAGGTGACTCAGTATCAGAGAAGACAGTTTGTATTTCAAAGAATAAAAGAGATTCTGACAAAGCAGAGTATCAAACATGTTTGCTTTAAAGGAAGCTATCTGGGTAATTATTATCCTGTAAAAGAACTTAGGACAATGAGTGACCTGGATATTTACATTGCGCCTGCTGACAGGGACCGGGGAAGAAAGATTCTTATCGAAAAAGGTGCTGATCCTATGGAAAAAGTCAGTGACAGTACGGTTGATGTTTATAATTTTCACAGCATTAATATTGAGGTTCATAATAATCTTGTATCTGACGGAATATGGATGAATGGTGTGAATTTTGATGAATATTACAAAGATATATTAGATAAATGTGAAGTGATGGAGAATTGTACGTACAAGATAAATGATAACGATCATTTGATATATCTGATTTTTCATGCTGCAAAGCACTTCTATGAAAGTGGAATCGGTGTGAGAATGCTTATGGACTTTCCTGTTATTATCAAGAATTCAGAGCAGATTGACTGGGATTATATATGGCAGGAATTGGAAAAAATAAAATTATCCGATTTTGCTTCTAAAATCTTTCAGATATGTGAAAGGATATTCGGAGATTTTGGTGTAGTCTATAAAAATAAGTCGGAATTTGAGCAGATAGAACAGATGATGAAGTTCATTTTGGACGGCGGTGTTTATGGATTCAGCAATAAAAACGGTGATATCAGAAGGCTGAGAAATAAGTCAGCAACAAAAGACGGAAGGCAGAATCTGTTTGTGGGAACTATAAGAATGCTGTTTCCTTCAAACAAGGAAATGAGAAGAATCAGTGAATGGTATGCCAATAAACCTGCTGTATTGCTTCCGGTTGCATATGTCAGAAGAATTGTTGAAAATATCAGCGAGCGAGGGGGACTGTTCAAGGTGCTTAAGAGTGCCCCTGAAGTATATAATGATTCTGCTGATAAGGCGGATGTTTTGAAGATAATGAATTTACAGGAATAAAGTGCAGTTTATTTGCGACAAAGATGACTGTTTTTAGATAATAAATTTACAGGAAAAATAGGTGTATTTTATGAAAAGGCGTGACAAATATATTATTGCTGAAATGAATACAATATTGGAATTAGAACACGAGAGAACATACAGACAGGCAGAGGATTACAAGGTATCAGATGATGCATTCGCTGAAGAAGAAGCTGAAGCTGTTGTGAAGTTTGAAGATGGATTCCTTGAACAGAGGCAGGAGATTAGAAAACATGATCTTTCTCTCAGTGATTTAGAGTATATGTATACAGGATCCCTGTTTTACAGATTCCTGCTTGCAAAAGGAGGAATGATGATTCACTCCTCAGCTGTTGTGGTTGACGGGTATGCATATCTGTTTTCGGCAGACAGCGGAACAGGAAAATCCACCCATACACAGTTATGGCTAAAGCATTTTGGAGAACGCGCTTACATCCTTAATGATGACAAGCCTGCAATCAGAAAAATAGGTGATGAGTGGTTTGCTTACGGAACACCATGGAGTGGAAAAACCGACATGAATGTCAACACAAAAGTTAAGCTTGGTGCAATTGTATTTTTGGAAAGATCAGAAGAGAATTTCATAGAAGAGGCGGAATCTGAATGGATTATTCCAAAAGTTATTGCCCAGACAACAAGAAAATTAAAGGCAGTCGAGAATCTTGATTATCTTTTAGCAACTTTGGAAAAATTAATTGCAGAAGTTCCGGTGTACAGGTTTGGATGCAATATCAGTGATGAGGCTGTTGTCACATCATACGAGGCTGTCAGAAGAGTGTGACGAATTAGAATTTTGGAGGATGTTATGAAAGTTAAAGAAGGTTATTTATTAAGAGAAGTTGCAGGAAGTAAAGTTGTTCTTCCGATAGGTGAGGCTACACTTGATTTTAACGGGATGGCAACTCTTAACGATGCAGGAGCGTTTTTGTTTGAACAGATGAAGCAGGACGTTACTGAGGATGATTTGGTTAAGATAATGTTGGAAACATATGATATAGATGAAGAAACTGCAACAAATGACGTAAAAGCATTTGTTGAAAAGGTCAAAGGCGCAGGAATCATTGAGTAAGACTATATCGGATGCGAGATGACTCCCACTTCAAGCACATATGTGCTATATGTCGAGTCAGACTAAATTTGCACAGGAGATGAGGACGATAAAGTGAATAAGACAATATCTATGCAGGAAATGGGAGCAATAATCAAAGAACAACTGGCAGAAGGCGGGCAGGTAAGATTTACTCCCAAAGGAAACAGCATGCTTCCAATGCTTAGAAATAATCTGGATACAGTTACACTTAAAAGAAGTGAGGGCAGATTAAAAAAATATGATCTGCCATTGTATCAGCGAAAAGATGATTCATATGTTCTTCACAGAGTGGTTAAGGTTTGTGATGACGGCACCTATATGATGAGAGGTGATAACCAGCTCTATACGGAGAGAGGTATAACTGATGAGCAAATCGTTGGTGTGGTTGCCTCTTTTACCAGAAAAGGTAAGGAATATACGGATAGCAGTCCGGGTTACAGACTATATGGATTTGTCTGGGTAAATACTAATTCTGTCAGAAAAATATTGAAGAAAACCAGAAGGTTTCTTGGCAGGATAAAAAGGAAGATAAAGAAAATAATAATTCACAATTGATATGATAATGTATTTACGGAAGACAGAAATTGGTGGCATACTTATTAAGAATGTCAGAGTATTTTTGAAAAAAGATGAGTAAAAAATATATGCATGGCGCGAGAGGATAAGCAGAGATGAAAGATAGAGATACAATAAAATGGTTGTATAAAATAACAAAAAAGCAAATACCCACAATTATTTTTCTGAGTATTTCAAACGCTTTGCTTGCAGCAATAGGAGTATCTATTGCATTGCTCAGTAAAAAGGTAATTGATTCGGCGGTAAGGATAGCTGCCGGATCAGATTCAGAAACGAAAGATTACAGCACACTCATTATATATGGTGTGCTTATATTTATTGTTATATCCCTGAGAGTTGTTACCAGAATACTGACACAGAGTTTGTCCGTAAAGGCTCAGGCGCGTATGGAGATGGGAATGCGTGCAAAGATGTTTCGGTCCATTCTGGACAAGGATTACAGTAAGATTAGTAAATACCACAGTGGGGAACTGATGAACAGACTGACAAGTGATATATCAATAGTAAGTAATGGTATGGTCAGCATTATTCCTGATACAACATATATAGTTGTTCAGTTTTCGGGAGCTTTTGTGGCACTGATGTTTTTTGACTGGAAGTTTGCGTTAGTTTTTGTTGCAGGAGGATTGGTGGTTTTCTTCATTATTTGTCTGTTCAAGAGAAAAATGAAGTTCTTGCATAAACTGGTGCAGCAGACAGACGGAAGGGTTCGCTCATTCTTCCAGGAGAATATAGAGAGTCTTATTATAGTAAAGACTTTTGGAATACAAAATGAACTCATGACCAAGGGAAACGTTCTTCAGGAAGACAACTACGATGCAAAAATGAGAAGAAGAAAAGTAAACATATATGCAAATTCCGGATTTGGATTTGTATTCAATATAGGTTATCTGTATGCGCTTATGTGGTGCTCGTTCAAACTGTGCGCAAAGGCAATGACATACGGAACACTTACGGCAGTGCTGCAGCTTATCAATCAGGTCCAGATGCCGTTTGTCAACTTTACAAAGATATTTCCGCAGTTGTTTGCAATACTCGCATCCGCAGAGCGAATAATGGAAATAGAGAGCATGGAGTCAGAAAGACGTGAGGAGAAAATAGATGTTGCAACAGTTTATGACAACATGTCAAAGATAGTCTTTGACGATGTGAAGTTCAGTTATGAGAGAGATACAGTTCTTGAAGGCGGAAAGGTTGAGATAGGAAAAGGCGAGTTCGCAGCCATAAGAGGTATCTCAGGTATCGGTAAAAGTACGTTGCTAAAAATGCTTCTTGGTGTATTTGCGCCGGATTCCGGCAAGATAGAAATAGTTGGGAAAACTGGTGATTCCATGGAGGCGGATGTGTTAACAAGAGATATGTTTTCCTATGTTCCGCAGGGGAATTATCTGTTCAGTGGAACCTTGCGTGAAAATCTGAAACTTGTGAATCCTGAGGCCACAGAAGAAGAAATCACTAATGCTTTAAAAGTCAGTGAGAGTTATGACTTCGTACAGACATTGCCGGACGGACTTGATACTGTGATAGGAGAGAAGGGTCTTGGACTCTCAGAGGGGCAGGTTCAGAGAATGGCAATTGCAAGAGCGATTGTGTGTAAGTCGCCTATCATACTTCTTGACGAAGCAACATCAGCTCTTGATTACGATACAGAAGTAAAGGTGCTTAACAATATCCGCGAACTTAAGAGCAGAACCTGTATTATCATTACGCATAAGCAGGCGGCTATAGATGTGTGTGACAAGGAAATTGTAATAGAGAAGAAGAAGATATATGTGAGATAGAGAGAGTTACATGGATAGAAATCAAAAGTCGAATATTGGTTGCAAAGGTCGATGAAAAAATCTGGATTTTGTTAAGGGGTGTGGTATAATTCAACAGATGGCAGATTCTCAGATAGATTGGAGGAATGATTTATGCAGCATGTTGAAAAAACAATATATACTACAGAAGAATTGCTTAATGAAATTACGAATCTGAAAAAACAGTTAGAGCATGAGAAAGAAAGACACAGACATTGGAAGGGACTTGCGATGGTATTTCATGATTCGCTGTGGGAAGTGATGGGTGGAAAGCCGGAGCGAGTATAGCTCTGCCTAAGGCGGGTTGCAGAAATGCTCAGATGAAGAAGAAATTGTATACGAAGAGAAAAATGGCAAGAAATATGGTACTGATAAATAAACATAAAAAGGACTTTGAAAAAATCGGTGTTAAGGTAATGGTGGAAGATTATTCTATAATGTCGGTACTTAACCAAAAGAATGAGTCCTATGAATTGTTCAGAGAAAAAACAGATTGGCTATGTTCCGGATTACTACATTGTAAAAAATGCAGCTGAATTTCTTGATGCATATAATGAACTTGTGGATGCCGGCAGACAGGTTTGCTTCAAATTTGTTAATGATGAAGGTGGTAAAAGTTATCGTCTCATTGACAATTCAAATAAAGACTTTAATTCACTGCATTATCCACAGAGTTCCAGCAGAATGTCATTGGAAAATGTAATGAAAGCGCTAAATGAAAGAGAAGAATTTGAGCCGATTATGGTTATGCCATATCTTTCGGGCAATGAAGTGAGTGTTGATTGCCTGAAAACATCAAGTGGAGTAATAATGATTCCTCGCGTTAAGGGAATGACACGAGTTGAGAGCGTTTATTTACAGTGGATAAAATAATAAGATAATAGATAAAAAAAGATTTCGACGATACATGTAAGTACATGCAATGTCGGAATCTTTTTATTTTTTTGTGTAATTATCAATTGCAGATAATAAATTGATTACTCTACTGAGACTGTCGGATTCTATCGTTGATGCGAGACTTATCAGTGTATCTGTATCATAATCTGAACAATGCCCCATAAGTATAAAATCGCAACTAATATTAAGTGCTTTACTAAATTTTATGATATTTTCAGGACGAATACCTTTTGTTCCGTTTTCGGCAGTGCTTATCATTTGTGGTGTCACATCCATGAGTTCTGCTAGTTGTTCTTGAGTTAAATGTGAGTTCAAACGGGCGTTTTTTAATCTGGCGCCAATGTCTTTGTATAATGTGTGCCTTTCCAAAATAATCATCTCCTAAGTGTACTTTTTACCATTATTTAGCATTTATCATAGTTATTTCCTTTATGTTATCAGTAAAACAGAAATTGGTTAACAAACTATGGTTGAGAGAATTCAACTAAAAAGAATTGGATATGAAAACGGTATTTGATATATAAGAAAAATTTACTTGTAAAATTGAACGTGGAATTTTGTGAATGTAATCTGAAAGTTTATTGAAGAATGAATCATACAACAACCATAGTTGCAAAAACACAACTATGGTAGTATAATATTTTTTATAGTGGAATGGAATTATACTTTGAGCGGATATAAAGTGCATTCAATGGGAAAATGGAAAACGATATTTTTAGAATTATATGATTGAGATTATCAGTTAATTATATCTTCAGTGCTTTAAAGGTTGAAAAAATAGTGATTTTTGCAATCTTTAATAAGTTCTTTAATCATGGAAAATGAATATTCTATGAATATCAAAATGCTTTACTAGTAAATATGTGTGTAGTAAAAGTCGTTTAGTAATTCACGTAAAAATCAAAAATTATAATTGAATACCGTTTAATCTGATTTGTTTTTTTACTCCATATACGGATAAAAGATGAAAAAATATTATTGTCAGAATAATATTTTCATAAAAAACTGATTTTTTATAATCAATCTGTAGTTTTAATTAAAAAAAGGAGGGACAGATGTGAAAAAATTTGAAAAAAAATTTACTGTATTAATTGCAGGTATTGCTCTTTTGTTTGGTGCAATGGATGTTTCTAATGTCAAGTCGGCAGTCGATGTTGCGGGATCTTCTAATTCTATAATAGAAATAGAAGGATTTCAGATTAGCCCATCAATAGAAGGTTTTAGAACTGTTTATTCTATTGAAAATTATGACCAAGCAATTGAGGAAGTAGGGCTTATTTATGGGATTAAGGATGAATGTAATCCACAAGATATGATTGTTGGGAGTTCGTCAGATGCTGTTGTTTCATGTAAAGCAACAACAAAAGGAAAAATTGCTGTAAGCATGCATGATGATGGGAAAAAAGATTATCTAATGGCAATGACACTTATGTATGGTAATTCGTCAACATCATTTCTTTCAACAAAGTTGAGCGTGAGGGCATACGCGAAATATATTGATGGTTCATTTAAATACTCAAATATTGAAACATCTTCAATATATGATACGGCAGATGTTCTTTATCGTGAATCAAGTATGCCGGCGGTTGCCGATCACAATTATCTTTACAATAGTATATTGAAGAAAGTTAATAATAATTATGCATCCGTTAATTATGGAGATACTCCTCAATGGGACACTGTTTCTTATGTTGTAATTTTCAAAGATTATTATGGCAATGTAGCAAAAACAGAAATAGTTGAAAAAGGAGAGAGTGCTACAGCACCAACGTTGCCGGAAGTACCTGGATATTCACTTGTAGGTTGGAATAAGAACTTTGACAATATTACATCTAATGTAGTTATTAGTCCAATATACGAAGAAATATCTAATGCTCTGATGAAAGTCTCAAATGTCCAGGCACATGCGGGAGATGAGGAGGTAATTGTATCAATATCAATTAGTAACAATCCGGGCATTTTGGGCATGATTTTGAAATTAAATTATAATGATGACGCATTAGAACTGGTAAGTGCGACAAATGGTGATGCTTTTAGCATGTTAAGTCTTACAAAGTCAAAGGTACTTCAAAACGGATGTAATTTTGTTTGGGATGGAGTAGAACTTACCCCGGAAGATATTAGAGATGGAGAAGTTCTTTTGCTGAAATTTAGGGTTTTAAGTAATGCTTCTACAGGAAGATATCCAATAAAAGTTTCGGCAATGGAAGACTCTATTGTTGATAATAATTTACAGATGGTTGAAGTTGGAATAACAAACGGATATATAGAGGTTAATTAAAGTGAGTTATTAATTTAAGAATATCTAAAATACAAACCTAAAAGCTTGTTTCGAAAAGTACACGTTGTGAAAATGTGTAAATGCATTATAGAAGGGACCGGTGATAATAGTGAATAAGAAAATATTGGTAGTATTAGTTGGTATTGCTGTTCTTATGATTGTAGTTGTTATTGCAATTTCTAACGGAAAAGATAAGAAAATTGGTTTAACAGAACTATCAAAAAATTTATGTTACGATGATTCAAAACAGATGATTAAGGATTTGCCGGATAAATCAGTGTACATTTCAAATGGAAAAATCTTTATCGATGATAAAAACACAAAGATAGATAGTTCTGTAGTCATAGATAAAAAAGAAAATGTAATAATTAATGAAGTAGATGTGAATGGAAATAAACTTGTTATTAGGTGCTCAAACGGAAAAGAGATACCAATTATTGATTTGACAAATGCAAAGTCAAAAGAAAAGATTTCCAATAATAAACAAGAAAAGTCAGACGACAATGAAAAGAGTGCAAATAATACAGACATAATAAATGACGGCAACAAACAAGAAAAAGATAGTGCTGATAGTAATGTAGAGGAATATGTGGACTCGTGTGAACTTGTTGTTGGAAAAAAAGAAGCAAGTGTAGGGGAAAAGGTAGCAATACCAATTGAAGTAAAGAAAAATCCCGGAATTTTAGGAATGACAGTTTCAATAGAATATGATGACGAAGCTTTAGAACTTGAAGATATAAAGAATGGAGAAGCTTACGAAAATATATTGCAGTTTACTAAACCAAAGATTCTTGAAAGTGGTTGCATATGCTTATGGGATGCCATAAGTATTGAAAAAAATGATGTTAAGGATGGCATAATAGCGACGCTTGTTTTTAATGTAAGAAGTAGTGCAAAAAAGCAAACATATCCTATAGGAATAAAATGTAGTGGTAATGATGTTGTTAACAATAATTTGGAGAGTATTGAAGTTATTGTTAAAAGTGGTCACATAAATGTCAAAGAATAAAAATGCGGAGGAAAAACTCATGGCTCAAAGGAAAACCAGAAAAGCGTTGGCCATAGCATTGGTTTTTTTGCTATCATTTGCACTCCCGAGCGGGATTACAAATGTTGAGGCTAAGACGGTAAAAGTCAAAAAAATTGTACTAAACAAAAAAACAGCACAACTGGAAGTAGGACAGAAATTACAACTAAAAGTTAAAAAGGCAAAGCCGATAAAGGCACCTAAAAAGGTTAAGTGGAAAAGTAGTAACAATAGCGTAGTTAGTGTTTCAAAAAAAGGAATAGTTACTGCAAAATCTGTCGGAACTGCAATGATAGCAGCTACGTCAAAACAAAACAAAAAAGTAAAGGCTGTATGTGTAGTAACAGTTATTGAAAAAAAATCCGAGACGACTAAACAAGAAGAAACTACCATTGTGAAGTCTGAAAAAGGAGATAAAGGAGACCAGGGCGAGCAGGGAATCCAAGGTGAAAAGGGAGACCAGGGCGAGCAGGGAATCCAAGGTGAAAAGGGAGACCAGGGCGAGCAGGGAATCCAAGGTGAAAAGGGAG
>JAEELL010000075.1 GCA_016282745.1 Lachnospiraceae bacterium
CTGACATATGTCAATATAAAACATACTCTTCATTCTGACATATGTCAATATATAATCATAAACAACAATCCTATCCTTAACATAAAAATTACCGCCCGGCATTCAAACCGAGCAGTAAAAAACTGTTAACAATATGCTTTTTAACTGAATTTCAAAATTTTATTATCGTCGCAAGTTTCTTTCCACATAGAATTCCAAATATGCAGCAACAACAACTTACCACCACATATAATCCCCCATTCATATACTGTTTCTTCTCAAACAAATTAAAAGCTTCAAGGGAAAATGTAGAGAATGTAGTAAAACCTCCACACACCCCCGTCTTCCAGAAAAGAATTGTGTTATCAGATACCCTTTCTCGATTACTGGTAATGCCGACAACGAATCCAATTAGTATTGCACCAAGGATATTTGTAATCAGCGTTAATATCGGAAAATCTGTCTTAACAGGAATCAGACTTATTGCATATCGCGCAACTGCACCCAAAGCACCACCAAGTGCTACAAATAGAAAATTCATATCCACCTCTCTATTGTCATATATACTGAAATATAATTTGTCTCTACAAATTGTATTTTTCTGATTTGTCTTTCTGTAACTTTCTCTATAATATCACACTTTCCTCCCTAGCACTACAAACCGCCAGTCTTTTCTAACTGCTGCACCAATAGCCATTCCATAAGGTCCTGCTGCAGATCCAGCCGCAGTGGCGCCAATCTTTGCTCCGGTCTTTACCGCCAATTTACTTGTATCCTCTTTTCAACGCTCCGTTGTATACCCTTAATACTCCATTGTTTGTCTGGGAAAATAATAAATGTTATATTCTAATCACTACTTATAGAAGTGGGAGTATTCTTCCACTAAAACAATCAATTTGAAAGGAAGTTGATACCATGAAGATACTTATTTCCGGAGGCGCTTTTATAACACGTGCCAATCAAATGAATTACAGGCTTATGAAAGAAATTGTTCCTACACTGGACTGTGACGGAATTGAATTTATGATGTCCAGACGTTGGTATGACAATGTGGATGACCTTATTGAATGCCTTAAGGAATTGGACACCTACATTCCTATTATGCATTTTGACAAAAATATGGGAGAAGCTTTAGTAACTGAAGGAATTAACAATGTAATAGATAAATTTGAAACCAACTGCAGGATTGCAAAGAGCATTGGCGCAAAGAAGGCCGTCCTCCATTTATGGGACGGGCAGACTTCCGACCAGCATATAGAGAAAAATATCGAAGCCTACAGAGTATTCAGAAAGATTGCTGATCAATATGGTATTGAGCTTCTTGTGGAAAATGTAGTCTGCAACAAATACAACCCCTTCTGCAACTGGAACTGGCTTATAGAAAAGTATCCTGACATCTCATATATATTCGACACAAAAATGGCCGCATTCCACAGCCAACTTGACGGTCTTTACGAATTTGATAAAATTGACCATATAAAACATTATCACGTAAACGACTACGCCGGAGGATATATGGACTGGGGATCATTGCTATCAGGGACAGTCCCTGTGGGAAAAGGAAACATTGATTTTTCCAGATTCTTCAATTTCTTAAAAAAGATTGGATACGACGGAACAATCACCCTGGAAGCTCCATTTATAAACAAGGAAACAGGCGAAGTTGATTACAACATACTTAACGGGCAATTAAAAATTATCAGAGAATTATCTGCATAATTTTGCGATAATTATTCAGAACGGAGGCGCCGGTTTCCCGGCATTTTAATTATGGAATCATTAGGAAATAATATAAAACGAATCAGAAAACAAATGGGATTAACTCAGGAAGAACTCTCACTTCAGATTGGAGTCACCCCCCAGGCAGTTAGCAGATGGGAAAACGGCACCGGTATGCCTGATGTTTCGTTAATCGTACCAATTGCAAAAGCTCTTGGAATTTCCACCGATTCCCTCTTCGGATTGGAAAGTGATAAATATGATGACAGCATTTATATTGAACTAAGACGTAAAATAGAGCAGATTGAAGCTGAAAGTGATAGCAAAGCTGATGCGGCACTTGAGTGTTGTAAATTTATGTTGAAAAAAATCTATGAAAATCCTGATAACTATATCTATTCAGTTTACTATGTGGAGCAGGTTGCAAATTTGAGCAGATATGTACACTATGATAATTTCGCACAGGATAAATGGCCTGAATACCGCGAACTGGCAATCAAGTACGGCTCAAATGCCATAAGATTTTCCACTGAGCGGGAATGGGTTGAAAGGGCTCACTTTGCCTTGTCATGGATTTACATTCACGATGGCAATTACGCCTACGCCAGAGAGCATATCGAACAGCTTCCATCCGTTGCCTCCAACAGGCTTCAGGAAAGTCTTCTCTCACAGTTAGCCGGCTTTGAAGGAGGCATTGAAAAGCTAGAAGATACCTACCTATTAAACCTTCAGCATTTTGTTCGTGCAATTAATAAAGAAAATTATTATTCTATTCAAAGCTTTGCATGGGGCTCCCCTGAAAAAGCCATATCTTATGGGGAATGGGCTCTGGAACTTATGGAGAAATTCAGCGATATTAAAGAGTTAAAAACTTATTGTCGAGGATTCTTAAGAGACATTTACAGACTGATTATTTTTGCAGAACTCAGAATGAATCGCGTAGATGATGCAGTCAAACATTTTAATGATTTAAAGGTTGAGATGGAAAAATTCTATAACTATCATCAGGAAGTTCTTTCTTCAGATGAGAACAAGTCAAGATACAATGACAGGTCAATCGGTTTTATGGAAGTTTATACAAAAGAATTTATCAAGACAAAGCAACAGGAAATCATTGATTTCGTAATGGCAAATTGTCCCGGGGAAGCTGCTGATAGTTTTATGAAGAAGATTTTGATATAAAACAGCCACCAAAATGGTGGCTGTTTTGTATACCTAAACGAGTGTGTGAAAGTTTTTCTGTAAATGAGATATCATAAGATAATTGACGAGCTGTATGGCGGTAAGATTACCGTTGTCCAGCTCGTTTTGACTATACCTAATCCCATTGATTTCGTCAAGAATTATGATAAAATTGGTATATAATTTATAAACCATTTTTGATAATGTCCTATTAAACCACAAATAAAAATGTCCCAATATGATATAATATCCTCTCACTTGAGAGGAGGATATGATGAGGAGAATTGACTTAAATATGAATGAACAAAAGAAGTATGAAGTAGTA
>JAEELL010000076.1 GCA_016282745.1 Lachnospiraceae bacterium
AACGAGTTTTCATCAAGAAAACTCGTGAATTGGAACGGACGAGTAATCATTATTATTATGAAGTTAAAAACTAGTACTTGATGAACAGTTTTAAGAAAACATTTGCTTAATGCGATAGAGGATTCTGAAAACTGCGTATGAACGTTTCAAAAAGTATACATTTTGAAATATTCATTTTATGGGAACATTGGGATTTGATTTAATCCTTCGTTCTCATCAAGTCCAAAAAGAATATTCATGTTCTGAACAGCCTGTCCTGCAGCACCTTTAATAAGATTATCAAGAGCCCCCATCATGACGATGCGACCAGTTCTCTCATCAATCTTGAAATTAACATCAACGTAGTTACTTCCCTCAACCCATCTTGTTTCAGGGCATACGTCTTTTTCAAGAACTCTGACGAACTTCTCGTCTTTGTAATATTTGTCATAGCAGGCTTTTACCTGTTCGTATGTAACTTTCTCTTTCAAGTTGGCATATGCTGTTACTAATATTCCCCTCTGCATAGGAACAAGGTGTGGTGTAAAGTTTATTAATACTTCTTCACCTGCTGCATAACTTAACTGTTCCTCAATTTCAGGAGTATGTCTGTGTGTTGTAACTCCATATGCCTTTATATTTTCATTTACTTCACAGAAAAGATTCGGAACTTTTGCTCCTCTTCCCGCACCGGAAGTTCCCGACTTTGCATCAACTATAATAGACTTTGGATCTATCAATCCTTCTTTTACAAGTGGGTAAATTGTAAGGATGCTACAAGTTGTATAGCAACCCGGATTTGCCACTAATCTTGCTCCCTTTACTTTATCTCTGTTGATTTCACAAAGTCCGTATACAGCCTCCTCTATAAACTGAGGACTCTTGTGCTCTATACCATACCACTTCTCATATATATTTACATCTTTGATTCTGAAATCAGCACTGAGATCAACTATCTTTACCTTATTTAATATTTCTTCACTTACAAGAGATCCGCAAAGCCCCTGAGGTGTGGCTGTAAAGATTACATCAACTGCCTCTGCAAGTTCATCCATATTATCATCAAGACACTTTGCATCAACAATTTCAAACATATTAGAAAATACATCTGAATACTTCTTATCTATATAGCTTCTTGACCCAAACCAAACTACTTCAGCATCTTTATGCTGAGTAATAAGTCTGACAAGTTCAGCTCCTGCATAACCTGTAGATCCAATAATACCAACTTTAATCATTCCTTTTTCCTCCAACTTCAAGACTCGCTCACGATTTTCTCTCTGCTATTTTTCCTATTTAAAATGCTTTTTAAATAATTTATTATACGCATCTACTTAAAAGCGCACCTATTTATAATTTTAATCAATATTTGCGTATAATTCAACCATTATCGAAATTATACATCATTTATGCATATTATGCAAGTTTTATTTATATTATTCACCGTTTTTTGCATTTTTTCAATTTATTTCTTGCATTTTATTCATTTCTAGTGTATCATTATCAATGGTTATGCGAATATTGTTTTAATAAAATAGAACAAGTTCAAATCGATATTATTTATTTACGGAGGTCATTTTTATGAAAGAAAAAGTTATTTTAGCCTATTCCGGCGGACTTGACACTACAGCCATTATTCCTTGGCTCAAAGAAAATTATGATTATGAAGTTATTTGTTGCTGTATAGACTGCGGACAGGCCGATGAGTTAGACGGTCTTGAAGAAAGAGCAAAATATTCAGGAGCAACAAAATTATATATTGAAGATATCACAGATGAGTTCTGTGATGATTATATCGTTCCTTGCGTACAGGCAGGTGCTGTTTACGAAAACAAATATTTACTCGGAACATCAATGGCAAGACCCGGTATTGCAAAGAGATTAGTTGAAGTTGCAAGAAAAGAAGGCGCCACTGCAATTTGTCACGGGGCAACAGGAAAAGGTAATGACCAGATTCGTTTTGAACTTGGAATTAAAGCTTTAGCTCCGGATTTGAAGATTATCGCAGCTTGGAGAGATGATAAGTGGACTATGGATTCACGTGAATCAGAGATTGAATACTGTAAAGCACACGGTATCGACCTTCCGTTCTCAGCAGATCAGTCATACAGTCGTGACCGTAACCTCTGGCACATCAGCCATGAAGGTCTTGAGCTTGAAGATCCTGCTAACGAACCAAACTATGATCACCTTTTAGTTTTAGGTGTTTCTCCTGAAAAAGCTCCTGATGAGGGCGAATATGTTACAATGACATTTGAAAAGGGTGTTCCAACTTCTGTAAACGGCGAAAAGATGAAAGTTTCTGATATCATCCGTAAATTAAATGAACTTGGTGGAAAACATGGTATCGGTATTGTTGATATTGTTGAAAACCGTGTAGTTGGTATGAAGTCTCGTGGTGTTTATGAAACTCCTGGTGGAACAATTCTTATGGAAGCTCATGCACAGCTTGAAGAATTAGTTCTTGACCGTGCAACAATGGAAGTTAAGAAAGACATGGGCAACAAGATGGCTCAGATTGTATACGAAGGAAAATGGTTTACTCCACTTCGTGAAGCTGTTCAGGCATTTGTTGAATCAACACAGGAATATGTTACAGGTGAAGTTAAATTTAAACTTTACAAAGGTAACATCATCAAAGCAGGTACAACTTCTCCATACTCATTGTATTCAGAAAGTCTTGCTTCATTTACAACAGGTGATTTATATGACCACCATGATGCTGAAGGATTCATCACATTATTCGGACTTCCACTTAAAGTTCGTGCAATGAAATACGCTGAAGCAGAAAAGAATAAATAATAATATAATATGATATGATATAAAGTGTGGCATCTGACACACTACAAAGAAAATGCGTATCGAACAAATCCGGTTCGATACGCATTTTTAATTTAATGATGTTGCAAAAAAGAAATATCGTTATTCTTCTTTACTGTTTTTACTGTCGATACTCAGCTTTATTACTGATTATTATTTTGCTGAATCAGCCCTTTTTTGACTTCTAAGTTTCTGTTCATAGGCCCCGAATAATTTGTCTTTAAACGTAATCCAAAGTAGCATCAACAAACTGAATATACTAATCAATAATCCCGGAACAAATCCGTATGGAACATATCTTAACTCAATGGTATGATCCCCCTTTGGAACATAGAAACCAATCAAAGCATCTTTTGCAACTGCAGATGCTTTTGTAGCCTTTCCGTCCACATATATTTTCCATCCTTTTTCGTACGGAATAGACATAAACATCATGCCATCGTTCTCATTATTTACAGAACCTTTCAAATATGTATCCTTCGCTTTTTCTATGTGAAGTCTCTGGTTCTTTAATATCTCATATCCCTTCGTAAAAGCATCCATGTCAAATGCGTACGCGTGCATTCCTGAGATGGTTGAACCATCATTTGCAGTAACAACTACTGTACTTCCAATTGTAACATTTCCAACATAGCAGATATAATTCTGATTTGTTGATGAGAAATTCTTAGTTGTTGAACTTCCATCAGCTGTATTGATATTTACAGTTAAATTCTCTGAACTTGTCGGAACATAAATGTAAATATCCATTGTCTGCTGACCCTCAGCAGGTCTGTAATTATCATCCTCATCTAATGCGTAAGCTGTACTGATTGTTCCTACACCATCAGTCTGAAGTCTATGGAAAACACTATCTTCGATTCCTGTCGTACACTTCATAAAACTGTTCTGTGCAATAAATGGATTTCCTGACTGAAGATTCCATGTAGCCATTGCACTGCTGCTTACCATAAATCCGATTGGCAACGAATAATTATTCTTATATAAATTAAGTGTTCTGTTATTTCCTGATGCATCTTTATAATTTTCACTTGCTACGCTTGAGAAAAGTGAAGGTATAGATACATCTCCTGTTGTATATTCATACTTGATTCCAAACATCGCTGCTGTTACAGGTGTATGACCATAGTAAGAATATGCATTGAACGATGTCTGCATTCCGATTTCATCATAAAAATACTGAATAGCTGCAGACGATACTGAAGAAAATGTTGATATACTGTTATAACTGAACAACGCTCCGTCATTTCTTGTTCGGTGATTTTCTTCTTCTGTTCTAAAGAAAACTTCATCATCATTCTGAGCATCCGATTTTGCTTTTTCATTCAACTTATCAAAAGCTGCATCACTCTCATTGTATGCATATCTGTTTGACAATGTTACAAGACCTGTAGTATTCATGTTACCGGTCAGTTCACAGAAGGACGTTAATACCAGCAGATAAACCACAAATCCTCTGATATTCTCTGCATGTCTGTACAAAAATGCAATGATGGTATAAACAATCAGAAATGCCGCACTCATATATACTATCTTAGTAATATTAGTATGTACTTCTGACTCAAGATTACTGAAAAATTCCGCATTCTTAAACATCTCTTCGAATATTAACAACAAAGCAATACTTCCACAAAGAGTTCCGATAATCTGGCTGGCTTTAAAATCTTTAATGTTGATTGCCGCCTCATATCCCATTGTCACTATAAGGAAAATATAAATGAACGACTCTCTACATGGCAAACTGTTTGGAAAATGGAAACCATGCCAGATAAAATTAGGAATGTTCAAATTGAAGCTCAGTAACATCAAACTCATAAGAAGTGCTTTTCCGACACGTTCCTTAACCTTAACCTTTGAACACATAAAGTATAATGGAATAAGTAAAAACATTCCTATAGAACAATATATATTAGGATCATGTGGATACTTCAAATCTGCAACAGGAATATTCATAGTAGATCTGAAAATCATATATAGCACAGAGAAATATGACTCTAATTTTTCCGGGAAACTTGCATCCGCAGAACGTGTTGTCTGTAAGTTAAAATATTCCGGAAGAATAACAACCATTGCAAGTCCCCCACTTATCAGTGAATACATAACGTATTTTATTCTGATTGGCATGAGATACATTTCTTTCTTTTCCTGAAATTCTTCAGGAATATCTACTGTAAATATCAAAAACAAGAAATACAATACACTGAATATACAGAGCATTATTCCGATATAGTAATTTGAAAAAATAGCCAATCCAAGGGAAATACAGTACATCTTTCCTTTTGACTCGTAAACCAGTTTCTCAAGTCCCAATGCAATAAAAGGAAGTAAAAACATACAGTCAAGCCACATAATGTTCCAGCTGAAAGCTGCAAAATAAGCAGATAAAGCATATGCCATTCCAAAAACTACAGTTACCATATCTTTTCTGTTGAACTTCTTGCTGAGATAGTAAGTAACTGAAAAACCTGCAAGTCCCATCTTTCCGATAATAAATACCGCAACAAGGTCAACAACTTTTCCAGGCCATAGCAATAATAGAATGTTGAACGGACTCGAAAGATAATATGCCGCAATGGCAATAAAATTCATTCCTCCACCAATCTCCCATGTATAAAGAAGACTTCCTCCGTTATGAATCTTATCCTGCAGAATCTGAAGGTAAGGTGTGTACTGGTGGTAATTATCTGATCTCAGATACATTCCATCTCCAAAAGGATATGCACCCTTTGTGGAATACACAATTATCATGGACAATACAGGCAAAAGAAATGAAATAATGTAAATCAAATTGTCTGAAAACCATTTCCCAAGGTCAAATTTTTTGTTCATCGCATTTTCTCTCTTTCATAATAATATTCTAAATCCGTGCGAATGCACCAAATATAATTTTACTAAATATAAAATAAAAAGTAAACGAAAAACTAGCAACTTTTGCCGAAAACTAGTATAATGGAATTGCTATTACTAAAAAATGAAGAACAAAGGTGATATTATGAACAAACGAACTGTACTTGTAACTATTTCATGCTTAATTACTATCGCTCTTGTTATTGGTGGAATATATTACATCAAATCAAATGAATCAAAGGATGTAAATAGTTATTATATTGACGGCGTAAAACCCCTGGCATCAAAGTCCGAAAACTTTGAAAATGACAAGGTCAGCAAGGCAAATAAACGAAATCAGGCCGCCATCAAAAAACGTGGCACAATCAAACACGGTATATATGAAAATTTTGTTTTTGTCGGTGATTCCAGATACAGAGGAATGGACTTCATGGCCAAACCAAATGATACCTTTATATGTGAGAGCGGACGGGGTTTTGATTATCTCAATGAACAGATGTCCAATATCCAATATGCATGTTCCCGTCCTAACACAGCCCTTATCATAGGACTTGGTGTAAATGACAAAGGGGGAAATGCACAAAATTATATTGATACTTTGGGTAATATGGCAAGCACTCTCGACTGCACAATTTACTATATGCTCGTAAATCCTGTCGACGAAGATGTAGAAGCCAGATACGGATATGATGTTACAAATGCATCCATCGATGCATTCAATGAGACTATGATTAATAATCTTGACAGAAAGATAGGTATTATCGATACCAATTCTTATCTGTGGGATACAGGTTTCCAGACACAGGATGGTCTTCACTACACAAACGAAACCTACGAAGCAATATACAATTACATCAAGGATACACTAACTGACAAGGCTAATTAAATCAATAATAATACAAAAAACTCTCATCAAAACCTGATGAGAGTTTTTTGTATATCATTTCGTTTTCTTATTTTTCTTTTATTCTGCTTTTATTGTCTGATATTTCTTAAACAGTTCAGTGTTTACAACATTCTTATCGGTAGACAACTTAATTTCTGATATAGCATCTTTATTGATATCATTTCCATTATCTTTGATAAACTTATCATACATAACACTAAAGTTTTTAACTTTGTTACTGATAATAATCTGTTCCTTATTTTTCTGTGTTGCACCTTCAACATATGCACTGATACATTTTACCAGATAGGCGCCATCTTTTTGCTCTATAACAGAACCTATCTCACCTTCATTCAAATCAAAGGCAGCCACTTCATAGGGCTGTTTTGCCTCATTCTTCTTAAGGTTTATTTCAACTTCTTTTTTGTCACTGTATTTGTTGGCCTGTACAAGAAAATCCTGATACCCGTTTTCAACCTGTTTCTTAACATGATTCAGTTCTTCTATGGCTTTCTTTGAATCTGTCTTTGTCGTATCTATGAAAATACGAATAACCGAAATCACCCTGGCATCTTCATCACTGACCGTATCATCTAACGCACTTGTATTTTTCTCGTAGAGCTTGTCAGCCAAAAGATAATTTGTGTAAATCTTTTCAACAACATCAGTTGAAGTCTCCGTGTACGCCAATTCGCTCTGACTAAGACCACCAACATACTCAGCTGCAGCCTTTGAAATCTTATCTTTTTCTGTCTGAGAAAGTGTTACTCCGTTTTTTTGAGCAAGGGCTGCCATGGCATATATAACTGACATTTCTTTTTCAGCTTTATTGATTATAAAATCTCCGACTGTGGTATCTCCCATTTTCTGGTTCCAGTCTGAATTGCCACCAAAATCATTCTTGTAATCATTTTGAATATCCATCAAAACGACTTTCAATTCACTGACAGTACATGTATTATCTCCAACTCTGAAGGCTTCATCTTTTGATAATCCCGCAACCTTTCCTATAATCGGAGTATCTGTCTTTACTTCGCAACCCGAAAATGATATACACATTCCAATTGCACCCAATATCGCAGTTGTCCTTAATATAGTCTTTTTCATAATACTTCCTTTTATTTCAATCTATTTTTCGTAAAATCTTCTTAGTCCTCATCTTCTCTTTAACCAGATGTGGTGTGTAATAATCACTACTACATTCTCAATACATCTTCAATTATTGTTTCCACATCCGGCGCCAGATGCTTTGCAGCATTTCTGATATTCGGATGAGAATCCTGCAACGCATAACTGAAATATGAATGTTCAAACATCTCTATATCATTAAAATTATCACCAAAAACCATAGTATCTTCCACGCTGATTTCATAAAGTTGCTGGATTGTTTCCACTCCAAATCCCTTATTAACACCAAAAGCGTTGAATTCTATCCAGTCTGAGTCTTTAATGGTAATATGAGCCTTCGTGCCCCATTTCTTATAGAAATAATCAACCATATCCTGTGTAACTCCACCATTCTGCTTGACGGAAATCATGGTAATATCTTCCCTAACCTGATAGAGCTCCTCAACTTCCACTGCATCACTGCATTTCATATTCTTTTTTATATAATTTTTGAACATAAAATTCTTTGCAGGAACATACAATGCTTTCTCACCTGTAACAAAACACTCACATCCCGTCTGAGACTTAACATCTTTGACAATATCAATTGCAAGTCTTCTCTCTATTGGCTGTTTAAACACCAATTCATCATCAAAGATTGCCACTGCACCGTTACATGTAATAAACAATATATCATTCTTTACAGCCTCAAAGGATTTCTTTAGTTCATCATAATTTTTGTCACTAATAACCGAAAAGAGAATCCCCTTCTCCTTTAATTCGGGAATCTGTTCAAGAACCCTCTCTGAAAGGTTTCCTTTCTCATCCAATATTAGTGTTCCATCCACATCACTAACAATAAATCTTATCATTTATTCTCCTCTATCTTTTCACGGATACTATGTTAGAAAACGGACTTTTGACTTTCTTCTTTCCTACATACTTATATGCCTTTACCTTGTAGGAATATGTCTGTCCGGGTTCAAGGTGCTTGCTGGTAAGTTTCAGCTTTGAACCACCGGCAATATTCTTAATTGCTTTGTATTTAGCATCTGCTGCACTCTTTTTATAAACAATATATCCGTCAGCTTTCTTTGATTTTGTCCAACTTACAACTGCACTGGTCTGACCGTATAATTCAACCTGTACAGTAGGTTTTTTAGGTGCAGCTTTTTTGGTTACGGGACTTGAAATAACTCCATCTACAGTTTTTCCTCCCACTACAACATATGCTGCAACTTTATATTTATACTTTTTACCTGTTGTAAGTTTTTTATTAGTATAAGAATTCTTTGTTGTTTTTGCAATACATTTATAATTTCCATTGGAATCTGCGCGATAGATTTTGTATCCTGTAACACCCACAGACGGTGTCCATGAAATCTTTATTTTTGTAGGTGACATATTCTTTGTCTTTATCCCCTGAACAACTCCCGGAGTAATAATTACTCTGCAAGTTGCCTTCTTTTGACCATCTGCAGATGTAGCGGTAATTGTGGCACTTCCAATTGCTTTTCCTGTTATCTTTCCATCTTTCAAAGTAAGAACCTTATTGTTATTTGTCTTCCAGATAACATTTTTATTTGATGCATCTTTCGGCGCAATTGTTGCAGTCAACGTCATTGTCTCTCCAACTCCAATAGATGCATTTGTTTTATTAAGGGTTATTGATGTTACCGGTTTACTTACAACAACAACACATTTTCCTACTGCACCACCCACAGCTGCAGTACAGGTAATAGTTGCGGAACCATATCCCACTGCCTTTACAAGACCTGTATTAGAGACAGTTGCAACCTTCGTGTTGTTTGATTTCCAGGTAACTGATTTGTCTGTTGAATTTGTAGGATATACAGTAGCTGTAAGTTGCTTTGTCTTTGACACATCAAGATTAATTCTTGTATCAGACAGAACAACACCTTTAGCCATTACGTTAATAGCCATGGCACTGTAGTTACCGCCTTTTGTATATGCTCTGACTGTTGTGGTACCTTCCTTAAGACCTCGCACAACACCATTCTCATCTATAGTCAATATAGCCGGATCATCAACTTCATAATAAGCCGTTTCCTTATTTCCAATTGATTGTTCAATCGCGGTATCTGTACTTATCATAACGGTCTGTTCTGCATTTAAATCAACATAATCTGCAGAAACGTATCCTTCAGTTGTGACTCCGTTTTTTACAACTCTTACTTTGCACCAGTATGGATTATTAAGCCATCTTCTTCCATCGTAAACAATGTCCGTCTGCACAAACTCAAGTACTGTACAAGGATCATCTTTAGACAGTTTGCCAATGAGATTGTCAGTTTCTCCTGTAACAACAGTGTGTGGAGTACTTCTGACATTGACATTTGCATGTATCTTACCGGTCTTATTTGTGCCTCCAATTCTTATGGCAGTATCCTCAGACGGCATATTATTGTAAACAGGAATCAGGAATGTCTTAGATGTTCCCTCAATTCCCATAGCCTTATATGCATTCATGGTCGTAATTGCCTCGCTGGCACATCCGTAAATATTGGTCATATACTGATGGTCGTATAACTTTGCAGCCTTTGACTGAACGTTGAAACGCTGGAAATATGTTGTATCCTGTCCTCTTTTTATATAATTTTCTGCAATGTATGCAGCTCCACCGTTTATTGATTTGACAGGTGTATTCCATGGGCGCCCGTAGGATGTGGCTTTTGTTTTTCCGCCACTGGCCCACAAAAGACCGTTTGCCACTGCATTTGTTCCGTCATTTGCACCTATATTGTAAAAATTATAAATTCCGGGATATTTAGCATGTTCTCCGTTGACACTGTTCCCGGATCCCATGCCGGGGTACTTTGCATTATTTCCTTTTCCAACTTCCAAGAGACTCTTTGATGCCAGATAATAAGGACTGACACCTGAATTCTTTCCCGCCTCCATAAACTGGGCAGAATATTTGGTGTTGCTTTTTGTATATACATGTGATGCAGTAATATAAGCCATATTGGTGTTATACATAAAGGAACCGTTAAGGACAGCCTCAACACCTGTCTGGGTATGAACCGAAGCATCAAACGATAACTGTTCAAACATTGTTATATGGGAATTATTAAGGAAATTTCTAGGATCCATAAAGTAAGCAACAGCATTCTTTGATGCACTTACCCAACTGTTCCCGTCGTGTGGAATAAACTTGCCTGTTGATGCGTTATAATCACCGGTTGCTCGGCTCTTTAATGCGTCATTGTAGCTGTTTTCCACGAGACTTTTTTTGCTTGTCGCTTCATTTTCAACGGCGGTAGCAAAATCTATATTTGTCTTATATGGTTTAAAAACCCAGTTAGGATATTTTGCGTGCAAATTTCTAAGATATACCTTATAACTCTCAGGAAAATCTTTGATAGATGTCTCAAATGCATTGTCCGCTGCATAAGTTCTTCTGACACCAATTCCCTGCATTGTCCCCGCAAACATAGTTGCCGCCAACACATATGAAATTATTTTCTTACTTTTTCTCTTAAGTCTCAGTTTCATCTTAAGTACCTCCCTGTTGCCCATACTGCACATAACATAAGAATTACAGTCTTATCTTAACTCCCTTGGTATCTCTCTTTCCAAGCTTAAGTTTCTTTAATTCAACTTCTTTCTCTTTAAATGTTATAACAACATTATCTCCTGCGTCAATGAGATAAGTCTTTGCAACATAATCTTCCTTGCCAAGTTTTATTCCGCGGACGCCTACCGCCCCTTTCTTCTTTTCCGGAATGTCTTTTATAGCAAATTTAAGGAAAATTCCCTCCTCTGTCTGGAGAACAAGATGTTCTCTTGAAACTTGAATATCACTACTGTCCTCAAGTGGTTCATTCCCCAACGACATAAAATCAAATTCAAGTTGTTCATCATCCAGTGACATGAAATCATCTTCTGAACCACCGGATAAAATAACAGGAATGTCTTCAGGTTCATCAAATATCGGAACTGATGTTGAAATAGCTGTCACATGAACACTTACAACTTCATCTCCTGCATTCAGTTTTGTTGCAGCAATAGTCTTTCTTGTAACATCAAACTCACTGCTGTCAACAATCTTTACAAAGCCCTGCTTGGTTGCAAACAAGAGCTTTCGGTCACTGATCATCTGATTTGCAAAAATGGCAACTAGTGATTCTGCACTACTGTCATAATTACTGATGTTGTCAATCGGAACTCCCTTATCTTTCAATTTCTTGATTGGAACATCTTTAACTTTTATCTGGTGCATGTTGCCTGCACTTGTAAAGAAACTTATTCTGTCCGTATTCAGACATCTGAAATAATACTTGTTGTCATTATTTATGGACTCTATATTTCTGTCATAAACAGATGTTTCAAGAAGCTTTGTATAGCCGAATCTGTCCATAACAAAAACATATTCCATCTCAACTTCAGGCTTTTCAACAACAACAGCTTCCTTTGCATCGGTAATAACTGTTCTTCTATCAACAGCATATTCCTTCTTAATTGCAAGAAGTTCTTTCTTGATTGCTTTTGTCATAGATTTTCTGCTCTGAAGAATATCTTCATATGTAGAAATCTTTGCCATAAGTTCATCGTACTCTTTTCTGAGCTGAAGAACTTCGAGACCAATCAATTTGTATAACTGCAACTCAAGGATTGCTTTTGCCTGACTCTCTGTAAAGTTCAGGTTGCCTGCAAGAATAGCTGATTCTTTATTTTTAAATTTGATTCCCTCTGTTTCTCCGTTCATGAGACATTTCTTTGCCATGTCTCTATTCTTACTTCCACGGATTACTTCAATAATCAAATCAATAATATCTGTAGCCTTAATAAGACCTTCCTTGATTTCCTTCTGTGACAATGCCTTGTTGAGAAGTGTTGTATACTTTCTCTCCGCAATCTCATACTGAAAATCAACGCTGTGCTTTATTATATCTTTAAGTCCCATCACTTCAGGTCTTCCATCGGCAATTGCAAGCATATTCACACTGAAAGTATCTTCAAGTTTTGTCTTCTTATATAAGAGATTCTCTAACGCCTCAACATCTGCTCCTTTTTTAAGTTCCAGTACAATTCTTATTCCTTCTTTTGAAGACTGGTTTGAAATATCAACAATGTCTGTTGTCTTCTTAGTCTCAACAAGATCATAAACATCAGACATGAACTTTCCGATATTTGCACCAATCATTGTATATGGAATCTCTGTAATAACAAGCTTGTCCTTGTCACTTTTCTTCTGTCCCGGTTCAAACTCAACCTTACCTCTGAGTTTGATTTTTCCTATTCCACTTGAGTAAATATCAAGCAACTCGCTCTTATTAGCAACTATTCCTCCCGTCGGAAAATCCGGTCCCGGAATAATCTCCATAAGTTCTTCGGTTGTAATGCTGTTCTTTTCCATGTATGCAACAACTGCATCAACAACTTCTCCAAGATTATGAGTTGGTATATTTGTAACCATACCAACTGCGATACCCTCTGCTCCGTTTACAAGCAAATTCGGAACCTTTACAGGAAGGACCTCCGGTTCTTTCTCAGTCTCGTCAAAGTTTGGAATAAAATCCACAACATCTTTATCTAAATCTTTAAGGTAAACATCCTGAGTATACTTTTTGAGTTTTGCCTCAGTATAACGCATGGCAGCGGCCCCGTCTCCCTCAATTGATCCGAAGTTTCCATGACCGTCAACCAAAGCCATACCTTTTTTGAAATCCTGTGACAACACAACTAATGTCTCATAGATAGAACTGTCACCGTGTGGATGATATTTACCCATGGCATCACCGACAATACGTGCCGACTTACGATGTGGCTTGTCATAGTTGAGTCCTAACTGATCCATTGCATATAACACTCTTCTCTGAACAGGCTTCAAACCGTCCCTTGCATCAGGAAGAGCTCTGGCAGTAATAACACTCATCGAATAATCAATATATGATTTCTGCATAACCTCAGAATATTCTGTTTTAATAATTTGTTCCGCCATTATTTCACCTTATTCTTTCACTTTATTCTTTAAACATCCAGTTCCGCGTCGTGAGCATGATCGTAAATGAACTGCTTACGCGGTGCAACATCACTTCCCATAAGCATGCTTGTAACTTCGGATGCCATCATTCCATCCTCAATCTCTACCTGTTTAAGAATTCTTGTTTCAGGGTTGAGTGTTGTTTCCCACAACTGATCTGCATCCATTTCACCAAGACCTTTGTATCGCTGAAGTGTAAATCCACTGTGTGTTTTTCTGTATTTTTCCAATGCTTTGTCATCATAGAGATATTCTCCCTCGCCTCTCTTTGGAACCACTTTATAAAGCGGTGGAGTCGCAAGATATACATGTCCTTCCTGAATAAGTTCAGGCATAAATCTGTAGAAGAATGTCAGTAAAAGGGTGTCAATATGAGCACCATCGACATCGGCATCTGTCATGATTATGATCTTGTCATAACGAAGTTTTGTTATGTCAAAATCATTTCCATATCCCTCACCAAATCCACAACCGAATGTGTTTATCATGGTCTTTATCTCTGCATTGGCAAGAACCTTGTCCATTGTCGCTTTTTCGACATTCAAAATCTTTCCTCTGATAGGGAGAATGGCCTGTGTCTTTCTGTTTCTTGCTGTCTTGGCCGAACCGCCCGCAGAATCTCCTTCGACTATAAATATCTCGCACTCTTCAGCCTTTCTGCTCTCGCAGTTTGCCAGTTTTCCGTTACTGTCAAACGTAAACTTAGGCTTGCTTAAAAGATTAGTTCTTGTCTTTTCTTCTGCTTTTCTGATTTTGGCTGATTTTTCGGCACATCCGATTACAGCCTTTAATACCTCTAAATTTTTGTCAAAATATAAAACTAACTCATCACCTGTTATCTCTTGAGACACTTTTGAAGCATCCGGGTTATCGAGTTTGGTCTTTGTCTGTCCTTCAAATCTAGGTTCCGGATGTTTTACTGCAATAACAGCTGTCATTCCATTTCTAACATCAGAACCGGTAAAGTTTGGATCTTTATCTTTCAGCGTTCCAATCTCTCTTGCATACTGATTGATAATAGTTGTAAATTTGGTCTTAAAACCAGTGATATGGGTTCCACCTTCCTGAGTGTAGATATTGTTACAGAATCCAAAAATATTCTCCTGGAATTCGTCTACAAACTGGAATGCAACCTCCATCTCAATTCCTTCTGATTTCTTCTTGAAGTAAATAACATCAGTAACCTTGCTCTTATCTTTGTTCAAAGCAAGAACATAAGCCTTTATTCCCTCAGGTTCATGGAAGACCAACTTTTCTTCCTCTGCAATTCTCTTATTTTCAAATGTAATAGTAAGCTCCGGATTGAGATATGCAGTTTCATGAAGTCTGCTCTTTATTGAATCAGCCTTGAAATATGTCTTTTCAAAAATCTCGCCGTCAGGGAAGAACTGAACCTTTGTACCTGTATCATTCTTTCTGCAGGTTCCTACCTCCTCGAGTGGAGTCATTACCTTTCCCTTCTCATAGCGCTGTCTGTATACCTTTCCATCACTCTTAACATTAACTTCAAGCCACACAGACAAGGCATTAACTACAGAAGCACCAACACCGTGAAGACCTCCTGAAATCTTGTATCCGCCACCGCCGAACTTACCTCCGGCATGGAGAATAGTAAATACCATCTCAACTGCTGTAAGCCCTGTCTTTTCATTGATACCAACCGGAATACCACGACCGTTATCCTCAATAGTCGCAGAACCGTCTTTCTCCAATGTAACTTTAATCTCACTACAATGTCCTGCAAGATGTTCGTCAACTGAGTTGTCAACAATCTCATATATCAAATGATTTAATCCTTTTGTTCCAACACTTCCAATGTACATTCCCGGTCTTTTTCTGACCGCTTCAAGCCCCTCAAGAACCGCTATGGAATTCGCATCATAATTCTTACTGCCTGCCATTGTTACTCCTTATTTCTATCAATTATTTTTTCATAAAGTATACTTTTGAAATGTGAATTACAGATGCTTTCAAAAATAACAAGAGGAGCAATTATATGAATGGATTTCGAAATAACAATTGAGACAAGCTTAGAAGGATTCTGATAAAAGAAGAATGATTCGAAGTTAAAAACCGAGGATTTCAGTTCCTCGATTTTTAGCACAAGCTGAGTGAGTTTTCATCAAGAAAACTCACGAATTTGTGCGAACGAGAATCATGCTTATTTTGAAGATAATCCTTCAAGCATTGTCGAACTGTTTTGAGAAAACATTCATATAATGCG
>JAEELL010000077.1 GCA_016282745.1 Lachnospiraceae bacterium
ATGTTTTTGTTTTTATTCATGTTTATCCTTTCTGACAGACAGATAACCATGAATATAGTATCAAAAACTATGTGCAAGAGTAAATTCCGTTTTTGGTGATTTTGAGATAAAAGTGGCGGAATTTAAAATTTCACATTACGATTTAAAAAAACATTTTTCGATGAAAAAACTTTGTTACGAGTCCGTTTTAACGGACAGAAAATGTGAATAATAGAATATGTGAAATAGTATTTTTTTTGAAAGGAGAGCGATATCAATCTGCATACATAATATTTGACCAGTCAAATATTTAGTTTGACCAGTTGGTGAAAAAGAGTTATACTTTACATTGTATTATTGTGTTTTTTCACCTATCGAGAGGAAAAAGAAATGATAAGCTATAACCGACTCTGGCACAAACTAGTAGATTTAAAAATGAATAAAAGTGAACTTAGAGAAGCCGCAGGTATAAGTACTAGTACATTAGCTAAATTAGGGAAAAATGAGATTGTTTCACTAGAGGTTTTAGAAAAAATATGTGAATCTTTAGGCTGCGATTTGGGTGATATTGCGAGTTTTTTGGATGAGGATGGAAATTAAATATGGGAAAAAAAGAGTATCGCTTTATAGATTTGTTTGCGGGTTGTGGTGGTCTTAGTGAAGGCTTCTATAGGGATGGATATAAGGCTTTACTACATCTTGAAATAGACGAGGTGGCCTGCAAAACATTACGAACAAGAATGAAACATTATGGCTATTCTGATTCTGAAATAGAGGATGCCGTTATGTGCGATGATATTACCAGAGATGGTCTGTTGATGGACATGGACAAGCGGATTCACGAGCCGGTGGATATTATCATTGGAGGCCCTCCTTGTCAGGCCTTTTCAAGCGTAGGTAGAGCACAAGATCCTAATGGTATGAGCAATGACCCGAGGAATTATTTATTCGAGAATTATCTTCAAGTGCTTAATCATTATAAGCCCAAGATGTTTATTTTTGAAAATGTCAAAGGGTTACTTACCGCTAAGCCTAAGGGGGTTCGCATTTTCGATATTATAGTTAGGGAAATGAGTAAAACCTATAATATTGTTTCTGATCCCAAAACATTATTGTTGAACGCTGCGGATTATGGTGTTCCGCAAATAAGGGAGAGAGTGATAATTATTGGCGTTCGGAAGGACATTGACTATATTGATGTTCAAGATATATACAAGAGCATTCCTAAGAGTCATTCAGATAAAGATGATGATAAGCCTAACTATGTAACGGTGGGTGAAGCTATTTCTGATTTACCTAAACTTAATCCGGGTGAGGGTGATGAGATACAAAAAGTAAAACCTAGAAAAGCTGCAAACGATTATTTGAGCAAGGTCATAAATGGCAGTGGTATTGTTTATAACCATGTTGCTCGAAATCATAATGAAGCTGATCGTGAACGCTATAGAATTCTTAGCGAGCATAAGAATTGGCAACTTAAAGACTTGCAAAAGGTTAGGCCAGATCTTATTCATCATGATCCAAAACATTTTGGTAACAGATATACTGTACAAGAAGCTGATAAGCCAGGAAAAACTGTTGTTGCCCATCTGTATAAAGATGGTAACCTTTTTATTCATCCAGATCCTGAACAAGCTAGAACTTTTACAGTAAGAGAAGCAGCGCGTATTCAGTCTTTCCCTGATGATTTTGTTTTTGAAGGGTCGAGGACTGATCAATATAAGCAAGTCGGAAATGCAGTTCCGCCTCTAATGGCGGAAACATTTGCGAGTACTTTGCGCAAATATTTAGACGACATTGAAAAAAGAAGTAAAGGATTATAATTTTATGCCATATAAATTTATTGACTTATTTTGTGGAGCCGGAGGCTTTTCGAAGGGCTTAGAATTGGCTGGCTTTGAGTGTATTGGTGGTATTGAATTGAAAGAAGTCATTGCAAAAACACATCAATTAAACCATAAAAAATCAAAGACCATTTTTGGAGATATAAGAGAAATTCCGCCACAGAAATTTGCGGAAATTATTGGAACAAATCACGTTGACGTCATTATTGGTGGGCCTCCTTGCCCGACGTTCTCAACTATAGGAGATGCAAAAATACGTTCAGTTACGGGCAAACCGGTCTCCGAGGATCCAAGAAATCAGTTGTTTTTGGAATACCTTAAATATGTTGATTATTTTAGACCGGAAATTTTTGTGATAGAAAATGTCCCGAATTTTATTACTAAGTATAAGGGAAAAATTTTTAATACAGCTGTAAGTATTATTGAAAATATTGGAAAAGATGAAAATGGAAACGGAGAAGGAATTTACGAAGTTGTAAAACCGGTTCAAGTTGTCAATGCAGTTTATTATGGAGTACCACAGACAAGAAGGAGAATGATGCTTGTGGCGCATAAAAAAGCTGGAAAGGAGTTTTTGTACCCAAAGCATACACATTACTATGATCAGCAATCGGAATATAAAGATGATCTTAAACCATGTACTACTGTGCTGGATGCAATAGGGGATCTTCCTAAGATTACGGATAATTGGCGAATCTCA
>JAEELL010000078.1 GCA_016282745.1 Lachnospiraceae bacterium
ACAGTAATGTTGATGGATTATATTGTGGAATATACGCCGTTACCGGGAATATTAATCAATATGCACCACTTGCGGTAGTGGCAACGCCGGCAACTAATATATGGGATGATTCATTTACAGCTAATTGGAATAAGACTGATAGTGCAACATCATATGTTATAGATGTTTCCACGGATCCAACATTTTTGGACTCATCTCAATTTGTACCAGGCTACATTAACAGAGATTTAGGAGATGTGAATAACGTAGATGTAACAGGACTTTCAGACGGACAGAAGTATTATTACAGGGTGCGTGCAGTAAATTCATATGGACAGAGTGAGTCTTCTAATGTGATTGAGGTAATGACTTTGAAATCAGATGAAGTTGAAGTTCAGGGATTTCAGATGAACTCAAATAAAAATGAAGGTGCTGTCTCAGAATTCAATCCATCATTTAGAGTAGTATCAAGAGCGGGAAAAGTACTCACTGGCAAGGATGGACAACGACATAATACAGTTAAATTTGGCACAATCTTCGCCTTTGCAGAAGGAGCAGCCAAGCCTTATAGTGAAACATTGGTACTTGAAAATGTTGATGATGAGAATGTTTATTATCATGAGGCTACAGAAGCAGGTGTATATAATTCTTATACGACTACATATCAGACAGATCATTTATATGATTATTTTGCACTTACTCTGATATTAAAAAAGTATTCCTATGATTCAATTCAAAAGGGATTTTTATTCAGAGCTTACGCAAAGTTGGATAATGGAGAAATCAGATACGGAGATAAAATATTCTATGCTGATATGTATGAGATAGCACAGAATTTGTACGAAAATCAAAAGATGCCAACAATAGGAGGTCATAATTATTTGTATAATGACATATTGAATGTGGTAACTATGAATAATAATAGGGTTTCCATCTGTACTGCTATGATGAAAGCATTGGGAATTACCAGTAGAGAACATGTAGACTATGCAGCGGTAAATGCTGTAAATCATGATATAAATGATTATGTGAGATGTCAGAAAACATATACTTATAAGGATCGAGTCACATTTAGTCCGGTAAGTACAGATGAAAACTCGCTGCTCAATAAGTTAAAGAGTGTGACGGGGACTTCAGAAACTAAACTTAGTGATTGGATATATAACCACACTGAAGAATATGGATGTCATGGATATTATCCAAAAACAGAGTATGGGTGGAACTATTATCGGTATAAAGAATATGATACCGAATGAGAGAGGACGGTATTATGAAAAAAAAATATGATTATCCTGAAATTGAATTGATTAAATTTGACAGTCGGGAAGTATTAATGACAGATTTTGGCTCAGATTTTGGCGATGGAGATGATAAAGAGTGGGATTTACTGTCTCAGCAGGAAACTGATGTGGATGATTTGTTTCCGATACAGTAAAAGAAGATTTGCAATATAATTTTATTCCATAAGGAGTGTGGTTTGATGAAGAAAAATAACAAAATGCTAAAGCATATTGGGATAATATTTGCTTTGTGTTTATGTGTCAGTATCATAAGAGATAAAAAAGTAGAGGGAGCTACCAGTCCCGTTGTGGCTGTAGAGGTAGTCCCGGGAACAGATACGGCGGATGTGTACTTTTATCCCGAAAAAAACATGCCGTCTAGTGCCAAATATAAAATTTTTGTTGACGGTGTACAAAATGTGACAATTAATCAATCTGATATATATACTGATACTAAGAGAGTGGAGGCGGAGGCTAACAATTCCAACAGTTATGGCAGTATGGATAGAAATAATAACAGAAGTGGTGGAATTAACTTGGGGGGAGCCTGGATTGAAAGTGAAGATAGCGGAAAAAGAAGCCCTAAATATGTATCTTATAATAATATGGATTTTACTGCGGGGGGATATACAGATATAAGTTTCTGCTATTCAAAAGTGGGAGAATATGGACAGATTATGAAGATGTATCTGGATAATTATAATGATTCCGGGTTGAAAGATACTTTCAGACTGAATGCGACAACTAATCATACGTGGGATGATTATACAGTACAAAGTTTTGAATTGTCCGAACGCATAACCGGAAAGCATTTTTTGAGACTCGATGGAATTTTTGATAATTATTCAGGAGAAGGATACTTTATCAACTTTGATTATTTTGAATTGTCAAGACCTTGTGGCAAGGCTACAATATCTATGACTCCGGGCTATCATACGGTTGAGGTGCAAGTGCGTGCAAACTACCAAAACTCAGAAAAGATATCTTCATCAAAATTTTATGTAAAACCATCTTTTAAGACATCAGTGCAGACGGGGATTGAAGGATTTCAAATAAAGACAAACGGAGTAACGGAGAGTGGAGATCCTGACGTTGCATTCAGAACAATATGTAAGGCACCATCAGTTGGCAGCATTGTCACAAGTAATGGAACTAATTATACAGTTGCAGGTCTTGGAATAATATATGTGCGTGATTACAATGAAACAGGGGATTATACGTTTAATGAATTAAGTAAAGACTATACAAAGCTTAGTTTGACTACAGATGGTAACGGTGTGTATACGGGACTGATAAATGATATAAAAGGAAATAATAATACATATGGTTATGTAGCAACAGAGAATGCAGTTATTTCGAACAAGAATGGGATGTCTGAATATGTGGTTACAATGACAGGCGGTGATAATATAAAGCAAAATTCATTATATGTCAGAGCATTTGTAGTGGCAACTGATGGAACTGTCATCTATGGCGATGATACGGCAAAAATGTCTATTGCGGAGGTGGCGCACTATTTCTATACAACCAGCTCATCGACAAATTTCACTGCTCATAATTATCTGTATGATAATATATTAAACAGACTTGAAATCGACAATAAGTTTTATCTTGCACATAGAGTACAGTATGGTTGGAATAATAACTGGTATGAAAAAAATCCTGAATAGTAAGGTGATAAAAAGGAAAAGGGAAACATCCAAAGTATTAGTGTTTACTGATACAAGGATGTTTCTTTTTTTTGCAACGTGGAAAAATTATTTGTTTTTATTGTTGGAAAATGTTCTTGCAAACGAAAGGAAAAAAATGTTATATTATATTTAACAATTAGGTTAAATGTTAAATGAATGAGGAGGAGGGATTCTAATGGCGTTGCAAAACACTCTAAAAGCGCTCTCGGATCCTATCAGAAGAGAAATATTAACAATGTTGAAAGAAGGCAGAATGTCAGCCGGTGAAATAGTAGATAAATTTCCGGTAACCGGCGCCAGCATTTCAAGACATCTGTCAGTTCTTAAAGATGCAGATCTGATAAGAGATACCAGGGAGGGAAAGTTCATATACTATGAATTGAACGCTTCCGTGTTGGAAGAGATAATGTTATGGCTTAGTGAATTAAAGGGGAAAGAAAAAGATGATTAAAATGATTAAAGAAAATAAATTTAAATTGTTGATTAGCTCATTGATAATTTTATTGCCGATAGTGTACGGATTGGTTATGTGGGATAAATTACCTGATTCAATGCCTTCACATTGGGATATAAATGGAAAAGTGGATGGTTTCACAAGCAAACAGATGGGGATATTTACAATTCCGATTATCTCCCTGATTGCACACTGGTTTTGTATTTTGATAACAAATTTTGATTCAGAGAACAGAAACCAAAATCCAAAAGTTATGAATCTTATAATATGTATTGCACCGGCTATTTCCATAGTTGTTTCAGGAATCATGTATTCCTCAGTGCTTGAAATGAAATTGAAATTATTTTACCTGTTTGGATTTGTTTTTGTAATAATAGGTAATTATTTACCTAAATGCAGACAAAACAGTACGATTGGAATCAGACTTACATGGACGCTTGGAAATGAAGAAAACTGGAATGTGACACATCGCCTTGCGGGAAAGGTTTGGGTAGTGTTTGGATTGGTTGTGGTAGCTGCTATGTTTTTGCCGGAATCAGCAGGCATGATTATTATAATTGTTGCGATATCATTGATGGCTGTTATTCCAATTGTTTATTCATATTTGTATCACAGAAAACAATTAAGAAATGGAACCGCATCGCCGGATGATTTTAAAAACTATGTAAAAGGTAGCAAATACGGAAAAGTGGGAAGTGTAATAACAATATTTGTTTTAGTATTTGTAGCTTTCACATTACTTGTGGGAAAATACACAGTGGAACCGGGAAAAGATTCGTTGAAAATTGATGCAACATTTTGGGCTGATTATTCTGTAAAATATGATGAGATTACAAACATTGAATACAGGGAAAAGGGTTCCTATGGATCCAGAACAAACGGATACGGTACTCTGTCACTCTCAATGGGAGAATTCAAAAATGGTGAGTTTGGTTATTATACCAGATACACATATTCATCCTGTGATTCGTGCATAGTCATTACAATTGGTGATGATATCCTTGTTATAAATGAAAAGGATGAAACATCGACAAAAGAGTTGTATAATAAGTTGTTGGAGAAAATAAATTAAGATCCTAAAGAATGAGAGGTACAGTAATGAAAAAAATATTTGTGGTAGGCTTGGTTGTTGTAAGTTCGATGGTGTTGCTTATAGGTTGTAAATTTTCAGATATAAAAAATAAATTTATGCCGGTTAATAACAATTCAAAAGTGAGTGTGACAACAGAGGCAGCAAATGAAGATATAGATGATACAAAAGGAGAAACGGCTGAAGAGACAACAGCAGATACTGTAAAAGAATTTACAATTAATTACAGTTATATTTTGGATGGAGCCAAAAGAGATCTATATGAGAATTCATATATGGAGACATCAGAAAAAATTTGTGATGCGCTATCAAAGGTTGGAGAGATAACAGATGAGGGCGGCACTGCAAATACAATTAATATAAAAGTGAAGTTGGATGCAGAAAAGTATGATGCAAAAGAGATTGCGAACAAAGTTCTGACAGAATTGGAGTTGGAAGAACTGTTAAAAGTTGACAGTGTGAGATAACTTGGAAGAAATAATAGGTATTTAAGATGAAAAAGATATATTTAGCCACTAATAATATATTGGGTTTGATAAGAAATAATAGTTTGATATTATATGTTATCTTTATAGGCATTACTTTGTCTGTGTTTGGAATATTATTCTATTCCGGGTATTTTTTTGAAAACTTTTACTCTTCTCAAGTAAGTGAGAAGGTATATTTTGAAATTAAAAAAAATGCGGATAAAGATAAAATTAAAGAATTACTGAAAAAGATAAAGGTTAATGATGATAACGTCATGACGATATATGTTTCGGATGATAATCCGGAAGAGTGTAAAGTTGTAGGAGGGTATGATTATAGTTGGAATAATCGTATGCTTGTCGGAAAAGTAAATTCCATAGATTCTGAAGAACCAAACGTTATAGTGGCTGAATGTAGTTTGGAAGTGTTAGATAGTGCTGTATCTCCAATTGGAAATGAAGTAGTATGTGATAATGATAAATTTTCCATCTCCGGAATTGCTCCATTTACAGAGTATGATAATTATGTTGTTCCGGTGACTTATTACATTAATAATTATGATGTTAGATACATAAATGTACATTACAGAAAAAATATTAGAACCGGAGAATTAAGAAAAGCGTTAAGAATAAGTGAAATAGTTAAAGATTATAAAGTGAAAAAAAATATACCTTTTACATCCGAAGATTTTGTTAGTAGTTTTATTCAGATATTGTTGATTTTTTCGGTTGTAATAACAAACGTTTTTTGTATGACTTACTATTTGATGAAGAAGTTCAAAAAGAAATTTACAATTTATTCAATATGTGGTGCAACCCCAAAAGATATTTTAGTTATTACAGTCATACAGACACTCATTATTATGATATGCGGAACAGTTGTGGCAAATATTTTGTATGCACTCTTCATTTCGTGTATTAAAGATTATGGAATAGTTTATTGTAAGAACTATTTGCC
>JAEELL010000079.1 GCA_016282745.1 Lachnospiraceae bacterium
ATTACTTAGCAAAAAATCCCTTGTGATTAAGTACATTCATTTTTTCACAGGAGGAACCGCATGAAATATTTAAAACCTAACACACTACGTAGAAATTTATTTGATTCTATTGACCAAATTTTACTTAACAAAGCATCTTATGTAAAAAATCCAACTGACCACTCCAGAACGCGTAAGCTTTCTTTTAAAACTATTATTAACTCAATTCTCCAAATGTCTGGAGGTAGTATAAACAACGAACTCTTATCCTTTTTCAACTGTTCAGATACTACTCCAACTGCAGCTGCATTTGTACAGCAACGTTCTAAAATACTTCCAACTGCTTTTGAGGATATCTTCAAATCCTTTACCAACAGTTCAAATCCTAATGCAACATACAAGAACTACCGCGTTTTAGCTATTGATGGTTCTGATTTACACGTACCAACTAATCCTAAAGACAAAGATTCTTATTTTCCTAGAATAAATGATCAAAGGCCTTATAACCTTTTACATTTAAATGCCCTATACGATGTATGTGGCAAAATATATGTTGATACCATCATTCAGAAAAGTCGTAATTCAAATGAAAACCAGGCTCTCATTGACATGGTTGATCGTAATGCAGGCACTATGGATACTCTTATTATTGCTGATAGAGGATACGAATCCTATAATACACTTGCTCACATACAAGAGAAAGGATGGAAATTCCTTTTTCGAGTCAAAAATGCTACTAGTAGCGGTGGTATAGCTAATGGTCTTGATTTGCCACAAGACAATGAATACGACATTTTTATCAATCTACATTTGTCTGCTGGAAGAACTAAAGATCACTGGGAACTTTACAAAAATAAAAACACCTATAAACGTATATCTCATCCCGAAAACTTTGATTTTTTCATCAATCCTGCAGGTGAGCGCGATGTTCTTATGTTTTATCATCTTCCTTTTAGAATTCTAAAAATTAAGCTCGGCGAAGATACCTATGAAACAATCCTTACAAATTTACCTGCCGAAACATTTCCGCTTTCTGAAATTAAAAAGCTATACTCTATGCGCTGGGGAATAGAAACTTCTTTTAGAGACCTTAAATATCCACTTGGTCTATTAAATTTTCATGCCCGCAAGACAGATTTAATCTATCAAGAAATATATGCACACCTTTTGCTTTATAATTTTGTATCTTTAATAATGAGTAGTCATAAACTAGAATGCTTAACACGAAAACATGATTATAAATCTAGTTTTTCAATAGCAATTCATGCATCTAGACTGTTTATCAAGGGAAAGATTAGCTGCAAAACAGTTAAAAATCTTTTGTCTAAATATTTGACACCTATTCGTCCAAACAGAAAAGCAATCCGGCGCAAGAAGAAAGATCGTTCTGTTATGAGTTTTAATTATAGATTGTCTTAATTCAACTAATACATATCTGCAACAGGCAGGGAGTATATTCCTGCCTATTTTGCATGCCCAAAAATATTTTTTTCGTACAATCATCTTCCTTACCATCATTAAAAACTTTGATTTTTGTAAGAAATACTCTAAAGTTAATGACATTGCATTAGCGACGTGCGCCGCAAGGCGCACTAAAAAAGCTGTTATCAATCAATGATAACAGCTTTTTAAATGGTTATTTCACTGTAATTTTTACTGTTACAGTCTTGCTTCTCGGTTCATAATTACAGCAATTATTTTTTGTAATTTTTATAAATTTTGCCTTCTTTTGCTAAAAATCCGTTTCTTAGTTACATTATTTATGTTCAATCAAATGCACATCCAACTGATTATAAGGAATTGTGATTCCTGCTTCCTCAAGTTTTTCTTTTGCGTTTTCATTGAGATAGAATTTGGCATCCCAGTAATCTGCTGTGGCAACCCACATTCTTATTTCAAGATTAACACAACTCTCAGCCAGTTCTTTAACAACTACTGCATTTGCTTCTTCTTTAAGAATATTATTATAACTGTTCATTACGTTGTTAAGCACATTTTTTGCTTTTTGCAAATCATCATCATAATGTACTCCCACTTCTACATCTACTCTTCGTTTTCCAAACATTGAGTAATTTGTGAGAACACTGTTAGACAATGTACCGTTAGGTAATTTTACTGCTTTATTGTCAACTGTAATGAGTGACGTATAGAAAATATCAATCTTTTCAACAACGCCGGAAACTCCGTTAGACTCAACATAATCTCCAATTTTGAACGGCTTCATGATAAGAATAAGAATTCCACCTGCAAAATTAGAAAGGCTTCCCTCAAAAGCAAGACCAATAGCCAATCCTCCTGATGCCAGGATTGCCGCAAATGATGTAGTATCAATTCCAAGTTTGCTGCAAAGGATAACTAATAAAACCACATAGCAGATTACATTAAGGGTTGAATGCAAAAACTTCGCAACTCCCTCATCCATAGAACTCTTTGTCATGGCTCTGTCTACTATCTTGAGTAACTTACTTATAATAAATCTTCCGACTATAAATATGACAAACACAGCTATCAGTTTAAGTCCAAAAGCAATACCTTTATCTATCATTTCTGATACAAATTTGCTCATTTTATCTGTATCTGTTACTACATCTACACTTTGTTGTAAATTTTCCAACTCCTTTTCTGTTGCATCTGCAAGTATAAACATTTTTATTCTCCTTTTCACTTTAAAATAACATTAATAACAAAATCCGCTAACATAATAATTCCTATTACAACAGCAAGAATAATTTTGTTTTTCTCTTTTATCTTTCCCAGCAATTTCTCAACTTGGGGTTGTACTACATAAATAAGAAATGTTCCACCGACAGCAAAATTTCTGCTTGCATCCCAGTTTATTCTCTTATTTACATTCAAAAAATCATATGTATAATCCCACAGCATTTTGTGAAAACACTTATCAATCACCAAGTGAGATATATACTCAATAACGGTGGTTATTATCCAGATTAGTAAAAATACCAATACTATTGTCAAATCCAGATTTTTTATTTTTTCATTTTTTGTTTTATCCTCAATTATATATACTAACACAATAACTGCCACATTCACTACCACTAACCCAATTCCATAATTTTTCAGATAATTAACTACGGAATAGATTTTTGGCGAAACGGTATACTCAACTGCAGTTGTGTAGATAAATGTCGTGACTATAATTGCTGATAATATCAAATAAAACTTATTATCCACAGTATGTTTTTTCTTTAGAATGCCATTTAACAAAAATAAAAGAAGTAACATTCCAAATCCGTATATCGGAAGTACAGGTCCAAATAACACTCCTCTGTTAATAAACATTCGTGGAGGTACTACAAACCACATCCACAATACTTCATATATCCATCCTATCAGACCGTAAATTGTAAACGTCAGATAATACTTTGAAAAAACCTTAAGTTTATCACTCATACTACTTTTTCCTATCCTTGTACTATTTTAATTCTTTTCATTTAACTAATCGTTTTTTGTTTTAATTCATTTTATTTGATTTCAATTTGTTTTAATTTAATCTTTTTTGCTTGAATTATTGTTTCTATTTTTCTTATTACCATTTGTTTTGTTGCTACTATTTTTCTGATTGTTATTTGATTTCTTACTACTGTTTACCTGATTATCATTTTTAGTAGTTTTACTGCTATTTATCTGATTATCATTTTTAGCCTTCCCTTTACTGTCATTATGATTAATATTTTGAACCTTTTTACCGGAATTACTAATATTTCTATTCTTATTATGTTTTCTATTATTTCTACTATTTCTGCTGTTGTCAGCTGTTTTTTCACTAATTTCTCTTCGTTTTCTCACATCTTCTTTCAAAAGCTGATAAAATGTCGATGTCAACGGTATAAAAACAATCATTCCAATGACACCACACAAGCTACCACCTACCATAACCGCCATAAACACCCAAATCGATGGAAGTCCAACTGATGAGCCAACTACTCTAGGGTATACAAACTTATTCTCAAGCTGCTGAACTATAATTGAGATAACAATATACTCAAGCATCTTAATAGGCGAAACCATAATAATGAGCGCACATCCAAACAGACAACCTATAAGTGCACCTACTACCGGAATAAGTGCAGTAAAAGCAATCATCATAGATATAAGCATAACGTAAGGCATTTTAAAAATTGACAGTACAATCGCAAATATTAATCCTAATATAATGGCCTCCAGGCACTGTCCTTCAATAAATCGTTTAAAGTTATATACAAGAACTATATTGAACTTTCTGATACCTTCATAATAATTTCTCGGAAGATATGTTTTAAGTACAGTTGCAAAGCCTCTGATAATTCTCTCTTTTGCTGCTAAAAGATAAATAGCAAATACAATTGCAGTCAACGCTTTCACAAAGAATGAAGCGACTGAACTAGCCATTCCCACTGTAGATGATACAATATTTCCTGCCACTCCATTTGAAAATACAGATAAAACGCCACTGGATACTTTTTCAAAATCCAATTTCGAAAGCTTATCTTCTTTTATGAAGGAATCTACCACCGGATATTTAGTTGAAATATCTTCAATGTATGCATTTAACTGATTATAAAACTCCGGAAATCTGGTAGAAACATCTGTAATAGTATTTCTCACTCCCGGTATAACGGCCACAAATAAAAGAGCAACTAATAAACAAATAAATAATATGGCCAATATAATCCCAAGAGTTCTCTTTAAAACTTGTAATCTTCCCTTAGGCCATTTAGCAAAAATTTTTGTCTCAATAAAAGACATAGGAAGATTTAATACAAAAGCAATGGCAACTCCTGCCAAAAACGGAGTAAATACTCCTGCCACTCCTTCGATAGCGGTAATAACATTGCCGCTGTATACAATGAGAACTACTACAATAGCTACAATAAGCACGATATTTCTTATTTCCTTTAGTGCTTCCTTGTTCATAAATTTACCTCCCAAACAAGTGTCCTTCAAGACTCGCTTGCCATTATCATTTTTTCAAATCATTCACCTTTACATTGTACCACATTAAACTAAATAAAATAAATAAAATTACATAAAAACACCCTCCCCATCGAAACAATTCGACGAAGAGGGTAGATAATCGTAATAATCTGCGATTATTTTACAACTCTTACTCTGATAACGCTGTCTATTGCCTGAAGTTTTTCAACTGCAGCATCTGAAAGCTTGCTATCAAGATCAAGGATTGCGTAAGCAAAATCACCTTTTGACTTATCAACCATGTTCGCAACGTTAACACCTTCTTCTCCAACAAGTGTAGCAAACTTTCCAATAAAGTTTGGTACGTTCTTGTGGCAAACAGCGATTCTTGATGCAGTATCACAAACACCAAGTTCACATCTTGGGTAGTTAACTGAGTTGATTACGTTTCCGTTCTCAACAAAGTCCATAATCTCTTCAACTGCCATAATAGCACAGTTATCTTCTGACTCTTCTGTAGAAGCACCAAGGTGAGGTGTAGCAATAACACCTTCCATGTTTGCTGTCTTTGCGTTAGGGAAGTCTGTTACATACTTCTTAACCTTTCCACTCTTAAGAGCTTCAGCCATATCATCATCACATACAAGAAGATCTCTTGCAAAGTTAAGAATAACAACACCATCTTTCATCATAGCGATTGTATCTTTGTTAATCATCTCTTTTGTATCATCAAGTAATGGTGTGTGTACTGTGATGTAATCACACTCTTTGAAGATTTCTTCTCTTGTCTTAACAAGATTTACTGTTCTCTTGAGGCTTAACGCACTCTCAACTGACATAAATGGATCGTTACCATATACATCCATTCCAAGTGAAACAGCTGTGTTTGCAACTAATCTACCGATTGCACCAAGACCAATTACACCAAGTTTCTTACCCTTAAGCTCTCCACCTGCGAAATTCTTCTTAGCTTTCTCCATTGTCTTTGAAATATTCTCATCAGCTTTGTTATCAGCAACCCATTTGTTTCCTCCGATAACATCTCTTGCTGCGAGTAACATACCACAGATAACTAATTCTTTAACTCCGTTTGCATTTGCACCTGGTGTATTGAATACTACGATACCCTTTTCTGCACATTTATCAAGCGGAATATTATTAACTCCGGCACCTGCTCTTGCTACTGCTAAAAGGCTCTCAGGTAAATCTAAATCATGCATTGCAGCACTTCTTACTAAAGCAACATCAGCATTTGCAAAATCGTCTGTCATTTCATAATTATCGTTTAATAAATTTAATCCAAGATCTGAAATTGGATTAAGGCAATTAATCTTTGTCATGATATTCTCCTTTAAAATTAATTATTTTTGAATTAATTATATTTAGAATAAATTATTATTATTTATTTTCAGCTTCGAATTTCTTCATAAATTCAACTAAAGCCTTAACACCTTCGATTGGCATAGCATTGTAAATACTAGCTCTCATACCACCAACAGATCTGTGTCCCTTAAGGTTCTCAAGACCTGCAGCCTTTGCTTCAGCAACAAACTTAGCATCTAAATCAGCATCACCTGTAACAAAAGGAACGTTCATAAGTGATCTGTCTTCCTTTACAACTGTTCCCTTGAATAATTCACTCTGATCAAGGAAATCATAAAGAATCTTAGCTTTTTCCTCGTTGTGTTTCTTCATTGCATCAAGACCACCCATCTTCTTGATCCATTTGAATACCTTACCACAAATATAAATTCCATAACATGGAGGTGTATTGTAAAGTGAACCTGCGTCAGCCTGTGTCTTCCAAGCAAGCATTGTAGGAACATAATCTTCTACTGTTTCAGGAATTAAATCTTCTCTGATAATTGCAATAACAACACCAGCTGGTCCGATGTTCTTCTGAACACCACCATAGATTACACCATATTTCTCAACATCAACTGGCTCTGATAAGAAACAAGAAGAAAGATCTGCTACCAATTCATGTCCTTTTGTATTTGGAAGTGTATGGAACTTTGTACCATAGATTGTGTTGTTTTCGCAAATATATACGTAGTCAACATCATCATCGATATCTAAATCGCTGCAATCAGGAATATACGAAAATGTCTTATCTGCTGATGATGCAACAACCTTAACATCCAAGTATTTTTCAGCTTCCTGAGCTGCTTTCTTTGCCCACTGTCCTGTTACAATGTAAGCTGCCTTACCGTTTTTCTTAAGGTTCATTGGTACAGCTGCAAACTGCTGTGAAGCACCACCCTGTAAGAATAACACTTTGTAGTTGTCAGGAATATTCATAAGATCTCTGATATCCTGCTCTGCTTCATCAATGATTGTCTGGAATGCTTTAGAACGATGAGACATCTCCATAACGCTCATTCCCGTTCCTCTGTAATCAAGCATCTCTTCTGCTGCTTCTTTTAATACTTCTTCCGGTAATACTGCCGGACCTGCTGAGAAATTGTATACTCTAGCCATCTTTTTATTTCCTCCTGTTGTTATGAAAATATTATTATAATTTATTTTTTTGAGAATCATATATTCTGATATAATAAACAGATAATTTATTACAATATCATTCTCATATATATGAACATGTAGTTCAATTAATGAGCAGTACAATAAAGTACTGCTCTATTAAACATATTAATTTTAGCACTCATATCCTTTTTCAGCTAAATCTTCTTCTGAAAAAGCTTCACTGATTGGCTGTGCTGCAGGTACCATTGGGAATACCTTGTCATCCTGGTCAATCTGACACTCGATAACACATGGGATATTCAACTTGATAGCATCTTTGATAGCTGCTTCAAACTCTTCAGGTGTTGTACACTTGTAAGCCTTTGCACCAAGTCCTTCTGAAACCTTACAGAAATCTACTCCGTCATCAAGGATTGTATTTGAATATCTCTTTCCGTAGAAAAGTGTCTGCCACTGTCTAACCATACCAAGAACATGGTTATTAATTACAATCTGGATAATAGGAATATTGTAACGTGTAGCTGTTGCAATTTCGTTCATGTTCATTCTGAAACATCCGTCACCTGCAATGTTTACACATACTTTGTCTTTGTTACCCATCTTGCTTCCGATACATGCTCCAACACCGTATCCCATAGTTCCAAGGCCACCTGATGTGATAAGCTGTCTTGGCTCTTTGAACTGATAGAACTGAGCAGCCCACATCTGATGCTGTCCTACGTCTGTAGTAACGATTGCATCACCGTTTGTTACTTTGTATAATGTATCAATTACTGCAGGACCTGTAAGCTTAGTTGTATCCAAAGCTAAAGGATACTTCTCTTTCATGTTCTCGATATAAGCCATCCAATCAGCGTTGTCCTGTCTTGAAATCTTTGCGTTTAATTTCTTTAAAATTTCTTTTGCATCACCTATAATGCTTGCATCAACCTTAACGTTCTTGTTGATTTCCGCAGCATCAATATCAATGTGAACAATCTTTGCTTTCTTTGCAAATGCCTTTGCATTACCAACTACACGGTCACTGAATCTTGCACCAACAACGATAACAAGATCACTCTCTGTAACACCAAAGTTAGATGTCTTTGTTCCGTGCATACCAATCATACCTGTGTAACGTGGGTTTGTTCCCTCGATAGCCCCCTTCCCCATAAGTGAATCACATACAGGAGCGTCTACCAAATCAACAAACTCTCTGATCTCGTCTGCACAGTCAGAAGCAATAGCACCACCACCAACGATAACGAATGGTTTCTTTGCTTTATTGATCATGTCTACAACTGTATCAACATCTTCATCCTTGATTGTCTCTGTAATTCTCTCAACTTCTACAGGAGTCTGTGGAACATACTTAGCCTTGTTTGCTGTTGCGTCTTTTGTGATATCTACAAGTACAGGACCCGGTCTTCCTGATTTTGCAATAACAAATGCCTTTCTGATTGTATCTGCCAAATCATTAACATCCTTAACGATGAAGTTGTGCTTTGTGATTGGCATTGTAACTCCAACGATATCAATTTCCTGGAAAGAATCTTTTCCAAGACCGCCCACTGGAACGTTAGCTGTAATTGCAACGATTGGAATAGAATCCATGTATGCTGTAGCAATACCTGTAACAAGGTTTGTTGCACCCGGTCCTGATGTTGCCATACATACACCAACTTTTCCTGTTGCTCTTGCATATCCGTCTGCAGCATGGGCAGCACCCTGCTCATGTGAAGTAAGAATATGTGTAATCTCATCCTGATGCTTGTATAATGCATCATAAATATTGAGGATTGTTCCTCCCGGGTATCCGAAAATAGTATCAACACCCTGTTCTTTTAAACATTCTACTACGATTTCTGAACCTGTTAACTGCATTTTATATCTCCCCTTTTCGGTTTATTTTTTTATTTCAAGAATAGCTCCTCTGTTTCCGGATGTAACCATAGAAGCATATCTTGCAAGATAACCTGTTGTAACTTTTGGCTCTCTTGGCTGCCATTTTGCACGTCTTGCTTCTAATTCTTCATCTGAAACATCTAAGTCTAATTTCATTTCCGGAATATTAATCTTAATGATATCGCCTTCCTCAACAAGTGCAATTGGTCCACCTACGGCTGCTTCCGGAGAAACATGACCAATCGACGCTCCTCTTGATGCGCCTGAGAAACGTCCGTCAGTGATAAGTGCTACTGATGATCCAAGTCCCATACCTGCAATTGCTGATGTAGGATTGAGCATCTCTCTCATACCAGGGCCACCCTTTGGTCCCTCGTATCTGATAACAACAACATCGCCTGCCACAATCTTTCCACCCTTGATAGCTGCGATTGCATCTTCTTCGCACTCGAAAACTCTTGCAGGTCCTTCATGAACCATCATCTCATCTACTACTGCTGAACGCTTAACAACTGATCCGTCCGGTGCAAGATTTCCTTTTAATACTGCAAGACCTCCTGTCTTACTGTATGGATTGTCAAGTGGTCTGATAACCTCAGGATTCTTGTTGATACATCCTTTTATATTCTCACCCATTGTGTTTCCTGTTACTGTCATACAGTCAAGATTGAGTAATCCAAGATCTGCAAGTTCATTCATAACAGCATACACACCACCTGCTTCATTGAGATCTTCCATATAAGTAGGACCTGCCGGTGCAAGGTGACAAAGGTTAGGTGTCTTTTCACTGATATCATTTGCAAATGCAATATCAAAATCAAATCCAACTTCATGAGCAATAGCCGGAAGATGAAGCATACTGTTTGTTGAGCATCCAAGTGCCATATCTACAGTAAGTGCATTAAGGATAGCTTCCTTTGTCATAATATCTCTTGGTCTGATATTTTTCTTAACCATCTCCATTACTGCCATACCTGCATGTTTTGCAAGTTTGATTCTCTCAGAGTAAACAGCAGGAATTGTTCCATTACCAGGAAGTCCCATACCAAGTGCCTCTGTAAGACAGTTCATTGAATTGGCCGTGTACATACCTGAACATGATCCGCATGTAGGACATACCTTAGCCTCAAATTCCTTAACATCGTCTTCTGTCATTGTTCCTGCAGCGTATGAACCAACCGCTTCAAACATACTTGAAAGACTTCTCTTCTGTCCGTGAACGTGACCTGCAAGCATTGGACCTCCTGAAACAAATACAGTTGGTACATTTACTCTTGCGGCTGCCATCAGCAATCCCGGAACGTTCTTATCACAGTTTGGAACCATAACCAAAGCATCAAATGCATGTGCAATAGCCATAGCCTCTGTTGAATCCGCTATAAGATCTCTTGTTACAAGAGAATATTTCATACCGATGTGTCCCATTGCAATACCGTCACAAACAGCAATTGCAGGGAAAACGATTGGTGTACCACCTGCCATGGCAACACCCTGCTTTACAGCATTTACAATCTTGTCGAGGTTCATATGACCCGGAACAATCTCATTATAAGAACTTACAATACCAACCAATGGTCTGCTAAGTTCTTCTTCTGTAAGTCCTAACGCATTAAACAGCGATCTGTGAGGTGCCTGTTGCATCCCCTTTGTAACTGAATCACTCTTCATAATAATTCCTCCTAAATATAGTCACGTATTTTATATACTGATTGATAATTAATTAGTTAAATCCTATCGCAAATACAGTCGCCCATCTCTTTGCATCCGACTAACTGCATTCCCTCAGACATAATATCAACTGTTCTGATATTGTCCTCTAAAACTTTCTGAACTGCAGCTTCTATTGCATCAGCCTCTTTGTCAAGGTCAAATGAATATCTAAGCATCATTGCTGCAGAAAGAATAGTTGCTATCGGATTAGCCTTGTTCTGTCCTGCGATATCAGGTGCTGAACCATGGCTTGGCTCATACAAGCCAAACTTACCAGCTCCAAGACTTGCTGACGAAAGCATTCCGATTGAGCCTGTAATCATACTTGCTTCATCTGATAAGATGTCTCCGAACATATTCTCAGTAATAACAACATCAAACTGAGCCGGATCTTTGACAAGCTGCATTGCACAGTTATCAACAAGCATATGCTCAAGTGTAACTTCAGGATAATCCTTTGCTACTTCTTCAACAATCTTTCTCCATAATCTTGATGAGTCAAGAACATTAGCTTTATCAACACTAATAACGTGTTTTCTTCTCTTCATTGCGATTTCGAACCCCTTAATGGCGATTCTTCTAATCTCATCTTCTGTATACTTAAGAGTATCGATGGCTGTCATAACACCGTCAATCTCTTCTGTCTTTCTCTCTCCGAAGTACAATCCACCTGTAAGTTCTCTTACGATAATCATATCAAAGCCCGCCTCTGCGACGCTTTCTTTAAGTGGACATGCACTGTTTAATTCTTTATATAAGTAAGCCGGTCTCAAATTAGCATATAATCCAAGTCCTTTTCTGATTGCAAGAAGTCCTGCCTCAGGTCTCAAATGCGGTGGCAACTGATACCAGCTGTCAACTCCGACTCTTCCGCCGATTGATCCCATCAACACTGCATCGCTTGATTTTGCTGTCTCAAGTGCTTCATCTGTCAAAGGAACTCCGTGTTTGTCAATTGAAACTCCACCCATATCGACTTCAACATAATTGAAACTGTGTCCAAACTTCTTGCCGACATGATCAAGAACTTTTTGTGCCTGCTCAACTATTTCAGGACCTATGTAATCACCCGGAATAACTGCTACTTTAAAATCCATATCTAGCCCTCTTTTCTACTTATTTGTTCTGACTTACTGCAATAAAAATAACTATAGTAAGCCACATTACTAATTATCTTATCTCATTTCACGTCATATTTCAACCTTTTTTGAGCAAAGCAGACTCAGCATATTACAAGGTCACAAATAGAAAACGTTAATAACAAAAAGCGAGAAAGAGTATGATCATTACCTCCAAATATGGTCAGTAATTATCATACTCTTTCTCACTTAGCCAATTCTTGATATCTGATTATTTATGATAATATTATTCTTATTTAAAAAGCTTTATAATTCAATTTCTATTAATAAATATCTTATTCTGCTTTCTCAACTTCAACAATAGCTGATTTCTGCATTGGAATACGGCAATTTTTGTTATTTCCAAATTCCACAATAGCCATATCCTCTGTTACATCTATTACAACACCGTAGAATCCGGCTGTTGTAAGGACACTGTCTCCAACCTCAACTGAGTTGACAATTTCCTGTCTTTCTCTCTCCTGCTTCTTCTGTGGCTTCAACATTACAAAATACATAAAACCAAGAATTATAATTACATAAACAACACCAAAAATAACACTAACCGATCCTGATGCCTGCGCACTCTGGCCGGCAGCTGCGTCTGCAATAATCATTCCTAAATTAAACATTTTTTCCTCCTGATATATATATATGCCTAAAATTAATCAATTTATAAATCAATTAATTATTCTCCTCAAAGCCCGCCAGTTTCTGTGCCTTATACTCTTTGTATCTTCCGGCATCAATAGCGTCTCTGATTTCCTCCATCATTGTATTATAAAAGTATAAATTATGCAACACGCACAATCTCATACCAAGCATTTCTTTTGCTTTTAACAGATGACGAATATATGCTCTGCTATAATTTCTGCAGGCAGGGCAACCGCATCCCTCTTCAATTGGTTTTGAATCCAATTCATATTTTGCATTGAACAGATTCAGTTTTCCATGATTTGTGTAAACATGCCCATGACGGCCGTTTCTGGTAGGATATACACAGTCAAAGAAATCTATACCTCTGTCAACAGCCTCCAAAATGTTAGCAGGTGTTCCTACTCCCATCAGATATGTAGGTTTATCCTGTGGCAGATACGGAACTGTAGCCTCTATGATTCGATACATATCCTCATGACTCTCACCTACTGCCAGTCCTCCCAAAGCATATCCGTCAAGATCAAACTTTGCTATCTCTTTTGCATGCTCTATTCTGATATCTTCATATACTCCGCCCTGATTGATTCCAAACAGCATCTGCTGTCTGTTGATAGTATCCTCGAGACTGTTAAGTCTGTTCATTTCATTCTTGCATCTCTCAAGCCATCTGGTTGTTCTCTCTACTGACTGTTTAATATAGTCAACCCGAGCAACACTTGAAGGGCATTCATCAAATGCCATGGCTATAGTTGAAGCAAGATTTGACTGAATCTGCATACTCTCCTCAGGTCCCATGAATATCTTTCTTCCATCAACATGAGAGTTAAAGAATACTCCTTCTTCTTTTATCTTTCTAAGCCCCGCAAGGGAAAATACCTGAAATCCGCCTGAATCGGTAAGTATAGGTTTATCCCAGTTCATAAACTTGTGGAGTCCGCCTAACTGCTTTACTATCTTATCTCCCGGTCTAACATGAAGATGATATGTGTTTGACAATTCAATCTGTGTTTTCAACTCTTGCAAGTCAGTTGTGGATACTGCACCCTTGATAGCTGCAGCCGTTCCAACATTCATGAATACCGGAGTCTGAACAACACCGTGTACTGTATGAAATTCTGCTCTTTTAGCTTTTCCGTCTGTTTTTAAAACTTTATACATTCTATCTACCTTTGCATTTTATTTGTCAATTAATAATTTAGTATAGTATCACTAAGCACAAGCAACTAGAATTATACACTATAACTATGGCTTCTTCAATATATTAAAGCAACAATTCACTTTATAATGCCGTCATTTCGACCTTCCTAAATCCTTTAAAAATGAGTTCATTTTTTCTGATTGCACATATTTTCAATAATTGTTATACTTATTCTCGATAATAACGATTATGAGTTTATAAATCATTTTTCATTATCTTACCAGCATAAAACGAAAGGAATAATGGTATTTATATATGGCAGGTTCTAATTTTGGAAATATATTTAAAATATCTACTTGGGGAGAGTCTCACGGAAAGGCTTTGGGCGTTGTTGTTGACGGATGTCCTGCAGGTCTTTCACTTTGCGAAGAAGACATACAGTTGTTTTTAAACAGAAGAAAACCGGGACAGTCTTCTTACACCACTCCAAGAAATGAAGATGACTGCGTTGAGATATTATCCGGTGTATTCGAGGGAAAGACTACCGGCACTCCTATTTCAATGCTTGTATATAACAAAAGTCAGCGTTCAAAAGATTATTCGGCTATCTCAGAAATCTACAGACCGGGGCACGCTGATTACACTTTTGACATGAAATACGGTTTCAGAGATTACAGAGGAGGCGGACGTTCCTCAGGCCGTGAGACTATCGGGCGAGTTGCCGCAGGAGCAATCGCTTCAAAACTTTTATCAGAGCTCGGTATTACTATTCTTACATATTCAAAATCAATCGGTGATGTAGAAATAGATTACAACAGATTTGACAAAAATGAAATTATGAAGAATCCATTGTACATGCCTGACGCTGACGCTGCTTCAAAAGCTGAGTCACTTCTCAAAGAGAAAATGGCTGAAAAGAATTCTGTGGGTGGCATTATTGAATGTTTGGTTGAGGGTATGCCTGCAGGTGTAGGCGAGCCTGTATTTGACAAACTTGACGCCAACCTTGCAAAAGCTGTAATGTCAATCGGTGCAGTTAAAGGTATTGAGTTTGGTGATGGATTTGCCGTTGCAACATCTACCGGTTTGACGGACAACGACGGTTTTAAATCAGAAAACGGATTTATTTCAAAGACAAGCAATCACGCAGGAGGAATACTTGGAGGAATAAGTGATGGTTCACAGATTATTCTCCGTGCAGCAATAAAACCTACTCCTTCAATTGCCAGCACTCAGAACACAGTGAACAAATCTTTGGAGAATGTCCCTGTTGAAATTCACGGAAGACACGATCCGATCATCGTTCCAAGAGCCGTTGTTGTTGTTGAGTCAATGGTTGCAATCACTCTTCTTGATATGTTGTTTATGTCAATCACTTCAAAACTTGATACAATTAAGAAAGTATTCAATGAATAAGTTATTCTATATTACATAAATAGGACGAAGACATCCGTAATGTACCTTTTTTCACAACGAATGTTTTCGTCCTCTTTTTAACTATCTGTTGTTTCAAACTATCCCTTTATTTGTCTTCCGCGCCACACTACTCGTTTAATTATTTCTGACGCTTTTACTGTTCATAAATATTCTCTCAGTTCTATCTCAAGTTCTTCCTCGATATCTCTCAGGTTCTTAGCAATACTTACAGCCTCGGCTTCTGCATTGCTATACTGATTAATATATCTGCTAATGGATTTTACTCCCATATTACACCCATCAGTTAACACATCTGCAATAGTTGCATCTGAATTGTCAGTCATAAGTTTGATATTAGTCTTCATCCAGGACATGGTCTCTGCAATTGGATTTGGCATTTTTCCATCATCACAGTTCTCATCAAGCAATTTCTCGACTTTTTGCTTTAACAGCTTATGAGTTCTAATGCTGTCTTCAATAAGATCTGACAGTTCTACACTTTTAATGTCATCTGTAACATCACTCAGTGAATTAATCCCCATTATTATTCCTGCATCACATTCTCTTAATAGTTTAATTGAATCATTGTTTAACATAAGCACCTCCATTTACAGATATCATTGCCATATTTGCCAAACATTATTCAATTATGAAACAATAAAAGCCTGAAATCTTTTTGGGATTTCAGACTTTTATTTATTAAAAATAATTGTAACTATTTAATTTCAACAACCAATGTCATACTATCATCAAGTCTGTCGTCCTGATTCGATGAGTACATGCTGTTAAATACCTGTTCAAAAGTTACTGAATCATCATTGGTAAGAATCACAAATGTGATTTCTTCATCAGTATCAGGAACATTTCCTTTTAGGTCTTTTTTGTACTGGTAAGTGAAACCGTCACTCTCCCACAGCCCCATCTCGTCCTCAGTGTATTCTTTGTATACCCTCTTCACAATATTGACATTTGATTTTTTGTTTTCTTTTGACTCTGAAGTAATTTTTGTTCCTTCTTTGTCTTTCTTTGTGCAGCCTGTTGTTCCAACACTACATACAAGTGTCATCCCTACTGCCAAAGCAATTATTCTTCTTTTCATATATTTATCCTTTATTAACTCATGTCAAAAATTACTGTTTATAATTACTTCCACTGATGCAAGTTTGTCAATGACTCACTACTCTCAAAAGTGGTTTCTTATCTGACGGAGATAATGATTAAACATATAATGGATACTTATCTGTAAGTGTCTTAACGATTGCTTTAGCCTTTTCTGTGTTTGCTGCAGCATCATCAGCGATAAGTGTCATAGCCTCAGCTACCTGAACCATATCCTCTGTATTAAGACCTCTTGTTGTAACAGCAGGTGTTCCAAGTCTTACACCTGATGTGATACCAGGCTTCTGTGGGTCATTTGGAATAGCATTCTTGTTACATGTAATGTTTGCTGCATCAAGAGCGATTTCAAATTCCTTACCTGTGATGTTTTTGCTTCTAAGGTCAAGAAGCATAAGATGATTGTCTGTTCCTCCTGAAACTAAATCAAACCCTCTCTCAACTAATGCCTTTGAGAAGCTCTGTGCATTGTCTACGATGTTTGCTGCATACTCTTTGAAGCTTGGCTCTAATGCCTCTTTGAAACATACTGCCTTACCAGCGATAACATGCATAAGAGGGCCACCCTGAATTCCAGGGAAAATAGCTTTGTTAAGCTTGTGCTCTGTTGCAAATTCTTCACTTGAAAGGATAAGACCACCTCTTGGTCCTCTAAGTGTCTTATGTGTAGTTGTTGTAGTAACGTGAGCATATGGAATTGGGCTCATGTGCTTACCACCTGCAACTAAACCTGCAATGTGAGCCATATCTACCATTAAGAATGCGCCAACTTCGTCAGCGATTTCTCTGAATTTCTTGAAATCAATTGCTCTTGGATATGCACTGGCACCACAAACGATAAGTTTTGGTTTGCACTCCTTAGCAAGCTTTAATACTTCATCATAATCGATGAATCCTTCTTCGTTTACTCCGTAAGGAACGATGTTGAAGTATGTTCCTGACATGTTAACCTTACTTCCGTGTGTAAGATGTCCACCTGCATCAAGACTCATACCCATAACTGTATCACCTGGTTTAACTAATGCGAAGAATACAGCCATATTTGCCTGAGCTCCTGAATGTGGCTGAACGTTTGCGTAAGTACAACCAAAAAGCTTCTTTGCTCTCTCGATAGCAAGTGTCTCTACGATATCAACGTACTCACAACCACCGTAGTATCTCTTTCCTGGATATCCCTCAGCATATTTATTTGTGAGCTGACTTCCCATTGCTGCCATAACTGCCTTACTAACAATGTTCTCAGAAGCAATAAGCTCTAAGTGTGACTGCTGTCTGTCATTCTCCTGCTGTATTGCAGCTGCAACTTCAGGATCAACGTTCTTAACTTCATCAAATGTAAACATTAAAAATATACCTCCTTATATTAAATTCAGACACTTGTCTGAAAAATACTCCTTTTTATACTTTAACACAAGAGAGTACTTTTTAAAACAAATTTTTCTTTTATTAAGTATATTTTTATATGATTATTATTCTAAAGGATGGCTTGAGATTAATAACGGACAGTTGTATTTTTGCGTTAAAACTCATTGTTCTGATGTGAAAATGTCAATCTTTATTATAATATTACTTCTTCCTGTACAATATTTTTATATTTTTCATATTGCTCTTTCCATGCTTTTCTCATACTATCATTTATTTCATCACCATATCCATTAGCAATAACAAATTCTTCTCTTTCTTCTGGTGTTCTTTTAAAACTTTCATCTAAAACTTTGCTATTACAATTACTAATAAACATTCCAAATGAATCTGCTATTTTTATCTTTTTAAACCCTCTTTCATGATCACAAAAATAAATTACACCCTTGTTTTCTTCTGTTATTCCAATAGCAAAATAATTTCCAAAACAATCTTCTCCTATAGGTATACATTGACTCTTTTTCCAATCAAAGTATTCAAATTCTTTTTCGGAACTTCTTTTGGTTTTCATTCCGTAGAGATATCTTAAATCTTCTTTACGTTTTCCTCTCTTTACTGTAGTGAGTGGTGTATCGCCTCCGTTATATTTAATTAAAAAAACACGATATTCTTCATCTAATTTTATTCCATATTTATTTTCAAATTCCTCAACTTGTTCAATTGAACCATTTCCATATTTTGATATCAACATTTTAATTACCTCAATATAAACTATATCCCCCAACATGTGTAAACTGCTTATGTATGTCTTCTCTTATGAGTTGCATAATACCATTTTTTGTTTGGTGATGTGCCACATATCCTTCAGGTATTTCAGCATTGAATCCCCTTTTCACCAATTCATCGATTAATCTCAATTTATCAAGTTCTCTATCCCCTGAAAAACTTCCTATATTTATATCCTTTATGCCAGGATAAAAATATTTTATCAGGAAATTCAACATATCCATCCACATACGGGACTGCATCCCCTACAGCATTTGTATTTTTGTAATAATCCTATAGAACCGTGATTCATCATAGTTAAATTTTCCAGCTACAGAAGCCATCAAACGAGGCATTGCTACCTCAATAATCAATATAGGCTAATTTCCTCTAATCTTGCTCAAATCTTCATCAACCTTCACCCAATCTAATCCTATTTCATTTCTTATATCATCCCATTCCTTCAGTGTGATTTCTTCAATTCTATCCACAATCCGTTTTTCATTCAAATTGTATTTTATATACATTTTTGCAAGTATAATAAATATGCATACTTCCTCTGCGTAGCAATAATCAGGCGCATACTTATACTCATTTAACACAGCACTTAATATTTGCTCATCAGTAAATTTCATACAATAAAACCTTGTAAAATCTTCTCTTACATATTCTTTTAATTCTTTATATCTAAAAGTCATTTTTTCTCCTACTATTCGACAAAAACATTCAAAGTAATATTTGGAAACATCTTTCTAAATTCCATTACTATATTAGAACAGCTTTGGCAGCATGGAATTTCTGGTTTTGAAACATCAATCTTAATTATTGGACAATATAGAGTTCCTTTTAGTGGTATTACAGCACGTCCACCCCGATATCCTCCACTTGTATATTGGCTGAGATTGGCGATATACACCGTTTTAAAAACTCATCATCTCTTGTTGCCTACGCAGGCATCGATCAGACAGTACATCAGTCCGGTACATATTGTTCAAATCATAACCGCATGTCAAAACGTGGTTCGTCATATCTTAAGCATACACTCTTCCTTGCCGCCAGCTGTTGTGTTTTCCATGGTAGTGCTTTTAATGAATACTATCTTAAGAAGCGTTTCCAGGGAAAACATCATCTTGTCGCTGTCGGTGCAGTTTCACGAAAACTGACAACTGTTGTGTATGCGATACTTAAAAATGGTAAACCTTATGAGGCTGTGAAGTTTGTGTAAGTAGTTTAGTGTTTGTTGCTGATTTATACCATCATTAAGCCTGCCTGTGGGGAGGCTTTGTTGTGATATAGTTCAAACAAATTATCATCATTTCAGTTCGTATATTGCTTATGTAAAATCGTAATCATAAATTGATCCTAACTCTCCACTTCTTACTTTTATAGCGACACTATCACTTGTTAATATTGCACCAAAATTAGTTTCTTCTTTATTTTTATCATCTTTTGCTATCAAATATTCTATTTGGTCATTAGTATTATTGCTCCAAATTAGTAATGAAGTTGCAAAATCTTTTATCCCCTGTTTATTTATTTCTAAAACAACGGCACTACACTTATCTGTTATATCTATTCCATTACTATTTTTTATTGATATATCAAGTATATTTCTTCTTGATAATTCATACGATTCGATTATCATTTCTTCGGAATCAAATTCTATATCAGTATTAATATAGTATTTTTCATTAAGATTCGCATTATTAACTATTATATTATGTTTATTTTCAATATTGCTAATCTCTTTATTATCAATTTGTAATGAATTTATTTTTAGCATAAAGCTTGGGCTTTCAGGTGTAAGATAAAATCCAATTGCTTGATTAGGACATGGGTCTGTCTTTAATGGATGTGTAGTAATATTATTTTTCTGATAATCATTTATATCATCATATAAAAACAACATTTCAGTTGCAAATCCTAGTATTGCCTCTCTGTTAAATGTAAAAGTCAACTCGCCAACCTCATCAGTCGAATTATTAACTACATTTACTCTCATGTATTCTTTTGGAATAATATTTCTTGTCAAATCTATAAACATCTTTTACCTCTTATATTATCTAAAAGGTGATTTCTTCGGAATATAAACATTTTCATCCGTAAGTGGCAGCATGTTTCCATCATCATCTATATACATATGCAAATCATATTTTTGATTTCCACTTATAGTTTGCACTTCTAGATTCCAATGATCCATATCACCATGGCTAAAATCCCCAATATCTCTACGCAAAATAACTTTATAGTCATCATTAATCTTATATTGCTTCATATATGGTTCACTTACTCCAGTTTTTGGATTTTTTCTATATTCTATTGGTGCATCCTTTAATCCTTTTAGTATTGTATTTCTTTTTTTTCTAAGCTACTACCTGACTTTACATAGCTGGTCTAGTATGCCGTATTTACACTTGACTTTCCATTGCTGGTCTCTTCTCTTGAAATCCAATAAATTGTTGAGGTGAAAAACTTTTTCATTACCTCACCTCTCTAATAAAACAAATAGCATTTTCGAGTACTTCCAATGTAAATCTTTATTGATTCGCCTGCATAGAATATTTAATCTTGCACCTCTCCAATAGGAGATAATCTGTCCTTACTTCTTTTCTCATACTCTTCAATCCTGTTAAACGCTCCCCTTAAATTACGTATTTTCAATAAAAACAATATTCTCAAATTTAATATAGAATGATTTTCTTTTGTAATTACTGAATATATAGAAAAATATATCTATATCCATTTTAGTGGACCATGAATCAAGTCCTAGATATTTTGAATATTTGTATTTTATATTGATGCTATAATCTTTTATTATAAACAATCCACCATCTCCAAAATCTTCATTTTCTATTACCAAACTTTCAGAGATTAGGTATATTTCCTATACAACTAACCAGCATTGCCAATATATCAGCATTATAATATGCACACAAAATAATTAATATGCTAAACTTTCTTTTCTTAAATCTCCATTTTTAATATCTACAGAAAAATGCCACATACTCCTTCCATATCCATCACTATTATCCTCACCTCCATCACACACAACAGACGGCTGATTTTCTAAAGATGATAAATAGTAAAAACAATATCCTTTAGGTTGTTCAACTTCAAAAAGAAATGCGCCATCCAAAGCAAAGCCTTGCAGTTTTTTATCAACCTGATTTGGCATTGTACATATTATCAAAACAATTTTACCTTCATATAATTGAGCATCTACTATTTTTTTACAATCAACTTTTATTCTTTTATTTTGATATTTCCAACAAACTTTATCTTGCAATATATCACACTCAAATATACATTCCCCTTCAAAAGAAAGAATATATACTTGTTCTTGCGAATATTGTTTTCCTGCCTCAATATACACGTTTTTTTTCTGTTCATTGACTGACGCAAAAAACATATTATTAATTGTTCTCTCTATTCTTTTCCCCTCATACAGCCAACTTACGCTATGTTTTTTATTGTCCCAAATGAAATTTTCCATAACTTTTTTCACATTTCCACTCTGTTTTTTATTTGTAATTCTATCAAGCAATCCCATTTTCCACCTCACTGTAATGTACTAAATCATAAGGATAGTATTTCTCTTCCTTTAATATAGTGTCATCTATACCTAATAATTTTACTATCGCACCAGCCTCAAAACTCCAATATCCACAATATGTAAAATCACTTCTATTATGTGAATTCGCATTTTCTCTACGTGCGTTATACCATCCTTTATTTAGTATTTGTTTCAAATCCGAGGGTTTTCTTGATTTTTCAATGAAA
>JAEELL010000080.1 GCA_016282745.1 Lachnospiraceae bacterium
CCTGGGCTCGAATGTTCGAACCTTCTCGGCTGCCGCCTCGGTCGTTGCTTCTGCTTCGCAGAGGTGTCCACTGGACACCCGCAACGTCTCGCGCTTTTTTTCGCGAAGGCAATAAGCCGTGCAAAAACAAAGAGAAGAGGGCGTTGAATGCTTGCATTCATAAGACTTTCTTCTCTTTTGTTTTTATAGGGCGCATGCCCGCGACGAAATAGATGCTCAGCATCTATGAGTGCACGGCTTATCATCTTCTTCTATTAGTTTTGAGTTGTTCTAAACTTAATTTGTTTAGGTTTAAAGAACTTGTGGAACTGAGTTCCAGAAGTTCCTTTGCAAAGAAAAAAGCTGCCGACATTTGCCAGCAACTTTCACTTCTCATATTTTGTTATATATTAACCAGTCTTCCACCGAACAACCATTTATTGCACAAACAATTATTTCATTCCATCTTTCTTTAATTGATTTACTATCATAAATTGGTGCTTCAAGCATTTCCTTAGCTGTTTTAAATTCGCAACCATCTTTTATATCACAAAGTCCAACCCAATAAGGTTTTTCATACTCCGGTAAAAACCCTATATAATGTTCTGTTTCTTTTGGATCAGATTTGAAATAAAAAACTGTTTCATCACAGTTTTCTGCTTTTTCAAAAATACTTAATAATTCTTCGTATTTCATTTTTCTCTCCGTCTTTTTTTAATATATCTTCCTCTCTATTCATAACTCAACGCAAAACTATACCTAAAACAATTAAATTTTATATTACTTTGCTTTCTTCAAAATAGTTCCAACACTAAATTTATGATAATTGTATGCTGCTTCGAGAACTTTATAAATTAATCCTTCAACATTTTGTATTCCGTACGTAATACAAAAACTGCCCAAAGCAGAATTAATATGCTGTGAATTCAACTTCAAATACTCTATTCCAACATCAGCAGCTTCTTTTACGGTTTTTCCAGTCATCTTCTGTGCATATGCAAAACAACTAAATACATCTTTAGTAAAGTATTTCATTAATTCTTCATAGTTATTTGTCTTCATATAATTCAAAATTTTTTCATTCATAAAAGATGGATCACCTTGTCCAGTTCTAATATTCCAATTATAAAACTGCGCCAATTTGTAAGCTATATATGTCACCGTATAGTCAAATACCAACTCGCCCTTTGTATCTTGAATGAATCTTAAATATAGCAAGTACATTGTTCTTATTGATTCATCACAATACAAATCATAACTATTTAATTGGGGTTTATTATACATTTTTATAGCTTCATCTAACGGATTTCTTTTTGCCATTATCTTTTCTATCTTACTTGGCTCAATTTTCCTTTTCTTCAAGAACGCTCTAACAGACTCATCAACATCATATTCCTTTTCTTTCAAATCCGATGTTAATTCATCTGGCAAGTTCCAATTAATTACAACAAAAGTTTTCTTCGGCTTTAATAAGTTGCTAAAAAATCCCATATTTTTTCTCCTTTTTTCTAACTTTCATCCGTATAATTGTTCATTTTTTCCGTCTTTTAAAATTCAGGAATAAGGTTTTAGGATTATCCTAACAAGGAGGTATTTGTATATACAAATGCGTATCTACTACTATGTAAGTAAGGTAAAATTCCTAATAGCCAATTAGGATTTACCGACTTATTGTTTAAGCTGTTACAATGAAGGAACATGGATATATCGATGCGTATCTTGGACCTAGCGTCCTTTTGCAAGAAAGATAATCAGTTCCTTCATAGCAGCATTCGTTTTATGCAGGTTGAACAGTTGCAAACTCGTTCGTGTCACACCACAGTAGATTGAATAGGCAATGAGTAAACTGATTTTTATCCATAGTATTTAAAAGGAGAGTAAGAGTTTATGAATGCAGTTGGAATTGATGTTTCAAAAGGAAAAAGTATGGTTGCAATTTTACGCCCTTTTGGGGAAATTATTTTAAAACCAGTTGAGGTCAAACACACAAATAGTGAAATAAGATCTTTGATTAAAGCTATTCAGTCAATTGATGGTGAAAGCAAAGTTGTCATGGAGCACACCGGAAGATACTATGAACCTATTATGCATGAGTTGGTCAAAGCAGGTATTTTTGCGTGTGCCGTAAATCCAAAACTTATCAAGGATTTCGATAACAACTCACTTAGAAAAGTTAAATCCGATAAAGCTGATTCGATAAAGATAGCACGTTATACCCTTGACAAGTGGTCAGATTTAAAACAGTATAGTGTTATGGATGAAATACGTGATCAATTAAAAACAATGAACCGTCAATTCGGATTCTACATGAAACATAAGACAGCCATGAAGAATAATCTAATAGGATTACTTGACCAAACTTATCCAGGAGTTAATACTTATTTCGATAGTCTGGCACGCGAAGATGGCAGTCAAAAGTGGGTAGATTTTTCTAATACATATTGGCATGTTGATTGTGTTCGTAAGATGTCATTAAAAGCTTTTACAGAACACTATCATAAATGGTGTAAACGAAACAAGTACCTCTTCAGTCAATCCAAAGCTGAGGAAATATATGGAAAAGCAAAGGAGATTGTTCCAGTACTACCAAAGGATGAACTTACAAAAAAGATTATACACCAAGCAATAGAACAGTTAAATACAGCTTCCAAAACAGTGGAAGATTTACGAACACTTATGAATGAAACCGCATCTAAACTCCCAGAGTACGATATAGTTATGGCGATGAAAGGTGTCGGTCCGTCATTAGGTCCACAACTTATGGCAGAAATCGGTGATGTAACAAGATTTACACACAAAAGTGCCATTACAGCGTTTGCTGGCGTTGACCCGGGAGTAAATGAATCAGGAACATACAATCAGAAAAGTGTCCCTGTTACAAAACGAGGTTCTGCACATCTAAGAAAAGCATTATTTCAAGTAATGGACATTCTTATCAAAACACACCCAGAAGACGATGAAGTATACAAGTTCTTAGACAAGAAACGTTCCGAAGGAAAACCTTATTTTGTGTATATGACAGCAGGTGCAAATAAGTTTTTGAGGATTTACTACGGAAGAGTAAAGGAATACATGTCAAATTTACCATAATACTAATTATCAACAACCTTTCTTTCAGACCGGCACTATATGGCGGTCTATTTTTCATACCTAAAACTCTAAATAAGAATATCTGATTTTTTTCTAAAAAAGTATTGACTTTTTATTTGCAGGCTTGCAGTAGAC
>JAEELL010000081.1 GCA_016282745.1 Lachnospiraceae bacterium
CAATAATACGACGTAGTTTTTGAAACAATAATACGACGTAGTTTTTAAAAGGAATATACGATACTTTCAAATTCAAGAATGCTCTCGGCGCTCTTGCATTATATGAAACTATATGAATGTTTCATCAAAACTGTTCGACGTTGTGTGAAGAATTATTTCAAAAGGGTTGTAAAGATTTTCCGGGTGAAAAGTTTGACACGGCATCCCACATGAAGTTTTTTCCAAATGAGAGGTAAGGATTTCTGACTGAAATGTTAGGGCCGGCATCCCACATGAAGTTTTTTCCAAATGGGAGGTAAAGAATTTCTGACTGAAATGTTAGGGCTGGCATCCCACATGAAGTTTTTTCTAAATGGGTTGTAAGGATTTTCCGGGTGAAAAGTTAGGGCCGGCATCCCATATGAAGTTTTTTCCAAATGGGTTGTAAGGATTTTCCGGGTGAAAAGTTTGACACGGCATCCCATATGAAGTTTTTTCCAAATGGGAGGTAAAGAATTTCTGACTGAAATGTTAGACCCGGCATCCCACATGAAGTTTTTTCTAAATGGGATGCCAGACATAAGAAATCTAGTTAAAAATCCTTACGTCTCAAAGTGATTTTTTTCAGTATGGGATGCCGGACTTAAGAAATCTAGTTAAAAATCCTTACATCTCAAAGTGATTTTTTTCAGTATGGGATGCCGGACATAAGAAATCTAGTTAAAAATCTTTACATCTCAAAGTGATTTTTTTCAATATGGGGTGCCGGACATGAGAAATCTAGTTAAAAATCCTTACATCTCAAAGTGATTTTTTTCAATATTGGATGCTAGGCATAAGATAATTTCTCAGCCTGCTCCGCATATTCTACATGAAAATGGAACAAACAAAAAATATATTGCCCACATTGTTAGAATTGCAAAAATGATTCCCCAAAATTTTCTTTTTGTAGCAAACAGTACAAAAGAAATAGAGCCAAATATTATAACTAATGTTTGCATTTCTTCCAATTGAGTTGTATCATCATGCAAATTTGCAAATTCCTGATATCTATGACACCAAAAAGAATATGACCCTACTATATAGTAGGTTACCGTTGCTACAGCTATTGTTCTTATTATAAATGTAATCTTACTTATCCCTGATGCATTAAGAATCTTACCTATTCCTGATGCATTAAGAACCTTACCTTTTCCTGATGTATTAATACTTTTCTTGACTTTATCAATCAAATTATTATTGACTATTTTATTATCGATAGATACGCTACTAATCCCATTATCATTTATGGCATCTATTTTATCCATTGTACTCCCCCTGAACCTGGTTAATCGTATTTTATTTAGTAATGATAATTAACGTTTCTTATAATATTATTAAGAAATATATAAACTCAGGTTAATGTTCGCCCGGGATAAAAATACTGCGGATTTGGCTTTCGTGATTTTTATCCCGTAATTGACTTTATTCTTTAAGCATGTTAATATTTCAATGTTAGACTGTGAATATACGTGAGTACGGATGAACACTACATTTCAGAGAGGAATGTTACCAGCTGCAAGCATTCTATGTATTTCATTTCGGAATTTTCAGTATAGGAGTCTTCTGACGAAAAGCTATTGCGTCAAGTTGTTGCGTTAAGTCGGATGCTTTGTGTAGCAAACAGGATTACACTTTTCGAGTGCAGAGTCATGATAGAAAGTATTTCGTGCTTTTATTCAATTTCGAAAGTATTTCATGCTTTCTTTTAATGTAGATATATTATAGATATAATATATATATTATTTAGCTATTAATCAGACTCTGAAATAGGGTGGTACCGCGATTTACATCGTCCCTTGTATTATTATGCAAGTGGCGATTTTTTTGTTTTAATGAGCCATGCACATATAAAAATATATATGAATAAAGAATGCTTGCATTCACACAAATACCGAAAGGAGATTATTATGAAAGAAAAAATCAATTCGATTTTTGAGGAAGCAAAAGCTAAGATTTCTTCTGCTGCCAATGAAAGTGAATTGCAGAATGTAAAGACTGCATTCGTTGGAAAACAGGGTTCACTTAGTCTTCTTATGAAAGAGCTTCCAAAGGTTGATGTTTCACTCAGACCTGAGATGGGCAAGTTGTTAAATCAGGTTAAAAATCAGGTTACTGAATTAATTGACACAAAGAGAACAGAACTCAAGTTAAAAGCTTCTGAAGTATCAGCAGACTTTGACTGCTCAGTTCCCGGACTGTTACCACAGGCAGGTGGTTTACATCCAATTACTCAGATGTGTTACGATTTAAATGATGCATTCCGCTCAATGGGATTTGAAGTATTTCAGGAAGACGACATTACAAGTGAAATGTATGCATTTGATAAATTGAACTTCCCTGACAATCATCCGGCCCGTGAGAGCATGGATACATATTGGATTGAGGGACATGACAGCGGATCTACAAATGAAAAGCTCTGCCTCAGACCTCACCTTACAGGCGGAAGTGTTCGTTACATGCAGACACACAAGCCACCTTACCGTTTTGTTTATCCGGGACGTGTTTATCGTAATGAGACTACTGACGCTCACCATGAGAGAGCTTTCTTCCAATATGAAGCTCTTATCGTTGATAAGGATATCACTTTCACTTCAGGTAAAGTTCTTATTCAGACCATCTTAAGTAAAGTATTCGGAAGAGAAGTTCCTGTAAGAATGCGTTCAGGATTCTTCCCATTCGTTGAGCCCGGTTTCGAAATCGACATGGAATGTCAGGTTTGTGGTGGTAAAGGTTGTAGTGTATGTAAGCACGTTGGTTGGATTGAGGTTATGCCGGGTGGTTCACCACATCCAAACGTTCTTCGTGCAGCAGGACTTGATCCTGATGAGTACACAGGTTTCTATGTAAATATTGGTTTAGACAGATTAGTAATGATGCGTTACGGAGTAGACGATGTAAGATTATTCCACAGCGCTGACTTACGTTTCTTAAAGCAGTTCAGATAAGGAGGAGAATATGAAATTATCATTATCATGGATTAAGGATTATGTAAATCTCCCTGAGGATACAGATCTGAAACAATTAGCATATGACCTCACAATGGATACAGTAGAGGTTGAAGATGTAGAATATATGGCGCGACGTTTCGACAACATGGTTGTTGGTATTATCGAGGCAATCGAGCCACATCCAAACGCAGACAAATTAAGAGTGTGCAAGGTTGATATCGGTGATGGCGAAATCAAAGATATCGTTTGCGGAGGTATCAACTTAGAAGTTGGAATGAGAGTTGCCGTTTCATGTCCGGGCGCTGTTGTTCGTTGGCATGGTGAAGGCGAACCTGTAGTAATTAAGAATTCAAAGCTTCGTGGAGTTGCCTCTTACGGTATGATTTGTGCTTCTGACGAGATTGGTTTAGGCGATTTATTCCCTGCAAATGAAGAAGCTGAAATATTGGATTTATCTGCATTTGAGGTACCTGCAGGTACACCGATTTCAGATGCTCTTGACTTAAATGATGTTATTCTTGAAATTGATAACAAGTCAATGACAAACAGACCTGACCTTTGGGGTCATTACGGAATTGCCCGTGAAATCGCGGCACTGTATAATCTTCCATTAAAGGAAATCACACCTTTTGTTCCGGATGTTGCTTCTGATTTCAATGTTGACATTGAAGATACAGACAGATGTCCAAGATACATCGGTGTTTCAATGACAGGCGTTTCAGTTAAGCCTGCTCCATATCAGATGCAGAACCGTATCTGGAAAGTTGGAATGAGACCTATCAATGCATTAGTTGATATTACAAACTACGTAATGTTAGCTACAGGTAATCCAACTCACGCCTTTGACGCAACACAGATTTCAGACCACATTGTTGTAAGACGCGCAGCAGAAAATGAGAAATTATTACTATTAAATGATAAAGAACTTGAACTTTGCAACGACGACCTTGTAATCACAGACGCAGAAGGTCCTGTTGCTCTTGCCGGTGTTATGGGTGGAGCAAAAGATTCTATCTTACCTACAACAGAGCAGGTTATTTTAGAAGTTGCAAACTTTGAATCAACAGGTATCAGAAGAACTGCTCTTCGCTACGATAACAGAACTGAGGCTTCATCAAGATATGAAAAAGCCATCGATCCTGAGAGATGTGATCAGGCACTCGCACTTAGCATGCAGTACTTCAAGGAAATCTATCCTGAAGTTCAGGTTACAGGTTTCTGCGACAAATACGAAAAGAAACTCGACAGAGCCCAAATCGACGTTAGCCTTACATGGCTTGAGAAGCGTCTTGGTAAACACCTTACAAATGATGAAATTGAAAATAAGTTAGGATTACTTGGATTCGATGTTACAATTGACGGAGATAACATGCACGTTGTTGCACCTACATGGCGTTCAACAGGCGATATTTCAATCAAGGATGACGTAATGGAAGAAGTTGCAAGAATGTATGGTTATGACAATTTCGAAGCAACACCATTTACAACATCTTTTGAAGGAGCAATCAACCAGAAAGATATCGATTTAGTAAGAAATATAAAAGAGTACCTTGCTATTCGTTGCGGAATGCAGGAAGTATACACATACCCATGGATGAACGACACATTTGTAAATGCAGTTCTTCAGAACACTGACGGAGTATTAAAGCTTTCTACTCCTCCTGCTCCAAACTTGAGTTACATCCGTTCTTCACTTCTTCCAAACCTTTGCGAAGCCGTAGTGAAAAACGAGAGATACTTCGATGATTTTTCAATCTTCGAGGAAGCTCAGGTATTCTATGATAAAGACTACAGTTCACCATATGATGAGACTGAGTCACTTCCTTCTCAGAAGAGAAAAATAGCTGCAGCATTTGCAACAGGAACTAAGAAAATCGACGTATTGTTCAGAGAAGCTAAGGGTGTTCTTGAGTATATGTCACGTTACACACACATGGAAGAATTCACATTCAAGAAAGTTGAAAAACCTGTATGGGCAGACAACGTTGTCTGGATGAACATCTTTGTTGGAGATGACTGCATCGGTGAAATGGGACTTTTGTCAAAGAAAGTTTCTCTCGACTGCGGTATCAAGAATCTTTCAGTAATCTTATTTGAGATTGATTCAACAATGCTCAAGCCACTTATTTCAAGAACAAATAAGTTTGAACATCTCGCTGAATATCCGGTAACAGACTATGATGTATCAATGCTCTTTGATGTTAACACAAAATGGGCAGATATCTACGATGCAATCATGGGACCAAAGAAAGCTGCTGCTCTTCTCAAAGACGCATCATTTGTTGATGAGTACAGAGGAAAACAGATTCCTGCAGGAAAGAAATCAGTAACAATCAGACTTACAATCGGTTCAGAAGAGAAGACTCTCACTTCTCAGGAAATCGAAAAAGTTGCCGATCAGGTATTATCTAAGCTCGGAAAGAAAGTTGGCGGAGAATTGAGAACACAGTAAAAACTGATTAAGTATTAATCACTTTATGATAGAAAAACAGCGTCAAGTTTGTATAAAACTACAAACCTAACGCTGTTTTTTTCTCTCATATGAATTAATGATTACTATACAAAATCAGTTTATCCCTTTCAGTGAGTTTAATCTCCTGTTCTTCATGATTTCCGACAAACAGTTTAATTTCTCCCTGTGGACGAGCTATACCTATCAGAATTGCTTTGCTGTCATCCGGTGATTTGTCATAAATTGTTCTTATCAAATCATGTACGCTACATTTTTCCGGTACACTCTTCAAAAAGCCCAAAACCGGTTTTACATATATTTCCTTGCTTACATATATATCTGAGTCCACGTCATATACAAGGATATCGTTATAAAACTCAAATAATTCTATTTTTTCACTAATCTGAGTAACCATCTTACTGATGTACCTGTTACTGATAACTATATTATCAATATTATAATTGTGAACAACTTCATAATTCTTCGGATTCAGTATTTCTACAATGACATCAATTCTGTCCGTATCATAATTAGGGTCAGCCTTCACTCTCTCAAATATAATATCCTGAACATATATAAGATTAGTAAGGGCAAATGAGTCTATATCATTCTGAGGAACCATATCATCAGATAGTACCAGAATACTTGTGTCTTCAACATTCTCATCTATAAAAGTATTTATAGAATCCTTAATCAAATCTGTATCATATATCTCTGCTTCAACAATCCTGTTTACATAGGTATAATCTTTGTAATAATTTTGTCTTTCGAGATTCTCTTTGTCGTCAATTACCATAATATTTAGAATCTCAGAACCGTCTTTCCTGTTCCATTCCCCTCTGAAAGACTCAAATCCTGACATAAGATCTTTCACTTTGCTATTATGCCCAAGTATAATAATATTTCTTTTTTCCAGCCAATAGTCTTTATTAATCTGAATATTCAGTTCATTGTATTTTAACTCGTTGTTAAGCTTAATTGAATTAGGCTTGTCACTCATATAAAATAACATTTTCCCGGTTTTTGTATCCATATACGAAAGTGGAATTGCCATATTATTTGCTGAAAATATTTTATTAAAAGCTGCATTTTCATCTTTCATGGCATCTTCACCGGCCTCCAGGCAAAAACACTCCGCTCCTTTATTTGAAAACAAATCACTGTATACGCTGTTCAACTCCGGGAAAATACAAAACTGGGATAAAATCTGTCCCAAAACGTGGTTAACAGAAATCGGAACAATATTACATTTATCTATTTTTTCTTTGTGCTCAATTATTCTCGAAACAATCTTTTCTGTCCACTGATCATCAATTTCAACAATTATCCTCTGATGATCCAATGATTTATCTGAAGATGTCATTTCTGAAACCTGTACCAATGTCTTTATGGTATTGGCATTACCTTTAATGCCTTTCTTTTTTTCAGCAGTACCATACTTACAGATGTAATTAGTGTCATCATCTCCCAGAATAATTACTGTTTTTGCCTTTGCAATAGAAATATCTTCCAACTGCTTTGTCGAATATGTGTTACCCTCTCTCACAATTACATTAAGATGATTTTTTACTTTTTCCGTCTGCATAGTAAGATATAATCTTTCATTTATCTCTTCTCTTACACGCTCTGCATTATCATTAACCAATACAACAATGTTCTCCTTTGTTTCCAAAAAGAGCATATCATTTATGATTTCCGAAGCTCTGCTGTTCCAATTTAGAATAATAGTATGATTAGAAACCGAAATACTTCTTCCATTTGAATTTGCATTTTCAATAAAGTTTGAAATATAGTTTGTAACATAACCTATAATAGCACCTGTAAAAATTACACTTCCAATCACAATAACAAGAAGACACACTGAAACCAGAACAACTCCTGCTTTTCCAACGTCCCCAATAATATTCTCCATCATTCCTGCATCCAGTATCATTCCCATGGTGTAGTACATGGTTTTCCATATTCCGATGCCACCTACACTTTTTTTCATCAGCAAATTGATAATAACGCTACTTATTACTACAATGAGAACATTTAGTTCGGCAATCAACAACACGATGGCTCCTCTTGGATTTTTTACTACAAACAGATTAAAGATTTCCCTCAGTTTTTTCATTTTAATCACTCTCCCTTAAATTCAAGAATCCACTCTGCAATCCTGCTTCAAAATGTGTACCAGTAATATTCAGTTTTCATGCATTTCTGCAAAATTTCCGCTCATTAATACTTAAAATAAGTATAAAACAATGCCAAGTAAAAGTCTACTTAGTTTACTTGATCTAATAATTTGCTCTCGTTCTTCTTTTGTTGTGTCTTTGATAAGGAGTGAACCGTTCTAAAGGATAGTTTGAGAATAATAACGGAATGACTGCATATTAATAAAAAAGTATAAAAAAGGATTCAAGCCATTTTACAAGTGTTTTCTTTTTCGTTTTCACCTTGAAATGTTGAATTCCCTGCCTTTCTATGTAAAACTCATGCATCATTTCTAATGAATCTCTTTTTTTAGCCGTTTGCTGAACTGCTAATTTCAGCCATTCATTACTTATTTCATCTTTATACATACAGTAGAACATATACAAGTCATAAAAATCTCTTGCTCTGGAAGTACCAATATTTCTTCTAATTATAGTTTCATATTTCTCTGCAATTATCGTTTCCTTATTATACGCCATCCAATTACTGTGATTTACTTCCCTTAAATTTACCATTTCAGAGCTCCTATATAATCAATGAGAGCGCCAATCCCAAGACCAGCGCTCTCAATACACTACTTATGAATGTATAATCTTGTCATTTCCGGTTCGTCATCTCCCTGTGCCATACAATAGAATTCCCATCCATATTTCTCATAGAATCCTGTGTGGTCCGTTACCAGATAAATCGGTGAGACACCTCTTTTCTTCATGTCATCCACCACCAAATTTAATAAATTCCCGGCAGCGATAATCTTCCTCTGTATACACTGCACAAACATTCGGGGACAGGTCTTTGCGGTCATGGAAGTCATTGTCAATCACTCCCATTCCTGCAATGATACGTTCCCCATCAAGACACAGGTACCAACCGTTTTTCGTATCATTGTTTAAGAATGCATCCATGCATTCC
>JAEELL010000082.1 GCA_016282745.1 Lachnospiraceae bacterium
AGAAAACTCACGAATTTGTGCGAACGAGAATCATGCTTATTTTGAAGATAATCCTTCAAGCATTGTCGAACTGTTTTGAGAAAACATTCATATAATGCGAAACGGTTATTTTGAAAGCATCGTATATTGTACGTTTCAAAATGTATACATTTTGAAATTATTTACTGCTTTTTCTGAAATTGCTGTCAAGCAATCGGTTGTATCCAAGCCACTCATCGCCCTTCACTGCATTGCTGTCAAAAAGTTCCTTTATTGTCTCCATCTTTGCATCAGTGTTATCTGCAAAATTGAGGGCCACAGCCTCTGCAAGTGCAGGTTTCTTTGGCGAACCGTATTCAAGTTCCCCATGATGTGCCAGGATGCAGTGTTTAAGTTCATTTTCCAGTTTCTTTGGAAATCCGTCTATGGCTCTCACTTTCTCACCAACCATCTCTGATCCCATTACGATATGTCCAAGCAACTGTCCCACGTCAGTGTAATCATTCACCGGAAAATCAGACAATTCATACACCTTCCCGATATCGTGGCAAATAGCTGCTGTTATTAATAAATCTTTGTTAAGCATAGGATACATAGTTGTGTAAAAATCACACATTTTAGTTACTGACAAGGTATGCTCTAACAATCCGCCGATAAATCCGTGATGAACGCTCTTTGCTGCGGAATGATTTGCGAATGCCTTGGCAAACTCTTTATCCTCCACAAAAAAAGAACTTAACAATTGCTTTAGGTAAGGATTCTCAACTGCTGCAATGTACCCTAAAAGTTCTTTGTACATATCATCAATATTCTTTTCAGATACCGGTAAATAATTGGCAGGATCATATTCTCCCTCGCTAACCTTTCTGGCTCTGTCTATACTCACCTGAGTCATTCCGTTAAATATGGTAACTTTACCGGTTATCTCAACATAATCCAATGCATCAAAATCATCTATCCCCATTGAACCCGGATCCCAGATTTTGGCATCAACCACTCCTGTTCTGTCCTGCAATATTACGTTGTCATAGGGCTTACCGTTCTTTGTTGTAGCCGATGTTCTCTGTTTGCATAAATAAATTTCTCTGATGTTCTCTCCCTCGCGGAGTGTTTCAATAAATCTCATTTACAATTACACCTTTCATTTCATTGATGTTTCTCTCATTATAAGTTAAAATAGAAGTGATTACAAGATTGGAGATTAGTATGAACAGCAAAGTATTAAAAACATTAGAATATGACAAAATCATACTTATGTTAGAGGATTGTGCCACTTCCCCATTGGGCAAAGATAAGTGCCACAATCTTGTACCTGTGTCCGATTACGGACTCATCAGACAAATGCAGACTCAGACCAGTGATGCCCTGAAGCTTATTTGGCAAAAGGGCAGCATTTCTTTTTTGGGTCTTAACGATATTACTGCCTCTCTCAAGCGACTGGAGATTGGCAGCCCGCTTGGCACCGGAGAACTTCTTCGCATCAGTTCTTTACTAAAGATTGCACTTAGAGCCAAGTCTTTTTCCAGAAATGAAGCTTCCGAGGAAGAAAGTTCTCTGGATGAGTTGTTTGGAGCTATTGAGCCACTGTCCAACCTCAACAATGAGATTATGAGATGCATTATCTCTGAGGACGAGATTGCAGATGATGCAACGGCAACTCTTAAGAACATCAGAAGACAGCAAAAGATTACCAATGACAGGATTCATTCACAGTTGAATTCTTTGGTGAATTCCCAAGCCGGTCACAACTATCTGCAGGATTCTCTTATCACTATGAGAGATGGCAGATACTGCGTTCCTGTCAAGCAGGAGTACAGAAGCAATATTCCGGGTATTATTCACGACCAGTCTTCTACCGGTTCCACACTTTTCGTCGAACCTATGGCGGTAGTTGAACTCAACAACAAGTTAAGAGAACTGGAGGCACAAGAAGCTGACGAGATTCAGGTTGTACTTTTCAATCTCTCAACTGCCTGCAGCGAATATATAAATGAGTTAGATACTGACATGAAGGTTCTTGCCGAACTTGATTTTATATTTGCCAAGGCTTCTCTTTCCAAAAAGCTAAAGTGCAGTGAACCGGAATTTAATACAAGAAAATATATAAATATCAAGGATGGAAGACATCCTCTTTTAGACCAGAATAAAGTTGTCCCTATCAATGTTCACTTGGGAGATGATTTCAACCTCCTCATTGTAACGGGACCAAACACCGGTGGTAAGACTGTTTCAATCAAGACTGTAGGTCTTCTCACTCTTATGGGGCAGGCAGGACTTCATATTCCTGCTTTTCAGGGTTCCGCTCTTGGTGTTTTCGAGGAAGTGTATGCCGACATCGGTGACGAGCAGAGTATAGAGCAGAGTCTTAGTACCTTCTCGGCCCATATGGTCAATATTGTCCATTTTCTTGAAAAGGCGGACGCCAACTCTCTGGTTCTTTTTGATGAGTTAGGTGCCGGAACTGACCCTATAGAAGGTGCAGCCCTTGCCACATCAGTTCTCTCCTTTCTCCATAATATGGATGCGAGAACTATGGCTACTACACATTACAGCGAGCTTAAGATGTATGCTCTCACAACTAAGGGGGTTGAGAATGCCTGCTGTGAGTTCGATGTAGAGACACTTCGTCCGACTTATAAGCTTCTCATCGGTATCCCGGGTAAGAGTAATGCCTTTGCCATTTCTTCAAAACTGGGACTTCCGGACTATATTATCGACGATGCAAAGATGCGCATCGATTCCGAAAGTGAATCTTTCGAAGATATTATTGCAGAACTTGAGAAGAGTAAGAAGACTATAGAGAAAGACCGCGCAGAGATTGCTGCGTATAAGTCACAGATTAAGGCGCTCAAAAGAGATTACGAACTCAAATCAGAACGAATTGACGATAGAAAGGACAAGATTATTGCAGATGCCAAAGAAGAGGCAAGAAAGATTCTTCAGGAAGCAAAAGATCTTGCCGATTCATCTATCAGAGAGATTAATAAACTCGGAAAGAGCGGTAATTCTAAAGATATGGAGAAAATCCGTTCAGGACTTGGTGACAAATTAAAGACTACTAAGTCTACCATCAAAGCTGCCAAGAATACAGGCAAAACAAACAAGCCTTCTGACTTTACTGTAGGAACCGCCGTAAAGGTTCTCAGCATGAATGTCAAGGGTACTATTAATCAGCCCCCTGATTCAAAGGGTAACTGTATGGTCAGTATGGGTATTCTCAAATCCAGAATACACATTTCCGATTTGCAGATAATAGACGAACCTGATATTACAGCTCCAAATTTCCAGAGAGGTTCTTCCGGCAAGATTAAGATGTCTAAGTCTGCATCTATCAGACCTGAGATTAATCTTCTTGGAAAGACAGTGGACGATGCGATATCTGAGTTGGATAAATATCTCGACGATGCTTATCTGGCACATCTTACAACTGTTAATGTTGTACACGGAAAAGGTACAGGTGCTCTGAGAAGCGCTGTACACAATTATCTCAAGAAATCAGGTTACGTCAAAGAATTTCATCTCGGTGCATACGGAGAGGGCGATGCCGGCGTAACCGTTGTAACATTTAAATAGACTATTTATGACTGGAGGTTTTTACTATGGCAAATAAACAAAAAGTACTTATTGTCGACGACGACGAACACATTGCAGAGCTCATTGCTTTATATCTCAACAAAGAATGTTATGAAACCCACATGGTTCATGACGGTAATGCAGCACTTGAGGCATTTGCCGAATTCAAACCGGATTTGATTCTTCTCGATCTGATGTTACCGGGAATTGACGGATATCAGGTTTGTCGTGAAATCAGAAAAGACTCTAACACTCCTATCATCATTCTCTCTGCAAAGGGAGAAACTTTTGATAAGGTTTTAGGATTAGAGCTTGGAGCGGATGATTACATGATTAAGCCATTTGATTCAAAAGAGCTTATGGCAAGAGTCAAGGCGGTACTTCGAAGAACAACACCGGCTGCGGAACCTGCACAGGAAAATAAAGATTACGTGGAATATCCTGACCTTATTGTCAACCTTTCAAATTATGAGGTTATTTACCAGAACAAGGTTGTCAATATGGCTCCAAAGGAGATTGAACTTCTGTATTTTCTTGCATCATCTCCAAATCAGGTATTTACAAGAGAACAACTCTTAGATCATATCTGGGGTTATGAATATGTTGGAGACACCAGAACTGTCGACGTTCACATCAAGCGAATCAGAGAAAAAATAGCTGACAACGATGCATGGGCACTGGCAACAGTTTGGGGAATTGGATACAAATTCGATGTAAAGAAATAATCGGGATTGGAGTAATATATGAGACGTTCTGTTTTTTGGTCTTTTATTGCAGGTTACTTATTTTTTGCTGTGATGGGATTTCTTATTTTAACTTTTAATACTTTTGACGCTGTATCACAGACAATCCTTGATACCCACGGAAAGGCTTCAGCCGATTATTCCGCAAGCGTTGCACAACGAATTACTCCCGAATTAATGGATGAGTCAAAGCTTAAAGAAATCTCCAATCAATACTTCATGCCTTCAATAACGACCTCTTCAACCTGGATTACCGATATCTACGGAAATGTTCTGTACACAACGACGCATTATTCCAAAGAAAACCTGCCAAACTTTTCAACCTCAGTGTTTGAAAGTAAGCGCTTTGCCTTAGGAACATTTTATGATTTTTATGATTTCAATGTTCTGATGTCATATTCACCTATTGAATATGACGGTGATGTTATCGGCTACGTTTTTTATAATACTTCGTATTCCAGTATCATTTTAGAGACACGTAAAATAATTACACATATATATGTAGCTTATGCACTTATAATTTTCATTTCAATGATAATGCTATTCATTTTCCTATTGTATGTTTACTTACCATTGAAAGAATTACGAAAAGCTGCATTTGAATACGCAAAAGGTAATTTCAGTTATGACAAACTGAATATCCCATCAAATGATGAACTTGGAGATTTGGCTTCTTCGCTTTTATATATGTCACACGAATTGAATGACGCCGAAGAATATCAAAAGAAGTTTATTTCTAATATTTCACACGATTTCAGGTCTCCGCTGACTTCAATCAAGGGATACTTACAGGCCATGCTGGATGGAACAATCCCTGTTGAGATGCACGAGAAATATCTCGGAATTGTTTTATCCGAATCCGAGAGACTTGAACGACTTACAAGTGGACTGATTGACCTGAACTCTTGGAATTCAAAAGCTCCCGGACTTATTTTTGAGGATTTTGACATAGATATCATTATCAAATCTGTAATCAACACCTTTCATGGTCGATGCGAAAAGAGACACATTACCTTTGATTACACTAAAGGATCACATTTCGTCTATGCTGACAGGGGCAAGATTGAACAGGTTCTGTACAATCTGACAGACAATGCAATCAAGTTCAGTCCCGATGATTCTTCAATTATTTTGAAGGTTTACAACAAAGGTGAAAAATATTACTTTTCAATAAAAGATTCCGGAACAGGTATTTCCAAGAAAGATCTCAACAAAATCTGGGACAGATTCTATAAAACCGACTCATCAAGAGGAAAAGATAAAACAGGTTCGGGAATTGGTCTTTCAATTGTCCGCGAGATTATTAACGCCCACAATCAGACTATTGATGTTGTCAGTACCGAAGGTGTAGGTACCGAATTTATTTTCTCTTTATTGAAAAGTACTTCAAAAGAGGCAAAATACAGGAAAACACATAACATCGAGCAAAAATATACATAATACTTATAGATGTGGGAATCTTAACCGACTTAAATAAAACAGAGCAGGTGAATTATTATTTCATCTGCTCTGTTCTATATCTGCAACTCTCCCATACATTTTTATATGCCTTTATGCTATAACTTTCTTATTTATTTTATTCTGCCTTTGTGCTTTTAACTTTCTCATTTATTTTATTCTGCCTTTGTGCCTTTAACTTTCTTATTTATTTTATTCTGCCTTTATGCTATAACTTTCTTATTTATTTTATTCTGCCTTTGTGCCTTTAACTTTCTCATTTATTTTGTTCTGCCTTTATGCACTTTTTAATTCTCTCACGGCCTTTGCTATAAATTCCGAATTTGTCGGACGTTTTCCTGTTGATATAACATCATATCTGTAATATCCCTTTCGCATCTCTTCACTCTGCCTTTCCCATGCAACCTCAATAGCATGCCTGATTCCTTTCTCCACTCTCACCGAAGTACTTCCATGCCTTTTCGCAATTTTGGGATATAATATTTTTGTCACTCCATACATCATTGATTCATCCTGTATTATCTCCGTAATAGCAGTAACCAGATACCCAAATCCTTTCAGATTTCCAGGTATTCCAAACTTTATCAGATAATCAGACACTATTGTTTCTGAATCAATTATTGTTTTTGAGAATTCATCTATTTTATAACTGATATTTTTGGCTCTGCTTATTATACACTCGGCATTATATGGCTTTACAATAAAATAACTCACTCCCATTTTTATACTTTCCTTCACAATGGAATCACTGGACATTGTGGATGTCACAATAACTTTCGGTTTTTTCTTAAGTATTTTAGAATTGTTTATTTTTTCCACAAGTGTTAATCCATCCATCTTTGGAATCAGCAACTCAGTTATTACCACATCGGGCTGAGTGCTTTCTATAAGACTCCATGCTGTTTCTCCATCTCTTGCTTCCCCCGCCAGGCACAATAATTCATCATCATCAATTTTCATTTTTAACATGTTACTAAGTATTGCGTCTTTTTCTGCCAAAACAATTCTGATATCCTTCATTAATTCAATTCACCCTCCATATTTTGCTTGCTTATTTATAATAGTTACAGTAAAATATTACTAGATTTTTGTTATTTTAAAAGTGTTTTTGTGGCACTTCTTTTTTGCGTGCAGTGCCATTTATGGCACTTTTATTTTTTGTCTTTTCTCAAATTTATAAAAGTATACAGTCTAAACAATCATTTTTTAATTTAGGAGGGATAATGTTCAACGAAAATCTTTATACTGCTGTTAACAATCTTAAAGATACAATCAACAGATTATTATTTGTAAACAACTGGTCTCTAAGGACTCTTTCTGAAAAATCCGACATACCATATGAATCATTAAAGAAACTGATGAACGGAAAAATAGCCAATCCTTCATTGAACAGTCTGCTAAAACTGGCTTATGTATTTGACTGCTCACTGGATTATCTAATCGGCAATACTTCAAATGTCAGTTGTGATTACAATTTTCATCCATCAGAAGAATTTGATTTCTCACGACTTCCAAACAGATCTAAAAATTTGCTTAAATGCATTGCCAATTTTGAAAGGAAGCTGACTGTCATCAATTCCACAACTAATTCTCATATGATTCCTGTTCTCGTCCCAACAGGCCACATGTATGATGGTATGTATTATGATAGCCTTTACACTAAGAGCATAGACATCTCGGGTTATATCGACCACTTTAAAAAAGATGTCCTCTGCGGACTTGAAATTACCAACAGTTCGCTCCACCCAACATATTTCGAAGGTGACGTTCTTTTAGTTGCAAGAGATCGTCATCCAATTTATGGAGAAACCGGTATTTTTGTACTCAATAATCGTGTACATATCAGAAGGTATCTCTGCGGAACTCCGTCGGTTCTTGAACCAATCAATGGTGTCGGCGCACCTATTATTGTCGAAACTCTTGATAACCTTCTCTTTTTTGGATATGTGCTAACAGTAATGCGTTTTCCTTCGTCGTAGTGCTAATATCATTTTGCTTTATGATATTTATTTCATTTTATATGCATAGCTGAGTAGTTACTTCATAAATGTAACTATTCAGCCTTTTATATTGATTTATAATTTACATTGTATTATAATTCTAATATATTTACATTAAGGAGGAAGTTAATATGGCATATGTTATTAATGATGGTTGCGTAGGCTGTGGTGCTTGTGCAGGAGCTTGTCCTGTAGGTGCTATTGTAGAAGACGGTGGCGTTTTCAAAATCGATGCTGATTCATGCATCGAGTGTGGTGCTTGTGCAGGTACATGCCCAACAGGTTCTATCGAATTACCATAAATAAAAAAACTCGCTAACGCGAGTTTTTTTTATTTTTCAAAATTCTAAATTGATTTATCTAATTTTGACATATCTAATTCAGACTTTGATTTTTAATTCTACTCCACCTTCATTTAATAAGGTATCTCAGAATAATTTCCATCAACTTTCTTAAGAATATTGTTGTATAGATAATTATGTCCATCTTCGATAGGCATCATTTTATTTTCATACAGATATGAAGCAACGTCATATATTGAATAATTTACCACATCGCTATACATATAACATCCATTATCCAGTTTTGCATAGGCACGAAGTGACAATGGTTCTTCAAAAAATCGCTTTCCAACATTTCCAAAAATCATAGTCATTGCATATCGGGTTGTACCAGATCCACCATTTTGATTTTTAAGTATTCCTATCTGTGTAGCCTTATAATCAAAAACATTTTCACTGCTATTTCCCACATACAAGTCACTATCAGTTATATAATTTTTTAGTCCATATACCAATCCAACTTCTGTTACACATCCTGTAGTATCTGTTATACTGTAAACAGTCCTCTCACCTTCCGCTACAGGACTTATGCTCACTCCATCTACTTTAATCTCCACAAGATTACTTACCGGTACACTTATTGATTTAGTAATCCCTTCATATGTTACTGTTACAAGATTATCGCCATCAGGTTCCCATAATGAAGTTTCCGATATTTCATAAGTAACTTCCTTTTTATTAAATAAAGTTTCCTGTGGCGTATAATGCCATTGTTCTGTTGAATCATCTTCATATACTACATTAAGGATAATTACCTCTTTAACAGCTGAAGGAAGAAAACGGAATAAATGATCATCAGATCTAATATAACCAACCTCTTTTTCCCCATCTGATAACTGTCCTTTTACCAAAAATGGCGTTTCTTCTGATATTGATAACTCCATACTCTTTATCTCTAAATTATCTCCTCCATTGTTCAATTCAACATTCAATGTATAAGGTTTTTCATTTGCATTAAAACATCTCAAAGTATATTCAACTCCTGCCTCTAATTGAATGCTAATGAAAAAATTAAGTCCCATTTCATCGTCGCCTCTTTTTATTTGTCCCGTGCTGTCATATATATACATTCGAGGATCAGCCCCGTTTTCACTTGTTGAATATAAATTATATACCGCAGTTTCGCTTGGAACAAATTTTACATAGAGTTTACTTACCGTTATTTCCATTGTTTCACCTGCTGAAATATATATATCATCAGCATAACTGCAGCTCAAACCTGTATTAGAAACTATAAAAGCCAATACCATTATAACTACAGTTGCTTTTTCTAATAACTTAATGACAGTTTTCATTTTATCCTCCTTTTTCCTTATATGATTAGTGACACTTACTAATTCGATGAGTTTTCTCGTTTTTATCAAAAAAAGATGTAGAAATCTCTACATCTTTTTTATTTTTATTCAACAAGAACTGGCTTCCTTCCACCGCCCTCTTGTGTAGTCGGCTGTTCCGGATTTACACCCATATCTCCTTCCTGTGGATATACACTTACATTATGGTTTCCAAGACTTACCTTATCGCCTATTATTCTTCCATATACCTCGCATGAACCCACAGCTGTAATACTTCCATACGGAGCAAAAATTATACCATTAATAATTGAGTCTTTACCACCAAATTGGATGTCTCCCCTTTTCGAATAAATAGATAATTTGTTGCCTGATTTTACATCATGAGTACCACCCTCAAACTTGATATCTTTTTCTGCAACCATTGCACCAGCTACTTTTGTTGAATTACACAAATATATTGAATTAGCATATACATAATCTGAATTAAACACTGTTTCTGCACCACCGTCAGTTTTAAGCTGTCCTGCGCAATAAATGTTACCGTTTACGATTACATTACCAAGTGTCAAATCTCCTGACAAGCAATAAATATTTCCGTTAATTACAGATTTTTCTTTTGCTCCCCATGGAGACACTTCATTAAAGAATAAACGTGTCGGTCTTGTTTGTTTTTCATTAGTTATATAAACATCTCCATTTATCTTTAATGCATTGTTATTAAGCAATTGTAAACTTCCACCCTCTTCTGTATCCAAATACAAATCAGCATTTAGATTTATCGCATAATTAGCATCAAAACCACCTGCTGTTTTTTTAATCAGATGGAAAGAATTATCTGAATTAAACGCTTTCTTTACATCTTCTCCGTTTTCTCCCCAGGTTGAAATATCTTTTGCTGTTATTTCCTCATCCCAGTAAGTATTCCTCGGAACACTAATTGAATCAGGAATTACGCCTGCAATGTTATCACCTAAATAATATGGCATATCAACAAAAGGTGCTCTTTCAGGTTCTGGGTCTGTAATATTCCCATTCTCTACATAATTACCGGCATTATCTTTTTTGTAATAAAATGTATTCCAGGTATCCATCTTACCACCTTTGCAAGATGTGTAGTTAGTTGCATGTGTTCCGGCAGTCTGAACGTTCAAAGTTCCATTCGAATGAACTTTACCAGTAACATCAAATTTAGCACCATTTAACATCAAATTTGCATCTGGATTTCCAGAAAAAATGGCATAATCAAAGTCTGAATCCTTTGAATTCGGATCCCCTGCCTTTGCCACTGATGTCTTTGTTGAATTCAGCTTATTAATACCAAGCACTTTTGCAAATGTTGTATCTATCTGGTTTGTATATCGCAAAGAAATTTGTGTATCGTCAGGGAAATCAGTCCTAACTTTATCCCAGTCAAGACCGTTCTTTTCAACATATTCTTGTGCTATTTTTAATGCTTTATCTTTATCCGGCAATGCAGATGCTGCTGCCAATGCTGCCGCATCACACACCTGCTGCGCCTTGCTGTCGTTAGCATATTTAATTCCAAAATCAACTGCTAACGCTGTAAATCCAAGCAACACAACTATCAACAGTGCAATCAGTACCATAACGGCACCTTTTTCATTTTTTCTTATTTTTTTTAAATTCATATCTTACTTCCAATCATCATTATAATAATTAACTGTTACTATTCTAAATTTCTCCTAATACAAAAGTTATCCAATACTTTTTGTTTATTCAGAATTTTTGCCAAATCGACATATTAACCATCGATTTGGCAAAAACTACATAATATGAATTATAGACTTAACATGTATAAATTATAATGCTTCCATAAGTCCTGCTAAAGCGTCCTTGATTGACTGTGCTTTCTTGCTCATCTCATCTCTTTCAAGACGGATTACCTCTAACTCTTCGCTTACTTTTGTATTTTCTGCCTTGAGTTCTTCGATACTACCTGTCAATTTCTCCTTTTCAGATGTAATCTGAGCTACACTGTCAGCAAGTGCGTCTTTCTCACTTGTAATCTGAGCTACGCTGTCGGCAAGCGCATCTTTTTCGCTTGTAATCTGAGCTACGCTGTCAGCAAGTGCATTCTTTTCACTTGTAATTGCTGCGATTTCGGCTTCTACTTTCTCCTTTTCAGCAGTAATAGCAGCAATATTTCCACTTAATGCTTCTTTCTCTTCGTTCAGCTTATCAATGCTTCCCTGTAATTCAGCCTGCATACTTGTAGCTTTTTCAGCTTCCTCTGTAGCAAGTCTTGATTTCTTCTGAACTTTTGCCATCTCAATGCTGAGATTTCTGTTCTTCTCAACAAGGTCATTGTTCTCAATTCTAAGTACTTCAAGTTCCTCGTCTGCATCAGATGCATTCATCTGCTTCTTAGCATCTTCGAGTCTCTTTTCAAGTCTCTTCTTATCATCTGTAAGCGCTGCAATCTGAGATTCAAATTCCTGCTGCTTTGCAACAAGTTCTGCCATAGCAGCATCATCTGCTCCACCTTCAGCCTGCATTGCTATAAGTTTTTCTTTTTCAGCAGTTAAAGATTTAACGCTGGCTTTGAGCTGTTCGCTTTCATTTCTTGTTGCTTCAATCTCTGCAGCCAACTTGCTGTTTTCTTCCATAACTTTCTCAAGTTCTTTTGCGGTAGAGTCATCGCCACCTAATCCCTCGCCGGATGCTAACGCAAGAATCTCTTCTCTTAATTCTTCGATTGTGGCCTGCATTTCCTCTGCCTGCTGTTTGAATTTGTCTCTGCTACTCTTCATGTCATTGATTTCACAAACCAACATCTCTTTTTCAGTTTCGAATTCTTCTCTTTGTTTATTCAAAACTGTTTGAGTGTTTCTGTAACTATCAGACAAGTTGTTGATGTAATCATCAACTTCAGCTGGTTTGTAACCATTCATAACATGGTTAAACCCGAATGCATTGTCTTGAACTGCCATCTCCCCATCTTCATTATAACGTAGTGGTCTGGTTCTTGGTTTCGGCATCATAGCCATAAAATCATCTCCTTTACTCATGGAACTCAATGAGGTCGCCTAGTTCCAATTCATATTTTTCGATTGTTCCAGACAGAAGTTCCAATACCTTCTTCCCGTCCTTTACTCGTTTGCGCACCTTTCGGGGCGCAACATCCCTGTCTAAATATCTAATTATATTATCACTTGAAATTGTGATTGTGTCAATGGAAAATTTCATTCCAAAGGTATGAATTTCATTACAAGGGTCTAAAAGTAGTCCATGATCTTCTCCCATAGACTTTCTATACATCAATCCCATAAATCTTTTGAAAAAAGTATCTGCCACTTCAACATTTTCACATATTACTTTTCCTTTGCATACAGCTTTAACATATTTCTTCATGTCTTGTTTACCACCTTACTTATCCGAATGAGATAAATATCCCCCGCCTCTTAAGACAGGGGATATAATAATTATACGTTTATAATGAACTATTAATTCACCTTTTTTACATTTTATAACATGCTCTTGATATTGATTACTGATGGAGCCATCAGGATTACAAATAACACAGGGAAAATAAAGATAACCATAGGTATAAGCATCTTAACAGGTGCCTTTGCACCCTTTTCTCTTGCCTCTTGGCTTCTTGTTTCTCTAAGTGTCTTTGACTGAACCTGCATAACGTTATTAATTGGAATACCTAACTGGTTCGCCTGAATCAAAGCCGAAATAAATGTCTTTAACTCAGGTATATCACTTGATTCAGATAACTTTTTGAGGGCGTCATTTCTTGGAACACCCATCTGAATCTCTCTGTATACTATTAATAATTCGTCGATGAAAGGTCCTTCTATTTTCTCTGATACTTTTAATAATGATGCATCAAAACTCAATCCGGCTTCGATACATACCGCCAACAAATCAAGTGCATCCGGCAACTGATATTTGATTGCCTGCTGTCTGTTCTTTGCCGCTGTACTCAAGAATAAATTTGGTCCTAACAAAGACAATGCAAATCCAACCAATAATATCATTCCACGTCCACCTAATCCTTTAAGTGGAAGTAAAATCGCAAGGAATATTGATAAAGATATAATCAGCAACATAATAGTCTTTTTGTAGAACATATAGGTATCTACTGATATATCAAATCCCGCAAGTCTGATGAGTCTTTCTGCAGCCTTCTCTGAGTCGGTTTTCTTCTTGTTTCTTGAGTCTTTTTCACTCATTTTCTGAACATTGCCTCTTACCTGACCGACAATTGGTGCAAAAAATCTGTTGTAGAATGAATCATTCAACTCTTCAATTGCTTCCTGCTTATTTCCTCTTCCTTCAATAAAGTTTTTTCTACGCTGTAAAGTATCTACTGTATTACCGTAATTTGAAAACGCGGCAACAACTAAAAAGAAAACAGCCAATGTAATTAAAAATACAACTAATTCCATAAACTCACCGCCTAATATTTAATATTTACAATCTTAAATATACAGAAGAAACCTATTCCTTCACTCAGCAAACAACCGCCTACTAAAGGAACAGCTGAATCACCTTCAAACAGTTTCATCATATATGTTGGATTTAAGACCATAAGAAATGCTGCTACGATAATAGGTAATAAACCAATAATCATTCCAGAAGCTCTTCCTTGTCCGGTAAGTGTTTTGATTTCACCTTTAATTTTCAAACGTTCTCTAATAGTCTCAGAAATAACTTCCAATATCTGTGATAAGTTACCACCAGTCTGTCTCTGAACACTAACTGCAGCAACGGTAAGCATCAGATCGGCACTGTCTATTCTTTCTACCATATTATTCAAAACTTCGTCCAAATTGGCACCGTAATTCATCTCATTACACGCACGCTTAAACTCTGTTCCAATAGGATCCTCCATTTCGTCGGCAATGTTCTCCATAGCCTGTGAAAATGTAAGACCTGATCTTAAACAGTTACAACAAATCAGCAACGCATCTGATAACTGATTATCAAAGGCTCTCGCTCTGTCAGACTGCTTCTTTTTAACATAGAGAATAGGTCCTATTACTCCCACAACCGCAAACACACCTGGTAAAAACGGATTTTGTGGGAATAACAACAATACAAGAAATGAAGGTCCAAAAGCTAATAAAATCCAGATAATTGCAAATTCTTCCGGTTTCATCAAAATATTTGCAGCTAAAAGCTCATCGAAAATTGCTTCACCGATTTTTGCAAATATACCTTCTTTCATTCCGTTATTCTTGTTTTTTGACTTTTCTCTTTTTCTCTTTTGTTTCTTTAATTCTTCTTGTCTTTTTCTATCTGTTACAGAATCAATTCTCCGGGATACCAGTCGCTGCGTTTCAGTTATTTTATCAAGAATAAATACTGCAAACGCAAAGAATGAAATCATGTATACTACGACAAGACTATATAAACTAATTTGTAAACCACTCATTACTGATCAACACTCCATTTCCTCTAATCTTGTCTACACACTTAGGTAATATTCCGGTTGCTTTAAAACTTCCTTTAAATTTACCGTTAGTATCAACAGCACCCTCTGTCTCATAAACAAAGATATCCTGCAAACTAACAATATCACCTTCCATACCTGTTACTTCTGTTATCTGAGTTACTTTTCTTGAACCATCACGCAAACGGCTCTGCTGAACAATAAGATCGATAGCTGAAGACGCCTGATCTCTTATCGCCTTAACAGGTAATTCCATACCTGACATCATAACCATTGTCTCAATTCTGGACATTGTATCTCTTGGTGAGTTAGCATGGGTAGTAGTCAGTGATCCGTCATGACCTGTATTCATGGCCTGAAGCATGTCGAGTGTCTCATCCGAACGAACCTCACCAACGATAATTCTGTCAGGTCTCATACGGAGTGCATTCTTAACAAGCGATCTGATAGTAATAGCACCTTTTCCTTCCAAGTTTGCCGGTCTTGTTTCCAATGTAACTACATGATCCTGTTTCAACTGAACTTCGGCAGCATCTTCTATTGTTACAATACGTTCATCTTCAGGAATATATGAAGACAGAACGTTTAACAAAGTAGTTTTTCCGGAACCTGTACCACCGGAAACAACTATATTTAATTTTCCTTTTACACATGCTTCCAAGAATGATAACATTCTCGGTGTAATCGAACCCCACTGTACGAGCTGTGCAGCTGTAACAGGAGTCTTACCAAACTTTCTGATTGTCAATACAGGTCCTACCAATGAAATTGGAGGAATAATAGCATTAACACGGGATCCGTCCGGAAGACGGGCATCTACCATCGGGCTGGCCTCATCAATATGACGTCCAATCTGAGATACGATTCTATCGATAATATTCATCAGATGATCGTCATCTCTGAATTTAACATCAGTAAGGATAAGTTTACCTTTACTTTCCACGTATATCTGTTTTGGTCCATTTACCATAACTTCGGAGTAGGAATCATTCATAAGTAATTCCTCTAACGGACCATATCCCATAATATCGTTATATAACTCAAGTGCTATTCTTCTTCTTTCAGGTCTTGGGATATTGAATTCCTCATCATTTACTGCGTTATCCAGTAACGCCTGCATTTCTGCCTTGTCGACAATCGATATATTTTGTTTATTGAGTGTTTCGATAACTCTTAAATGAATTCTTTTCTTTACACTCTCATATGGGTCTATAGCATCTGTGCTAGTCTGAGTAGTACTTGCACTTTTGGCACTCGCGAGTGCGCTTTCAGCCTCACCACCACCGGTAGTTTCCTGAGCGCCTTCCTCTGCCTTTCTCTGCTGTTCCATTCTTTCCAAAAGTCCCATATTAAGTCACCTCGCTTTCAGTGCCGTTTATTAATCCTTCTTATCTGCAATAATCTTCTGAACAAAAGCATTTACTTCTCTACAAATAACTGCTCTGGAAGATCTTAAAATAAATGGTTCACCTTTATTAATACTTCCATTTACTGTCTTGTAGTCGAAACTGAAACTTGCGTAAATAGGCATCTCTAACATCTGCTCGAAATCTTTAGGTTTAATAAGAGTAGGGGTTGCATCTTTGTTTATAAGAATTCTTGCTTTTTCTTTAATCTGCAACTGTCCTAAAATATTAATAGCATTCTTTGCTGCTTTTAATGAAAGGATATCCGGATTACTTACTATCATAATCTCATCACAATTCTCAAGTGCAGCAATTGACTCATCACTAAAGTTATTTGCAGCATCAATGATAATGTACTCATAATATGGTCTTACACTACGAATAATAGCTGTAATGTTTTCTGCTGAAACATATTCTGCATACTCAGGGCTCTTTGGACATGCCAATAAACTTACACCTGATGAATGCAATGTACTAAAAGCATTAACTCTTTCAATTGAAATACCTTCAGGATCCTGTGCTAATTCAACAATTGTATCCTTAGGATCAAGGTCAAGTAACAAATGCTGTTCTCCAAAAGCTAAGTCAAAATCAAGAAGCATAACTTTTGCTCCTCTCTTTGCAAGAGCAACTGCAGTATTGGCAGCGAGCATTGATTTACCAACTCCACCTTTACAACCAAAGAATGCAATAACTTTTGATCTAACTCTCTTCTGAATGTTCAACTGTGACTGAATCTTCTTTTCAAATTCGTTTACTTCTGTGATAACTCGACAAAATTCTTCATCGCTGCTATCTAAAGAAAGTACCTGTCTGATTCCATATCTTGCAGCAAAGTTTACAAGATCTACGCTAACCTGATCTGTCGCCAATACAACAGAGCATCCTTTACTCTGGAATTTCATACTTTCAATAAAGTCAAAAATAGACTTCTGAATTGGTACTTTTGCAGCAATAACTACCATATCCGGGAACAATCCCTCGATTTTTAATTTAGAATCTTCATTAAAATCTGCATATCCTACGATAAGTATATTCTTATCAACAATCTTTTTCTTTACACTAACTCTTAATGCTGTCTCTTCTGAAACTACTACAATCTTTATATTTTCCATATTAAACTACTCCTTCTAGCCTTTTATTCTGTTGGTTCTGCCTCACCGTTATCTATGCCTTCATCCTGAGTCTGTGAGTCGATTTTTGCATGAAGTACAAACTTAAACTCGCCGTTTGAATCATTCTCCATCTTATAAATGTCCGGTGCCAGATCGCGAGAAATACGGAGTGTAAAAGATGTATATTTTGTAACAGTTTTTTCACCATCTCTTGCATCTGTTGACTCCTGATTTGTTGCAACCTTGAGAACTTCAAGATCTTCAAATGCAACATTTCCATCAGGAAGTAAAATGTCAATTGAGTCGCCTTCCTGAATATATCCGTCAACACCCTGAACGCCTGATGCAACAATACTGTATGCAACCTCACCGGATTTTAAGTTATATGACAATCCGGCCTCATCACTGTTCTGAGCCATAAACTTTGTTTTACTGAGCTGCTCATTAGCTAAAATAGGAGCTTTTACTACGCTTCCATCAATCTGTTCAATATCTGAAATGTGTCCCGGTGTAACGAAATCTACTACAATGTCTGCAGTAGTAAACATTTCTTCTGCATCTGCCTTATTTATAGTTGATCCTGCAGGTATATCAACCAATGCCACCAATACTTTTTCTGTCGCTCTTCCTTCAATTTTTGAACTGTCAATAAGCTGTTTTGCAAACGCAAACGTTGCTGAGCCAGCCATAAGTGCAACTATTAATGCTATTAAATAAACTCTCTTCATGTATTTTCTGCCTTTCTTTTATAATGTTTTAATATAATTCAGTATTTTAATTACGATTCCACCTTCATAACCAATGTCGCCGAAATTTTCTTTCCACCATGTTCTTCTTTGTATACCGTTCCTAATACAGGTGTCAGGAAATAGATATTTGCTTCCGTAGTAACTGTTACATCACCCTTAGTCGGTTCCGTTGGTTCACTATAATCCACAGTCAGCTTAAGCGTATCCTGAAGTCCCTGTGGCAAAGCCTGCTTAACTCTCAACTCTACATCATCATAATAGTTTGTATCTTGAGAAATAACACACGCTCTTCTTGCTCCCTCTCTGCATGCATTCTGTAAAGCAAGATAATTATAGAACATCCAGCCAAAATCAATGATTCCACAAATAAGGGCAATCAAAATAGGTAATACCAATGCAAACTCAACCATTGCCTGTCCTTTTTCCCTACTTCGTATTCGACTTAATACTTTCACTACACACACCTCATTTCATAATAACAAAAAATGGAGAAACCTAATTAAAGGTCTCTCCACTTAATAAGTTTTTGAGAACCACGTTCTCAACGTTTAATAAACATTAAACACTTAATACTTAATTAATAAATATTCTTACTAATTATGATGGTAATGTCTCGTTTACTTTGTTGAATAATGCAGCAACTTTTGGTCCCATGATTCCTAATGCAGCGATAACAGCTACTGCGATTAATCCGATAATAAGACCATATTCTACCATACCCTGTCCTTCTTCATCCTTTAAAAATTTCATCATTTCTCTCATTGGTGAGTCCTCCTTATTAAATATTATTTTTTTCACCCTTCGGCCGTGCCGAAAATTTATCTATACGGGTCCTGCCCGATATAGCACTACATCATTTACCCAAAAATCGGGGCTAACAGTGCAACCATTGCTCCTGTTGATAGGAATGGTCCCATTGGAGCTGCAGTCTTAAGGTTGCCTCTTTTGAATAACTTCAAGTATATGTATAGCATTATGTTTGCAAACGCCATAACTGCCATTGCTTCAAAATAATTCCCAAATCCAAGTATGAAGCCTAACACTACGCTATATTTGATGTCTCCCGCTCCAACATTCAACTTGAACATCGCAGGAAATGTAAATATCGCATACGCAATCACCGCTCCAAACAGTGCTCTAAAGATTGTTTCCACCGAATCGCGACTGAAAAGTAATATCAGTAACGAAATATTAATCAGCTCGACTAACAGCATCGCAAGTAACGCTGTGTTCGGAATCTTCCTCATCAGGATATCTATTGCAGAAACATCAATTGCAATCATCGCATATATCCCAATTCTAAGTATCTCCCAGAATATATATAGTGATCCATCAATGTTATCCTTCTCACAATATGTGATAATCAAGAACATCAATGCCGTAATAAACATCCATATTAAAGCATACTTTGCACTCTTTATTTTGTTGTAAATGTTCTTATCATCAAACTCACTTCTGACCTTCAAGTGATGAAGCGCCAGGAAGTAGAGTGCCAAACCAGAGAGTGTTCCAAGACCTCCGCCAATCAAGTAATAAGTCATCTTGGGTCCTCCTTGTCGTCTTTTATTTGCTTCACCTTTAACGTAATTTTATTATAAACCCTTTTTGAACTTTTTGCAACATTTGTTTTAATTTTTTTTGATTTGAACCGTTTCTTTATGCACCTTGCACAAAGAAACGGTTCCGTAGGTCACCTTTTGAACTGGTTTTTATGCATTTTACCGTCATTTTTGCCCTTTTTGGAACCGTATTCGTTTCTTTTTGTTTACTTCATGTTAACATTTTGTTCATTTTTATCTGTTTTCAAACCGGTTTTGGAGCTTTTTTTATTCCACCAAACAAACTTTTTTTCCTTTTCTGTTCATATTGTTCATTATTTGTTTTAAATTTACCTCTGTTTTTGTTCTGTTTACTTCTTATTATCTCGTCCAATCTTCGAAATCTTTCTTCGTCTCGCTCTTCTTTCTCTTTTAATTGCAACTGTAATTCATTTTTTATTCCATAGTTTATTCCCGACTGTATGCTTTTACCCAGCTCGTTAACATTTTCCTTTAGCGCATTTGAAACAATCTCTCCCATTATCTCTTTGAATTGTTCCATTTTGCTTATTTGACTTTTTTCCTCCGGCAATTCCCTCTGCTCACTTCCAATCATCATCCTGATAGTCCTGAGTCCATAACCCTGTTTCTTCAGATCACGGACATTTCGCAGCAGGTTGATATGATTTTCGGTATAATACCGGTGCCCCATTTCATTTCTCGGTATTTTTATCTCCAGCTCTTCTTCCCAGTATCTCAATACATGCGATTCTACCTCCAGCATTTTTGACGCATCAGAGATGATGTATCTTTTTTCGTTCATAAATAACTATCCGCCTTTCTTTAATTTTGCCTTAACTTTTATATTTGCAAGCTTTTTATTGAGTAGAAACACTTCTCGACCTCATACTTTCAGAATACTTTGCCTATTTTATTTCTTCAATATTTTAAGCGGATTATTATTTGTCTGTTTTTGTCCCCGGTGTCAGTTGCTCGGGAATGATGTCATATAAACAAAAAGTACATCTTGCAACATACATATTTGTATATTGAAAGATGCACTTTTGTTTATAACTCTCTCTGAGAGTTATATATCTGAGTGAGTTTTCATAAAGAGAACCCACAAATATGTGCGAAACGCTTATTTTGAAAGCATCTGTAATTCACATTTCAAAAGTAGACGATTTATGAAACGTAAACTACAGCAGTTTTCAGAATAACTCTTAGAGCATTTAAGCAAATGGATTTCGCTAAAACATTTGCTTGATGCGCAGAGTATTCTGAAAACTGCGTATGACCGTTTCAAAAAGTATACATTTTGAAGTTCTAAATAACCTCTCTGGCCTTGCTCTGGAACTTCGTATACTGCGGAATCCACAATAACTCTATCTCTCCAACAGGGCCATTTCTCTGTTTTGCCACGTTGACTATAATTGTATTTCTGTCTTCAATCTTTTCCTCTTCGTTATACTTTCTGCTGAGAAGCATAATAACGTCCGCATCCTGCTCAATAGAACCTGACTCTCTTAAGTCTGCCATGATTGGTTTCTTATCAGGTCTTGTCTCAACGGCACGGTTAAGCTGCGATAATGCTATTACAGGTACGTTCAGTTCTCTGGCAATTCCTTTAAGAGATCTCGAAATAACAGATATTTCCTGCTCACGGCTGGATTCTTTTCCTGTACCGCTCATAAGCTGAAGGTAATCAATAATTACTATCTGGATATCCTTCTCAAGTTTGAGTTTTCTACATTTTGATCTGAGCTCTCCGATTGAAATGCCCGGAGTATCATCTATTATTATTTCTGAATTGGCGACAACATCGGCAGTTTCCATTATCTTTCCCCATTCGTTATCGTTCAGGTTTCCGACTCTGATTTTCTGTGAATCTACCATCGAATGCTGCGCCATGACACGGTTTATTAGCTGTTCCTTTGACATTTCCAAACTAAATATAGCAACCGGAACTCCTTTTTTAAGCGCCATATGTTCCGTGATATTAAGAATAAATGCTGTCTTACCAACTGATGGTCTTGCTGCTACAAGAATAAAATCCGAAGGCTGAAGTCCCGACAGCTGATTGTCCAAATCAATGAAGCCCGTAGGAAGTCCTGTAATAACTCCGCTGGTCTGGGCAGCTCTCTCCATCTTCTCCAAAACATTCAAAACAACTTTTCTGATTCCAACAATCTCTCCGCTGTCTCTCTTCTGGAGTATGTCAAATATTCTCTTTTCTGTATCACTCAAAATATTGTCTAACTTATCGTTTCCTGCATATATTGCATTGTTTATATCAAGATTGGTTCTCAAAAGATTTCTGAGAACAGATTTCTCGTATACTATCTCGGCATAGTGTTTGATATTGGCAGAAGTTGGAACGCCTGCCACAATCTCCCTGATAAAATCCAGGCTGATAACTTCCGAAGGAACGTTGTTCTCCTCAAGTCTTGCTTTTACGGTTACAAGATCACAGGTCTTTCCTTCATTATACAAATCAACCATGGCATCAAACATTGCCGCATACTGTTTGTTGTAGAAGTCAAATCCGGACAATTTCTCTGTGGCTGCCGGAATAGCTTCAACATCCATAAGCATAGAACCGATTACTGCCTGCTCGGCTTCCATGCTGTGGGGCATTATCTGTTTTATTGTTGATTCTTCCATATTATTTACCTTTCAGTTTTCATCCTGATTACAAAGGTTTTACCTCAACTTTTAATGTCGCTGTAACTTCCGTATGCAATTTGATTGTTACTGTGTGTTCTCCCATTGTCTTGATTGGCTCCGGCAACTGAACTTTCTTCTTGTCAATTTCAAGTCCAAGCTGATTGCTTACTTCCGCAGCTATCTCTTTTGCAGAAATTGAACCAAACACCTTGTCTCCTGTTCCTGCTTTTATCTTTATTTCAATTGAACTTTTTTCTAATTTCTCTGCAAGCATCTTGGCATCCGCCAATTTCTCTGCTGCAACTTTGTCCTGATTTGCTTTCTGCAACTTCAAATCGTTCATATTCTTATTGGTAGCCTCAACTCCTAATTTCTTAGGAAGAATAAAGTTTCTTGCATATCCGTCATTTACATTGACTACCTGACCTTTTTTCCCTAATGCTTTTACATCTTCTAATAATATTACTTTCATTGTACGTCTCCTTATAAGTCTCCTTCTTCTATCATGTTGTCTATTGTTTCTTTTATTCTGTAAATTGCTTCCTCAACTGTGCAATCAGTAAGCTGTGCTCCGGCAAGATTCAAATGTCCGCCTCCTCCTAGTTTCTCCATAATGAGCTGAACATTGATATCATCAATAGAACGTGCACTAACATAAATCATGTCATTGAAAGGCGTACACACAAACGAAGCTTTTATACCTTTTATATTTAGCAATTCATTTGCTGCCTGCGAGCCAACCACAGTAGGCATATTAATCCCCTCTGAAGGACATGACGCAATGGCAAATTGTTCCTTGTACACTTCAGCACTCTGAATGGCAACGGCCTTTGCCTTATAATCTGCCATATCGTCTCTGAACATCTTTCTTACTCTTGTGACATCTGCACCGTTTCTTCTAAGGAAAGCTGCCGCCTCAAAAGTTCTGACTCCTGTTCTGTTCGTAAAGTTATTGGTGTCTATCATTATTCCGCCATACATGGCATCTGCTTCCTGCTGCTTGAGCTTGACGCCTTCATCAATGTACTGCAAAATCTCAGATACCATCTCGCAGGCAGAAGATGCATAAGGCTCTATATATGAGAGCAACGGATTCTCAAATACTTCTGCACTCTGTCTGTGATGATCAAGAACAACCACACTTCCTGTCTTTTTTATAAGTTCAGGGCACTCCGTGTAACTTGGTCTGTTAACATCCACTACAATAAGAAGAGTATTCTTATTTGCTACCGCAAGTGCTTTCTCGCCTGTAAGGAACAAGTCCTCTTCATACCCCTCATCCTCAGTAAACTTGACAAACATCTGCTTTGCTGCGCTGTTCACTTCATTTACTACTATATGAACATTTCTGTCCAATGCCTTTGCTGCTCTGTATATACCAACCGACGCACCAAAAGAATCCATGTCACCGACTTTGTGTCCCATAACGAGAATGTTGTCTCGTGTGAGCATAAGTTCCCTCAGGGCCTGTGCCTTTACTCGGGCTTTTACTCGTGTATTCTTCTCAACGCTCTTTGTCTTTCCACCATAGTAGTAAATCTTGCCGCCTTCTTTGATGACAGCCTGATCACCACCACGGCCAAGAGCCATATCCATAGCCGCTCTGGCATTCTCCTCATTCTTGGAGAATGTGTCGCCACCAAGTCCCAGTGCAATACTGATGGTAATCGGTAAATCATTTCCCATATTAACAGTCTTAACATCATCTAGCAGCGAAAACTTATCGCTCTGCATTTTGGGTACCATTTTTGCTTTTACGGCAATAAAATACTTGTCATTTTCAAGTTTTTTAACAATTCCGTCCATGGACGTAATGTACTTATGAATCTTTCTTTCAACCAGAGCAAATATCATTGTTCGTCTGACATTTTCAACATTCTGTAAAGCTTCATCGTAATTATCAATATAGATAAGTCCTGTAACCATCTTATCATCACTGATCTGCTTCTTTAACGCCGATAGTTCTGTCTCGTCAAACATGTACATATTGATAAAGTCAGCTTCAGGTTTCTCCTCGCTGTCCGAATCACTCATCAGCCTGAATTCCTTGAGGACAACTCTGAATTCACCTTCTTCATATTTGATTCTCTTTTCTGCACTTCCGTCAACCCATTCTAATTCTTCGAGATTGATATCAGAAAAAATGGAACCAACCATCTTATTTCTGCTTTTTTCATTTTCAACCATCTGATCAAAGGCATCATTTGTCCAAATTATTCTGCCTTTGGCATCCAGCAAGGAATATGGAACCTCCAGTTCATGAATCATCTGTCTTTGCACCTGGTTAAAATCAGTACCGTGTTCTGTCAGTTCCCTGTTAATGCCCGGGGAAAAAACAATATACAGTAACCCGTTAACAATAAGTGATACCAAGGCAACTGCAATAACGGTACACCCCATCTTCACTTCATAAAACAGAATTGCAACTCCGGCCAGTATTATAATGAAGTTGACTAACAGCACCATAAGATAATATCTGCTAACATCTGTTTTTATGTTTGATTTATTTTCCATTTTGTTCTCCTATAAAGACTTTATAAAACTAATAAGTCTTTTCAAGATTTTTGTATATAATCTTAATAATTATATCATTATTATTTCAAATTTAAAACATTTGATTTTTTATCGTTTATTAGTCTATAATGTAACTCTGTAACGAATACAATCACTATCGTTCGATAAGTTACCGCTATTTTACGGACAAAAAGGAGTTTATATGTTTAGAGTCTGGGGACGAATTTTTAAAAACAATCATCTCATCAAAGATACAGTCTGCATAATTGAAGACGAATCAATGACAAGAACTCACAAAGTTTTTTCTGCCTTAGAGCAGATTTGTGAGACACTGGATCTTTCAAACCCTATCTGGCTTGAGAAAAATATAACCGAATTCAAGCGCATAGGAAGAACACGATTCTACAGCGACAGTTTTATCGAATCTATTGAATTTGATTATTTGGATTTCTATATAATAGAAGAGTAACAAAAAGACATATAACTATAATCTATAATGTTTGATAAAACATTGTGTTTATATAGTATATGTCTTTTATTATTCTTTCTTGCATTTATAATTCTATTGATATATTTCTTCCCGTTTTTTTGTATTCAATACACTCAACACCTGCTGTATCCAGCATTCTTCTCGAAGCAATAACTGCCGGAGTGTCTTTATACTTGTTGTCAGCAAATATCAGTTGTTTGATTCCACACTGTATTATGGCTTTTGCACACTCGTTACAAGGAAATAGTGTGACATACATTTTTGCGTCCTCAAGACTTCCGCCTCTGTAATTTAAAATGGCATTAAGTTCGCTGTGAGTCGAGTAAAAATACTTATTATCAAGCGGACTTTCGCTTTCTCTTACCCATGGGAAATCATCATCGCTGCATCCAATCGGCAGACCGTTGTATCCCATTGACAGTATCTTATTCTCAGGACTGACTATGCATGCGCCCACCTGAGTGTTTGGATCTTTTGATCTCATAGCCGAAAGGTACGCAACCCCCATAAAATATTCATCCCACGAAATATAATCCTTACGTTTACTTGTCATTTTTTGTCCTTTCATTATTAAGCACGGCTTCCATCATTTCTCTACTCTTTTCTACTATCCGTAAGCCGAAGCTCGATTCCGCTTTGCTTCATCTCGCTCGCTGGCTTACTTGGTACCGAAGATGCGGTCTCCGGCATCACCCAGACCCGGTACAATATAACTGTGATCATTTAATTTTTCATCCAATGCTCCAATATAAATGTCTACGTCAGGATGCGCTTTTCTCATTGCTTCCACACCCTCAGGTGCTGCAATGATGCATAAGAACTTGATACTCTTTACACCTCTGTTTTTGAGCATCTGTATTGCGGCAACAGAAGAGCCTCCTGTAGCTAACATAGGATCAACTACAAACACATCTCTCTTGTCACAATCCTCTGGCAATTTACAGTAATACTCTATAGGCTGAACTGTAACGGGATCTCTGTACAATCCGATATGTCCTACTTTTGCAGAAGGCACCATGTTGAGCATTCCATCAACCATTCCAAGACCTGCACGAAGTATTGGCACTATAGCCATCTTCTTTCCGCCAAGTTCTTTTACTGTAGTTTTACAGATTGGCGTTTCGATTTCAACATCCTTAAGTTCTAAATCCCTTGTGGCCTCATAAGTCATCAGCATCGCAATCTCGCTGATCAACTGTCTAAAATCCTTTGTTCCTGTCTCTGTTCTTCTGATAATGCCGATTTTGTGCATTATAAGAGGATGATCCATAACTACTGTTTTTGCCATATTACTCCTCCTCCGTATCAAAAACCCTTAGTCCACACATAAATTATTCGTATTTAATTTTTTGAGCAAGTTTTACTATTCCTTCCTCCAAATCATCATACGCCTTGCCGTAATCTGCAAGTTCTCCACCGTAAGGGTCAGTAAAACTTCCCACTTCATTAATAAATTCCTTAACAGAATACACATTTATCGCTTTTTCAAAACTGTCATATATCTTCTGTTTATTACTCTCTTCCAGAACCAAAACCAAAATGTTTGGTCCAAAGTCTTCTTCTTCCAATGGCCTTGATGTGTATTTGCTCAAATCAAAACCTTTGCTTGCTGCCACTGCTACCATCTTTGCATTCATAGGCTCCGGAAACAGTACAACCATTCCTTTCGACTCAGCAGTAATATTGGTAAATCTCAGATTCTTCTGCAATAAAGCTGCTGCCATCGGTCCTCTGTTTGTGTCTGAATTTGTGACAAATATAACTTTTTCGTAATCCAATAAACTCTGCCTCCAATTTATACACTGATAATGTTATAGCCTGCTGCCTTTGTAAGTCGATTCATAATCGCCTTGCCGAGATCATCCTCCCTGAATGTCTCTCCGTAAATAAACTCAGTGCCTTTTTTATCAAAGTCTCTAAGAACTTTGTACAAATTATTAGCTATAGTTTCAAGTTTGTTTTCATCTCCGATGGTTATTATCTCAGCACCCATCTGCTCAAGTGGCTTGTACAAGTCACAGTGCTGATAAGTTGTAATAACGCCAACTTTTTTGCCCTCTTTCAATTTTTGTGCTGCCTTCTGTGTAATGACTGCAACAACCTTTTCCTCATCGCCTTCATACATGGAAAAATCCCCTGACGGTGCGTAATGTCTGTATTTCATTCCCGGCGCTTTTGGTCTGACATTCTCATCAGGCTTTGCAAAGATAGCCTTATCATACTCTACCTCTCCAATAACCTCACAGAGCATCTCCTTTGTAATAAATCCCGGTCTCAATATCATTGGTGGCTCACATGTCATATCCACTATTGTGGATTCAAGTCCCATTCCTACCATACCGCCGTCAATAATCATATCTATCCTTCCATCCATATCATCAATCATATGTTCAGCTATGGTTGGACTCGGCTTGCCTGACAGATTTCCGCTTGGCGCTGCAATCGGCGTCCCGGAAGCATCAATCAATGCTCTTGCAATATCATTGTCCGGCATTCGCACAGCCACTGTATCAAGACCGCCTGTGGTACCTTTCGGCACAACTTCACTTTTTTTAAATATAAGTGTCATAGGCCCCGGCCAGAATCTGTCCATAAGCACTTTTGCCTTTTCAGGAATCTCCTGCACCAGATCATCTAACATTCCCACGTTGCTTATATGTGCAATTAGGGGATTGTCTGACGGCCTGCCCTTTGCTGCATATATCTTTGCTGCTGCTTCCTCGTTAAGCGCATCAGCACCAAGTCCGTATACAGTCTCTGTAGGGAAACCTACAAGTCCTCCTTCTCTTATTATCCGGCCTGCTTTCTCTATTACTGCACTATCTCTTTTTAAATCTTCTATTTTTTCTATAATAGTCTCTATTTTCGTATCCATTATGCGCCTCTGATATTTTTCATCATAAGAAGTACTTCTCATAACTTCTAAATAGTTCTTTGACTCATCACACACTTCACTACATTCTATCACACTTTACTAATGATTACAAACCCGTGTTTCTTTTTGTTTCTGTCAAGTAATCGTTGGCACGATTTCTATCACAAAAAAAATCTTATGTTTAATTGCCTCTCCGGGCAGTTTTATTCATTAGCTGCTTAATTACCCTTTATCATGCGTATATGTCCTGTCAAGGGTGCAAAGCAT
>JAEELL010000083.1 GCA_016282745.1 Lachnospiraceae bacterium
CGGGAAAATTGCTGCGCACATACCCGGAAGGTGTGCTGCCATTCCTGCTCCGGCAATAATAACTTTAAATCCCTTATCTTCAGCTGTCTTAGCATACTCAAAGAACACATCAGGTTCTCTGTGTGCAGAGATTATTGTCATCTCATAATCAATACCAAGTTCTTCTAAGATATCAGCTGCTTTGCTCATTACAGGCATATCTGAATCGCTGCCCATTACAATACCAACTTTTGCCATTTTATTTCTCCTTTTGACGTTTTTTAACATAGCCATTGTAACCTTTTTAGTTATCAGAGTCAATGACCGTCTAGTGCATCATTTAATTTTTCTGTTCCGCGAAGGACAAATTTACCGTCTTTGATAATATCAATTTCCCATCCTTCTCTTGTTACTACTGTAATATCTCCCAGTTCTTCATAAGGAATGGTGATATCAGTGTGACAGTTGAAGTATGCTTTTGATACATCCTCTTTTCTGTTAAGAGTAATGGAATTATCCTTTGCTACTATTTCTTTTCCGTCAGGATTATAAGTCTTAACATCTTCTTCCCAACTGTAGCATGTATCACCTACTGCAAAATGCGGTCCCATCTTTTCCACTATTAGAATAGGAAGTTTGTATAAAATATCATATTTCTTTGCCAGCATATATGCATCTGTATTTGTTCCTATTGCAAACTCTCCTATTGGAAGGAACTCATGGTTGAACATGATATTTTCTTTAATGTATTTTTTATTTTCTTCTTCACTATCAAAATTCTTACACGTATATTTCTTAATCTTTCCTTCTTCAAAAGTCAGTTCAAGGTCTTTGAAGTTAAGTCCGTTAAGATATACAGATGAAACATGAAGAACTCCATTTGTTCCCTCAAGTTTTGGAGATGTAAATACTTCTCCCAGAGGAATATTAACATCTGCAAGACAATTTTCAAAATTTGTCTCATCAATAGGATTCTGCATCTCATTCATGGCTACATTTATATATGTCTTATTATCACCACGACCTGTCACCCTTACATACTCAGCCTTATCAAGAGTCTGAATAAGTTTCTGCTGGATTCCACCATACATTCTCTGATCGAGAGTGTTTATCTTTGCGACTTCTTCAAATATCTCAGGATAATTTTCTCCAATCTCAGGAATCGGAAATGCGATAATCGTAAAACTTCTCTCTTCTTCTTTTATATAACTACTAACTATCTGACTGTATTCATTAGAGAATTCAACTTTGAGTTTTCTCTGTTCATCTGAGAGTCGAAGTGCTTTATCACATTTTGCAGGTTCAAAAGGATCTTCTCCAAACACTTCAATAACAGCAGGGCCTGCGTACATTGAAGCCAGTTCCTTATACTCTTCAAATGAAGATCTTGCAACTTCAAGCATTCTGTTTACATAGCCCTTGTCAAAGTAAAGTGCATCATCAAATTTGTGATCAAACTCATACTGTCTGTTGAAGGATGTTGTATTAACCATGCTTCTTCTTATGATAGGTGTAAGCCCCATCTTTGCGAAATTGTCGATTGCTGCTCTGACAATTCTCTCAAACCCGATATTATATCTGATTTCAACAGTTTTTTTCTTTGTTATATCTTTTCCTGTATTTATAAATCCAAGTCTGTATCCTTCAGTATACACAGAAGCCAGTCTGTCAATCTTTTCCTGAGGAAGAGTATTAAGATATGCTGCCGCACCGATTTCGTTAAGACCAATGTACTGTCCGTACATATAGAGATAACGCAAATCTGACAAATTACTATCCATTACAAGTTTTGTGGCACAGCAAAACTCAGGATTTACCATTTCATAAATGCTATCCTTCAAAAATACTTCTGTATAATCTTTTTTAAACCAGTAAATATGATTTTTAACTGAATCATATGTTACATCTTCTTCATTTTCAAAAACATAATATATCTCCAAAAACAGCTCACAGTATAATGTGATGTACAGTTTTCTCTGACTGAAAGCAAAAGGAATCATCTGTCTCATCATTACATACAATGAAGACAAAACCGGTCCCATTTCATCACCCATCATCTTTACTGCATATGTCGGATTTGCAAATGATTTGTCATAATTTTCCGGCATTAATCCATCAAATAACATTGCATTCTGTTCTTTTAACTGTTCCATATTGAAAGTCTGAATACTCTTTGACTCCACAATATCAAACAATCGTTTTACATCTGAAATAAAAGCGGCTGTTTCATCGAAAAAACTTCCGAATGGTTCTTTCACAACATGTTCATAGGGTATTGAAAGAATCCTTTCCATGGCAAGATTGAATCTGTCTTCAATCTCTTTATTTTCTTCATTAAAAATCTCTGTATTAACCACTGTATCCTCCACCTGTTATTTCATACACTCTCTCCCTAAATATATAAATACATTCCTTTATTATTATTTTTTTATTATTATTTTTTTATTATTATTTTTTTACTATCAACTTTATTCTTATTTATTTTATAAGTTTTTCCTGAATTTATTCTTACTTATTTTTAGTTTTTCTAAGTTTTTTATTCTTATTTTTTCACTTATTTCTTATGTATTTTTAATGTTATATGTTGGTTTTGTCACTCATCATCTATGATATTGCCCTTTTCAACATTGACATCAATCTTTTCTCTGACAAACTCCCATATATCATCAGAGCCAAGAATTGTAGTCTTCTGTCTGCCAAGGACCTGACTTTTTTTGACCTGGTGTTCTCTCCACGCCTTACCACCTGTCGCATCGTTTAGCATCAGTGGCTGAACATTGTCAAGTGCATGTGCAAACTTTGCTTCCATCGTCTCACAGGATTCAAATTCTTCCCAAAGTTCTCTAAGCATTACTGCCTGGTCCTTTGGAAGGATATTGAAAATTCTGTCAGCAGCCTTTTCTTCTCTTGCCCTTTTTGTTTCATTTGCCACACTGTCGTACGCATATGTGTCTCCGGCATCAATCTCAACTATATCGTGAATCAGAACCATACCAATGGTTCTTAATACGTCAACCTCGTCATTTGCGTATTCACTTAAGAGAAATGCCATGAGAGCAAGATGCCATGAATGATCTGCATCCTCCTCATGTCTTGAACCGTCTGAAACATATGATTGTCTGTAAATGTTTTTGAGTTTATCCACCTCGAGGATAAACTCCATCTGTTTTTTCAATCTGTCATTAACCATTTATGACCTTGCGTCCTTTCTTTTTTAGCAATCAACTTACTATCTGTAACTTAGAAACAACATAAATATTCCGAAACAGATTGCCAGATTTGACACAGATCCAATCCATGAATACTTTAGGAACTTTGTATCATCATTAAAGCTGTTTATGCCAACGGCAAATCCCACCAGGGAAATAATAAAAGAAGAAACACCCATGATGCCCACTATGGAACCGGCATTTCCGCTCTTCATAACAGAAATAACAACTGCTGCTACAAAAATAACAACAGAAATAACAGCTATCACACTCGAGACTCTCCCACCCAAAGTATATTTACCAAAAGGGATTCTCTGTCTCTTGTCTTTTTTCTTTTTCTTCATTTTAAATAACGCCCCTTACACAGTATATTTGTGAATAGTGAACCTCATTAATATATATCCAAGCAAGCCACCTACAGTATTGAGTATAAGATCATCAACATCAAATGCTCCCACTTTTGTAACAAGCTGGATTGTTTCAACTGATAATGAAAATAAGAATGTAAGTAACACTACTCCAAATACATTCTTGACTATTTTGTTTTTTGTAATCGTTGGCAGTAAATATCCAAATGGCATAAAGCACACAACGTTACCTGCGACATTAATAAGCAGAGATTTTTTCCCAACAAGATTGACATTAGTCAAAAATCTTCTGATTTCTAAAAATGGTATGAGATTATATCTGTACTCATCACTCACCATGGTTCTGTCCATAAGATCTGAAAAAAACAAAAAGTGAACAGCGCATACAATATAAAGAACAAAAAAGATTCGACCGAGATGTTTTACTCTCATCTTTCTTTTTGTCACAATTTATACCTCTCTATTTTGCACCATACTGCTCATAGTAACTGTCAATTGCTGCTTTGATTGTATCGTCGATAATAACTCTTCCACCACATTCTTTGTTGTAGAGATGTTCAACTACTTCTTCCATGTTTACAATAGCTGCTGCCTTAAATCCATATTTTTCCTGGATTTCATCAAGAGCACTCTTGTCTCCCTCTTTTCCCTTTTCCATTCTGTTGAGAGAAACCATAAGACCAAGAATCTCAACATCTCCCTGTGCCTTAACGATTGGGAATGTTTCCTCGATTGATTTACCTGATGTTGTTACATCTTCGATAATTACAATCTTATCGCCATCTTTGATTGGGCTTCCAAGAAGAATTCCTGCATCACCGTGGTCCTTTGCTTCTTTTCTGTTTGAGCAGTACTTAATATCCTTTCCGTATAATTCACTGAAAGCAATTGCTGTAGCTACACCGAGAGGAATACCTTTGTATGCAGGTCCAAATAAAATATCAAAATCATCACCGTAGTTATCATGAATAGCTTTTGCATAATACTCGCCAAGTTTTCTAAGCTGTGAACCTGTAACGTAAAGTCCTGCATTCATAAAAAATGGAGACTTTCTTCCACTCTTCAAAGTAAACTCTCCAAATCTTAAAACATCGCTCTCCACCATAAAATCTATAAATTCCTGTTTATATGCTTCCATATCAATTCTCCTTTTCTACTTTATTTACTTGCGAAAATGAAATATTATCAGAACTAACTTGCATTTAGACGCAAGCATCCCTATAACATTTTCACATAACTTATATCTTAACACGAATTCAAAAGTTAAACAATGGCTGAAAACCAACAAAAAAGACTGCTACGTCAGATATTCATATTATGAGAATCACCAAACGCTCTCATAATCTAATAATACTAACGTAACAGTCTTCCAATTTATCGCAACTGTTTTATCACAACTGAATTTTCATTACATTCTCTTCTTTATCACATTCTTTTTTATCAAATTCTTTGACGTGAACAAACCCAAGACTCTCATACAGTCTTCTTGCTCCCTCATTACCCTGTATGTAACAAAGATAAACCGAGTCATATTTTCCATCTTCTCTTAATTTGTCAAGAACCTTCTGTGTAGCCTCTGCGCCAAATCCTCTCTGCTGATATCTGCAATCAATAAAGAACTGGCTGTACGCATACCCCTTCAATTCTTCAACTTCATAACACAATACCATACCAATGTTATTGTAATCAGCATATATTACATACACTTCACTGTTCTGATTGCGATATGCCCAGGCCCTTGCCATAATGCCTGTTGGATCGGAAACATATTTCTTCTGTTCATCACTCAGTTTGTATCTGGACTGCCAGTTACTAGGTGTTACCGTCTCTAAATGAATTCTAGGTCTTCCTGAATTTCTGAAAGTTATAAACACTTTTCGCTCATCTTTGTTTACAATCTTGCCACCGTTATTAAGCATAACCTTTAATGATATTTTGTTATCGCAATTGGCACTGAGCAAAAACTCATCTTCCTCCACCATTGTTCTTGCAAAATCCAAAGCAAGTCTCAACCCTTCAGTAGCATATCCGTTTCGCCTGAATTCACTTGCAACACAAAATGAAATGTGTCCCACTCCTTTTCGAAGTTCCTCTGTGAGATGATGTCTGATTTTAAATAACCCGACTATTGTATCACTCTTCCAAAGAAATAAAAAAGTCTCGGGAACTTCAAAATCAGACAGTCCCTCTCCTTTTGATTTTTTCTTCAGTAACGGAACCACTGTTTCCATGTATTCTCTTCTTGAAACTCCATGAAACGGATTCGTCATTCCATTTTCTTCAAGGGGAATATCCTTTATAAAATCCCATTCTTCTTCAGCATTAGAATTCACTCGCCTTAAAACTAACATAGTCATTCACCTCTAATCTGTCAGCGCATTTCTCGTAATCTTTTCAAGTTTTTTAACAAATTATATATAGCCTTTATGTAATCATCATCACTATTTTTATTTTACCACAAGACTTCTTACATTAAAACATTTTTATCATTTCATTGTTTCATATCTTACAACTATTCTTCGTGTGCATACACAATTGATGCGACGCCGTATGACGAGCGTATCAGTTTGCCGTATTCTGCAAAAGGACTGTCTTCTGTATTGGCTCCAAATCCAAATCCATTTGCATTTTCACTTTTATTATCTCTGTCCTCTATTATCTGAGTATCAAGTTCAATAAAATCATCCAGATATCTGTCCGGAAGAAGAGGCACTCCGTTATGAGCAGGCCATATGTAATCAAAAGTGTCTCTCATAGATTTAAGTCGTTCCATGTTAGCTCTGTGTGCCTTTGCCACTTCCCTTATGGGAAGATTTTCATTTCTGACAAACAGCAGTACCTGTCCGCTCTCCAATTCATCTCCGGAAAACAGTCCTTTTGTCTTACTGTCTATAAATGCTATACTGCCCTCATTGTGGGCAGGAATGGATAATACTTTTACACTTCTTTCGCCCAATTCAATAATATCACCATCTTTAAGAAGATTGATTCCATATTCCGGATAATCTTTGTCTTCCAGGAATTCAGGACCCCAGTCTACAAACGCATTTCTTGCACATTCCACAGATTCTTTATGCATCCACACTTCTTTCCACCAGAAATTTCCGCCTGTGTGATCAAAATGTCCGTGCGTATTTGCAACCATTATAGGTTTGTCCGTTATTTCCTCAACAAACTTACGAATATTCCCTTCTCCGGTTCCGCTGTCAATTAATAATGCTTTTTCTTTTCCGATAAGAAGGTACATGAAATTACTCCAACGGTTTGTGATACACCATGTATCCTCCGCTATCTGCCACTTCCCAAAAAAATTTCCGCCACTATCCTGATTTATCATTCAATTCTCCTTTCAACTTCCACCACAAAATATTCTCTTTCAAGAACTCTCTCTTCATTTCCGATTCACACTTTTCTTAATGTATATTTTACTTTACCTTTGAATATATGTCTATGTTTAAGACAATATTCAAGGGGCATATCAGTTAATGATACGCCCCTGTAATTGCTATATTTCTGTATGCTTACAATTATGCTCTTTACACTTTTCCTTCATTGTAGGATCGGTTGGATCCCATGTATGCCATGATTTCAACTTTTCCAGTTTTGGTTTTCCCAGTGGTCCCGGGTTTTGATCCTTGTAGAATATAACTTTAGTTCCAATCGGACAGTTATCATTAATCCACTTTGATGCCGCACACTGCAATCTGATACAACCGTGTGATGCAGGTGTACCGAGAAGATTATATTGTTTTATATCAAGCGAAGTCGGATTCTGACTTTTCTTGTAAGGCACCGTATGGAATAATATATCTCCGTGAATTCTTGATGCCCACTGACTGTGGCAGTTGTAATATAAGCCTCTGAATCTGTACTTCACACCAAGTTTAAATGTTCCGCATGTATCATAAATGTTACCTGAACACAAATATGCCTTTACAGGAATCGTATATCTCTTGGTTCCATCCTTTGCATATATTGTAACAACGCTTGCAAGAATGTTTACCTTTATACAATACTTTGGATTATCCAAAAAGTTCTGAACATTTTCTATCTTCTGTTTGTCCATATCATACAAATAATGGTATTGGCCGATTTTTTTCTTTTTTACTTTTAATACCTTAGTGTATCCATCTCTTTTGTAACTGCTAAAGTAAGTTTTTCCGTTGTAATCCTTATATGCTTTGATTGTGTAAATGTAAGTGTTGCCGTATTTGAGATTTTTGTTTGTGTACTCATTTATATCTGCATTTTTTACTGTGGCTATTTTTATGTAGTTGCCTTCATCTGTCTTTCTGTAAATAAGATAGCCGGTAGCACCTTCTACCTTGTCCCACTGAAGTTTTATTTTCTTTTTTGACACAAGAGTTATTTTATTTATATTAACTGTAGTTTTCTCAAAGTCTTTAATCATCTGTGGCTTTGTCTCTTTTTCAACTGCACGAGTTGTTGTTTTTGTTTCAGTCTTTGTTGTCTCTGCAACTGCTTTTGTTGTTTCTGTCGCAGCCTTGGTTGTCTCTGCAACTGCATTTGTTGTTTCACTTTCTAATGCGGATACTTTCGGCGAACCAAAAATCATTCCCATTCCCATAACTGTGATTGTAAATAATAATATGTGCTTCTTCATTTCTTCTTCCTTTTCTTATGGTATCGTAAATCCTGTTATATAGTACCACACTTACATTAATAATACATCCTGAAAATAAAGAAACTGTTTAGTGAAAAATAGTTATTTAATTTGTCAACTTAATTAGCTAATATATTATGTTTTATTTGTTATAGTTTTTTGGTGCAAGTATATTGCTCCATCTGTAATCCACTTCTTTGTAATCCGGTGTAACCACTTTCAAGATGTCATTGTAGAGGTAATTATGAGCGTCAATTGTATACATTTTTACGTTGTCATACAAATATTTTGAAATGCCATATACTGTGTATTTTTCAACATCAGTATAAACATACTCACCGCCGGCAAGTCTTGCGTAAGCTCTTATTGACATGTTAGTTGTGTATTCTTTTGCATTCTTCTTTGCAAACATCAGAGTCATAAGATAGCTGTCTGCAGTTGAAGACTCCGAATATGATTCATATGACAATCCTGCTGCTGTTGATTTGAAACTGTACACACTACTGTTTGTACTTCCAACAAACATATCTGAATCCTGAATATCATCTGACAATCCGTAAATAAGACCCGACTCTAAAACTTCTTTTCCGTTTATTGTATCTTCAACTGAATAAGCACATCTCATTCCCTCTGCAGAATTGCTTATCTGATATCCGTTTATTTCTATTCCGTCTGCTATGGCCTGTCCTTCATCACTTCCCTTTTTGTATCCTTCCGGATTACCAAGGGCTTCATACAACTGACCGAGTTCATTTAATTCCCCGTTATCGTAGTTAAATATACCTGAAGCTCCACCATAAGCATCGTTTGGATCAAATGGGAACCACGCATATCTCTCAACATAAGGTCTCTTATCAAGTTCAGGAATAACTCTCTTCATGAAATTATAGACTGTGTCGTTTGCACCTGCTGTGTAATTGTTCCAGATGTCATTTCCTTCTCCCCATTTTGCAACACCAAACTCTGTAATCCAGATTGGTCTGTGCCACTTCTCCCACGTGTTATCAATGAGTGCAAGGAAACTGTCAACATTTGCATCATCCATGTAACAGTGAATTGTAATGAAATCAACTTTGAGATTGTCATCAGCATCGATTCCATCCATAAATTTCCAGAACCAGTCTTTTGACCAGTATGCTCCTATAGCTGTACAAGGTGAACCTACTCTAAGTCCGCTGTTTGAAAAATCTCCCCATGCTGCTAATGCATCTGTGTATGAGAGAGCTGACTGCTCGTTAAAGTCAGGTTCGTTAAATCCAAGTACCTGTTTATATTTTTCATTTTCATGATTATTTAACCATTCACTTCCCCAGTTGCCCCATACCATAGGAACGAACTGTAGCTCTTCTGAAGTACCTGCTGACTCTTCCATAGACCACTGGTAATACCATGAAAGATTCATATCATCAGTTCTGTAAAGAGAACCCCATCCGATACCTTTCTTTGATACAAAGAAGTTTCTTGTATCAGACACTATTCTCTGTCCGTTTGAAAGAACTGCTGTAATTGTAACTGTGTGTTTTGCAACTGATGTGTTGTACCATTCATATTCCATTATTTTATCATTTGTTGCAGCAACACTAACTGCAGATTCATTATCGAACTTTATTTCATATGATGCTACATTTCCAATTGCCTTGTTGTTGTACCATGTAAGATAAATAGGACCTGCAGCTGTAAGTTTACCTTCTTTTGGTGCAATAATAGCGTTCTTTTTCCATTTATCAGCTGTAGAAGTATCAGGAATCTCTTTTCCGTTTACAATCTCATCAATATTAACTTTTATAGGATCCCACATCTGTGCGTTTGAGTTATTGTTCTCATACTGGTCAAGCTGAATACCCTCTGATGAAGATGCAGAAGGAATATCAAGAACTTTTCCGGAACCTAAATTCATATATGTTGTATATCCTTGCTGTGCACGGACTTTGATCCATTTCTGATAATTTGAGCCCGTATATTTCTGCTGTACAATTCCTGCGCCGTTATCATTTTGTTTGTTTACGGCAACAACTTTACCACTGCTTAAAGACTTGATAACAAACTGACTTCCACCTAAATCTTCAAAGGAATAGAGCTGTGAAATCTTCTCTTTGTACGATGTCTGAATAATCGCTCCGTTTTCTTTAAATCCATATGCTTCAAGAACTTTTCCGTTACTTCTTGATTTAATAAAATAATAATCCTTTGAAAAATCAATGGAATCACTGTCAACAATAAAGCTTGTAATAACTCTGTTATCAGGATCATTTTTGTCTGCAACTGTAAGTTTGTAACTTCCCTGTGCAGCTATCTCATCACCAACTGTATAACTAACAGTTTTGAAAGAAGTATCATTCTTTTCTTTGTACTCAAGAGTTGCAACATATTCTTTGTTATACTTAACAGCAGGTGTTACCGGTTTCTGATATATTCCACCCTCTTCAACTCCTGTGATAGCAGGTGCCACAACGATATTAGAACCGTCTCCTTCAACAAAGTAAACATCACTGATATACACGTCATGTTTTCCTTCAGGATTAATTGCCCCTTCATTCTCCATATATCCAAAAAGGAACTGCAATTCCTGTGTCATACTATCCTGAGACACAAATGTTTTGGAGTATGTTCTCTTTTCGGTAGTAAGATTAAAGTTTCCTTTGTATGCATCTTTATCTTTTATTCCAACCTGAATTGTTCTGTCTTCGCTTGCATATCCGTCAAATCTCAATGTATATGTTTTTCCCTGTTGGATAGTAACTTTCTGAATAAGAATTGATTGCCATGAGATTTTATACCAGCTAACGTTATCATAAGACCACTGATCCCAGTAATTAACTGTCATATCAAATTCATAATTCTCATTTACCTTTGCAGTTGCACAATTTGAACTGTAAAAATAAGTACTCCAGCCTGACAATCCATCAGTAAAATCTCCGTTACTAATCAGATTAACTGCTGGTGTAACATCTGCCTGTACCTCTGAAGTGCCAAATGAAAACTGTCCCAATGTCATCTGTCCCAATGCGAGTGTTGCACAAAGAACTGCCGACACAACTGATTTCAAAAATCTCTTTCTCATCAAAAAAATCCTCCTATACTAAAATTATGTACTTCACGATATATGTGTTTTTGAGATAAAACACACTTGATTACCATAATCTTAGTATCAGAAGGATTAATACTCAATGAATTGAACAGTATTTATTTGTTTATTACAATTTATGATTATTTTTTACACTTAGCCAATTGCAAACGCTGGTTACACTCCTTATTTCAGCAGGGATTATCCAGAAATTTATCACTCATTAATATTTGTGAAATAGTTTTCATCAATCAGCATTTTTAAAACATTAGCCTCTCTCAACATCATATTTTTTGCAAGAGTGTTGCTCTTATCTCCGTGGTCATGATTCAGATTTGTGTCAATGGCTTCTCTTGGATCTACCCATTTAAGCATAAATCCCTCTTCCCTCTCATCATCATCCATCTCATGAATTTCTTCTTCTCTCTCAGCATCACAAAAATAGTAGAAACTTTCCTGAATAAATAAATCCTGATATTTGCCTTTTTCCTTTTTAAGAACAACACCGTATTCCTTTATGGAAGATGGAATTATAACCAGTCCTGACTCCTCTAAAACCTCTCGTATAAGAGTCTGCTCATGAGTCTCTCCCTCATCAATCCCTCCACCCGGAAACTTGTAATAATCATACTTAGAACTGTAAACAAGACCAATCTTGTCTCCTCTGATTACCACACCTCTGACAGAAGGCCTGATTCCAACAGTACCGTTCTCTATATAATTTTTGTGATCATACTCTGCTAACAGTCGCATTTCTCTCACCTTCCTCATTTTTCCTTTTAACCATTGTACTTTATATGTAGTAATCTGTCTATTGGGTTTACTTATATTTTCTATCTGTTGGTTTTCTCCGCAATTATTGTATCTGCTTTGTACAAATGATATAATAAATTGCATTTAATAATCAAAGGGATAAAAAATATGAACGAAATACAAAGGGAAATAATAATTTGTAAGATACACAAAAAAGCTATGTCTTACATACTGTCATCAGTTTTACTACTGTCATCACTTAACTGTACAGATATTTCAGCATATGATAACAAAGATATCTACCCATCCAAATTGAAAATGCAGGCAAAATATCAATCTGAATTACAGGGTGAATCCAAAACTGAATCTCAATTGCAGACTGAAGTTCAAACTGAATCTCAATTGCAGACTCAACCACAACCTGAAACTGAAACTCAGACTCAGCTACAGACTGAGACTCAAACTCAACCGCAGTCACAAGCATTGACTGAAACTCAAACTCAACCTGATTCACAATCAGAAATGAATTCTGAGTACCAGCAGACTGAACCTGACACTTCATCCGAAAACACTGTCGAGCTTCCCCTTATGAACAGATTTAAGAGTAAAAAAGTAAAAAAATATGCCTACTTGAAAAAAGCAATTATGTCCTATGATGCAAATTTAAAGCGCATTAAAAAAATAAAAAAAGGTATTCAGTATTATCATGTAAAAAAATACAAAAACGGATACAGCATGATTAAGCGTGGGAATGAAGTGTTGTATGCCAAGACAAAATATCTGACTTACAAATCAAATACCAAAACTTTTGTAGATAAAAATGACCGTCTATACACTTACAGTGATATGGTTTCTGATATCCAAAAACTAAAAAAGATATATCCAAATATTTTTCACTCTGAAATAGTAGGCAAGACACCTGACAAGCGAAATATATATTCAATTACTTTAGGTAATCCTAATGCCAATAATACTATATTTGTTGAATGCAGTATTCATGCAAGAGAATACACAAACACACATGTTCTGATGAAGATAATCGAGGAAACATGTTCTAATTACGGCACAGGAAAATATAAGGGAAAGAAGCTTTCGGATATTTACAATCAGACAAAACTGGTAATTCTTCCAATGGTCAATCCCGATGGTGTTTCAATCAGTCAGTTTGGTCCAAAATCCATTAGAAATAAAAAACTTCGTAATAGAATCGTCAAAGTTGGTAAGGGACGCTACTCACATTGGAAAGCAAATGCGAGATGTGTTGATTTAAACAGAAACTTTGTTCAGGGTTTTGGACACGAATCTGCAAAGCATCCATCATCTGAAGAATATGCAGGAAAGAAACCATTATCAGAACCTGAAGCAATAGCCGAACATGACACAATTAAATCATGCAAACCAAAATCCATCATCTTTGTTCACGAGGCAGGACAGGTAATTTACTACCGTCGCAAAAGTAAATTACTCAATGTCGTGAGAACGCATACTCATTACAAACTCGAAAAGGAAGATAATGTCAAATTTGGTTCAGCGGCAGATTACGCTGACAAATTAGGAATCACAAACTGCACAATAGAAAACGGTACAGTTCCGGCTCCTCTCTCTCACTGGCAGTTCTATGGAATCTACTTTAGAAGCAGGAATTTGTTCACCGATGCTGCAATGATTTATATGAAATAGTATTTATGTAATGATACCTGTAATAATACATGTATTAATATACTCGCAGTAATACAAAAATGTCCTTCTATAATTTCAAATTACCGAAGGACATTTTTTATTGCATTGTTATTGCTATTTTTTACTAATCATTTCTAACTGTTCATTTTTCCGTTGTTCATTTATGAATATTTAATATTTATTTACTGCTTCTTTTTAATTGATACACTCTGCTGAGAATTTCTGTTTCTACCTTTCTTTACATCAACCTCTGAAATGCTGCTGACGAACTTTCCAAGCGTAGAATATCCGTATGCTTTGTGACTGAAATCCTTGTACTTTTCATGTATCATTGTTCCAAGTTCACTCAGTTTCATGCTCTTCTTTGAAACTGTCTCAACAATAAACTGTTCAACATCAGCTCTGGTAATACCGGTACTACTCTTTCTGACTATTGTGGTTGTTCCGTCTTTGATTACATCAAATTTCTTTGTATCTTCCACAAATGTTGTTAGAGATTTGTAACCATAGTTTCGAACGTCGAAATCCTTGTATTCTTTTCCAAGCTGACTTCCTATCTCTCCAAGTCCTGTCTCCTTACCGGCATTTGCCTTCTTGTCAATGATGTCAAAAATATAACTTACAATTTCTTCCATAGGTGTTATATCATCAATCGGTGTTATTTCATTTTCAGCTTTCTTTGAGTCACCTTCTTCACCCAGAATCTCCAAATTCTTAAATGTGGTGCACGCAGCCTTAAGTGTCTTTGAGGCATTAGACATACCCATTCCGATTACGTCTTTTCCGTTTTCCATCAGTCTGCTTACAAGTCTTGTAAAATCACTGTCTGACGATACAATACAGAATCCTTCCACATTTCCTGCGTATAAAATATCCATCGCATCAATTACAAGCATGATGTCAGAAGCATTCTTTGCCTTTGAATAATGAGGCTGCTGAATAGGAACAATCGAATAATCTGTTGCAACTTTATTCCATTTTGAAAGTGCTGCCTTTGTAAAATCACCATACATTCTCTTGTATGTTATTACACCATATTCGTTTGCTTCTTTCAAAATACCTTTAACGTAACTGGCACTGGTATTTTCAGCATCAATTAATAATGCAATTCTTTTTTCCATACATTAATATCCTTTTTATTGTTGTTAGTGTTTACTTTACAATTTTGATAATATCTTTATTGCTGATATCGTTTACTTTACAATTCCGATGATATCATTTATATCTTCGATATTCATTCTCTTGAGATAATCTTCAATTCCTGCAACTGTCTCGATTGTAGCCATAGGATTATTGAAGTTGGCTGTTCCGATAGACACACCTGTTGCACCTGCAAGCATGAACTCAATTGCATCATCACCGTTGCTGATTCCGCCCATTCCGATAATTGGAAGTTTGATTGCATTTGCAACCTGATATACCATTCTTACGGCAACAGGTTTTACTGCAGGACCTGAAAGTCCACCTGTCTTATTTGCGACTGCAAATGTCTGTCTGTTGATGTCAATCTTCATTCCTGTAAGAGTGTTAATGAGCGACACCGCATCTGCTCCACCTGCTTCAACTGCCTTTGCCATCTCAGTAATATCAGTAACGTTTGGACTTAACTTCATGCAGATAGGCTGTTTAGCATATTTCTTTACGGCTCTTGTGATATCCTCTGCAGATTTTGGATTCTGACCAAATGCAATTCCCCCTTCTTTTACGTTAGGACATGAAATGTTAATCTCAAGCATATCAACAGGTTCATTTGCAAGTCTTTCCACAACTTCACAGTATTCTTCTGTTGTGTGTCCACAAACATTTACAATAATCTTTGTGTCAAACTGTTTCAGGAAAGGAATATCCCTCTTACAGAAAACATCAATTCCCGGATTCTGCAATCCGATTGCATTAATCATACCACCATATGTTTCTGCAATTCTAGGTGTTGGATTACCTGGCCACGGCACGTTTGCAACTCCCTTTGTCACTACCGCGCCAAGTTTATTTAAATCAACAAATTCACTGTACTCTGCACCCGAACCAAAAGTTCCTGAGGCAACCATTACAGGATTCTTAAATTCAACTCCTGCTATATTAATCTTTGTATTCATTACAGTTCCACCTCCTGTGCTAAAAATACAGGTCCGTCTTTGCAGATTCTCTTATTGTGAACCTGTGAATGCTCGTCAATATCCTTTGACTTACATACACATGCAAGACATGCACCAATTCCACAGGCCATCTTTTCTTCGAGAGAAAGCTGTGCTTCAATATCATTTGCAAGGGCATATTCTTTGATAGCTCTAAGCATCGGTGTTGGTCCACATGCATATATCACATCTCCGGTAACACACTGCTCTTTTATTGCATCAATAACTGTTCCCTTTGTTCCACAGTTTCCATCTTCTGTTGCCACAAAAAGATCACCGTATTTCTTCAGTTCATCAATTAGGAACAACTCATCTCTGTATCCTGCAACAATTGACACCTCACACTTGCCACAAAGTTCTTTTGCAAGTTCAACCATCGGTGGAATTCCTATTCCTCCACCTATTAGAATAGCCTTTTTCTCTCTTTGCATAAATCCGTTTCCAAGAGGTCCAAGTATATCGATATCATCTCCTGCAACGTAAGATGACATTTCTTTTGTTCCTCCACCAACTACTCTATATACAATTCTAAGAAGTCCTTCTTCCTTATCTACCTCACAAATACTGATAGGTCTTGGGAGCAACTTAGCACCATCATTGCAATATACTGATATGAACTGTCCTGCAATCGCTTCTTTTGCAACATCAGCTGTTTTAATCCACATGCTGTAAACGCCTGTGGCTATGCACTCCTGCGAAACCACCTTCGCAATCTCTTTATATTTTGCCATTTTATCCTCCTATATACTGATTTCAAAAGGTATACTGTTTGAAACGTAAACTACAGCAGTTTTCAGAATAACTCTGAGAGCATTCAAGCAAATGGTTTTCGCTAAAACATTGAATCAAGTACATAGTTTTTCTGAAATAATAATAATGATACGAAGTCAAATTTTAAGGATTACAACTCCTTAAAATTTAGTTCCACTGAACGAGTTTTCATCAAGAAAACTCGTGAATTGGAACGGACGAGTAATCATTATTATTATGAAGTTAAAAACTAGTACTTGATGAACAGTTTTAAGAAAACATTTGCTTAATGCGATAGAG
>JAEELL010000084.1 GCA_016282745.1 Lachnospiraceae bacterium
ACCATTTTTCTATAAATTATAATAATTTATAACAAGTTACATACGAGAACAAATTACCACGAACCCAGTATATATGCGGTTTCATAGAGTTTTATGACTCTTTATGGAGATTCATGAAACAGGAGTTCATATAACGATTCCAAGTTTCATTTCTTATTATTTCTCCTTTTACAGTATGCTTCTTTTTTATATTTAACAGGTATCTCATCAATACTTGCTGAATATCTCTTTGAATTGTTCAACATTCTTTTGAACATCACCCTTGTAAACTGCAGAGCCTGCAACAATAACATTAGCTCCTGCCTCAAGAGGTATCTGAACATTATCTGTTTTTATTCCTCCGTCTACTTCAAGAAGAGTATCCAGATTATATTCATTTATTATGGCATTTATTATTTCTATCTTTTCAGTGCACTCATCTATGTATGACTGTCCGCCAAATCCCGGATGAACTGTCATTACCAGTATCATCTCCACATGACTGAGATAAGGAAGCACCTCATCAACTGCTGTTTCAGGATTAAGGGCAAGCCCTGCCATCTTTCCCAGTTCATGAATCCTGTCTATTGTTGCAGCAACATCTTCACACGCCTCAACATGAACTGTAATCATATCGGCTCCTGCTTTTGCAAACTGCTCAACATATTTAATTGGCTCTTCTATCATGAGATGAACATCGAACACTTTTTCAGTGCATTTTCTGCAGGATTCAACTACAGGTATTCCTATTGAAATATTAGGGACAAACATTCCATCCATAACATCAATGTGAATCCAGTCTGCGCCTGCATCATCTATAAGTACAATATCATCTCCAAGTTTAGAAAAATCTGCCGACAAAATCGAAGGGGCCAGTTTAATCATAACAATTCATCCTTTCTTTTTTAGAAATCCCTATTCATAATTGTTCAATCCATCTATGGTTGCATTTACGAAATCTAATATTTCTTTCTGTTCTTCAATTCTTCATAAAAGCTTTTGTAGTTTTCATATCTCCCGGCAGAAATACTGCCTTCTTCCACAAGACGTTTTATCTCACAATCAGGTTCACTCATATGAGCGCAGCCTGTGAATTTGCATTTTCCTATGGAAGATATAAATTCAGGAAAACATTCTTCCAATACTCTTTCATCCATTCCCGGCACATCCAGTGAAGTAAATCCCGGAGTATCAATTACATAAGTTTCCTTGTCTATATAGAAGATTTCAGAGTGCCTTGTTGTATGTTTTCCTCTTCCAATCTTTTTGCTGACTTCACCTGTCTCCATCTTGTAATCCGAAGCCAGGGCATTTAGCATGGACGATTTTCCTACTCCTGAAGGCCCTGCGAATACAGTTGTCTTGCCATGGAGCTGATTTTTTACTTTCTCCACACCTTCCCCTTTTTCAACACTTGCCACTATAACTTTGTAACCTGCCTGAGTATATATTTCCGACAGTTTATTTGCTTCTTCATCTGTTGAAATATCTGACTTATTGAAGCATATAACTGTCCCTATATTCTGGAACTCCATCATTACAAGAAACCTGTCCAAAAGATTCAGATTAGGAGACGGATCTTTTAATGCAAACAGAACCAGCGCCTGATCCACATTTGCAACCGCCGGTCTTATCAGATCATTATTTCTCTCAAGAACCGTTGATATATTTCCTTTCATCTCTGCTTCATCTACAATGTCAATCTCAACATTATCGCCAACAAGCGGTTTTATACTCTTATTTCTAAAAACTCCTTTGGCCTTGCACTCATATACTCCGCACCCTTCAATGTGAACATAGTAAAATCCTGCAATTCCCTTTATTATTTTACCGGTCATATTCGCCTTTCATCAGCAACTGTACTTATTTCAGTGACATGAAGTCTATTTATCATATTTCAGTGACATGAAGTCTATTTATCATATTTCAGTGACATGAAGTCTATTTTTTATTTAAGTTCAATCTGCGTATCAACAATTACAGCGTTATTTACATATAACTGTAAGTTTGCTGTTCCGGAATAATTTTCTACTACTGTGTATGTGTAATCTCCCGGCCAGGTTTCCAGTCTCGAATAAGCCGGATCAACGCTGACTTTCTTTCCATCCACATAAATTGCTATTGCACCGGATGTCAGATGTTCTCCGTTTGCATCAAGCATATCTTCCAGCGAGAAAGTATACGCTGCCGAGTAAGTAGCCTGAGCCGTTGTTTCCACAACCGTAGTAGGTTCCTCAGCGGTGGTTATCTCCTCAATAGTTTCTGTTTCAGGATTTTCAGAACCTAGACTGACAACCATTCCCACCTTTGAACCGTATGGGAGTCTCACTCCCGGCTTGACAGTCATTCTGATAACTGTTCCCGCTTCCGCAACCTCACTGTAAACTTCCTTTACTTCACCAATTCTGAATCCTGCATTCTTTAAAGCAGACTCAGCATTACTTCGCGACTTTCCAGCCACACTTGGGACAGTTGCAAGGCTGATTCCCTCGGTATTCGCTTCCTTTCCTCTGCTGACAGTAAGTGTTATCACTGTACCTTTTGAAAGTTCAACTTTTCCATCAGGATCATGAGAAAGTACCGTTCCAATATTACTGCTACTGTAAGTATAAACAACTTCAACCTCAAAACCTGCATTATTAAGTTCAAGTGTTGCAGCCTCTACATCTTTCCCATCAATATCTGAAGGTAACTGAATACGTTCTGCTCCATTACTGATAGTAACGGTGATGGTTGAATTCTTCTCTATAATTGCATTAGCTTCTTCAGACTGTGCACACACAAAACCTTTTTCTACATTATCATCATAATCATACTGATATTTGATTCCAAGTGCATTGTTATGAAGTGCTGTTCTTGCATCTTCCTCACTGAGTTCATACAGATTAGGAACAATTGCAAGTGTAGGGTCTAAAGTAGTTGTCTCTATTTCAAGATTTCTGTTATTCTCTCCTCCATCAAGAAAGATCTTTGGAATCATTGCTATTGCCACTACAAGAAACAATAATACAATTCCGATTCCAAGAACCATAAGAACCTTTTCCAATGTGCTAGGTGGTTCTTCATCGTCAAAAGGACTCTTTTCATTATCCGCATCATCTGACACTCTGAGTTTTTCCTCTTTTCCTGCAGCATTCTTGATAGTAATCTGATCTTCTTTTGAAACAATAACTGTGTCGTTCTTCTGCTCTTCGTCAAGTTTGACAAAATCATCATCCGGATTCAAAAGTGCTCTCTTCAAATCCATGATAAGAGAAGATATCTTCAGATAACGTCTCTCAGGAACATTCTGAGTACACTTTAGTACGATTTTTTCAACACTCAGTGGTATATTAGGAAGTTCCTCACTGAGTCTTGGAACCTGTTTTTGTATATGCTGCAATGCAATTGTTACAGTGGAATCACCATCAAAAGGAACGTGTCCTGTAAGCATCTCAAACATAGTAATACCGAGCGAATAAATATCACTCTTTTCATCTACCTTTCCGTTTGATGCCTGCTCCGGTGAAATATAATGAACTGAGCCCATTGCATTTGTTGTATGTGTATTTACAGAAGTTGCTCTGGCTATACCAAAATCGGCAACTTTAACCTTTCCGTCTCTCGAGATAATAACATTCTGAGGTTTAATATCTCTGTGAATAATATTGTTATTGTGAGCACACTCAATACCCTGTGCTACCTGAATAGAAATACTTACCGCTTCCTTAACTGAAAGTCTTTTCTTTCTTGCAATGTACTGTTTGAGGGTAATTCCTTCAATCAGCTCCATAACAATATAATACATTCCCCTGTCCACACCAACATCATATACGCTAACAATATTTGGATGTGCAAGTCCGGCAGCATTCTGAGCTTCTGCTCTGAATTTTGTAACAAAATTCTTATCCTCACTGAATTCGGACTTAAGGACTTTTATGGCAACAAATCTATTAAGTTTATGACATTTAGCCTTGTAAACATCAGACATTCCCCCGGAACCGACCTTTTCAAGGATTTCATATCTGTTACTTAAAAACATACCTTTTCTAATCATTATCTTCCTCCTATTTCAGGTTCTAAAAGAACTACGGATATATTATCTCGCCCACCATTTTCGTTGGCTTTATCAATCAAAATATTGACTGCATCTTTAAGATTGCTGTTACCGTTAACAATCTTCTTTATATCATAGTCCTCAACCATATTGGAAAGACCATCTGAGCAGAGTAAAAGCTTATCTCCTCTTTCAATCTCAATCTGAAAAATGTCTGCTACGACATTTCTCTCAACTCCCACTGCTCTCGTAATAATGTTTTTCTTTGTGTGTGTTCTTGCAGCATCACGCTCAATCTCACCCATATTAATCATCTCTTCAACCAAAGAATGATCTCTTGTAATCTGGACAATATTATTGTTAATCAGATATAACCTACTGTCTCCGACATTTGCTATGTACACTCTGTTCTCAATAACAGAAGCCACCACAAAAGTTGTTCCCATTCCGTCATAATCAGCATTGGTATGTGACAGTTCAAAAACCGCATCATTTGCAATCTTTATACCTGCATCGATTATATTAACGGGATCTGTCATATCTGTTGTGCGAACAAAATCAACAAAAAGCTCCACTCCTTTTCTGGACGCAACATCTCCGGCCTTGTGACCTCCCATGCCGTCCGCCACAATAAACAAGTTCGGGAGCTTTCCGATTTTGTCTTCAGACAAAAAAATAAAGTCCTGATTTATTGATCTTTTAAGTCCCACATTTGTACTTCCAAACGCAATCATTTTGCTCCTCCTTTCATTGTTTATCCATGAAACTTTTTCTCAGTTGCCCACAGGCACCGTTAATATCTCTGCCCATTTCCCTTCTTATCGTAACATGTATTTTATTTTTTTCAATAGTATTTTGAAATGCATAAATAGCTTCTTTGTCAGACTGGACAAAGTCCCTCTCATCTATAGGATTGACAGGAATAAGATTAATATGACAGTTCATTCCCTCAACCAGCTTTGCAAGTTTAGTTGCTTCCTCTTTTGTATCATTCACTCCTGAAACAAGACTGTACTCAAAGGTTATTCGCCTTCCTGTCTTTTCAAAATAATACTCACATGCATCAAGCACCTCTCTGATTGAGTATTTATTTGCTATCGGGAGCAGTTGTCTTCTTGTCTCATCATCTGAGGCATGGAGAGAAAGTGCCAGAGTAATCTGCAATCCCATATCTGCCATTTCTCTGATTTTCGGAACAAGTCCGCAAGTCGAAAGAGTTATATTCCTCTGACTGAGATTCTTACCATTCTTATCAGTAATAAGTTCAATAAACTTTATTACGTTATCAAAATTGTCAAGCGGCTCGCCACTTCCCATAAGAACAATATTAGAAACTCTTTCCCCGATATCATTTTCTATCTCATATATCTGGGACAGCATCTCTGAAGCTGTAAGATTTCTCTCAAGTCCATTCAGTGTCGATGCACAAAACTTACATCCCATTCTGCATCCCGCCTGCGTGGAAATGCAAACTGAGTTACCATGATGGTATCTCATAAGAACACTCTCAATAACAATTCCGTCACAAAGTGCAAACAGATACTTCTTTGTTCCGTCAATTTTTGATGTAAGAACCTGCACCGGATTAACAGTTCTGATCTCGTATCTTTCACCAAGTTTTGCTCTCAAGTCTTTGGAAATATTTGTCATTTCATCAAATGTAGAAACCTTATCAACATGAAGCCACTTGTAAATCTGCTTCGCTCTGAATGATTTTTCTCCTATTTCCTGCAACTGTTCCTGTAACTCTATTAAGTTGTACGACTTAATATCCAACTTTTCTGCCATTTCAATCCTCTAATGTAACTTATTATCTTCTTCTGTTTCTCAAGATTAACATTCTTGCAAGCTGTAATATTGCAACCGATGCCGATGCAACATATGTCAATGCAGCTGCTGTCAATACCTTTGCTGCCATTCTTGTTTCATCGTCACTTAAAAGTCCATCGTTTTGTAAAATCTTCAAAGCTCTGTGAGAAGCATTAAACTCAACAGGTAAAGTCACAATATGAAATAATACAGCAAAAGAAAATGCTATTATTCCAATATCAATAAGTAACATAGACATTGAACCGCTAAACAGAAATCCTATCATAATCAGAATCCATGCCATTCTTGAGCCAATATTTGCAGCCGGAAGAATCGCTGTTCTCCACTTGATTGGCTGATATCCCACATTGTGCTGAACCGCATGTCCGCACTCGTGCGCAGCCACCGCAATTGCAGCAACACTGTTCCTTCCGTAAACACTGTCGGACAAATTTACAGTTTTGTTGGCAGGGTGATAATGATCTGTCAGGTCACCTGAAACATGCTGAACACTTACGTCAGTTATCCCCTGAGAATAGAGAATTCTCTGTGCCACATCACTTCCTGTTATATTTCTGCTGCACATAACCTTAGAATATTTTTTAAATGTGCTCTTTACGTAGGCTGATGCTGCAAGGGATAACACAACACCAATAAGCACCAAAATATACGTCCAGTCAAATCCATATCTGTAACTTCCATATCTGCTAATATATCCCAAAACAAATTCGTTCATAACTAAAACACCTTTCCTTGAAATTGGACCACTACTCAGTAAATTTTCTTATCCCAGCTTCACTTTATTTAGAGAATGGGGACATCTGCCTTTTAGTCATATCGTCGTATTATAATTCACCGAGAATTGTTCCTTTTTGTAACTGATATCCTCTGAGGAAATCAGCCGACTTCATTCTTTTCTTGCCTTCAAGCTGAACTTCATTAACTCTTAAAGTTCCTTTTTTAGTGGCAACCAGGAAATCCTTCTTTGTTATTTCAAATATAGTTCCCGGAACTTCCTCGCTGTCGATATCCAAAACATCCGCATCCCAGATTTTTAATGTCTTGCCTGAGAGTTTTGTAAACGCACTAGGCCATGGATTCAATCCTCTGATCAATCTCTCAATCGCGGCTGCCTCTGACTCTTTAAAATTAATATTCCCCATATCTTTTGAGAGCATTCCCGCATGAGTTGCCAGGGACTCATCCTGTTTTATCGGATTAACATTACCACTCTCTATCTTCTCAAGATTATCAGCCAACAGTTTTCCGCCAAGAATGCTGAGTTTGTCAAAAAGGCTTCCGCCTGTTTCTTTTCTGTCAAGTTTGATTGTAGCCACATCAATGATATCTCCGGTATCCACACCTTCATCCATCTTCATAATGGTTACCCCGGTCTCTTTTTCACCATCAATAACAGCCCACTGAATCGGTGCGGAACCTCTGTACTTTGGAAGTATTGAGGCATGAACATTTATGCATCCGTATTTCGGATAATCAAGCACTCTTTTTGGAAGAATCTGTCCAAACGCAACTACTACAATCAGTTCCGGATTGATTTCTTCTAATATTTCCATAAAAGAATCATCCTTTACTCTTGTAGGCTGATATACCTTAATGCCAAGTTCTAATGCTTTTTCTTTTACCGGCGTGTATATTAGTTTGTCGCTTCTTCCCTTTGGCTTGTCCGGCTGAGTCACTACCGCAACCACTTCGTGATTTGTTTTTGATATCTCCTCCAAAGTACTAACCGCAAAGTCCGGTGTTCCCATAAACATTATCCTCATACCACTGTCACCTCTCTCACTACAATTTAGGCTTCTTCGTCTTCGTCATCTTCCATCATAAGCTGCTCATTATCAATGAGTTCACCTTCGACTCTGTCAACATAAACAACTCCGTCAAGATGATCAAGTTCATGACAGATTGCTCTGGCAAGTAAGCCTTCGCCTTCGATTTCAAATTCATTCATCTCCTCATCAAAAGCTCTGCATACAACTTTTTCAGGTCTTGATACTTTTCCTGATTTTCCGGGAACTGATAGACATCCCTCATAATCAAACTGTGTGCCTTCTCTGTCAGTAATCTCAGGATTTATAAGAACGATTGGTCCCTCGCCTACATCAATAACAACGATTCTTTTGAGTATTCCAACCTGTGGTGCCGCAAGCCCCACACCATTTGCCTCATACATTGTATCAAGCATATCCTCAATAAGAATCTTTGTTCTAAGACTCACGTTCTTTACTTCTTTACATACTTTTCTAAGACAAGGATCACCAAGTTCTCTAATATTTCTAATCGCCATAATTCCTCCTCATTAATAGTTTCCCTGCGGAGTAAAATCGAAAGACACATTAATATCATCAAATCTGCCGTCAGTTTCTATTAATTTTTCCAGATTATCTTTTATTTGTATTAATACACTATTATCCAAATGCTTTAGATAAATAACTTTTCTGTAAACATCATTTATTCGGGCAATACCCGCATCTGCCGGTCCAATTATCGCCAGCATTTTCTGATTATTTCTTTCCTTGAAAGACTTTATATATTCACTTGCCACACCCACAGCACAGTCCAATTTGTCAATATTTTTTGATGTCATAAGAATCGCGGTCATACGTGCCACAGGCGGATAAAGCATAAGTTTTCTGTATGCAATCTCCTCCCTGTAAAAAGACTCGTAATCCTGATCTTTTGAATAAACAATACTGTAATTGTCAGGTGTGTAAGTCTGAATCACAACATCGCCTTTTTTGCTTCCTCTTCCTGCTCTTCCCGCTGCCTGTGTCAGCAATTGAAAAGTTCTCTCCGCAGCACTGTAATCAGAAGCATACAGCGACATGTCGGCGGCCAGAACACCAACCAATGTGACATTTGGAAAATCATGTCCTTTGACAATCATCTGGGTTCCCACAAGAATATCCGCATCTCCATTTGCAAAAGCTGACAAAATCTCTTCGTGTCCGCCTTTTTTTGAAGTAGTATCCAAATCCATTCTAAGTACCCTGGCTGTAGGAAACATCTTCTTTATAGACATTTCAACCTTCTGGGTTCCCGTTCCAAATCCGGCAATATACTTTGAGCCGCATTTAGGGCAAAGTCTCGGTGTAGGAACTTCATATCCACAATAGTGACATATCAGTTTGCCGTTATTGTGAGCTTTTAAAGAGACATCACAATGGGGACATTTCATTACTACTCCACATTCTCTGCAGGAAACAAATCCCGCATAACCTCTTCTGTTGATAAAAAGCATTGTCTGTTCTTTTCTTTCAAGTCTCTCCTGTATCAGTTTTTGAAGTTTAAAACTGAATATAGACTTATTACCGGCATGAAGTTCATCTCTCAAATCAACCACATGAACATCTGCAAGATTTCCCTTTTCTCTTTTGGTTAATGTATGAAGTCTGTACTCCCCTCGCTTTGCCTTGTAATAAGAATCCAGTGACGGAGTCGCAGATCCTAATACAAGGGCTGAGTTTGTAGTTTCTGCAATATGCGCTGCTACCTCTATTGCATTATACTTCGGAACCGAATCGCTCTTGTAAGAGCCCTCATGTTCCTCGTCAATAATTATGAGTCCCAAATTATTAAACGGCGTAAACAACGCTGAACGGGGACCAATCATTATGGATACTTCCCCTTTCTTTGCTCTCTCAAACTGATCATATCTCTCACCCTTAGACAGCTTTGAGTTGATGATAGAAACCTTATCTTTAAACTTTCTTGTAAACCTCTTTACTGTCTGGTAAGTCAATGCAATCTCAGGAATCAAAACAATAACTTCTTTTCCGTTTTCAACTGCACACTCAATCAACTCCATATAAACTTCAGTCTTTCCACTGCCTGTGATACCATGAATAAGATGAATACGATTTAAACTGTCATCCTTTAAAACTGTTCCTGAATAAATACCTTCCATGGCCTGCTTAATTTCTGATGCCACCTTGTTTTGTTCATCATTCAAAACAATATCATATTCATCCTGTGCCTGAACATTTACAGGATTTCTGTATTTTGTTTCACTTTCAATTACTATCACGCCCTCTTCCTTCATGGATTTGAGAGTGCTGTTTGTAATATTAAGCTTGTCAACAACCACATCTTTTGGTATCTTATTAACTTCTTTCAGTTCATTAATAAGCCTAAGTTTTGCCTTGGCTCGCTTTTTGTTGTAGGCTGCAACAGTGTCAGTCAGTTCATCTCCTGAAATGTTAAGAACAATGGTCTGCTTCTCAATATGCTTTACCTTTTGCTTTACCGGAATAACCGTCTTTAAAGCTCTGTTCATGGTTGAACCGTATTCAGTCTTAATAAAATAAGCCAGTTCAATAAGTCTTGATGTAACAACCTCTTTATTCTTTGATACGGACATTATCTCTTTCATCTTTTCAACGGGATAATCTGTTTCGTCCGTTATCTCTATTACAAATCCTGATATTTCTCTGTTTCCTTTTCCGAAGGGAACTTTTACAAAACTCCCAACACAAATAACATCTTCTAACCTTCTTGGAATTATATATCCAAAAGGACGATCAAGTTTTTCATGGGAAATATCTATGATAATATTTGCAAACATCATTTATTTATCTATTCTGAAGCTCTACACTTCTAAGACAGTTTGCCATGAGCATTGTTACAGTCATAGGTCCTACGCCTCCCGGAACAGGAGTAATAGCGTAAGCCTTTGGTTCAACCTGTTCAAAATCCACATCTCCACATAATTTACCATTTTCCATTCTGTGAATTCCAACATCGATTACAGTTGCTCCATCTTTTACAAAATCAGCTGTAACAAATTTTGGTTTGCCGATTGCAACAATAAGGATATCTGCTCTTTTTGCAACTTCTTTCAAATCTTTTGTTCTTGAATGACAGATTGTAACGGTGCAGTTCTCTTTGAGCATAAGCATTGACATTGGTTTTCCAACGATATTACTTCTTCCGATAACCACACATTCCTTTCCTTCAAGTTCAATGTTTGTTCTCTTTAACAGTTCAACAATTCCTGCAGGTGTACATGGAAGGAATGTTTCCTTTCCAACCATCATCTTGCCTACGTTGTTAGGATGGAATCCGTCAACATCTTTTTTGCTGTCAATTGCATCAAGAATAATCTCTTCATTCATATGCTTTGGAAGTGGAAGCTGAACTAAAATTCCGTTAATAACATCATCTTTGTTGAGTTTGTCTATAAGCTCAAGTAGTTCTTCTTCTGAAGTCTCTTCCGGTAATTCATATGCCACAGAATCAATTCCGATATACTCACAGGCCTTCTGCTTATTTCTTACATATACAGCTGACGCAGGATCTTCTCCCACCTTTACAACTGCCATTGTAATCTTAATTCCCTGCTCTTTGTACTTTTCAACTTCAACCTTCAACTCATCCTTAATATCGGTTGAAATCTTCTTTCCGTCAATCAAAATTGCCATTATACATTCTCCTCTCTATCTCCTATTATTTTCCCTCTATATGTCAACTGCATTTCATAAAGTATATTTTTTGAAATGGATATACGATGCTTTCAAAAGTAGACGATTTATGAAACGTAAACTACAGCAGTTTTCAGAATAACTCTTAGAGCATTCAAGCAAATGGATTTCGCTAAAACATTGAATCAAGTACATAGTTTTTCTGAAATAATAATAATGATGCGAAGTCAAATTTTAAGGATTACAACTCCTTAAAATTTAGTTCCATTGAACGAGTTTTCATCAAGAAAACTCGTGAATTGGAACGGACGAGTAATCATTATTATTATGAAGTTAAAACTAGTGCTTGATGAACAGTTTTAAGAAAACATTTGCTTAATGCGACAGAGTATTCTGAAAACTGCGTAAGAGCGTTTCAAAAAATATACTTTTTGAAATAACTCTAGAATAACCCGGTGATTACGCCTTCATCTGTAACATCGATTCCGTATGCTGCAGGTGTCTTAGATAATCCAGGCATTGTCATAATGCTTCCTGTAATTGCAACAACAAATCCTGCTCCGGCTGAAACATACACCTCTCTGATATTGATTTCAAAGCCAGTAGGTCTTCCGAGTTTAGTCTGGTCATCAGAAAGTGAATACTGTGTTTTTGCCATACATACAGGAAGATTTCCATATCCCATCTCTGTAATCTTAGCAAGTGCTTTCTTTGCTTCTGCTGAGTATGTCACTCCGTCTGCGCCGTAAATCTTTGTTGCAACTGTCTCAATCTTCTCTTCAAGTGTTGCTTCATCTTCATATAATACTTTGAAGTTTGAAGGCTTCTCTTCTAACGTCTTGATTACTTTGTTTGCAAGTTCAATTCCGCCTTTTCCGCCTTTTTCCCAAACTTCTGCAAGGGCAAATTCACAATCTCTGTCTTCACAGAATTTTTGAACAAAATCTGTCTCTTCTTTTGTATCTGTAATAAATGAGTTAAGTGTTACCACTACAGGTACACCAAACTGCTGTAGGTTTTCAATGTGTTTTTCGAGGTTTACTATACCTTTCTTCAACGCTTCCACATTTGGCTCATTAAGATCTGCCTTTGCAACTCCACCGTTGTATTTGAGTGCTCTGACTGTGGCAACAAGCACGATGGCATCAGGCTTGAGTCCTGATTTTCTGCACTTGATATCAAGGAATTTTTCTGCTCCAAGATCTGCTCCGAATCCCGCTTCAGTAACTACGATATCTGCCATCTTGAGTGCTGTCTTTGTAGCCTTTACAGAGTTACATCCATGAGCAATATTCGCAAATGGTCCACCGTGAACGAGTGCCGGTGTGTGCTCCAATGTCTGAATGAGGTTTGGCTTGATTGCATCTTTTAATAATGCAGCCATTGAACCTACTGCGTTAATCTGTTTTGCAGTTACAGGCTCTCCGTCATATGTGTAAGCAACTACTATCTTTCCAAGTTTATCCTTCAAATCTGCCATGTCATTAGCGAGGCAGAGAATTGCCATTATCTCTGAAGCAACTGTGATTACAAAATGATCTTCTCTTACAACACCATCTGTCTTTCTTCCAAGTCCAACGACAATGTTTCTGAGAACTCTGTCATTCATGTCCACACATCTCTTCCAAACTACCTGATTAGGATCAATGTTCAATACATTTCCCTGCTGAATGTGGTTATCAAGAAGAGCGGCAAGAAGGTTATTTGCAGATGTTATAGCATGGAAGTCACCTGTAAAGTGAAGATTAAGATCTTCCATAGGTACTACCTGAGCGTAACCACCGCCTGCTGCTCCACCTTTGATACCAAAACATGGTCCAAGAGAAGGCTCTCTCAAAGCGATAATAGACTTCTTATTAAGCTGTCCCAACGCTTCGCCAAGACCAACTGTTACTGTAGTCTTTCCTTCACCTGCAGGTGTTGGATTGATAGCTGTTACAAGAACGAGCTTACCGTCTTCATTATCTTTAATCTGATTCCAGTATTCATTTGAAATCTTTGCCTTGTACTTTCCGTATAATTCTAAATCATCCTCTGTAAGTCCAATCTTCTCTGCTACTTCTTTGATTGGAAGCATCTTAGCTTCCTGTGCAATCTGAATATCAGTCTTCATATCATTTCTCCTCTATATCTTTTATTATCTTTTTATCTATATTTTTTATAGCATCTTAATTTAATCTATAAATTTCATATAGTATCTTAATTTAATCTATAAATTTCATATAGCATTTTAATATACCTTAATTGTTTTAATTATCTTACAGCGTCTTATTACATCTGCAATTATCTGTCATTAACATCTTGTCACGAAAATCTCTCATCAAATTCATCCAGTGTCATGAGAACTCTTCTCGGTTTATTTGTCTCTTCCTGTCCAACAACTCCTGCATCATACAACTGTTCCATGATGCGGGCGGCCCTGTTAAATCCAACTCTGAAACTTCTTTGTATCATACTTGTGGATCCTTTTTGTTTTTCAATAACAAGCCTTCCGGCTTCCACAAAGTAAGCATCTCTACCGTCAGTACCACCTTCTTCACCTTCCTCTGAATCGGCTACCATGGCAGTGTTTACTGCGTCGTTGTATTCAACCTCGCCACAGTTATTTTTCAGGAACTCAACTGTATTCTTTACCTCATCGTCTGAAACAAAGGCTCCCTGAAGTCTCACAGGTTTTACATATCCCGAAGGATAGAATAACATATCACCGTTTCCAAGAAGTTTCTCTGCTCCATTCATATCTATAATAGTCCTTGAGTCTGTTCCCGACGAAACGAGAAGTGCAACTCTCGATGGAATATTAGCTTTGATAAGACCTGTTACTACATCAACAGAAGGTCTCTGTGTTGCAATTACAAGATGAATTCCCGCTGCTCTGGCAAGCTGAGCCAGTCTGCAGATTGCATCTTCAACATCCTTTGCTGCAACCATCATAAGGTCTGCAAGCTCGTCGATGATAATAACAATCTGTGGCAGTTTTTCAGGCTTCTCATCACCCTCGTACTCTCCATTTTCAATAGTCTCGTTGTAGCCCTTTAGGTCTCTTGTTCCGGTGGCAGCAAACTTTTTGTATCTGTCAGACATTTCAGCCACTGCCCAGTTAAGAGCACCTGCTGCTTTTTTAGGATCTGTTATAACCGGTGTAATCAAATGTGGTATGCCATTGTATATTCCAAACTCAACAACCTTTGGATCCACTATGAGAAGCTTAACTTCATCAGGTGTTGCCCTATACAAAATACTCATAATAATTGAATTTGTAAATACAGACTTTCCTGAACCGGTTGTTCCTGCAACAAGCATATGTGGCATCTTTGCGATATCTGCCACAATTACCTTTCCTGAGATATCTTTACCTGCAGCAAAAGCAATCTTTGACTTGTTTTCCTTTAGTTCTTTTGATTCAATCAGATCTCTTATATAAACTGTATCTCTTCCCTTATTTGGAACTTCTATACCTACAGCTGCCTTTCCCGGTATAGGTGCTTCTATACGAATATCGGAAGCTGCCAGATTCAGTTTGATATCATCTGTCAGGGATGTAATTTTGGAAACTTTAGTTCCAATCTCCGGTTGTAACTCATATCTGGTAACTGATGGTCCTCTCGAAACATTTGTCACCGTGACATTTACACCAAACTGTTTGAGTATCATCTGAAGCTTTCCTGCAGTCTCAAGCAATTCCTCTTTTGATGTTCCGTGTGCACTACCCGGATTCTTTGTGAGAAGCTGATCAGTTCTCGGTCTGATATATCTCATCTTTTTCTTCTTTGCAGGCTGAGCCGGTTTTATCTCCACATCCGGAGTCTGACTGGTATCTGCAGTCGGTCTTTCTATCATATCGTTTGCATCACCAACCGTAGCTGTTACAGAAGCAGGTGAAAGAGTGGTCTTGCTGTATGGATTTCTTGCCATAGTACGCTTTGCACTTTCACTGACCTCAATTCTCTCTTTTGGAGTGAATTCTCCATCGGTAGAATGATCTTCTTCCTCCTCTGCCATATCATGACCGGTGATATTAATATTTATCACTCCACTATCTTGTGGAGTCTTGTTCCAATCTGTCTTTTTGATATTTTGTATACTATTATTTCTGTTATTATTGCCTTTATTATTTATAACGCCATTTAATCTGCCGGAGTTTTTATCATCTTCATAGTATGTATAAGGCTCATCCGCAATATCAACATGTCCGGAGAACGATGGCTCGATTCCTTCTATATTGATTTTCCGGCCTTTTATTTCATGCATATCCTCAATCTGAGATTCTTTGTTGTTGTCTCCAATTGTAAGTTCGTTAAAATCAACTCCTGTATATTTAGGGGCTGTTCGCATAGCCTCTCTTCTTTTTCTCTCAATTCGCTCTGCCTGTCTCTGCTTTTCTCTCTCTTCTCTGGCCTGACTCTTATTCTGTCTAATCTGTTCTCTGTACTTTCTGTACTGTTCTCTCTCTTCTTCTCTGTCGTCGCTTCCCTCTCTGTAATCGCTAATCCATCTGACTATGGATGCCGAGAACAAAAGAGCAAGCATAGCAACAATAATAGTTGCTGTTATTATCACACCGCCCACATCAGTGAACAGCTTAGAGAATGCAAGATAGAACTCTCCACCAAAGAGACCTCCGCCAATTCGTTCCTTTGCGCATGTAGTCATCAACTCCCAGAAAAAGTAGTCATCAACTTCGCTCTTATAAATGAACTGAGATATTATACACAGACATATATAAATTACTGAGACCTCGACAGTCACGGGCACTACCTTTTCATCACCATACATCAGCGCTGCAAACCATATAACAAAAAGCATATATAACGGAAAAATATAAGCCATTGTTCCAAACAGGGCAAACATCACACCTGAGAATGCATTTCCCACAGGTCCTAATATTCCAAAATTGCACAACATCAAAAATATTGCTACCATCAGTGAACAGATAAGCCATATATCCAAGGTTCTTTTTATCTGTTCAGTGCTTCGCCTGTTTCTCTTAGTTTTTGAAGCAGCACGCTTTCTCGTATTCGATTTTCCTGTTCCTTTTTTCTTTGTGTTAGCCACAAAAAAGTCCTCCTAATTCATCTTAATTACGTTAAAAGCAAATGCAACTATGCAGATGCTTCCCAAAACATAACAGTAATATGCAAAATATTTAAATTTCTTTCCCTTTACAAAATCTAACATCTTCTTGATACATATGTATCCAACAATACCTGCGGTTATTGCTCCCACAATGTAATTGACATAGTCAAGTGTTCCAAGACCCTCACTGCCAAAATCTTTCAGATCCAATATAGCAGCTCCAAGAATAGCCGGAATAGACATTATAAATGAGTATTTTACCGCAAAGTCACGTCTGAATCCGCATACAAGTTCTGCAGTAATGGATGTGCCGGAGCGGGAAATTCCGGGTAAAGTTGCAATCCCCTGTGCAATACCAACAAATATAGCGCTGGCATAGGACACATTCTTTGGAGTCTTATTACCATCAGGAAGGTTATCAGAGATAAGAAGCAAAGTCGCCGTTATCAACAGACAAATACCCGGAACCAGCAGGTTCTGCCCTGCCTGTTCAATCAAATCCTTACCCAGAATACCAATAACACCTGTTGGAATAGTCGATACAATTACAAGCAACGCAAACTTTCTGTACGCTGTCCTTATTACTCTCTTGTATCTAACATTCGCATATTGTTTATCAGTCTTCTTTCTAATAAATATAATAATATTAGAAATCGAGTCTGCCAATATACCAAGTCCCTCAAGAAAAAGCCTCAATATATCTCTCCAATAACAGACAAAAACTGCCATCAACGTACCTAAATGTAATAATATATCAAAGGATATTCCAACATCTCCCATTCCAAGAATCTGCTTAAAAATAGCCAGATGTCCTGAACTGCTAACCGGAAGAAACTCTGTAACACCCTGTACAAACCCTAAAAAAACAGCTTTCAATAATTCTAATACTTCTGCCATTTATCCCTCCTACATCATCTAACCATAGATAATCCTATTTTACTATTAATATAATATGATTTCAACCCAAACATTATTTAACCAACAGAGCTAAACATCATTTAACCAAACAGAAAAAAATCATCGGCCAATTAACTTTTCCTTAAATCAGTCTAAACAGGTACATAATTAAATAGGCAAAAAGGCTGCTACATCAGTGATATATTTCATCACCGGCGTAACAGCCCTTACATTTTATTTATTATTAGATTTGTCGTATTCAACAACCTCTTCAAAGGACAATTTTCCACCGAACAAATCCAATGCGCTTCCTATTGTATAATCAATCATACCTTTTGAGCACTCATTGAACGCATCTATATCTTCAATGGAAGAGATTCCTCCGGCATAAGTTATATCACACTTATCCTTATTTTTCTGTTTCCAGTCAGAAAGCAGTTGTACAAGTTCTAAATCCATCCCGCTTCCCTTTCCTTCAACATCAACTCCGTGAATCAGTAATTCATCACAGTATCCGGACAGGAAATTGAGATTCTCTTCATTTAACACAGTATCCGTAAACTTCTGCCATCTGTCGGTAACGATATAATACAACCCGTCTTTCTTTCTGCAGCTTAAATCCAGTACTACATGTTCCTTTGATACGGCATCTACAAGTTTGTTTAGATTGTCCATATCAATCACTCCGTCTTTAAAAACGAAGGATGTAACAATTATATGAGATGCACCTGCAGCCAGAAATTCTCCGGCATTTGAATCATTGATTCCGCCACCAATCTGCATTCCATTCTTATAGGAAGAAAGTGCTTTCATTGCCTGAGCTTTTGTTGCCTCATAATACTCTGAATCCTTGTGATTCAGTATAATAATGTGACCACCCTTAAGCCCCTTTTCCTTATACAGGGAAGCGAAATAATCAGCACCTTTATCTGCCACAAAATTCTCTTTAGCGTAATCTCCTTCATCCTTAAGAGTTCCGCCAACTAACTGTTTGACTTTTCCATTGTGAATATCAATACATGGTCTAAACATAAATCCTCCATATAATCGTAACTATTCAGCCTTTCAGCAATGCCAGCTCGAATCCGCAGAAATTATTTGTTTAATGCCTGCTCGATGTCTGCAATAATATCATCAGCATTCTCAATACCTACTGACAATCTGATTAAATCAGGCTTAACTCCTGCTTCAAGTAACTGTTCGTCTGACATCTGTCTGTGAGTGTGGCTTGCAGGATGAAGTACACAGGTTCTTGCATCTGCAACGTGTGTAACAATCTTAATAAACTCAAGATTATCCATGAACTTAATTGATTCTTCTCTTCCGCCTTTAAGTCCAAAAGCAATTACTCCGCATGTTCCGTTAGGCATATATTTCTTTGCAAGGTCATGGTATTTGTCTCCCTCAAGTCCTGCGTAAGTTACCCAAGCTACCTTGTCGTTGTTCTTTAAGTAAGTTGCAACCTTCATTGCATTCTCGCAGTGACGTGGCATTCTCAAGTGCAATGTCTCAAGACCGATATTTGTAAGGAATGCATTCATCGGTGACTGGATTGAACCAAGGTCTCTCATAAGCTGTGCTGTAGCCTTTGTGATAAACGCACCTTTTCCAAACTTCTCAGCATATGTAAGTCCGTGATATGACTCGTCAGGAGTTGTAAGTCCATGGAACTTATCTCCGTAAGCCATCCAGTCAAAGTTACCGCTGTCAACAATACATCCGCCTACAGCCATTGCATGTCCGTCCATATACTTTGTTGTTGAATGTGTTACAATATCTGCTCCCCACTCAAAAGGTCTGCAGTTGATAGGTGTTGCAAATGTGTTATCCACAATAAGCGGAACATTATGAGCATGTGCAACTCTTGCGAATTTTTCAATATCAAGTACTGCGCCTGATGGATTTGAGATTGTCTCACCAAACATTGCTTTAGTATTATCCTTAAATGCTGCGTTTAACTCTTCCTCTGAAGCATCAGGATCAACAAATGTTACCTCGATTCCAAATTTCTGCAAAGTTACACCGAAGAGATTGAATGTTCCACCGTAAATCTGTGTTGAGCATACAAGATGATCTCCAGCTTCACAGATATTAGTTACCGCATAATTGTTTGCTGCCTGTCCTGATGATGTAAGCATAGCTGCCACACCACCTTCTAACTCACAAATCTTTGCTGCAACTGCATCATTTGTTGGATTTGCAAGTCTTGTATAAAAATATCCTGTATCTTCCAAATCAAAAAGTTTGCCCATCTGATCAGATGTGTCGTACTTAAATGTTGTCGACTGGAAAATAGGTAATACTCTTGGATCACCCTTCTGCGGATTCCATCCACCCTGAATACAAATTGTCTCCAAATTCTTCTTTGCCATCTTTATACCTCCATATCATTCATTTCCATATTATTAATTTCTATATTATTTCTTTTATGATTAATAAACATATAAAACTTTATGTGTTTGACTCTTAATGCAATCATCAAAATTACGCCATCTTATTCAAACAGCGGTGTAGAGAAATATCTCTCTGCAGTGTCAGGCAATACTGTAACAACAGTCTTTCCTTTTCCTAACTTTTTTGCCAGTTTCAAAGCCGCTGCAACATTTGTTCCCGATGATATTCCACACATAAGACCTTCCAGTCTTGCAAGATCCTTGGCAGTGTTGATAGCCTCTTCATCTGTAACAATATAGATATCATCATAAATCTCCTGATTGAGAATCTCAGGAATAATACCATCACCAATGCCCATCTGAAGATGAGTTCCAATATCGCCTCCGGCAAGAATTGCCGCATGTTCAGGCTCAACTGCCCAAATTTCAATATCAGGATACTGTGCCTTTAACACTTCGCCAATTCCGGTGATAGTTCCTCCTGTTCCTATTCCGGAACAAAATCCGTGAATATCACCCTCAACCTGTTCCATTATCTCAAGTCCTGTATGGTGCTTGTGAGCTCTTGTATTGTTAGGATTTTCAAACTGCTGAGGAACAAACACCCTGTTATCCTCTTTCGCCATTTGCAAAGCCGTCTGCAGACACTCATCTATGCATGCACCAATATCGCCATGATCATGTATCAGTTTTACTGTTGCACCGTAATGTTCAACAAGTTTTCTTCTCTCCTCACTTACAGAGTCCGGCATAATAATAACCGTCTTATATCCTTTTACTGCGCCTACCAAAGCAAGACCTATTCCCTGATTGCCACTTGTAGGCTCAACAATAATAGTATCTTTGTTTATTAATCCTTTTTTCTCTGCAGCGCGAATCATATTGTAGGCCGTTCTTGTTTTTATCGACCCTCCAACATTTAATCCTTCAAATTTTACAAGCACTTCAGCCATATCGTCATCAACCATACGATTAAGTCTGATCATTGGTGTGTGGCCAATTGCCTGCAACACATTATCATATACCATCTTTTTGCTCCTATATAAAGAATTATTCGTCTCTTCCTGTCTTCTCAGTAAATTTATCCTCTTTGTAATCCTTCAGGCAAATATTGGAAATGACAACACTTGCACAAAACAAAACGAAGATAATCCCCATTATTATAATGTAAGTTTTCAAATTCATGTCTTTAATCAGTGGATACAAAAAAAGAACTAATATCCATATCACAAAAATAACAGTTGAAATATGATTAAATATCTTTCCTATCTTTATTTTATCCATAATAAATCCTCTGTAATTCCAACAAACAAAATGTAATTTCTACAAATGGAAAATGTAATTTCCACCAATTCATAATACCATTTGCACAAATCAATCTGTCTGAATATATCGATTACATAAAAGACACAAGGTACATTGCTGCACCCTGTGTCTGATTACTTTCTAAAATACGTAAACCCGTCAGATTACTGTTCGCAATCTTTGATAGAGAAACTGATACGTCCCATCTTATCTTTTCCAAGGCATTTACATTTAACAACATCACCCAAAGTAAGAACATCCTCAACGTGATTGATTCTTTCTTTTGCAATCTTAGAGATATGAACCATACCTTCTTTGCCAGGTGCAAACTCTATAAATGCACCAAACTCTTTGATGCTTACAACCTTTCCTTCGAAAATCATTCCCTCTTCAAAGTCTGTTGTGATAGTTTCAATATATTTTACTGCTTTGTCCATTGCGGCCTTCTCAACGCCACAAACTGAAACAGCACCATCATCTGTGATATCAATCTTAACACCTGTCTCTTCGATGATTGCGTTGATAGTCTTACCTCTCTGACCAACAACATCACCAATCTTAGCAGGATCAATCTGAATCTGAATAATCTTTGGTGCATACTCGCCAACTGTTGGTCTTGGCTCAGCGATAGCAGGCTTCATACATGTATCCATGATGTAAAGTCTTGCTTCTCTTGTTCTTCTGATAGCCTCCTCAACGATTGGTCTTGTAAGACCATGAATCTTGATCTCCATCTGGATAGCTGTGATACCTTCTGTTGTACCTGTTACCTTAAAGTCCATGTCCCCGAAGAAATCTTCAAGACCCTGGATATCTGTAAGAACGATGTAATCGTCATCTGTCTCACCTGTAACAAGACCACATGAAATACCTGCTACCATAGCTTTGATTGGAACACCTGCTGCCATAAGTGACATACATGATGAACATGTAGAAGCCATTGATGTAGAACCATTTGACTCAAATGTCTCTGATACAGTTCTGATTGAGTATGGGAACTCTGCTTCTGATGGAAGTACAGGCATAAGAGCCTTCTCTGCCAATGCTCCATGTCCGATTTCTCTACGTCCCGGTCCTCTTGAAGGCTTTGTCTCACCTACCGAGTATGATGGGAAGTTGTAGTGGTGCATATATCTCTTTGTTGTCTCATTCTCATCAAGACCATCAATCTTCTGAGCTTCTGATAATGGTGCAAGAGTACATACATTACAAATCTGTGTCTGTCCTCTTGTAAACATAGCAGAACCGTGAACTCTTGGAATAATGTCAACTTCTGCTGCAAGTGGTCTGATCTGGTCGATTGCTCTTCCGTCAGGACGCTTGTGATCTTTTAAAATCATCTTACGAACTGTCTTCTTCTGATACTGGTAGATAGCTTCAGGAAGAACTGCAAGCCACTCTTCATTCTCAGCAAAAGCTTCTTCTAACTTTTCTGTAATCTGTCTGATATTCTCTTCTCTTACCTGCTTAACATCTGTAAATACTGCTTCTTCCATAGCTTCAGGAGTAACAAT
>JAEELL010000085.1 GCA_016282745.1 Lachnospiraceae bacterium
ACAGTGAATGTAGCTCTGTTGCTTCCACCCTGTTTCTTAAGAACAGTTCCTTCGAAAACCTGAATTCTTTCACGGTTTCCTTCTTTGATCTTTGCGTGTACTCTTACAGTATCACCTACGTTGAAGCTATCTACAGTTTCTTTCATCTGAGCTGCTTCGATTGATTTGATAATTTCGTTCATAATATGCCTCCTAATTATATTCGATGTTCTTAATACATTTGTAACAGAGGACCATCTATTTTTTACAGCGTCTATAATAATATCATAAACTCATACCAATTTCAAGTATTTTATTATAATATCTTTCGGTCGTAAAAATGTCAATAATTTATGCGACATCTTTTTATATTTTAATAAAATCTTAATATTAATGAAATAGGACGATGATTTTTTTAATTTTACAACAAAAAAAATCATCTCGCAATGAGATGTATAATTATTGATATATAATCTTGTTATTTTAAACGCACTTTATCCTATTTTTTATTTTTATGCAAACAATACCCTTAATGCATTTTCATTCTCTGCCAACTCATTTGACGTTTTAAATTCAAATATTTTTCTTGGGTAATCATTCATCCATTTTTGAACTTTCTTGATATTCCTTTCCGGTATATCATCAAAGACTGTTCCCTTTGGATACCATCGTCTTATTAGCTTATTATTGTTTTCATTACTAGCTCTTTCACAGCTTCTGTAAGCATGACAATAATAAACTGTCGTTCTTTTCTTTTTCTTATTCCTTCTGCTTTTTTCAATTCCCTGCCAATCAGAAAACTCTGTTCCATTGTCTACAGTTATTGTTTTGAAAACTGTTCTGAAATTCTTTTCTCCAATTTTGCGTTCTATTCTATCTAATATACGAACCACTTCCGCAGACGTGTGATTTTTCATCTTAAACACTAATTCATCACGAGTTTTTCGCTCCGTAAGGACTAATAAACATGCTTTTCCTTTTCCCTGTGCTCCAACAACAGTATCCATTTCCCAATGCCCTGCTTCATCACGTGATTCAATAGACTTCTCTCTGTCATCAATACTTGTTCCAGGAGACAGTTTCTTTGCACATTTAACATGTCGTTTCGTTTTTCCTTTGCGAGTCTTGTATGGTGTATCTTCCATCGTTATGTTTAAAAACACACCTGCTTTTATATAATTATATAGGGTAGATAAACATATCTTTGTTTTAAAATTCAATCCCTTTCTTTCAATCTCCGCTAAAGCAGCGGCGGGAGAGTATCTCTCCTCTCCCACCATCTTTTCTATGTATCTGACAAACTCCATATCATTACATATTTTCAATGGTCTGCCTTGATTTCTTTTATTTTCGTCAGCTTTCATCTGTGCTAGTTCTGGAGCATAAATTGTATTTTCCGTCCAATCAGAGTTTCTATGAATTGTTTTTCCTCTGTGTAATTCACGATATATAGAGCTCCTATGAAAACCTAATTGCTTTGCTATGTCCTCCGGTTTCATACCTGCAGAATGTAATGCTTCTATTTTTAATCTATCATCTCTAGTCATCTTCCTGTAAGTCTTCTTCATAGAAATCACTCTCCTACCATTTTCTTAACCTCTTTGTCATAGTCTTCACACTCCGTAAATAATGCCGTCCATAAATTACCGTCTATTTCATTATTATGACATTCATAACAAGCTATCGCTCCGCAATAATAATCCTCTTTAGTCATATTCCTATAGTGACCAGGTGAATTTTTCCAACTCTGGATTGCACTTTTCCATCCTCGTCCGGCATCATTTAAGTTTTCTCCTAAATTTGTAAATTCTCTGGTTTTTAATACATCATCTATTCCATATTTATTTTTAAAATATTGTTTAGAATTTGAGTGTAAGTATTCATGAGACCAACCACCTAAACTTTCATCTTTTGTCATCTCAAATTTAGAACGAATTTTTGCTATGTTATATAATTCTTCACTCCATTTTAGTGGAGTAACACCTTTAGCAGTTCTTTCCTTGTTCTGTAGAACAAATGCTTTTTCATCCTCATATCTGTTATATCCTGTATACTCAATTACATTGTGTAATTTATCTGTTTTGATTTTTCTGTAATTACCTGCACTTTTAAACTTTACTGAACTTGAATACTTTGTATACTCATTTCCTTTAATTCCTCTAACCTTTACCTTATATTTTTCTCCTTTATGTGTTCCGGTAAATACATAATATGTCTTCTTTGTTGTTTTTTCTTTTAAGAAAACATATTTCTGATAAACAGGTGAGTATCTATAAAGCTTCACTTCATATTTTTTTACTTTACTAATTTTCTTCCAAGAAATTTTATAACCTTTTTTATAAGTAAATTTCTTTAATGCATAATTTCCATTCTTTACTCCCCATGATTTATATGTACTTTTTTTAATACAAGTTTTTACACCTTTAACTTTTTTCTTTTCAAAGACTGACAATCTCTTAACGGTTTCTTTTTCAACAACTTTTGTTGTTATCAGTTCTTCGGTAGTAGTTTCAACTACTGCCTTAGTCATTTCATCAGCTTTAATAGTTTTCATATCTCCTGTTATAAAAAGAATAAATAAAAATAATGTTAACCCTTTAAGTAATAATTTCTTCATTTTAAACCCCTTTCCAGTCAAGGGGGTCAATATTGACCCCTAAACAATTTTAAGTCATTATATAGTCCTAATATTTATTTCATCGATAACAATGCTGCACAGTATTCAACCATACACTGAAAGAATACTGCCGATACAGGTATGCCTTTTATATTTGCCACTATTTTTAAATTTTCTCTCTGCTCATTTTCCATCCACACAGTAAACATTGTTTCACGTGCGATGTAATTTGGATCAGATCTCTTTGTTATATATAATCTCGGATCTATTTCCAAATCGCCTTCTAAAAAATAGTTGATTGCTCTTTTTACAAAAACCACTTTTGTAACTTCCTGTTCTTTGGATAGTCTGTCAATGTAACTGTATATCTGTGCGGTTATATATGCTGAAAATAAACGTTTATCTTCATTGTTGTTTCCCATAATACTACTCCTGCATCAAAACTTTTTTTAATCTATCTAGTATATTATCATATTTTTCTTTATCGGTGGAATTTAAATATACCTGATTGAGTTTTAAATGTCTGAGTACATCCTTCAAGTCTTTTTTTAGTTTTGCATCTGTAATTAGCACCTCATCACTAACTTCTCTTTTATAAGACTCTACATCCTGTACATTAACTGTTGTTTGGTTAACTGTTGCATCTTTAACAAGAGCTTTCTGTTCTTCTTCATCAAGTTTTTCTGTGGCTGCTTCTGCGACTCCCAATGAAACATCTCCCTGCATTAAGCTCTGTTTAATATCTTCACTTGCATTCTTATCAACTTTTTCAAATCGGTTAATCGTTCCCCTACTCATTCCGGTTGTCTTTGCTAAAATATCTCTTGTCTTTTCTCCTTTAATAGCTATTTCAATCTCGTTACCGTCATCATCATAACCAGGAATAGAAGTCACCCCATTTTCACGAAGTTCGGAAATTATTTCTTTCCATTCTTTTATTTCCATGTACGCATCTGCATCTGTATACTTACGTTGATTCATATTAGTGGTAATCAATGCATATCTTTCTTTATTCTTTTCTGACAGTTTTAAATTGATATCTCTTACATCTTTTACAACACATGGAATTAATGTATATGCATTCCATTCCGGAACATCCGGATCAGCAATCAGTTCATCAATCGCCGTAAGTCTTCTTTCTCCACCAAGAACCATATATCTGTTATCTGCATCCTTTGACTTAACATTGATAGGATTTATCAATCCATATACTCTTATTGATTCTTTTAACTGTTCTATTCCCTGAATACTATATTTATTGTCCGGATTCTTTAAAATCTGATTCCTAGGAATATGTGTAAGTTCCATTTTAACAGTATCTTTTGAAACATCTGACAGCAAACCTGCTCCCACTTGAACCTTTTCTTCTCTCTGTTCATCATCCTTATTTTTTAATTCATCTAAGTTTTCTCCACCAGTAATTGATTTCATTGTAAACTTTCCCATTTCTGCTCCTTCCATTATTCATCATTTTTTTACAGCTTTAAAATATCTCATAAACATTTACATCGTCTTAGCTGAATACTTTATCTCTTAAAAAGAAAAACATTATAATCGTGCCCAAAAATAAAGCTATTGTTACAGCTATCCTTTTCAATTTATATCTTGCTTCTTCCCTTATTTGGTCATTTGGACTGCCCAAATCATTCCACCAAAACCCACTAAGAATTCCTACAAGTGGAATGAAAAGTAATCCCGCAATTATTACCATATTTGTCATTATATCTTTCATAACTATTATCCTCTAAAAAAACATCGGGATTTATTATCCACCTTGCCTTTCCAATCTTGTTATATTCTTTCAAAAATATATTCTGTCAACTTTAAATAATCTTCTGTCACCTTACTTTTATTTTTCCCACTATCGTAAGCTAATAATGGAATCTGCATCAAGCTACTCTCTTCAACATTTTTACTTGTTCCAATATTAACTGGAATAATGTATTGTCCAAACACTTCATTAAGTAAGTTATAAACTGATTTCGATACATTCTTTCTTCCATTCCACTGAGTAAAGAACATTCCACCCATTTTTAATTTTGAATTATATCTTGAAACTACTTTATACAAATTCATAACGATTGCAGCTCCAAGAAGTGATCCGCCATCACATCGAAGTGGTACATATAATTCATCCGCTGCAACCAGTCCATTAATATTTATAATGCTTACGGATGGACTGGTATCAATAATACAGTAATCATATTCATCCTGAATTTTTTCCAAGTGTTCTTTTAATTTGAATTGTTGCGGTGTACGAACGTCCGCTTTCATCCGTTCCTCCGCTTCCGAAAGTGTCAGATAACTTGGAATAATATCCAGGTTGTCATATTCTGTTTTCTTAATACACTCATGAATATCCAATTCCGTATCAAGTAATAAGTCCTCTACAGATTTATCTGTTCCACTTTTTTCTCCCTTATACACTTCAAAAAACTGCTTCATGAAATTTACTTCATTAAACATCGATGTTGTATTCATCTGTGGATCCAAATCAACGATAAGCACTTTTTTATTATATTGTGAAGCTAACATATGTGCAACACTTGTTACACTGGCTGTCTTTCCAACACCGCCCTTATTATTAAAAAATATAATTGTTTTCATATTCTGTTTTCTCCTAACTGTATTTATTTTTGTCTTTTGTTTTATATAAAACTTTCTTTTCTTTACCTTAACATTATATATAACAATTGTCAATATTATATATAATATTTCATTTCAATTTTTTAGGGGTCAATATTGACCCCTAACTTATTATCGTTCATTTTCATCCATTTCAATCCTTGTAAGTTCATCATGTTCTCGCTCATTCATTTGTTTCTCAAACTCATTGTCCATTGCCTTTTTCAGTTTTTTAATCGCAGAAGAAACACCAATTCCTCTTCTGATTTTTCTCCGGTAATCTTCTTGTTGGTACCGCTTTGATATCTTCTTAAAATCTTTTAATATATCTTTTGCAAGTTCATTATTCATTTCTGCAGCTCTGGTAAAGTAATCTTTTGCAAGATCATTGTTTCGTTCTACATGGTTTCCTTTCAAGTATTCAAAGCCCAACTTTATCAATGCAAAATCATTTCCCATCTCTGCAGCCTTTTCCAGATATGCAATTCCTTTTTCAGCATCATATTGTGGCAATGATTCATCTAAATATATTTTTCCTAAACTATATGCAGCATAATGATTTTTCTCTGCAACTTCCGCAAACCAATATATTGCTTTATCAATATTCTGTTTTGTATTTTCTCCGGAGTAATACTCTTTTCCCAGTCTGTATTGTGCAAACTCATTTCCATCCCAAGAAGCTTCTTCAAGATATGCAATTCCCATTTCCGGATTATAATAACTTTCATTTACGTTTAAATAAATTTTTGCCAGATTATACTTTGCATACTTGTTATCACTTTTTTCAAAACAGTTTATTGCTTTGGCATAGTCATCTTCATTCATATAAATCTTACCTAACTTATACGAAGCTATCTCGTTTCCATTTTGAACAGATTTTTCAAACCACTGTTTTGCCTTTTCAATATCCTGCATACCATACCTGTCTGAATAATATACATTGCCAAGTGAATACATTGCCATTGCATTTTTTCCTTTTGTAGCTGCAATGTTCAGATAATTCATAGCAGCTTTTATTTTTTCCTGTTCTCCGGTTTCAAGATACAATTGCGATAGCTTATTCATGGCAAATACATTTTTAGCTTCTGCAGCTTTCTCCAAATATTCAATAGCTGTATCCCTATTTTCATCTACTCCTTTTCCATTTAGATACATCATACCTATTCTGTATTCCAGATTATCATCTTCTTGTTTTGCTTCCATACTCATAAATCCTGCAAATGCTTGACCGTATAATTCATCAATTTTTGATTGGGGGTCAATATTGACCCCTAACTTCTTTTCGCCATTTTCAAGCATGCTGGCGGCCTTATAAGATGCATATGCGTTTACATCAGAAACCTCTTCAAAATAAGCGAAAGCCTTATCATAATCTTTTTCCATTCCCTGTCCATTATAAGCCATTTTACCCAGCATGTATTTTGAAAATTGATTTCCTGACTTTTCAAACATCATTGCAGCTTTTTCATAATTAATATCATCACCTAATCCATAGTAATACATCTTCCCGATTCTATATGACAGATAACTTTGTTTTTTAATATCGCCACCGGATAATTTTAATTGATTCTCAAATCCTCTTAATGCCAGCTGATAATACTTGTTTGCCGTATCAATATCAATTTGCTTTCCTCTTCCATATTTATATATATCTCCAAACTCATATGTTGCCAGTATATTTCCTTTTCTATGTTCATTCACAAGAATGTTTATCGCTTTGTCATAATCCGGATTCTTTTTATGAATTAACTTTTTTGCATACTTGTACTCTTTGCTCCACTCATAATATGTACTCTCAACATCAGCTTCCGGCTCAATAAAATCTTCCAGCTGTTTGTTTGCATTTCTATCAAATTTCGCTTCGATATCCGGTTCAAAATCTTCAAATTTCTCCAGGGGGTCAATATTGACCCCTAACTCTTTTTCATCATTTTTTAACTGCTTATCATACTCTCTTATTTCTCGCAAAATTGCATTTCCCAGTCTGGTATGAAGATCTTTAATCTTTCCTTCTTTGTAGCTCCGGTCTGTTTTTCCATAAGCAATTTTATAATTTGCTTCTCTCTTCTCCGTGACCTTGTTGAACTCTTCAATATCTTCCTTATGGTACATCTCAATATATGTATCTGCCAACTTATCAATCTCCGGTCTTAATGAGTGAAGAATATTATTATTGTAATTCCACAAGTTTCTGTTAACGTCCGGCATTCTTTTATACAATCTCAGGAACTGATCCGCCAGCTCTTTATCTTTACTAAGGGGATGTTCTTTTTTCTGTTTAACGATACTTTCTCTGATAATTTTATTTATAACAATATTGTTTTCTTTATCATTTATAATCTCATTCACAACCTGTCGCTTACATTCTTCAATACTGCTCGGTTTAAAACTTCCTTTCGTTTCCAAATCCTTTATTATATTTCCATCTTTATCTTTAACAGGAACTTTTTTCTTTCTTCCTGAGTCATCCGTTATTTCTTCGTATCTGGTATACTCCTTTTTTTCTCTAATCGGTTCCGGCTCTATTGTTGCAACATGAACATGAATATTATCGGTGTTAAAATGAATCGCAGCACTCCATACTGCATTTTGCAGATTTTCTTTTTCGAGCATGGAATCAACTGCTTTTCTTGTTATTGCTTTCAACCGTTGCTCATCCAACGTTTGAATTGAAGAATCATAAATCCCATTTTCTTCTAACCATCGGTTATCAAATGAAATAACTGTCTGCCACATAAGGCTTTCTTTTTCCTGTGCAGCTTCAAACAACTTTTTCATTTCCTTTTTATCGCTAACTGATAGTTCATCTTTTGTTCTGTTAAATATACTGGATGTCTTTTCAGGATTTCCCATGTAATCCTGATACAAATTATACTTATATGAATTGTCTTTTCGTGTAGCCTCATCTCTATCTATGTAATCTATATAAGCTTTAAATGCTTTTGTTTTTGGCTTACAAAACTTTGTTACTACAACAACTCCTGCTTTAATCTCTCCCATTTTGCCCACCTTATAAATTTAGGGGTCAATATTGACCCCTAAACTTTTCCCTTCACTTTTTTATCATTTCTTTCTTATAAAACAAAGCAGGAAACCGTATCTTTGCTTTTGGTTTATTGGTATACACGAGGAGTGTTTCCTGCTTTATTAGCACATGATTATTTGTCCTTTTTTATTTAGGGGTCAATATTGACCCCTAACTTTTTCTGTTACTTTATATTTTTTTTAACAAATCAATTCTAAATTTCAATACATCAGGTTTCCAAAACACATTAACTGCTCCAATTTTTATTGGTCGAATTTTACCTTCTTTAATATAATTTGATAACTGTTGCCTTGTTCTTGATAGAATCTTACATGTTTCATCTGTTGAAATGATATTAGCCTCAACCATTTTTTTTATATTTTTTTCAAGTAACAATTCATACATTTCACATTCTTCTTTAGAAGCAAACTCAACTCCATCCTTACTTACATATGTAACTACTTCTTTCAAAAACTTCTCCTTCTCGGTTTAGGGGTCAATATTGACCCCTAAATATTTTCTTCCCAAAAATCATCTATATAATCTTGATACAAATCTGAATTTTTTGATTTTTTATAATAGTCCAACAATTTTTCAAACATAGGTTTAACCTCTTTATAAATTTCTTCCAACCATTCATCTAAGGGGTAAACAAATTCTTCTTTAACAGATACATCTTCACTATCTGAATCTATATATTCTTTCACTTCTTGCCAATTCTTATAAAAATTTTCAGGATTTGCTATTTTTTTAAATTCAGAAGTTTCAATCCAAAAATGTTCAACTATAGCATTTCTAACTTCATCCCAAGTTTCATAATCATATTTTTCACGCATTATTTTTTCCATAACTTAATTCACCTCAATCTTGTTCTTTATTCTCTTCTAACCAGTTTTCAATATATCTTGCTATCTGTTCAGCTACTTCTTCATTAGCTCCGGCAGCCATCATTTTTTCTTTATTATAACCAGATGAATATTGCAGATCTGATGCTTCACACCCCCATTTCCAGTTTGGAACACAGATAAAACCGCCGTTTATATGTCTTCCAAAAATTACAAGATATGTATATCCACCAATAGCTATATTATGTTCAAAATATATTTTTGTTTCACTTGTAAAATCACTTTCTAATTTCATAAGCTGCTCCTTTCCAACTTAGGGGTCAATGTTGACCCCCTATTATTTTTTCAAGTAAAGCTGTATTATTTTCAATTATGTCATTACATTGTTCCAACTTATCTCCAAGAACTTTTACAAGTCCTGCATACTTATCTTCTACATCATTCGTTATTGGAGAAATAGCATAACCAGTCAACAGTTTATTTAAATATTCGTTCCGGCTCATCTTATTTTTCTTTGCCATTTCATCTAATTTTGAAACAACAACCGGATCTAAATCTCTGATTTTTATCTCCATAGATCACCCTTTCCAACTTAGGGGTCAATATTGACCCCTAGGTTAAAAGTCCTTTCCTTTTGCTTTTCTTTCATCAGCTTTTTGTTTAAAATGTGCTATCTTTTCTTTTAGCCTATCTCTGCTTTGGGTAATAGCAACATGCTCTGTCAGATCAACAGGAATACACGCATTTATATCAAACTTATAAAAAAGTGTATTCAGCATATCAAGTAAAATAATCGAGTTTTGTTCAGCTGTTACAGTAGACCATCTGAGTCTTTCTTTCTGGTAATAATTTTTATCTAATTCTTTTCTGACAGCTACAGCTATTTTTTCTTCAAACGATTCTTCCGTAGAATGAATCAGATGAGATATTGCTGCACTGTCTGTTTTCAACTTCATCTCACTTTTATATTTCTGTAAAAGTTCTAAATCTTCATCCGAAATATATATTGTTTTTCTTGCCATTTCATCCTTTCCGATTTAGGGGTCAATATTGACCCCTAAATCAAATTCACTTACTTATGTAATATTTATTATATATTTATTTTTCATTTTTTACAACATACAAAGTAATACTTTTTGCAGTTTTTCAATAAAAATATGTATTACTTTGTACGTCATTCTTTCTGTGGGTGTACCCACTGAAACGTTAGGCACTGCCTAACCCCCAAACACTTTTGGGGTCAGTTTCCCCTTATGCTCTTTCTCATTGTGGCAACGCCGCTATGAGAAACGAAATTTTGCAGCTGCTTCTCGCTGATCCGGAGAGACAAAATTGTGCAATAAAAAAGAAAAACAGAGGTGTCACCTCTGCCTTTTCTCAATTAAACATATATTATTTGTGTTAGTTATAAACTAACTTCCATTTCACAAATTCGTTTTTGGATCTTTCTATCTATATATGGTTTTTTGCACATTTTCAATTTTGCGCCATTTTGAATTATTATCTCATTTTCGCCTCGATCAATTATTAAGTTAGGCATTACTGCTCTAGTTCCTTTCGGTAAATATAATTTGAACAAATTATTATTTTCAAAGTCTTCATCCTTCGCTATATCAGAAGTTAAGCAAGCACTCATAAACCCATTTTCAACGAAATCGCCATTCTCTGTACATATTTCTATTATTTTAACGAAGATTTCTTTACTTATACTTCTATAAACTATAATATCTTCTGGAATTGCAGGTGCCGTCATTTGGCATTTTCTTAAATTATCACATAACATTTTGCTTCTCATATCATATTCATTTGTTATTTCGCCACCATCCCTCAAAAAACTATTCATTCGTTTATATCCATCCCCACAATAAGCTTGGATTGGCTTATTAATTATATTATATCTCTCAACAGTACTTAAATTTTCTATTTTTTCTTGCATTTTTTTGTATTCATTTTCCCAGTCTCCATATACTTCTTTCTCCCATTCTTCTGATTCTCCTAATGTAAACTCTCTATAATTATCATAATAATCGCATTCTTTATTATCCATTGTTAAGTTCTTAATAAACATATATTATCTTCCTTTCCATCGAAAAAAGCAGAGTGACCTCTGCTTTTTTCAATTTTTAACACTGTACTAACTGTCCTGTCGGTTCCGGAATTTTTCTTCCTAACTCCTTAGCTGTTTCAATCCATTCACAAATTACTGTTTCTGAATTTTTTAAAGCCTCATCCGGAGTAGAACCATCAGCCATACAGCCTGGCAGTTCAGGAACAATTACAATAAATTTTCCATCATCTTTAGACCAATATATAATTCTTTCATACTTATGCATCACTCCACCTCCAGATTATATCTTTTAATAATATTTCTTACTTGCTTAACTTGATACGGCTTAGCCGATTTCCCAAGTGGTTGAATATTTAGAATTTCTTCAACTCCATCTTTACTATAGATGAAATGGTCTCCTTTTATTCGCAAATCAAAACCCAAAGCAATTAACAATTTCTGTAAGTCCGAAAACTTTATGTTTTTGTCCTTTGTTCCAATCATAACAGATTGATATATTTTTTCAACTCCTGGCATATCTACTCCTTTTCATTAATTCAGTAACTCCGAAAAAAATGCCATTACAAGCATCATATACATGCTAATTGAAATACTGCATTCAAATCTTTCCTTTAACTGTTCTTTTCTTTCCTCTCTGCTCATCTGTACCACCTCATCTTTCAATCTCTATGCAAAGTTCCGGTTTTTCATTAGTTGTAAGAATGCTCATGGATTTTATTTTGCAATTCTTAAACTCTTTCCAGTAATCCTGTTTTTTTTCATCCTCATATTCGTAAAATGATAATTCATCACACCATCCGTTAACAGTGATTAAAAAATCTGCATTTGTAAATTTATTCAATAATTCTTGCAATCTCATTTTCTTTCCTTTCCTCCCTCGTAACCTCCGGGGTGGGTTTCTGATTGTTACATCATTTCTTTTTCATAATTTTCAATATCTGCCATAGTAAGCCATTCAGGCTTATCTTCATCTTTAAAACTATTAAATAATGCTTTCATATCTTCGATGTGTTCCTTGACTGAACCGCTCCACAAATATTTAACTAATCTGTTACCGTTTCCTAAAAAATATCTGCAATCTTGAACCAGTCGGTCAAGAACCATGTACTTGTATCTGTTTTCACTTGTTTCAATAATCTCTCTCATGCTATTTGTCATCTTGATTTCCTCCTGCAATTCATTTTTAATTTGCTTCCGGTCTGTTCCGGGATTGGGTGCTACCTAGTTCAGTTGATATTAAGTTTTCATAATACTCCACCTCCTCGATTGATTTAATTTGCTTCCGTATATGCTCGGTGTTTGGTATGCTGCATACGAAAAAAGAGCATTTTTTCAATTACGACAAGGGCGTGCGTTGCACGTGCATTTTACCCTTGCAGAATTGTAAAAATACTCTAGTATGCATCAAGCATTCCAAATGCCGGCATAGGATGCAAATTAATTGAGAAAGTGTGTATGAAAACGAAAATATCAACGTCCGTTTCCGTAACATAGTGGGATGTGAGAATATGATTAACTCCTACCCACCGGTTGGGGGACCGGCAGCACATTATGTTGGAAGACGGTTTTGTTTAAGCTGCAGCGTAGATTGAACAAAACTGTATTACAACACAATGTGTCGGGGTGGGTAGGCAAAAAGTAAGCTGATAACCGGCTTGACCGATTATCAGCTGCTTTTTCTATATCCTTCGCCTTAAAACACTTATAGCAAATGAATAAATGATTCATCTTCTCCCATAAGCACATTTACTTCAACAAGCTGCGTACTCTCAACACGCATCGAACCCGACAGATATAATTTTTTTACATCTTCATCTGTAGCTTCATCAGGAACGCTTACCTTTTTTGCAATAATTTCTTCAACTATTACCTTCTTCATAACGATTCTCCTTTAATCTCTTTCATAACGATGAAGACTTCCTATATCAATTTCATCAATAAATTCTCTTACTTCATCAAATGAACAAAACTTCCGATCGGCGATAACTTCATTCATATATGTACATAATTCATTTTCCGTTTCAAAGTAATAATAGTCTTCTGTCAAGTCCTGGTATTTTTCCCATACGTCCAAAACATAATTTTCGGGAAAATGTTTTCCATCCAGGTCATTGTGAATGACATAAACTCCCATACCGCACTCTTCTGATTGGGATGCATATTTCAAGCCTAAATTTTCAGTAATAACATCCCAGTATTCATCAATAGGACTCCATGCAGTCTCCACATCTAAAATCAAAGTTCCATATAATTCTCTTTCAAAACAACTAAGTGAACCTCTGCAGTAAATATCATCACCGATATTTACTCCCAGATGTTTTGCAATATCCGACAGGCTATATATTTCATCATCTAGACAATCCTGCAGGATTCTTTCAACTTTATCTATCCGCTCCTGGTCTCCCATGAGCTTTACTCTATTTGAACACCAATTTGGCATTTCAATCACTCCTTCCATAAAAAAGTACCTTCCCACAACGCTATTAACGTTGCAGGAAGGCTCAAATCTATTCAAAAATTTCCAAACTTCCGTTTCTGTAAATGTAAACGTTATAAGTGAGAATTTCATCAGCACTAACTTCATTATCATTCACTTCTGTTACCATATTCTTCAAATATTCTGCTTCGCCATCTTTTGCAGGTACAGCAATGCATTCATGAATTGAACTAGGAAGAATAACAAATTCTCCATTTTCGAATTTTTTACTAACTTCCTCTAAAACCTTATCACTCAGCATTACCGATGCCCCATTAAGTCTCTGAACATTTGATAATACCAACATCTGAATATGATTATTATCTACAGGCATATCAAAATCACATTCTTCTGGAAATCCCATGATATCACGAATGACATCTTCCATTTTCATAATCTGATAATCTTTTTCTAAATTTCTAACAGCCTGCTCATAGAGTTCATCAGTTTCAATTCCACTGCTCTGAATCATCTGATTCTTTAATGTGCAAGTTGCAACTCCGTTTTCATCAGACATGCTTTCAACTTCCAAAACAAAAACAACAAGCATATCAAGAAATCTGCCATATGCAATATCATTAGCCTTAACATCTGTAACATTATTCTGTGAAATCAACTTAGGCTTAACATGAGATAAGATGTAATCTTTGCTCATCATCACTTTTAAATCAAGGCCATCAAGATGATTATTATTAAACACATCTTCCAGGAACGAAATTACATCTGTGCTCGACTCCCAAATATCTTTCATACTTTCAAAATATACTGTAGGAGCTGCGTTGCGTTCATCTGAACAAAGCGTGTATCCAACTTTTGTGCCATTATTCTTAAAGCAATCATGTGCTACAATTCTGAATGGCTTTTCTCCTTCCATTAATAATCCGTTGAGTTCATCAACTCTGTTAAGCATTTCTTCATTTGTTTTTGTTACCATCATCATAAGTAACTCCTTTCTGCCATCTAGGCTTAAAAATATTTTAATTGTATATATAGAAAAGAGCCTTCTTATTCGAAGACTCTGTATCTATTCCAGTTAACATTAACAACTGTACCAAGTACGGAGCTTAGTACGTCTGCCCATGTCGGACTGTCATTCATTATTCTTTTTACCGCTTTCTGCTGTTTCAACCATATAATTAAATTTTTTGTCACATACTTATTATGTGTATCGAAAGCAAATTCCATTTCTTTAGGAAATTCTCGATTTCTGGAGTATATATTTTCAACTTCTGTGCAATAAAATTTTATTACTCCTTTATTTAATGAATAAGAATTTATTTCTATTAGCATATAAGCTCCTTTCTGGAGATTCGATGTTTTACCATCGAACCTCACTTAAACTCTGATAAAATTTGTCAGCTAGTTCCTCAATTGTTTCAATATCTAAAGCCTCTTCTTCATTGAAGGGCTCATCTTTAAATGGGAGAAAATCGTCATCCATAAGCTGTTGCTCCTTTCAGGTTTTATTAAGTTTTCAAGGTGCTTTTGTCTTGCGACAAGGCGATACGGGTACAGGTTCGCCGGAACACAAGGGCGTGCTTGCACGTGCATTTTACCCTTGTGTTCCATAAGGCGGTTCTGTGCTATAGTAATCGTCCGCAAGACATGCCATTGAAAACAAAACCGAAAGGATTCTTATGGGTGTGATTCTCACATAATATGAGTCCAAGATAAGAAAGGCTTATATATAGAAACAAGTAGCGGGCGGCCATAAACAAGCTAAAGCCCCCAATGATTTGGGGGTTGAGGGGTTTGAAAAATAAAAAAAGTCCCCACCGGGACTTTTACCTTGCAAAATAAAAAGAGAGTCTGTTAACATTCATTATTCTTTCATCACACAGACTCTCAACCTATTGTATTTTATATAAAAATATGCTAATATACTATTAAGCATTTCGTGAGCCGAAATGGTTCACATTTATTTTTAGCAACTGTTAACAGCAGTTGCTTCCTTTCTTTTTAGGGCAATAAAAAGAAAAAATGGACATACAAAAACTATCTTTCAAATTCTTTAGTTCTACTCATTTCTGCAGTTTTAATATTTCCAAAATACAATTCTTTCTGATATGTAGGTTTTAATACTTTTTCATATCTATAGCTCATACATGCATTGTAGAATTTTTTTTGAGATCTACCTATGATTATTTTTCCCTTATACTCTTCCGGAATATCATTTACAATTTCAGATATCTTAGCAATATCAATATTAGGAACTATTCTTAATAATGCTGCATTACAGTCTGGATCCTTTCGGCTTTCAATGTACTTTAATGGATTAATCTTTTTCCCATCTTTTTCAAAATGACATACACGATTTGTATATGCACTTTCTATAAAAAGCTGCTCATCATTCAGTAACCTTTCCATTTGCTGTTCACTAAGTTTATTACTGAAAGAATTACCATTATCAAAAACCGGTGCCACTTTAGTTTCTCCATCCTCACCAACAATCACGCCCCAATTTCCATTATTCCTATCATTATTTCCTATTAATGCATCAATAACAAACATATCCCAAAATCTATCTTTCAGCTCCGGAACTTGCTTGAAAAGTTCATTTGATTCCATTACAATTTTAATTTCTTCTATATCACTACCATTTCCGGAAGAAGATAAACTACTTATTTTATCTTCTAAGCCTTCGACATAGTCATTTTTAATGCTTTCGTATTCATCTAATCTTTCACCAGCTTTTTGGCAAAAATCCCTACATGCAACAACAATTTTTCCTTTATATTCCCCTATCAACGTTTCATGTACAGGAATACCTATACTTTTATATACCTGAGAACCGATATACTCTGATATTGGACTTGTAGTATAAGAAATTTGAACATTATTTAAATTTCTTATATTCTTTGGAAACTTAATAAACCAAAACTCATCATCCAAAATCACACCTGTCTTTGCGCCGGCATTTCCGCCATATCTTCTACCACTTAATTCCAACTGATCAAACTCATATATTTTCATAAAATTCACCGCCTTACGCATATCCACAATATTTTTTATTTAATAAGTCAAATTGTTTGGCCGAGATTGTATTATGTGCATAGCAATACTTTACACTTATCTCCAACTCCTCACTAGTGCATGCATAATGCAGCCAATCATCACAACTATTATACTTTTCTAAACGATTTATAATTTCTTGAAGCCCTGCAGGTAATTCATCAATATCGATTTTTATTTCATCATCATATAAACATTCACCCATATATTTTTTCCTCGCATCCAATACTTTGTCTTGATTGTATTGTCAATATTATGTATTGTCAACATCCCTTTTTCTTTTTTATTGCAATATCTTATATATCAAAAACACGTATCATTTAAATTGTAGAACAGTTCAATTAAAACAAATAACAAATTAACGATAGCAAAGCTATCAAGCATTGCTCTATGACCGTTAGGTCATTTCTAATGAGCAATGCCCCCTTTTGGGGAAGAACCTAGATATTTATATCCAAAAAGAAAAAATGTAAAGAACAAAGATAAAATAGAGAGATTACATTTATCTCTTGCAAGACCTTTGTTTATGGTGTTTTTGAAATTTGTGCAGTGAAATAATTTAGACTTTAATGATTAATAAAAAAACCTAGAATTTAGACCTCGATTTTTACTATACATATTTTTTAGACCGGTAAGGCATAAAAAAAACATCCTGATCCGGATGCTAAGCGTATTTTTCTGCAGAAATTATTAATTTTTACTCGATTTATTGTATCATGACTTCTTCAGGAACGGATTAATAATAAATTTTTCAACGACAAATAGACCACGATTGTGGTCTGATTAATCATTAGCTGCAGCTTTAACCTGCAATCCTAATTCAAGTCTTAATAACTCATGGATTCTTGCCGGACTGACTTCTTTATTCTTATCTTTAGAATGAGTTTTAACTGCTCTTTCAAGTTTTCGTTCAAAAATACTTTCATTTTCGGGCTTGTATGTAATATATAATGCTGCAACATCATTAATTGCATTGTCACTAGCTTTTAATTTGTATCTGCCAAACATAGCTTGTACAAAGTGCTTACGTCTTTGTTTTGCGGCCACTTCTGCAGTCTTCTTATCTAGTGCATACATCATCTTTGCACGTCCAATGATGTATTTCCATCCTGATTTTCCTTTTTTAAGTGTTATGTTAAAGAACTCTTTAAGTTCGTGTAAATACTCTCTAATTCTGCGTTTTGTACGCTTCATTTCATTTATGTATTTTTCGTAAAACTCATTCATATATTTTTCGTGAGTCGCTTTTGTTCCTGACGCATTGATTTTTACCGATGTTTTAACATAAAAATCTAACACCATATATTTTGCCCTGGATGTAAGGTTTTTGAATGCAGCACTTTTAAATAATTCTCTGTTAAGGTTTATATATCGTGCTTTACCGCTTTCATCTACACAATCTTTATCAGAACATCCATAAATAAAAATATCATGATCGCCGGTATTATTATGCTTTACATTAATGATTTCCTTATTTTCCAATCCATCTAATGCATTATAAAATGACTGTTTAGCCATCATTTTTTTGAACATGGATACTCTGACTCCACCCACTAATCCCTGGGAGTTTTTTCGTTCTAAAAGCCACAAGATCATATCCATCTCGCAATTTGTTAAGTTATTCAGTTTATCTATAAAAGTAAATGGAATCATCTCTTGCGTACTTTTCCTTTCTTAATTATTGCATTGACAATATATTGTTTTTAACATATACTTTGCTCAGAGGGAGCGCAGTATCACAGTATTACGATCTATAGACGTGCTAGAATGACTATCTATTGGTATGTCAGTATGTCAACTGTGTTAGTGCAGCGGTATATCAGTGAATATACATATGCTAGATGAGTGGTATCATTTTAGTTTTTCATACCCTTTTATAAAACAGGTTCCGGGCGGGGAGCCTGTTTTTATTTTACCCTTGACATCTGTTTATAATGATTTTAATATAATATATGTTATATACATTTTGCGTATTGTATTTAACAAAGGCATTGATTGTAGGGTGTGCTTACCGGCACATCCTTTTTGTTTTATTCTTTCATTTCAAAATCGAATACAATTACATTGACATATAATTTAGTGTTTTCTTTGTCATATCTGTTTTCGATTGCAGCTTCTTTGATTGTAATAACATCTTTATCTTTGAGTTCTTTTGCCTTTTCAAAAGCATTTCCAACAAAACGCGCATTCCATGACATGTACTCATATTTTTCTCCATCTTCATTTTTCACTTTTCTCGAAGTGGATAAATTTGCTGTAACTGTATTTTTAATTTTTTCAGATTCTTTTGCTTCAAATACCATAGCTGACTGTTCTTTTAATTGTAACATTGTAATTCTTCTCCTTTTTGTTTAAAAATTTTTCATCATCATATTAATTAGTGCCTGATTTATTTTTATATCCTGCTGGAAACGAGGTTTATGTATTACGTTCCATCTTCCCCCTTCCTCTACAGTTATTACCCCAATACCATTTTCCTGCAGATAATTGTTATATTTGTTTAAAATAACCTCTTTCTTTTCTTCCGGAACAACTATCCATGATTTGTTAACGTATGTAGCGTTGGCTTTAGCCTGCAGCAACACTTTCTTAATATCAGATAATTTAAATTCGAATGCATTTATTTGATAATTTTGCTGAAATACTTCGATAGTCACCAGATCAGCGCATCCATCTCTTATATCACATTCAAATTGATGTTTGATAGCTCTTCCGGAATAATTATAATTTTTCCAAAATGTGTCTCTTAATTCTTTTTCTGTTAAAAACACTTCTTTCACCGCCTAAGATATTAATTGCATTATTTGTTTATAGAGTTCTATTAATTCTCCATGAAGAAAAGCTCTTGTCTCCGGAAATATTAAAGCGGCAAGACCAACAACCGATAAAAAGAAAAATATGATTTCAGCCAGAACTCTAATAATTCTTCCAAGTGTACGTACCATAAATTTGAACATATTGTTTTTTTCTACAATAATCTTATCTTCATCAATGCTGTATTTTTCTTTTAGGTGTTCTTGTCTTTTAGCTTCCTTTTCCTCTTCAATAATTGCTTCTTCTATTTTCTTGCTAAATTTGTTATTCTTCATCTTTCATCTCCGCTTGCTTCTTTTCTTCTGCCTGAAAATACTCAATAAATGCCCTGAAACGCTTATTGATTTTGTCTTTCATAACATAAGTTTCCAGATCTGATATTTTGATTTTATAATTTATATATTTATTTCTTTTTTCAGTTTGTGCCTTAATCCCCCCACTATTAACACGTTGTCTAATATTTTCTCTTGTTGTACCAAGCAAAAATGCAACCTGTGACAGACTTAATTCGTTTTCATTATTAATTCTTCCCTTAAAACCTTCTTCTCTCCAAAAAGCTTCTTTATTGACTGCCTCAATATAACGCATTACCCTGTTATATTGGCTTATATAATCAAGCACGTATTCTTTAAGTTGTTTTTTGGAATAGTATGTTCTACCATCAATTTTTATTTTTTTCAGCACCTTGAAAAGTTTTAAATGGGCTGTATTATTGCTTGTTCCTCTATAACCCAATAGTGACTGTATTTCCATCAACCCAATCAGATCATCTGTATTATTCATACATTATCTCTCCTGTTCCATTTTTTTATTACTTGAAATTCTATTATCTTTTTCAGCCATTGCACTTTTCATAAATTCAGTTATAACGTCTTTGGCCGGACGTCCATCGTCCTGGAAAAGCAAATCTTTATATTCCACCTTTTCTTTTTCAATTTCATGTATTATCTGCAGTTTTCCTAGGTACTTGTCAAATTCTTTTTCTCGACCAAGGCCACCATTAATTAAATCTCCGATTTCTTTGTTTTCATCCATATTATTTATTAATTGTGAAAGATTATTACTCTTATCATTGAGTTCAATAGTTTTCTTATTATCGCCTTGAACAAGTGATAATGTGATATTTTTATCAGAGTCCTTTAAAACGTCCATTATTTCATTAAGCATGTACATCTTTCCTGCTTTTAATCTGTTATTTTCTGAATTGACTATTATAATTGTAGGTTCAATAGGCGGTTCAAATTCTACAGCTTGTTTATATTCATTTTCTGTAATTATAATTGGTTCTTTATAATCCAAAACATCTTGTATATCTTTAAATTCAACGTTGTCCAGATTATGTATCATAACATTACTTTCAAATAATCTTGCTGCAAGTTTATTTGATACCTCTATTTTTATTATTTTTTCAATAATGCCATCTTTATCTGCAGCCTGCTCTTCTTCTTTGTTTTTTTCTTCTTCTGCAGCCTTTTCTTTCATAACTTCATTTTCTAATGCAATATCTTTATTAAATTCACCTTTTTCAATTAAATAATCAGATATAAGTTCTGCATCTTTTATAGCTCTGAATAATTCTGCAGAATCGTTCTGCAGAACAGATATCCAATTTTGTACGTATGCTTTATGATTATCTGTATGTTCCAGGTCAGCATTAGATAAACCAATTTCTTGCGCTGTAAAAGCCGAAGCAATTTCTGCTCTAAGTTCTTCCCTGGCATATTCTTCTGTTCCAAATGTGTTTCTTAAATCTCTGTTAAGTCTTTTTTCTGCTCCGGTGGCATGCGCTGATTCATGCAGCATCGTAGCCAAATATCCATATTCAGATTTAAAATGTTCAATTGGCGGCAATGTTATGGAATCATTTGATGGTCTGTAAAATGCCTGATCACCACCCTCATGAAATGTTAACTCCATATTTTTAAATAATGTATCTCTAGCTGCAATAACTTTATCTTTGCTCCATTCTTCCTTTTTCACCTCATATTCAGGAATGCCATCTATTTGCTTTGCGTTAAAAACCGTATATGTAGAAGATGGATATGTCACTCTGAGTTTAAACTCTTCCGGAGACAACTGATTTTGCAGTTCTTTTACTCTTCCCCATGATATTTTTTTCTTTTCTTCACGATCATAAGGCGAGAAAAATTCAATTCTTGTTCCTTTAGATCCGGCTTTGATTTTCCATCCTTTTTCTTTTGCCTGGTTAAAAGTACACCAACGTGGATCCTCATAATCCTGCATCTGTGCTATGTACGCAAGCCAAAAAGCATTAACTCCTTTATATTTTGTTCCTGTTATTGGATTAAAAGCTCTTTCACCACCTACCCATTGTTTTTCCCAGGGAATGATGTTTTCTTTTAAAGAATCTATAAAAGACTGTGCTATTTCTTCTCTAACTTTATTCTTCATGTAATTCACCATCCTTTAATACGTAGTGAATCTCTTCATCCGGTGTTTCATTTAAAAATTCATCCGGAATATCTTCTTTAACATAGCCAAGCTTATACATTGCCTTTTCTAATTCATCATTTTGACTTTTTACCATGTTTAACCCTTCCTTTCAAAAATCCTTTTTTTGTTTTCTTTTCTTCCATTAAATCTTCAACCGGAATAATAGATTTATATATATCCATTTCTCCAAGAGTAAATGGATCACAAGCAATTGTTGAAAAAAATGTTTTGTTTTCTTTCCCTCCCATTAGTTCCAGCAAATCTTTATGCTCTGTCTTAGGAACAAAGTTAAAAATGTAATTTACATCATTATAAAAATTGTTTCTGATTACGTCGTAAGTCTTATCAAATTCAGATGGTTTAGAACCAACAACAAAGATTTGTGTTTTCTTTTCAAGAAACGATACTTTGTTGAATCCGTTCTCTCCTACAACTCCATAGTCATAAACAAAATATTCATAATCCTGTCCAAGAACTTTTGACAATTTATCCTGCCGATAAAACATGTCTACTCCCTGGAATGTGATTTTACCAAGGTTCTCATCATTTTTTGCATCACTATAATTATCTTTCAGCTGTTTTACAAATCCGTGATTATTCATTTCTATATAAGCTGCACTGTGACCTTTAAACAATAAATACTTGACGATTTGCAAAGCTTGTGTTGTTGTCCCCATACGTGCAATACTTCCTGCAACACCAATAGTCTGTTTACTCTTTTCAGTAGCAATAATTTCTTCTTCGCTTTCTTCTTCTGCAGAAAAAACTATTCCTCTGCTTTCGTATCCAAAACTCTCATAATAACCAGATATGCATCGATCTAAATCCTCTTTCTGATCCGCAAGAAACATTCCAAAGATAAAATTTTTAATTCCTTTATTGAATAGTTCTAAAACAACTTTGCTACTCCCTGAATAGCCGACTGCATATATGATTATCTTTGCATTAATTGCTGTTTTTATCTTTAAAATTGTATCTATGATTACTTCCGAATCATCTGCATACTGTTCAATTTGAAAAACAAGATATTTACATTCTTCCCTGTACCGCAATATACTGTTAATCTGATTTTCAATGTGAAGATTTTCAGCTACATAAGATATTTCCATCTGTTCTTTTTTTGCTATATCTTCACAAAAGAATCCTTTTTCTTTATTTCCTACAAAAACAATCATTGTTTTACTCTCCTTCTAATTAATCAATTATTGTAACAACAATAAAAACTAACGCCAAAATAGTGCTAAGTACTGCAGTAACTTTTCTTGCTTCAATTTTATCCTTTTCGGAACCCCCCAAAAATTGAGCACCGTACAGTGTTCCTGTAACTACAAGGCCTTCAATAATCAAAAATAAAACAATAGATATTGTTTTTTTTATGATGCTAGCAGTAATCATCGTCTTCTCCTTTCGTTTTTTTTAATTCCTCTATTTCTTTTTTTATTCGCTTATCCTCTTCACGTACATACAACTCAACTGCAGCTTTAATTAATTCATCGATTTTATCCATTTTTATCCTTTCTTCATTCCCTGGAGCACACTGTTCCAATCTTTACCTTTAGCCTCTGGTGGTAACACCTTGGATTTCTGTATATTGCTGAAATTTTCATCCATATAGTTCCAAATAAGTTCAGCCGCTTCTCTGCCTTTTTCATCATTATCTACTGCTATAACAACTTTTTTAAATCTTCCAGTCTGCAGGTAATTCTTTATGCATTTCCATTTACCCACCCCGGCCAGAACAAGATAATTCATTTTTGCTTCATCCATCAGTGTCATTGTCATAATGCTCATTGCATCGATTACCGATTCTGTTATGCATATCGTTTCACTATTGTTATCTACAAAAAAACATTTATCGTAATCACAACCTTCCACATCACCATAAAATGGTTTATACGTATTGGTACCTCTCAAGCTTGCAAAAATCGGTTTTTCCGGATTATCAAAATCATAAGCGACAAAAACACAATTTCCATGTGTATCCTGATAAAGCATTTTTCGATCTACAAATTCTTGGATAACAGATGGAGCAATACATCTTGTTTGTATTAAATAAGCGAAAACTCGTTTCATGTTGCCAGCATTAGGCGGAAGATTAAGTGTTTTATTTTTTTTAACAATCTGTTGCTTTGCTGCAGGTTTAATATTTTTATAATCAACCCATGCTCTAAGCTCTCTGATTGCATCTCCAACAGATAAATCATTCATGTATACTGCAAAATCAATAACAGAGCCACCTCTTCCAATACTGCTTCCTGATCCGGATACACTATTTTGCCAAAAACAATTCTTTATAGGGTCAATAATCACACTGTCATGCTCTTTAAGACTGTAATATTTTCCTTTTTTAACAAGTGTGAATCCGGAATATCTTGCATAATCTGTAATATTTACCTGTTGCTTAATTAAATCACTTAATCTTTCCATACCATCACCTTTATTTCACATTTGCTATTTCCTCATCAAGAATTTTTATTTTTTCTCTAAATTCCTGTATTTGACTTCCGTAGTCCTCAACCAAACCTTTTTCAATCTCGATTTGACTATTTGCTTCATTAATTGCATAATCGGTATTTTCCTGTTCTTTGGATGTCTGATAGGCTTTTAATCCTTCAAGACGTTCTATTTCACTTTCAATGTTTTTTACTTTATTATTGGAATCTGATATCTTCTTTTCCAAAGCTTTTATTTCTTTTTCACAAAGCTTCTTTTGATTTTCTAGTTTCAAAAGTTTATATTCCTGTACACTTTTTTCTTCAATCTTGCTTACTTTAGAAACCTTGTTTACGTTTGTATACAGTTTCAAGGTGTCATCACTGTAATCATCCATATCCATTCTTAAAGATATTTCCCTAAAACGTTCCGGAACATTTGATAAATGTAAAATTACCCAGTTGTCTTCTTCTACAACTGCTTTAACCTCTAATTGTTCACCGGATTTGGTAATTGCAGAATATTTGTACTTATTAATTCCGTCATAAGCTTTGTTTGTAATATCAAGCTCGACTTCCATCAATTCCTGTTCTTCTGAATAATCCCATCTTATAACAGATACTTCTCTTGCTTCCCACTCTTGAGCTTCCCCCAAGTGAGTGAATGCTTTAGCATCAGAGCTTTGTGGCATCCAGTAGCTTGAGGTAAAGAAAAAAGTATATCCTGCAATAAAAAGAAAAATGATAATTCCGAAATATAATTCATTCCATTTATTTTTTAATTCTTTTATCATCTGCCCTTTTCTTCCTCATACTCAAAACTTTTCTTCTGTTCCTTGTCCTGCTCCATCATTTTTTCGTACATATCTTTAGCAATAAAATTTTCATTTACATATGAAATAGGAATATCCATCTCTTTTATCTCCTGCAATTCAACTTCCATATCCGCATCCGGTTTTCCAATCACATATACAAAGTCTAAATCATCACCCAATGTATCCCTTATAATGAGCACGTCTTTAAGCCTTTTTTCAGCCTTTTCCTTTAATTCTTCTTTCTTATCTTTCCTGCAGCATATGTATGCTTTTTTAATTAAATACTTTCCCATTTTGTACCCCTCTTTCTTATCCTGGAATATATATCCATTCCTTTGTTTTCTTATCGTACTGACAATAAAAATATTTACCGTATCTGTTTTTTCGCTTTATATAGTAAGTAAGCGTAACTATCTGATTTTGAGTATCCATTTGTATTTCATCTGCGTACATTGCATATAATGCGTTTCCCCAACCATAGACATTATTAAATTCCTGTACCGTCTTATTGATTCCATCAAAATCATTGTCAACCAAAGCCATTATTTCATCATCTGGATATTTAACTTTTATAGGCTCAAGATCTGTTCCATAAAAATCATCCGGAACAGATACATCTATGGATGAATCCGCATTACTATCTGTTACCGCTTCTTCCGTAGTTGGCTCTTCTGTTATCTGCTCAACAGTTGTTTGTTCAACCGTTGTCGTTTCCTGCACCGCATTGCTTTCTTTTTTATTATTCATTCGATAAATACTTATGCCTGCAATCGCAACAGCAACAATCATTAACAATATTCCACTTATTTTTCTTTTATCCATTTCCTTTTTTACCTTTCCTACTTATGTGGTCTTCCGATCATAACAAGTGAGCCGTTATGATAGTCTGTAAATATTACTCCTTTTTCCTCGTTATATGCTTCAACCATTTTTCCATCGCCCACATATATTCCTACGTGACTTATATTTTTATATCTTCCATTTTTTTCGTACGAATAAAAAATCAAATCTCCCGGTTGCATCTGCGACTCGCTTATGACTTTTCCATGAGCTGCGCAAAAATGAGCTTCTGCAGCTGCAACATTTGAATTATCATAAGATATATTAATACCGGCATATTTCCAAGAGTAAAATGCCAAAGAGCTGCAATCAAAATACTCTCCACTGTCACGCTTAGGCTGACTGTAAGGATATCCCACCTTTGTTAAGGCAAAAGTACAAGCACTTTTTGCCTGTGTATCATTAATCTTATCAGTTATGTCTTTTATCTCCTGGTCTGTGAGACTACTCTTTGAACCTGTCTTTGCTATTTCCGTTCTTTGGTAATATCTCAATACATGTTCTGTATAGTACGCATCTCCGTATTTGTATGGTCCCAACGTTTTTGCCGATGCTCCAGTCCTTGGAACCGGACAGCCATTGTTACTTGCTGCACTCATTTTCTTTTGATATGCCAGTGCATTTTCCTGTGTCCACTTTCCGATATTATCAATAAGTGTTTGTGGTGTATTGTTTCCAAATCCACTTGTATCATTAATATAATTTATATAGCCACTACCATAGTTGTAAGCCTGCAGAGCAATCTTTATATGATCTATGTCAAGTGGTGTCTGAACTTTCACTTTTTCATGATCTAACAAATTGCATAACACTTTCACTCCATGCTCAATACTTTCTTTTCTCCCAATCGAATTAGGAGCTTTTCCAAGACTTTCAGAACATTGGAAAACATCTTCACATCTTCCCCCGGATTCCTGCATAATTAATGCTAAAACCAGGTTTATATACGCTTCTTTACCATATTTCTTTAATTCGTTTAATACCTCTTCTCTTAAAGCTTCAACTTCCGGAGAAACTGGGCAGTCTTCGTATACAATCTCTGCATCATTCTTATTTTCCTCTTCTTCACCACCGATTAGGATTGTCGTAATCATCTGCGTTGATGATGTTACAACGCCTATTAGGAAAAAAATGGGTAAGATGGAAACAATCAGTATTAAAACTCCTTTTTTCCCAAGTATCTTTCCTGCAATGCCTGCAGCTTTCATCCCCTTATTCAAGTTAAATACCCCCTTGGAATATCTGCTCTTCTTCCTCTGTTAAATGCACTTTAAATTCAAGGTTTCTGTCAGACGCAATACATAAAATGTTTTCCCCAACTCCAAGTTTAGGTATTCTGCTTATCTGAGATGGAGTAAGAACACCATCGAATATGTTATTAAGCATCGATACAACATTTGAGTCCTGATGGAAAATGAACTTGTACTGTGTCAATTCAAATACAGTTTTAATTTTATTAAATGCATCAGAGCTGTCTTCCCCTTCCGGAACGTAGTCTCTGATGGACTGTGAAGCTAATGTAATTCCACCAAAATACTTACGTGCTTCTCTTAGATATACAGTAATAAGATCAAGTGCATGTGGCTTTTGTGTATTAATCCATCTGTGGCTCTCATCAATTAAGATTAAGAATTTGACTATATCCCAATCTTTAATTGTCTTTTTATATACTTTATCGAGCATCAGCTTACCGTTAGTAACACAGTTATCCCAGCACAGTGAAACCATGTTGAAAATCTGAGCATCAAATATTTCAGCTTTCATTTCTTTCAATGTTGAAATATCAAATGTTACTATCTGCTCATCCAGAATGTTATCAATACTCGTATGTCCGTTGAAAAGATTTCCATAAGTATTAACCACGTTCTGTAAGATTTTATGTATCTTATTAAGCTGCAGCATGTTTTTCTGAACTAACACAATTTCTGCATCTTCATAACTTCCTTGTTGCATTTTTTTAATTTTGTCAAATACATAATCATCCAATTCTCCGATTATCGGATATTCAGAAGCCTGTAATCCGGTACATGGTTTTGCCATCTTTCCATTTTCCACATACATTCCAAACTTCTGGTATAATTCTCGTAAAACTTCCTCAAACTCAATAATTTCTTCGGTATCAACATCGCCACCTGCAAGGAATTTATAAATTGTGCTAACCTTTGAAATATGTCTTGTGAATGAAACCATGTCATCATCACCGGCACGTAAGATTTCGAGCGGGTTTAAAATACCGTTGCTTCCATCAAGTTTAATTACTTTCCCACCAAGGGTTTTTGTAAGTGTTCCAAATTCTCCGGAAATGTCGAATGTACGTACATAATTACCCATTATTGCATTTGCTAAAAATCTCTTTTTGAGCAATGTGGATTTACCTGAACCCATAGTTCCAACACAAAGAGAGTTGTAATAAAGTCTTGTTTTTGTCTTTAAAAATTCGTCAAAAATCACATTTCCACCACATGGTGTCTTTCCTAAAAATGTGCCAGTGGAATCTTCCAAGCATGAGAAGTGAAACGGATCTCCTGCAGCTACAGCATTCGATGTCAATGGCTGGCCATAAAGAGAAAAAAGTTCTTCGTTCTGCTTGTTATAGCTTCTAAACATTGACATCCACTCTGTTTTTGTTTCGTTAAGAAATATTGTTGGCATAAAGCCATTGCTCTCCAGCTTAGCCATAATATTTTTAGTTTTCTCTTCAAGTTCTGCAAGGCTTCTGTCTGCAACGAATATTCGTACATGAAGTAGCTTAACCACTTCTCCCATTGAAGATATTTCATCATAGAGATTTTCCATTTCCTGGTATCTTCTCTGCGCATCGAACTGTTCCTGGAAGTCAGTAGCTTCATAATATCTATACTGCTGTTCTTTCATTGATTTATTAATATTTTTCATTACTTCATTAATGTTATCTGTAGAAATATCAACTGTAACAACAGTGTTATTAATATTACATACTCTAGCCATCCAATAATCGTCTAATGACTTCGGAAATTCATAAATATGGATACATGTTTCGTAGCCATTTCCGGTAACGATATATTTAACGTCTTTAAAGGATATTCCACCTTTTGGCTGTATCTTTTCCAACAGCAAATCATCCTGGTTAATGATAACCTGTTCTTTTTTATTCTTACTTTTTACTTTCATAGTTTCACCTCTGCTAACCGGTAATAATGCATTTATTTGTAAGTCTTTCTATAATGTTTTTCTTCTTTTCATCAGACAACGACTCAATCAATCCATTTTTTCCAGAAGACAGACATGTCTTAATTGTTAATTCATTTTTTGCTATCTTCTCTGTGTCACTTCCAAAAAACATTAAGTAATACTCTCTTGTTGTATCATTCTTTGCAAGCCATACAAGTTCATCCTGCTTTTCCTGCAGAACTGTTTTGTAAATTTCATTTTTGGTTTTACTTAATTTGTACTCTAAATATTGCTGTTGTTCTGCAGTGTTACAAGGAAAGTTCATCGGAATGATTTTGATATCCTCAGAATATACCTTGTAGAGCTTCGCAAACTTCAATTTGTCATACTCTATTTCATCTTCGCTGCTGTTAACCAGATCCTTCGATTGAATCTTAAGAAGGTTCATGTATGTTCCATCTTTCATCAGAAAACATCTTGCATTTTCATCATAAGCTGCTATTTCAATTACATCCTTTACACTCTTTTTTATATTTACCGTTTGCTTCTTTTTATCCTTTGCCATTTATCTTTTCCCTCTTTAATGTTTCTTCTGTTCTGTGGGATATATCCTTTACAGCTTCATATACATCCCTGTCTTTTCTCAAAAACATAATCATGCTTTCATAATTTCTTCTTTTCTTATTAGTTGGAGATTTGCCCGTCAGGAATACAGCACAAACAACCGAATATATATAGAACGGTATTTTTAATACTGGATTAACCATATTGGCTAAAACGAGCGATACAGCAAAGTAGATAATTATAAAAAACATATCGAAGATGTAAATGCTCTTTCCTACTTTAGTTTCCGATTTAATATCTTCTGCAACTATATATTTTCTTGCCATTTTCATCCTTTCCGGCTTGGGGGTCAATATTGACCCCTAACCTTTAATCGTCCTCATCCTCGTTACTTAAAGCATCATGTGCTGCCACATTCATCTGCGATTGTTCCTGACGTGCAATGGAAGATGAACTTGCTCTTCTCTCATTACTTCTGTCTGAAAAACCACTTCCACTACTTCTTCTTTCAAAAACACTCTTGCTTGATAATCCAATAGGCTTTGCTGCCATACTTTCTTTATTTGACTTACTTGAGCCTATATTTCCCTTGAGATTGTTTCTATTTCCCAATGTGTTTGTATTCTGTCTGTTATGTGCATCAGTCAGATTGCCTTTAGGATTGTTCCTACTTGTAAGTGGATTTTTTCCATCCTGCTGATTCATCTTCATTCCATTTAATGCATCCTGGTTACTATCCATTCTCATGCTATTTCCGGAAGTTCCAAACTCTTTTCCTGCATCCATTCCACTAAACGGACTACTATTTTCTGATATTTCAGAATTCATATTATTAACAGAGCCAGAACTCATATCTGCAGAACCATTCTGTCCCGAATCGAATACATTTCCATTTTCAGAGCTACTGCTATTCATCTGTTCATTATTGTTCAAATGATTGTTATTATCCTGATTTTGATTGTTAAACATACTGCTGTTTGCATTGCCACCATTTAAATTATTCTGATTCTGATTTTCATTTTGCTCATTCTGATAACTTGCTCCTGCAGCTCCTGCTCCAAAAGCCTCACCTGTAGCTGTATTAAAGTCAGGATGTCCTCCTGTTCTCTCGTCAGAGTTCATAAATGCATGTCCTGCTTTGCTACCTATATGTCCTGCACCTCGTCCTATACTAGCCGCACCTCGTCCAACTGTTCTACCAATTGACATTGCTGCCATTATTTTGCCCCATCCGGATTGAAGCCCTGCATCTATTCCTGTCAGTTTCTGCACAAGATTTGGTCCATCTATTACGGAAAAAGCCACAAACAAAAGAATCATTCCCTTTGTCAGTCCGTTAACATCCATCTCCTGCGAAACAAACTTTGTAGCAAAATAGTAAAATTTCAAGCTTACCATAGTAAAAATAAGTACTATGTAACTGTCCTTTATGCTATCAAGTATTTTTAATATCTTTTTTCCGCCAGAAAGATTAGCTGAATATAAATATGCCAGTAATCTTGAAATTGCAATTTCATATAAAATTCTTACAACCTTATACGATAAACAGAGATAAACGATAATTAACGAGATCAACTCCAAGAGACAAATCATATAATCAACTGAATACCTGTAGTAATACTCATTCAATAAGTCTGTCCATGCTACCCCGCTTGACAGTTCTTCAACTTCATAATATGTTTTCCCACTATCATTTTCTTCTGGCGAAACTCTATAACTAAGTAAATCTTTAGAATCTTCCTTATCCGTGTCATCGGGAGTATATAATTCATTGATATCAATATTTAGGAACTTCTTTTTAGTAAGTTTATCTAAAGTTTGTTTTGCTTTTTCATCATCCAGGTTGCTCAATCCATATTTAACATCCAAATGTCTCAAATCATGAATATTACCACCTATCGTTTCATATACGATTGCATTTTTACCGTTTCCCATAACAGCCGTTCTAAAGTCCTCATTCAAATAGCTATTAAATTCACTCAGAATGTAAGTTCCGCTCGATATTACAAGTACGGCTATGCAAAGATTTATCATTACCTTAGGCTTTTTTTCGTGCCATAGAATTAAAATAACTCCCATGAAGAAAATTGATAAACAAACAATTGCAACAAACACAGGTTTCCACTTATCTATATATCTGTTAATTCTTGCATATGTTGTAAAATCAACAAAGCCAAAACATGTATCGTATAGTGTTGCGCACGCATCAGCTATAAAAGCTGCACCTTGAAGAATCATCCAACCAATAATATTTAACATGTTCCATCCCATGTTATTTTCTGTGAATAGTTCCGGATAATTAATAAGTACCTGTCTGCTTTTTTCTTCAAGATCAGCAAATACCAGATGCTCATTTAACGCTCCTATAATCATCATCACCACAAAAGTCGTGATACTGATTTTCATTAATTTTTTCATCATTTCTACTGTTCTCCTGCTCTTATGAGTTCATATAATGACTGCTTTTCACCGTCTTTTATATTCATTCTGCCTACAAGATCCATAAGATTAATTACTGATATTTCATCATTTATTCTTTCTCCTGTAAGCTTCATTATTGTGTCTGTAATAACATGATTATTAGATAAATCTTTTAGTGTTGGCGCTTTACTTTTTTCACTACCTTTATACGCTGTAAACATTGTGAATGTCTGTTCAGGATTCCATACACGATTTCTTAGATTAATATAACTTCGGTCTTCATTATTAATCTCGTATAAATCAATTCCATCCGGATTAGGGAATGTATCCTGCAAATATTCATATCTGTACAAAAATCTTTTTCCGGATTTTTCACTGTTAAAGATTGGAGTAGGCTCTATTCTGTTCCCGTTTCTGTCTCTTCTCTTAATTACACGCTTTACAACACACTCACCTTCTCTAAGCTGCATTAATTGATTCTTATTAAGTAATGGTTTTTCTATGGTTGTTTCCGTAACGTGTTTTTTCGTTGAAAGTCGTTCTCCGGAACGCTGCAAATCAATCATTGTCTGATTACCAAGCAATTCAGAAAAGTTCTGTGCTGTGGTTCCGGAATCCGTCAATATATAAATCTGATTACCACAGTTATCTATAATTGTTTCAGAATCGTCTCCATAAAGCTTAGATACCTGGGCATATGACTGGATAAACATATCGAATGAAATATTTCTTCCCAGGCACACTGTAATAATTGTCTCCATTGATTCAATCGCCGGAATGTTACCAAATTCATCAAGAATAAACTTTACTCTGTTTTTACATTTTCCTGTCATGCTTCTTGTAGCTTCTTTAGCAAGTACAAAATATGTCTGACGTACGAATACTGTCGCAAGGAAATAAGTTGATTTATCATAATCAGGCATTCCCATAAATATTGCTACAGGTTTATTTCCAAATCCTATATCTCTTAATTTAAGGCTTGATTCCGCTGTCATCTTTGCAATATTTTCATATGTAAATATCGTAAGCTTAGCAAGCATCGAAGCGTAAATACCACCTTTTGTCCTGCTTCCTGCCACTTCAATTCCTGCATATTTAAGTTTTGCTCTATCAAGTGCCGGTCTTTGATTAAAGTACAAATCAAGTGCTGTTGTGTCACTCATTGGATCCGGTCTCCTTGTAGCAAGTTCCGTAAACGTATTAATAATTGAATACATATTAATTTTCTTTACATTTTCATTTGATGCTTTAAATGCAGATTCCGGTGGAATAAATTTTATTTTTTCATCAAGAGCGGTATCCGCATCCGGATTTTTTTGTATATAATCATTGAAGTCACTTCTTACACTTTTCTGTTTTTCATCATCCAGGTTCTCAAATCGCTGTCTTTTATGTTCCCAACTTATTCTTCTTTTTTCATTTGCCAATTCATCAGCTGCAATACAATCCTGTAAATGAGCAAGAATCATGGCCGATAAAAGAGAAGAAGCTGTGTCCTGCCAAAAGGCATCTGTATTCGTTGGTGAACTTGGATTAAAAATTGAATACGAGAAAGACTGTGTCAAAAGCTCGGCGTTTGCATAATCTCCGGAAACATATAATTCTGTAATCTGTTCCAATGGATTGAATCCCATGCTGTGCAGTGGATCATCAAAATTTAATAAATAAACATCATATCCTCTTGCTTCCAGTGTTTTCTTTGAACTTTTATAAAGTTCAAGTTTTGGATCCGCAATTACCAAAGATGTCTTTTTCTCGGCTCTTGAATATACATCAATACTTGGAAAAACAAACATTTCGCCTTTACCTGATCTTGTAATACCAATAATAAGGTTGTTGGTATTTGAATCATCCAAGTAGAGCTTGTTTCCTATTCTTGATACAATTGTTCCACCATATCCCGGGAATGATTTATCCCTATCCGGAACTTCTATGTACTGTGCCTTAATCTCTTCATTACTTGTCCATCTTTCCGTTCCTTTTTGGCCCACATTAAAATAGTCTTCTGAGAAAGATGTTTTAAGTCTATAAATCATCAATGCGTCCATAATTATCCATGCAATTAAAATGATGATTGCTTCTTTTATAATTGCTCCCGGATAATCCGCTATTCGTATTTTGTACAGATTATTTAATCCTATATATTGATTTAAATGCGCTGCATCATAAAAGATACCTTTAACATTTAAAATAATGTTCGTAATGTAATTTATAATTGCAAAAATTATTATGTTTTCTACAATAAGTATCGTTGCTATCACTTTTTTAGAAGACAGCAGTCTGTTTAGTTTAAGTACTTTTTGCGATTCCTGACCTTTAGTCGCTTCCTTTTTCTCGTTAAACATGTATTCCCCACTTTTCCATACCTGCAGATATCTGCAGGTATGGATTAAAAAACTAATTAAAATGTAACCGTATTGGTAATCCATTTACCAAGAGTAACTGCTCCCAGAACCAATAAGCATCCTAAAAATACATAAGGTAATGCTTTTTTGGCCTTATTATGGCTTTCTTCTGACGGAATAATAAACATTACACCAATAACTAAAAATGATACTACTGCCAACGCCCAACAATATGGGGAAGCAGTTTCACACAAGGTTTTAATATTTTCTGCAAATTTACTCATCCTGCATCTCTCCTTTTTGTTTATTTCATCTCTTTGCGAGTATGATTTCATCCTGTTATGCCATTTAATAATTTCGTGATATATTTACTGCATAAACTTCGTATTATCTTGAATGTTCAGATTCTAATTGATATGTACTATTTTTTATTTTTCTTTTTTACTGCAATTAGTTTTGCTGCATATGCAGCCATTCTTCTTTCAAAATCTGTTTTCTTTCCTGCTTCCATAACCTACCCTCACTTTCTTTTCTTTTTAATGATGAATATAATTCCAACAGCCAGTGCAATTGCTAAAGCCAATGCAACAATTCCACCAACAATCGGAAAATTATTCTCGTCTTTTATCACTTCTTTATAAATAGCTATCGCTTTAATCTGATACTCATGTTCTCCTGTTGGAACGGACTGAACGGCCTCATATGTACTTGTATACACATATCCTTTTTCAGCTGGAACAATTATTTCTCCCTGGTAATTTACTCGGTAATAATCTATATTTCTGCTTACATCAGCCACGCAATCTCTGCACAGGATACCAGCTTTATTTTTGTATGCCTTGCCCTTCCAATAGATATCTTTAATTCTGTATCTGTCACTATCAGCTCCAATGCTTCGAAGCAACACATCCTCATATCCTTTAAGTGGTTCTTTTACATTCTTCTCGATTTGAACTCCGTTCCATTCGAATATGTTGGAGTCATAAGAAATGAATGTAATATCAATACTTGCATCCTGCCAGCCTGCTTTATATAAAATTTCTGTTGTTGTCTTGTCACAGTTGCATTTAACCACTTTCCCGGTTTTTTTATTTGTTGCCTCAATTTCTTTTTTATCCGGAGCATTGTCAGCATTTGATTTGTCTGAATAATCTTCATAACCTTTTACTGTCTGTTTATATTCAGATACGATTTCCACTTCCTTTTTATCAGTGGTTTTTAAGCTGTACTCCACACCATCTTCATTTATAGCTTCTTCCGGTACATACTCTTCATCTTTCTTGATTTCTTTTGATTTTATTTCCTTAGTAACTGTTTCTTCTTTTGTAATTACTTTGTCGGAAACAATCTCGTAATTAATCGTTGCAAGCTCCCATTCCTTACCATTTTCATTTAATTTATTCTTGAAATGAGCATCCTGCTTTTCGTCTTTATCTTTAGACTCATATGTATATTCTTTTTTCATTACCTGCTCATTGCTGGCAGACACCCCAAAGGGTGCTGCCATAACGGAAAGGATCAATAAAAAAGAAAAAATTGTTGTTTTATTTTTCATCTGACTTTTTACTCCCTTTAAAATAACTGTAAAACGCTACATAAGCAGATATTCCAAGAAGTGCAAACCAAATCATGTAATCCCTAAAATCTCCAGTCTTAGGTGATCCCCATACAATTCCATCGCCATCGCCAATAAATGGAATTTTTGCTTTGATTTTTCCTATCTTCCTATCTTTCATGACTATCGTCTGAATTTCTCCTGTGTCCTTTACAGTGAAATCAATATTCCTTGCAATTTCATAACCTTTTGCTGCTTCTTCTTCAATTAAGGTGTATTTTTCTCCGGCAATGAGTTTTACCTGAATACGGTGTGGCTTCTTACTGGAAGTCCAGCTCTCAATTTTCTTTTTACCTAAGTAAATTGCCATCTTACATCCTGGAATTTCCTTATCACCTGTAATCTCCTGCTTAGATACATCAACCTTAATCGTGTCATCATACATGATTACCTTATTGCTATCCGTAACGGTCTCAACTCCATCTACAACCCCAACAACCTGCGTTGTTGAATTTTCATTTTTATCTTTGCCTTCTACTAACTTGAATTTCATTGAATCAGCTGTGCAATAACCGTCTGCAGGTCTTTTCTCAGATAATATATAATATTTGTTATATATTAAGCCTTTAATAATAAGATTTCCCTTTTCTGTCATCTCTGCAGCTAGATTGCAATATCCTAGTTCTTCTGCTTTTTCAGTCAATTTAATAGTTTTGACATCTCCGGAAGTCCATGCAGCAATAACATTACCGTCTGTATCGGCAACTTCCAGTTCACAGCCTGGTAATTCGTTAGAACCAACTAATGTTAACTTATCGATTTCAATTTCGGTTTGTTTATTTTCCTTAACCGATTCCGATGTAACAACCTTGCTGTTCTGTGAGTCATATTCAAGATGTACGTCTATTTCTGTCTGATCCAGGAAATACGAACCTGATACTTTTTCCTCTCTCCAGTAATAGTTACCTGTATTGTATTTCTGCTCTACACTTTCTTCTGCAGAAGTAGTTTCATTTTCTACTGTTGTCTGTTCTTCTGTTGTAACTTCTTCTGTAGTTGTTTCCTCGGTTGTCTGTTCTTCTGCAGCTTCCTCTTCTTCGTTAACCTTTAACTCCTCATCCATCAAAGGGACTGAAAATGGAAGTACTGCGTTACCATTATCATCTGTTGTTACCGTTGCAATTTTTTCATTTGCTTTAACAATGATGTTTCCATTCTTGTCATAGATATTATCTTTGGAATAAAATCCAAACACTGTTCCAGGAACTGCTTTCTTAGTATCTTTGTCCTGTTTGTGTATTTTAACATCTGTTGTTACAAGTTCATTCTGCACTGATAATTTACCATTATCATCTGTAATGCCATCAATATCGAAAACATACTCTGTTTCAAAATCTTTCCATTCATATGTCAAATCCCATGAATGAACATCCGGCAAATAATAATTAAATCTTGTTGTCACCTCTCTAAGTTCATACTTACCAAGTGGCATTGTAATTTCAACATTTCCATCTTCGTTAAGCTTGTATTTACAGATACCGCTTGCGTCAGATGTAAATTCTGCCTTAACTCCGGATGTAATAGTTGCTACCTTATCACCGGCTTTAAACCATGTTGTCTTCTCGTCATTGTCTCCGGTCTGTGAATCCTGGGTAACTATATCTTCTTTTGCATAAACTTCGAAAACAGAACCCGGTAAATTAATTGCTTCATATATAAAGCCTTTCTTTGCATCAAAGGCTGTTAATCCATGACCTAACTTTTCAAGTATTAATTTTCCCTTTGTCTCGTCATTGACGTATTCAACTGTAGCAACATTATGTGTGTTACCCTCTTCGTCAACATATGTTTCATATGTATTCTGCTTTGATGAATGAATTACAACTTCGATAAATTCATCTTTTTTAAATAACCCTGTAGCAGAGTCAACTTCGTATATTCTGTATGTACCTGACTCAAGAGCTTCATATGTTCGTACCTCACCAGATTCATCACACATGTAAGTATCAACCATCTGAGGTTCACCATCTATGTATGTTTGCTGTTTGACAAGATTCCATGTATCTGTATCTTCATCATAAAGCTTAATCTGATAAGCAGTTCCTGCTTTAAGGACTGTTTTGTTTGTTTTTGAGTCTTTCTTAACTATCTTCAAGAATGCTTTATATCTAGGATTATTTAATTTATATGAATGCGTTGGGTTCGGATCATCCTGACTGATTGTCATCTCAAATGGCTCTACCATAATAAGATCAATATTTTTACCATTTAAAGTACCATTTGCAATCTGTTCAACTCTGTAAGTTCCAATATACAAGTCTTTACTTATTCCATGTCCATTCCCATCTGTAGTAATAATATCTCTTTCTTCCTCTTTTGCATTCTCATAACTTCCTGCAGATTTTAACCATACTCTGAATTTTGCTCCTGCTTCCGGAGTAATATCTGTGTCACTTCTTCTATTTTCTTTATTGATTTCTAGTTTGCCACCATATGGTGCTTCTCCTACATCAGTGCTATGTTCGAATAATTCATTATTACTGTTAAGATTAACAACTGGGTTGGAATTAGCATTCAGATTAACTGAGTGTATTGTTGAATCAAGAAGGTATCCAACCGGTGGAGTGATTTCTTTTATGTAATATGTTTGTCCTGCTCTTAGATACTCTCCCATGCTGATCTTTCCATTCGCATCAGTAGTGTATTTTGCCTGTTTATTCAACTTGTTTCCATTATTGTTATAAAGTGTTGCAAATGTTGTACAACCGCTGTTGGAATAGATTCCATATACAGCACCCCCAAGAGAAGCTGCTCCACGAGCCTTACCATCGCTTGATTTGCTATCTTTCTTACTAATTTGTAGTTTGATTTTTTTATGATTATTCACAACTGTTTCATTAACTGCTAAAGAGTAATGTGAATATTCTCCACTTGTTGTGTCCGGCCAGCCATCTGCATCCTTAGTCCAACTGTTTGCTGATTCAATCGTTATTGTTTTTCCGTTGATGTAATCTTTATTAATTGTGAAGTTCTTATCATTCGAGCTGATTTCTTTGATTACATATTTGTTTGATACTTTATTTAGTTGCGCTTTAAGATCATCAGCTGCCATTTTTTCTGCATCAGCTTTTTTCAAGGAATCCGGATACTTGTATCCATCCTCTTTCATCTGTTTTTTCATTTCTTTGATTGCATTATCATTCATGTTTTTCAGATCGTCAGCTTTAACATACGCATAATCTTCTGATTGTAGGTGGTAGTTAAATTTGAATGTGATTCTACCATTTGAATCAGTTAATACTTCTTCCTCAAATTTAGATCCGTTATCATTATCTTCTTCTTCTGCATCACCCCAACCATTGAATTTATATGAATATAAATCTTTATAATTTTTTGCAGCAATTTCAAATTTGGTCTGTGGGATTCTATTCCCATCTTCATCTTCTTTGATTATGTTAAGTCTTTGTCGATAGTTTAAGGTATCGTTATATGTTTCATATGGATACTCTATTTTATCTCCACTTATCTCCAAAAGTTTTTGTCGTTTATAGGCTTCAGAACTCCAGATAATCACATCAACCTCTACCGAACCCGCTCCAAAGATTTCATCGAATAATGCATCTACTTCTTTTTTGTTATCATTCTTTTTACCGTAGTAGCCTGTATTCGTCATAACCTGTTTAATTACGTCCTTAAGTTGGTCATCACTTGTTCTTCCTTCTTCTGCACTCCAAATCAAACACTGCGCATACACCCAAGCCTTTCTTGCTTTTTTCTTAGTACTTGAATACCAATATCCAACATATGCTTCTGTAGATTTTCTTTTGTTATTAGAACTGCTTTTATATTTATCCCCACTGCTTTCATAAACATCCCCTGCATGGCATGCCAATCCTAAGTCTTTACAAAAAACTGCCTTCTTGTTAACTTTCGTTTGCCACCAAGTTCCGCTTTCGGATTTATCACCAATTTTTACAGTTCCTAATTCTCCTAAGTTAGATAATGATGCTGTTGCAGTATCTGCCTTTACCCTAATTGTATTTACCGGCAACATTGTAGTTGCCATTACCACCATAAGCATTAAAGCTATTAATCGCTTCATCTTACTTTTCATTCTCTGTTTTCTCCTTATTATATTCAAATTCTAATGTCTCATTCGGATTTGCGCTTTATCTGCGCTGTATTTTCCGTCTGCTGTCTTTCCCGAACGTATTTCATTTTCAAGTTCTAATGAACTCATACCAATGTGCTTACATATCTCCAGTCTGCTTACCCCCGAATTGAATGCGTACTCGATATAGCATCTTTGCTTATATGTGAGTATTTTTTTTCCAATCGCCAACTGTTCTCACCTCCTGATTTTAAAATTAGGCACCGACTGTTTTTGTACACTTTTTTAAATAAAAACAAAAAAAATGTTGTGGGAAAGTACCTTTTAAAAGTACTTTCTCACAACATTTTACTATTTACGTAATATCTTTCGGTCGATATTTTATTATAATATCTTTCGGTCGAATGCTGAACAATAACTATATATCTTTCTCAGCCCGAATTTAAACGCTTCTCTTTTTCGATAGAATCAAGCGTTTTTCTGTCATTCTTTGTCAGTTCTGCTTTTTCCAAAAGATCAGGTCTTCTCTCATAGGTTCTTATTATTGACTGTTCTCTTCTCCACTTGTCAACTTTTGCATGATCTCCCGACAACAAAATCGGAGGGACTTTCTTTCCTTCAAACTCATTTGGTCTTGTATACTGTGGATACTCCAAAAGATTATCTGAAAAACTCTCCGTTTCTGCGGACACATCATTATTAAGCACTCCCGGAACAAGTCTTGAAATCGCATCAATCATGACCAATGAAGGTAATTCTCCACCGGTGAGTACATAATCACCAATAGAAACATTGTCTGTCACAATCATTTCAAGAACTCTCTCATCGATACCTTCATAATGACCGCAAAGAAATACCAAATCTTCTTCTTTTGCAAATTCCTTTGCCATGTTCTGATCAAAAGTCTTTCCCTGAGGTGTCATATATACAACTCTAGGTTTCTTCCCGGTCTTTTCTTCTATACTCTTATAACTTCTGTATACAGGTCCCGGCTGCATAACCATTCCTGCGCCACCTCCGTAAGGATAATCATCTACTTGCCCATGTTTATTGCCTGCGAAATCCCTGATATTGATTGCTTCCACATTTATTAAATTCTTTTCGATAGCTCTTCCTGTGATACTGTGAGATACAGTATCAGTTATCATTTCAGGAAACAGCGTAAGTACATAAAAATTCATTAATCCAACAATCCTTTCAGCAGATGAACAACTACCTTTTTTTCCTCAATATTTCTATCTATAATACAATCAGGAATAACCGGTATCAGACATTCCTTCCCATCTTTCATCTTTACTATATATACATCGTTAGCACCGGTCTGTAGCACATCTGTAAGTGTACCAAACTCGCTGCCATCTTCCAGATAAACATCTGCCCCGATAATATCAGCAATGTAATATTCACCCGGCTCTAATTTAACTGCATTTTCCCTTGATACAAGGAGGTCACAGCCTTTATACTTTTCAACATCGTTAATATTGTCAAATTCTTCAAACTTAAGAATTACCATATTCTTAAAAAATCTTGCTGAAGTAACCTTTACTTCAACCTGTTCTCTTTTCGCATCTATTATAGCTTTCTTTAATTTTTTAAATCTCATTGGATCATCAGTTGTAGGAAATACTTTCACTTCTCCTCTGATTCCATGAGTGTTAGCAATAACACCAACTCTGAAAAAATCTTCCATAAAACTCCTTTAACTTTTGAAAGAGACTGACCAAGGCCAGTCTCTTTAATAAATTGCATATTATGAGAAGTATTTATATTCTCAATATCTCATGCACTGAATAACCTCTAATAGGAATTACATTCCTACAAGTTATATGATGTCTACAATAACTTTTTTGTCGCTTTTTGATGCTGCAGCTTTTACAACCGAACGAATAGCCTTAGCGATACGTCCCTGCTTTCCGATAACCTTACCCATATCAGACTCGGCAACCTTGAGCTCAACGATAACGGCTTTTTCTGTTTCTCTTTCAGTTACTACAACTTCATCAGGAGAGTCAACAAGTGCTTTAGCAATTGCTTCCACTAATTCTTTCATAAGACTCCTCCTATTTTATTATTTTTCAATTCCAGCAAGCTTAAAGAGTTTTGCAACAGTCTCTGTAGGCTGAGCACCGTTTGATAACCACTTCTTAGCAGCTTCAGCGTCTACATTGTAAACACTTGGATCCTTAGTTGGATCATATGTTCCGATCTCCTCGATGAATCTACCATCTCTTGGTGATCTTGCATCAGCTACTACGATTCTGTAGTAAGGTGCCTTCTTCTGTCCCATTCTCTTTAATCTAATCTTTACTGCCATTATTCTTTACCTCCGTAAAATAAAATAAATAAATTATATATGCTAAAAGACATATGTCTCTTGCTAACTAAAATTTAGAAACCAAATGGCATCTTCATGCCACCGAAGCCTCCAAAGCCTCCTCGTTTCTTCTTACCTTTTCCTCCCATAAGACCGGGCATGCTTTTCATCATCTTTCTTGCCTGCTCAAACTGCTTAACAAGTCTGTTTACCTCTGCGATATCAACACCTGCTCCTGCAGCAATTCGTTTCTTACGGGATGGATTGAGAATTGAAGGATTGCTTCTCTCCTCTTTTGTCATTGAATAGATAATTGCTTCAACTCTTCCAAGCTGCTTGTCATCAGGAAGCATGTCATCTGTAATCTGATTTCCCATACCCGGGATCATCTTAAGCATATCGGCAAGACCACCCATGTTCTTAATCTGACTCATATACTCAAGGTAATCATCAAATGAAAACTCTGCCTTCTTCATTCTGTTGGTAAGGTCCATCGCCTTTTCCTTATCAATAGAAGCCTCTGCCTTTTCGATAAGTGTAAGAACATCTCCCATACCGAGAATTCTTGAAGCCATTCTGTCAGGATAAAACTGTTCCAAATCAGATAGTTTCTCGCCCATACCTATATATAATATAGGCTTTCCTGTAACTGCCTTGATAGAAAGTGCAGCACCACCTCTTGTGTCACCGTCAAGCTTTGTGAGGATAACACCGTCAATGCCGATTCTCTCTTCAAATGTTCCTGCCACATTTACTGCATCCTGACCCGTCATAGCATCTACAACGAGAATGCACTGATGTATTTCAATGTTCTCCTTGATTTCTACAAGTTCATTCATCATATCTTCATCAACATGAAGACGACCTGCAGTATCGAGGATAACTACATTGTTACCATTTTTCTCTGCGTGAGATATAGCAGCTTTTGCTATATCAACAGGCTTATGTCCTGTTCCCATAGAGAATACCGGAACGCCCTGCTTATCTCCGTTAATCTGGAGCTGTTCAATAGCAGCCGGTCTGTACACGTCACAGGCAACTAAAAGAGGCTTTTTGTTTTTAGCCTTTAACTTTCCTGCAATCTTTGCAGTGGTTGTTGTCTTACCTGCACCCTGAAGACCCATCATCATTATCACTGTGATGCCATTGTCCACAAGTTTAATCTCTGTGGTTTCTGATCCCATAAGATCTGTCAGTTCTTCGTTAACAATCTTGATAACCATCTGTCCCGGTGTCAATGAAGTCATAACATCCTGACCGACAGCTCTCTCTGTAACTTTATTGATAAACTGTTTAACAACCTTGAAGCTGACGTCTGCCTCTAAAAGAGCCATTTTTACTTCCTTGAGAGCCGCCTTTACGTCATCTTCTGTAAGTCTCCCCTTACTTCTAAGGTTCTTAAATACATTTTGCAATTTGTCTGATAAACTTTCAAATGCCAAAGGAGTACCTCCTAATTCTTAGTAGTTGTCAAGAATCTCATTTGCAATAACTTTAACCTGTTCAATGGTAGTATTTATCTCGCCTGTCTTGTTCTCATAGTCATCAACCAGTGAACATATATCTGTAATCTTAGATTTTGTAAGAGTGAACTTCTCAACTAAATGAAGTTTCTCCTCATATCCGTTAAGAAGCTTGTTGCATCTCTTAACCAGGTCATGTACACCCTGTCTGGAAATGCCCTGTTCCATGGCAATCTCGCCGAGGCTCAAATCATTAAGTACAAAATCTTCGTAAATCTCTTTCTGATGTGGTGTGAGTAACTCACCATAAAAATCATAAAGCAACGATTGCTTTAGTATATCATCCATACCACACACTCCAATAAATGATAGTCAGTGTCAAGTAATTTTTCTTTACACCTCTGCCATTCTACACTAAAAAAGAAGTGGTGTCAAGCAAAATATCTTTACACCACGTTCATAAATCAACTATTTATTTTTTCAACATCTACCCGCTTACTGATGCTCACATAATTTTGATACACCTTAACATTAACAGTATCTCCATTTTTATACGGAGCTTCGGGACCATGCATATCATATTTAATAAATTTGCCACCTTCGGGTGTATTAATCATTATTGTGTAAACTGAACCTCTCGCCCCGTTATATTTTGTAGTTGTTTCACCACGGGAACAAATCTTTCCTGTAGTAGCTACTCCAAGGGTTTCAACTTTAATGTTTTTTAAAGCATTTCCATATCCAAAATACAATAACAATATACCAAACAGCAAAAACATTCCAAGAACAAAAACAACATAAATCTTCGCAAAAAGAGAGTCCTTTACAGTGGTTGATTCCACTATCTCCAACGAGTCTAATGATATTATGGCCAAAAACAAAACTGAAACGAATGGAAAAATAAAGCCAAATCCAAGGATAGAATAGAAAGTGGTGTTCCAAAAATTAACATTAGTCGATTTACATGTTACATACGAACCATGTTTTTTATAATTCTTTTCTTCATTTATATATGTTCCATCAACCAGTTTTTCAAGCGTGAATACACCCTCGCCGTCTAAATCAGTTGTAATCACCCAATTGTTGAATATTCGTAGCCCTATCAAGTCTTTAACTCTGTGACCGTTAATATTTTTATCTATTCCAAATATGAACTTGCGATAACCATCTGATGTTCTAACCAGTATTTCGCAGCTTCCGGAGTTTTCATCACACATTTTGCAAATCATCCCCGTAACATTTTTACCAAATAACCTCACTAAAAATCCATTAATTATTATTTCAGCCAATTTACAACCAACAATTGCTTCTATTGTTCCCCAAATGGCAAAAAATATAAAAAGAAACAATTTTTCAAATATTCCTTCAGCTTTGCCAATACCCAATAATGGCATAAAAGTAAATATAGATAATACAGCAATCGCAAAGAAACCTGGCAAATTATCCTGCAAACCACCGGGGGCAAACACTTCAATTTCTTTATATTTTCCTCTAACGTTCTCATCTCCCTGAAGCCTAGGTGTTGAATCATCAATTAGTTTTCCTAATATTTCTTTATTGCTATTTATATCTTCATCACAATTCTTATCTTTACTCATTCAATTCCGTCCTATTGATATTATTCTTTTTCGATTATTTTATAATAATCACCATATACTTTCAGTTCAACTAAATCATCCTTATCATATAGAGTTTCTGATTTGTTCGTATTATATCGAATAAGTCTCTGTCCATGCGAGGTATCAATTTGTATCATGTAGATTATATTTACACCATTTATACCACGCGTACTCCATTCTTGTCTTTCATAGTCACGAATCAATCCGGTAACCTTTCTTCCACGCACAGCAAATAATATGTATCTGATAATGTTTCCAAATGCTATGTACAACAAACGTATTCCCATTATTGCAAAAACAATAATAAACAACCATATAATCCAAGCTAATTCAGGAAGATCTATTTGCCTCTTAAATAAAAATGTGCTTACTAACAATAATAATGGTGCCACGAAACCGAATCCTAAACAAAAAGATATGAAGGTTTCCAAATCAAGAGACGCTTCTTTGCACAGAACATACTGATTGTTATTTTTTTCATTTTCACTACCATGTAAATTAATAAAAACTGTATCGTTAAATACTGTAAAATCAACTATTTTCCCTACATTAAGCAATCCGATTTTTTCATTTATATAAAAGTCAAAATATCTGTACCCATTTGAAGTCCTGACCAACATACTATAATTTCCGATTTCCTTTTGGTCACATTCAATTATCATCCCTTTTATTGATTTTCCGGAAAATCTCACATTTATTGCGAAACGTATCCCTCTTATAAGCTCACGAATATGAAAACAGTCAAACGCTCCAAAAAAAGCAACAACAAAGAAAAGAAGCACGCAATTTTTAATATCTCCGCACAAAGCATACAGAACAAAAAAACATATAAATACCAGGCACATCATTGTAAGAACTATTGTCGGAAATAATGCATCTGCAATCTCTGGCCACACACCATAAAACTGCCTAACTTTTATTTCTTTGTAACTTTCTGTTATATCTTCGTCCCCTTGTATCGTTGGTGTAGAACTATCAATCAGTTCACCAAGTATTTCCTTTTCTTCTGTATTTTCTTCTATATTCTCTTCTTTCATCTATTCAGCTTTTTCCATTTCATCATTTTATTATCATTTCAAAAATACATTAATCTGTTTTTATATATAAATAAGCGCCTATTTACAATGAAACTCTTACTTCCTTAGGCTTAAATGAAGCCTTCGCAAGTGATTCAATTATTCTCTCCTTGTGTTCATGTCCGAAACACTCAATAGTAACTCTAAGTTCCACTTCAGCATTTCTGTTTACACTGACAAACTGATTATGTTCAAGCTTGATTACGTTACCCTGCTGTTTTGCAATCTCAGATGCAACTCTTACAAGTTCACCCGGCTTATCAGGGAGCAATACAGAAACTGTGAATACTCTTCCTCTTTGGATAAGTCCGTGCTGAAGAGTTGATGACATTGTGATAATATCCATATTACCACCGCTGATAATAGATACTATCTTCTTGTTCGAACAATCAAGATGTTTGAGAGCTGCAATTGTAAGAAGTCCGGAATTTTCCGCAACAAGTTTATGATTTTCAACCATATCAAGAAATGCATCTATCAGTTCATCATCCTCAATAGTGATTATATCGTCAACATTTTGCTGAATATATGGGAATATTTTTTCTCCCGGAGTTTTTACTGCAGTACCGTCTGCAATTGTAGTTGCAGAATCAAGCGTCACAACTTTACCCGCCTTTAATGATGCAAGCATACAGCTTGCCCCTGCAGGCTCAACACCTATAACTTTGATGTTTGGATTTAAAAACTTTGCAAGTGTGCTTACACCTGTGCAGAGTCCGCCGCCACCGATTGGACATAAGATATAGTCAACTGTTGGTAATTCCTTAAAAATCTCCATAGCAATTGTTCCCTGTCCTGCAGCAACATCTATATCATCAAATGGATGAATAAATGTATAACCTTCTTTTTCAGCAAGCTCTAGAGCGTATTTGCAGGCATCATCATATACATCGCCATGCAAAATAACTTCAGCACCGTAATTCTTGGTTCTGTTCACTTTCATAAGAGGTGTAACTGTAGGCATTACAATTGTAGCCTTTACACCGTAGAGTTTTGCAGCATAAGCAACACCCTGGGCATGATTTCCGGCCGACGCAGTAATAAGACCTTTTGACCTCTGCTCATCGGTAAGTGTGCTAATCTTATAATACGCACCTCTGATTTTATATGCTCCTGTAAACTGCATGTTCTCAGGTTTGATATATACTTTATTTCCTGTCATTTCACTGAAATAATCACTGTAGATTAAGTTAGTCTTAAGTGTAACTTTCTCAACTACTTCAGATGCCTGTTCAAATTTTTCAAGTGTAAGCTTCTCCATAATCTTCACTTCCTTTTTTTATAATTCACTACTGAAACTATTATGTTTCTCACCACTTAACTCACATGTCATTTCACTCTCACTGATATTAATTTGTTACTCATTCTTCTCAAACAAAGCTGTAACAAAATCATGAGAGTTGAATTTCTGCAAATCATCAATCTGCTCGCCAACGCCGATATATTTTACCGGTATGCCAAGTTCAGACTGAATTGCAACTGCGATACCACCCTTAGCTGTTCCATCCATCTTTGTGAGAATAACACCGGTAATATCAGCTGCTTCCATAAACTGTCTTGCCTGTGCAAGAGCATTCTGGCCCGTTGTAGCATCAAGAACTATGAGATTCTCTCTGTGACAATCTCCCATCTCTCTGTCAATAATACGGTTTATCTTCTTTAACTCTTCCATAAGGTTTTTCTTATTGTGAAGTCGACCTGCCGTGTCACAAATTAATACATCGGCATTATTAGCCTTAGCTGATGCAATGGCATCAAAAATAACAGAACCCGGATCTGCCCCTTCACCGGCAGCAATAATATCAACTCCCGCTCTGTTAGACCATTCTTTTAGCTGTTCTGTTGCCGCAGCCCTGAATGTATCAGCCGCTGCCATAATCACCTTTTTACCGCTGTTTTTAAGCTGTCCTGAAAGCTTACCTACAGATGTAGTTTTTCCCACACCGTTAACACCAATCACAAGAACAACAGATTTCTTATTTTCAAAATCGTAAGCATTATCGCCTAAATTCATTTGTTCTTCAATACTTGCAATCAAAAACTCTCTGCACGCTTCAGGTTCTTTGATTTTGTTTTCTTTTACCTTTTCCTTGAGATCCTCGATTATCTCCATTGTTGTCTTAACACCAATATCACTCATAATGAGTATCTCTTCAAGTTCTTCGTAAAAATCGTCATCTATTGAGGAGAATCCTGAAAAAACCGAGTTGATTCCGGCCACCATATTCTCTCTTGTCTTTGTAAGCCCTGATACCAGTCTTCCAAAAAAACCTTTCTTTTCTTCTGCCATTATTCACTCTCCATATATATAATTCTTATTATACTTAAACAATCTGTTTTATATTATTCAAACAATTATCCAGCATTGCTAACCTCTTGATTAATTCTGCTTAATGTGCGAATAACTGTCACATATCGTAACCACTTTATACTACTTATCAAGGTCATTCTCCAGTAAGTCAACCGATACAAGTGCTGATACACCTTTTTCCTGCATCGTGATACCAAAAAGTCTGTCTGCGCAGCCCATTGTACCACGTCTGTGAGTTATAACAATAAACTGAGTTGTCTTTGTAAGCTTGTGCAGATACTGTGCAAATCTTACAACGTTACTTCCATCAAGTGCCGCCTCAATCTCGTCAAGAAGACAGAACGGAGATGGTTTCAAATTTTGGATAGCAAACAGCAAACTGATTGCGGTAAGTGCTTTTTCTCCACCGGATAACTGCATCATGTTCTGCAGTTTCTTTCCAGGTGGCTGTGAGATAATATTGATTCCCGCATCAAGTACATCTCCGCTTTCCGTAGGAATAAGTTCAATCTTACCGTGTCCACCACCAAATAGTTCAGCAAAAACCTTATCAAATTCAGCCTGAATTTCAGCAAACTTCTCAGTAAACTGTTTTCTCATTCCTGTTTCAAGTTCTTCGATAATATTCATGAGATTCTCTTTTGCCTTGATAATATCCTCATGCTGTTCATTCATGAAAGTATATCTCTCATTGATTTCCTTAAACTCATCAATTGCGTTAACATTAACATCTCCAAGATTCTTAATATCTCTTTTGAGTCTTGCAATCGTATTTCTCATCTCATTCTTATCAGAGAATTCATCATCCTTAAGTTTCATGGCATCGCTGAATGTAATCTCATATTCATTCCACATGTAATTAACTTTGGAATCTTTCTTCTCCTCCAACTGTTCATGCTGAGCATTAAGTCTGTATAAATCCTTATCAAGCTGATTAATTCTGTCCGATAATTCTTCTCTCTTTTCAAAGAATTCTTTATGATCTTTTGTCTGATTCTTACCCTCTTCCTCAAGTTCACCTATTTCTTTTCCAAGAGTTTCTATTTTGTTTGCGTTATTTACTTTTTCTTCACGCAATCTTTCAATTGCATCAACCTTTGCACTTATTTCTGCTCCGGCCTCATCCGAACTGTCTTTGATGGTCTCAAGTTCATCCTTTGTCGACTCGATTTCCATCTCAACGCGTTTGATATTTTCAACAATATTACTGTGCTTTTGAGTTGTGGCAACAAGTTCTAACTTGACCTGTTCAAGTTCTTCGGATTTTTCTTCTATCTCAGCCTTCTTAGCAATAAGTTCCGTATTCTTTTTTTCGATAATTTCTTCGAGTTCCTTGTTTCTGTCCTCCCAGCCTGACAATTCTTCTGTCAGTCTTGCACTATTCTTATTAATATCCGCAATCTGACCTGAAATATCTCTGCTTTCAACAGAAACTTCACGATACTCATTTACGATATCATTCTTTCTTGCAACAGCCTGATTAAACTTAACCTCGGCTGTACTTTTGAAAATCTCCTGTTCCTTAATTGCCTGGTTGAGTTTTTCAAGTTCTTCACCTGCAACACTCATTTCACTTCTGACTTTAAGAAGTTCAGAATCAAGAGTCTTCTTTGTATCCGTGAGTTCTTTGATGCTCTTTTCAATCTCTTCAATCTCTCTTCTTCTTCCGAGAAGATTACTCGAGTTCTTGAATGCACCACCGGAAATCGCACCACCGGCACTTAAGTTTTCTCCTTCAAGAGTAACAATTCTCATTGAGTATCTGTATTTTCTCGCTATAAACAATGCATTATCGATATTATCAACCACAAGTATTCTTCCAAGAAGGAACTTGGCAACTCCGGAATATTCCTGTTTAATGTCAACAAGTTCGCTGGCAATTCCGATTGCCCCTCTCTCATCAAGTGCATTTACGTTATTGAATGTAACCTTGTTACTGAGACTGCTAAGCGGAAGGAATGTAGCTCTACCAAACTTATTCTTCTTGAGATATTCAATAATCTCTTTTGCTGTTGTCTCAGTATCAGTAACGATATTCTGAATGCTGCCACCAAGAGCTGTCTCAATAGCCACTTCATACTTCTTATCAACCTTGATAATATCTGCAACTACACCGATAACACCTTTTTTGCTTGACTTAAGTTCCATTACCTTTTTGATACTGTTTCCATAGCCGTCATATCTTTCGGTGATATTCTTAAGAGATTCAAGTTTTGAGTTGTTTCTGTGGTAGTTAATGGAGTTTTGCTCTAACTCCTTAACAATATCATTATTCTTTTTTCTGAGTTCAATAATTTCTTCTTTGTATTTATCTGCAGATTCATTAAGTTCTTCAAGAGAACTCTCAGCCTGCTTTAAATCTTTCTCAAGTTCCTCGATAATACTCTCATGATTAGACTTAACTGTCTCAAACTCAATCAACTTCTGATTAAGTGTTGCTTTTCTTTTGTTAATCTCTTCAAGAAGGGCATCACATCTCTCCATCTGGGATGCCACCTGCCCCTTTGCATTAATAAGGTCTATTACTTCCTGTTTATATCCTTCAATTTCTTTCTCAAGTTCAGATATTTCTTCTGAATCAAGAGCAATTTCACTTGTATAGTCATTTTGCTTTGCTGTAATATCGGAAATCTGATTTTCAAAATCTTCCTTTGTAGCCTTGAGAGTATCTACTGACTGTAGTTTTTCATCAATCTCACTCTCCAAAGCCTCTATTCTGGATGTCTGAAATTCTTCACTGCTCTTTGCAGAACGAATCTGTTCTTCCAATACTCTGATACGTCCGTCAATTCTTTCGGCTTCCAAATTCGCTTCATTCAGAATATTCTTCTTTTCTTCAGCTTTATTGTTAAGTTCTTCAATAACAGCTTCAATCTTTGCATATTCTTTTTTAATATCTTCAAACTTAACCTGAGAATCATTCAAATCGGCAGTAGATATATTTGTCTTTTCCTCGATTTCGGCAAGTTTATCTTTTATTTCCTGCAATTCAATAAGGAACATATTCACGTCATTTTTCTTGAGTTCATCCTTATAGGCAAGATATTTCTTTGCAGTTTCAGACTGTCTTGCAAGTGGTCCAACCTGTCTTTCAAGCTCAGACAGAATGTCTTCTACTCTGACAAGATTCTGATTCTGATCATTCAGTTTCTTTAATGCATCATTTTTTCTTCTTTTATATTTTACGATTCCGGCAGCTTCATCGATAAGTTCTCTTCTCTCTTCAGGCTTACCACTCAGGATTCGCTCAACCTGACCCTGACCGATAATAGAGTAACCTTCCTTACCAATACCTGTATCATAGAAAAGTTCATTAACATCCTTAAGTCTGACCTGACTACCGTTTATCATATATTCACTCTCGCCTGAACGGTATAATCTTCTCGATACTGTGACCTCATCATATTCAATATCAAGTTTGTGGTCAGAGTTATCAAGAGTAATTGCTACAAATGCAAAACCGAGTGGTTTTCTGTTCTCAGTACCCGCAAAAATGACATCTTCCATCTTTGAACCACGAAGAGACTTAACCTTCTGCTCTCCAAGAACCCATCTCACAGCATCCGCAACGTTACTCTTACCACTTCCGTTTGGACCTACAATACCTGTTATTCCGTTATGAAACTCAAAATTCATTTTATTTGCAAAGGATTTAAATCCCTGAATTTCAATGCTTTTTAAATACATTCCTACTGCCTCTTATCTAAAGATTTTATTGCTTCCCATGCAGCTTTCTGCTCAGCCGCTTTTTTTGTTTTACCCTCACCGGATCCCATTATCTTTCCGTTTATGACTACATTCGCCACATAGGACTTGTTGTGATCGGGACCGCTCTCTGAAACTATATCATAGTGAAGATCATAATCAGAACCTTCGCTGGCAACCAGTTCCTGCAAATGAGTCTTACTGTCACTGAATAATTTTTTATTCTCAATATCATTCATGACATATTTCTTTATAAAAGCTCTTGCAGGTTCCAAACCTCCATCCAGATAGATGGCACCTATGACTGCTTCCAAGGCATCAGACGTAACAGAGTCTCTTCCTCTTCCTCCTGTTGCTTCCTCACCTTTTCCCAGTCTTAAGTAACTTCCAAGATCAATTTCTCTCGCATCCATGGCAAGTGTAGGCTCACATACAAGACTTGCTCTAAGCCTTGTCATTTTCCCCTCTGCCATGTCCGGATATTTTTTGAACAGAATCTCGCTAGATATCAATTCCAAAACTGCATCACCTAAGAATTCCAATCTTTCATTATGGGAAATTCCACTCATCTTATTTTCATTTGCATATGATGTATGTGTAATAGCAGTATACAAATATTCAATGTTATTAAATTTGTAACCTACTACATTTTCCAATTCTGATATTCTATCACTCACAATTAAATCCTCACATTTAAAAAGCCCTTATTGAAAAGGGCTTTAATAGTACTTCGACATTAATTATTAATAGCTTTTTCAATCTTGTCTGCAGCATCGCCAACAGTCTTAATCTCTGCGGCCGTCTCTACAGGAATCTTAATATTGAACTGATCTTCAAGACTGATAATAATCTCCATTACATCAAGTGAATCAGCACCTAAATCTTCAACAAATAAACTGTCTCTTGTGATTTCACTCTCTTCAATCTCTAATACTTCTGCGATTGCTTTTATTAAACTCTCTAATACCATAGTTTCCTCCATAAATTAAAAATTATTATATTAATTATCAGCGTCTTCCTTCTTTTCGGATAACTTCTGCTGAATCTTGTTGTTAATATCCATCTCGTTAAATCTTACACACTGAAGAACTGAATTCTTAATCTCATTTGCCTTAGAGCTTCCGTGAGTCTTTACAACAAGTCCGTTCAATCCCAAAAGCGGAGCTCCGCCATATTGTTCAAGCTGGAAATCCTTAAGTGTCTCTTTGAGCTTTGATTTGATAAGCATAGCACCTATCTTTGTCTTAACATTACTCATCAAAGCACCTTTAACTTTTTTGAGTAATACTGCTCCGACACCCTCGTACATCTTGAGGATAACATTTCCAACGAACGCTTCACAGACAATTACATCTACGTCACCGTTTGGAATGTCTCTGGCCTCAACATTACCAACAAAATTTATATCACTTTCTAATGAGAGAAGTCCGTATGCTTCTTTTACAAGCGCATTACCCTTTTCCTCCTCGGCTCCAATATTTACAATTGCAACCTTTGGATTCTTAACTCCCATTACATTCTCCATATATACAGAACCTATCTTTGCAAACTGGACAAGGTTCTGTGGTTTTGCATCCACATTAGCTCCACAGTCAATCAATAATGACGGTTTCTTGTTAGTTGGAATAAGTGGTGCAAGAGGCGGTCTCTTCACTCCCGGAATCCTTCCTACTAAAAGCTGTCCTCCAACTAATGTTGCTCCTGTACTACCGGCAGTTACAACACCGTGGGCGCCTCCCTCTTTCACAAATTTCATCGCCTTAACAAGTGAAGAGTCTGTCTTTGTTCTGATTGCTATAACAGGTGGCTCTGCAGTTTCTATAACTTCAGTTGCAGGAACAATCTCAACCTGCTCTTCATCGTATGTATATTTGGCAAGTTCAGCCTTTACGGCATCTTCTATACCAACTAATTTCAACATAATGTTCTTATTCTTATTAGCTGCAAGAATTGCGCCTTTTACTATCTCAGCAGGTGCGTTATCTCCACCCATACAATCCACAGCCACTATAGTCTTTGCCATATTACACCTCCGTAAAGTGCAAAGTATGCACAATATCTAATATACTAAAAAGAAAAGAATAAATCAAGCATTCCTATAACATAAAAAACCTTGAATCCATTGGACTCAAGGTTTTTTATATCTAATCAATATCAATGATTAGTCAACTGAAATAATCTCTTTTTTGTTATAAGATCCACATGCCTTGCATACTCTATGAGGCATCATTAATGCTCCACACTTGCTGCACTTTACGAGATTAACTGCATCCATTTTCCAGTTAGCTCTTCTCTTATCTCTTCTTGCTTTTGAAGATTTATTCTTTGGACAGATAGACATGGTTTACACCTCCTTAAACTGATTAAAAACATCTAATATTTTTGACATTCTCGGATCAAGTTCTGTAGTATCACAATCACAGGATCCAATATTGAGATTCGTTCCACATTTATAGCATATACCTCTACAATCCTCTTTGCAGAGCACCTTCATAGGTAGATTAACGAATATCTCATTATCAATAAAAACTTCAGTGTCGAGATTCATCCCTTCGAGAAAAACATCTTCCTCTATGTCATCCTCTCTCTCCTGAGCGGTTTTCTTTAAATCTATGTCTTTGGAAACAGTCTGTTTCAAAGGAACGATAACATCCTCCAAGCATCTGCCACAAGGCATTATCAGTTCTATATCAATATCAGCATCAACTTTAATTACTTTCTTTCCTTTATTAACAATTCTAAATGTAACATCCTCTTTTTTACTGTAAGGATATGACTCATTGTTAACAGTGAAAGATGCTTTCTCAATTGGAGCAATATATTGCTTTTCTTTTCCTGTTTCTGATAAGATTTCATTTAAATCTATTAACATAAAATCCTCTTTTCTAAAGACACCTTTACTATTATACATATAGGTATATCATTTGTCAAACATTTATCAAAGATTTTTTGTCGCGAGCAAAAGTGATTTGATATCCGAAGGATGAAAATCACGAAAGCTTAGCAGCTTTGCCGGATTCGAGCCGGCACTGCTGAAAAGTTGAATGGTTACCTTTTTGTATTAAAGTAATTCTAATGTTTCTCTTGCAATAGCAAGTTCTTCGTTAGTAGGAACAACCCATACTTTAACTTTTGAGTCAGGAGTAGAAATCTCTCTCTCCTCACCCATAACTTTGTTAGCTTCCTGATTGATTGTTATTCCAAGATATCCAAGTTTTTCACATACCCTGGCTCTTACTCCCGGATTGTTTTCTCCAACTCCTGCTGTAAATGCTATACAGTCAACGCCGTTCATTGCTGCAGCATAAGCACCAACATATTTAACAACACTGTGAACAAAAACTTCCATAGCTGCAACTGCGTCATCATTGCCCTGCGCTATTGCTGCATCAATATCTCTGAAATCACTTGAAACCTGTGACACTCCAAAAACACCAGACTGCTTATTGAGTACATTAAGCGCTTCATCAACTGTCACTCCGTCCTTTTTGGCTATTGTTTTAACAATCTCAGGATCAACATCCCCTGATCTTGTTCCCATTACAACACCTTCAAGAGGAGTCAGTCCCATACTTGTATCAACTGACTTACCATTCTCCACTGCACAAATACTTGCACCGTTTCCAAGATGACATACGATAGTCTTTACGTCTTCGTAGTCTTTTCCAAGAATCTCAGAAGTTCTCTTTGAAACAAAGCTGTGAGATGTTCCATGGAAGCCATATCTTCTTATCTTATATTCATCATAATAGCGCTTTGGAATAGCATACAAATATGATTCTCTAGGCATGGTCTGATGGAATGCAGTATCAAAAACTGCTACATTGACTGTTCCGGGCATTGCCTCCATGCATGCTCTGATTCCAATTATATTTGCAGGATTGTGAAGTGGTGCCAAATCATTGCACTCCTCAATCTTTGCAATAACGTCTTCATCTATAACTACTGATTTGTTAAAATACTCTCCGCCGTGAACAACTCTGTGTCCAACAGCTCCAACCTCTGACAATTCAGAAATAACTCCTGTCTCATTGTTTGTAAGTGCTTCGATAACTGCCTTTATCGCCTCAGAATGAGTAGGCATCTCAATCTCTTTTATTTCTTTTTCTCCGCCTGCAGGAGTATATGCTATTCTGCTTTTGTCAATTCCTATACGTTCACAAAGTCCCTTTGCAACCGCCTTCTCACTGTCTGAATCTATAAGTTGGAACTTCAATGAAGAACTTCCGCAATTTATTACTAATACTTTCATTATTAATCCTTTCCGTAAATCTACTTTATCTGAGCCTGTACTGCTGTAATCGCAACAACACCAACAATATCATTTGCCGAACATCCCCTCGACAAATCATTAACAGGTTTTGCAATTCCCTGGCACAGTGGTCCGTAAGCTTCAGCCTGTCCCAATCTGTGAATAAGCTTGTAACCGATATTTCCGGCATCAAGATCAGGGAAAATAAGAACATTTGCCTTTCCTGCAATCTTGCTGTTTGGAGCTTTCATTGCTGCAACTTCCGGAACTACTGCAGCATCAGTTTGAAGTTCACCTTCGATAAGAATGTCCGGACAATCGCGATTTGCAATTCTAACAGCCTCTCTGACTTTTGTTACATCAGGATGACTGGCACTTCCGTATGTAGAATGTGACAGCATTGCAACCTTAGGTTCATCACCCACAAGATACTTGAAAGATTCTGCACTTGTCTCAGCAATAGCAGCAAGTTCCTCTGAATTAGGATTCTGATTAAGCCCGCAGTCTCCCATAACAAAAGTTCCGTTAGAACCGAGTTCCTTGTTTGGAACCACCATAAGGAAGAAACAAGAAACCAACTTTGTTCCCGGTTTTGTCTTGATTATCTGAAGAGAAGGTCTGAGAGTATTCGCTGATGAATGACATGCACCTGAAACCACACCGTCCGCATCTCCCTGCTGAACCATCATGCAGGCATAATACATATAATCATTTATCAGAGTGGCATGGGCAAGTTCTCTTGTAATCCCCTTCGCCTTTCTGAGTTCCACAAATTCATCTACATACTTATCCGTCTTCTCATAATCTTTTGGATTGATTATTTTAGCCTTTGAGACATTATAATCTCTTCCGTTGTCCCAATATTCTTCCGGAGTTGCAAGAATAATAAGATCAACAAAGTCCTCTTTCAGAATAATCTCTGCAGCTTCATAAGTTCTCTTATCCATACCTTCAGGAAGGACAATTGTCTTTCTTTCGAGTCTTGCACGCTCTTTTATACTTTCTATAAAATCCATAGTTATTTTCTCCAATCCGTAACTCTATATACAATCCACATTCCAATAACACATTAAGGGGGCACGCCTTGAAATGCTAATATTTTTTACTGATATATTATACCAAAAACAACTTTATAAAACAACAAAACACGGCCAAATAGATTGTTAAATAAATATCAATATTTTCTTATTTCATTGCCACTTCTTTATGGTAATGTTAGAATAAAATCAGGTACTATAATTATTACTTTAATCATACTATTATTTAAATCGGAGGCTTTTATGAAAACCACTGCAATAATCGCTGAATACAATCCTTTTCATAACGGGCACAATTACCAGATATCACATGCAAAAGAAATCACCGAATGTGACAACGTAATAATTGCAATGAGCGGAAATTATGTCCAGCGAGGCGAAGCCGCTATTTACAACAAGTATAATCGTGCAAAATGGGCAATCATGAGCGGGTGCGATCTTGTAATCGAACTTCCGACTGCATTTTCAACCGGAAGTGCTGAATTGTTTGCCTACTCAGCAGTAGATTTACTTAACAAAACCGGAATTGTTGATTACCTGGTTTTTGGATGCGAGGAAGATTCCATCGACAAATTGCAGGAATATGCAATTGTATTCACATCAGAACCGGAACAATATAAGTTTTCATTAAAAGGCAAGTTAAAGGAAGGTTTGGCTTTTCCAAAAGCAAGAGCTTTGGCACTGTCAGAATATCTCAACGATTCAACGGCATGTGATATTCTTAATCAGCCAAACAACATTTTGGCTGTTGAATACTTAAAAGCCATTATCAGGACTGATTCATCCATTAAACCACTAGGTATAAAAAGAACAGACAACGGATATAATTCAGAGACAATCAATGGCAAGTTTGCTTCCGCAACCGCTGTAAGAGCGCAAATTGCCACAGGCAGTGACGATACCAATTTGTTGGCCAATGTCCTTCCGCGCCACGTATTTGATGATATCAATTCCCAATTATCGTCTATAGTATTAAAGGATTTTTCAGACATGTATTATTACAGTCTGATAACTGATTCCAACTTTGATAAATACAGCGACATATCTGAGGATTTGTCAAACAAAATTAATAACCTGAAATCAGAATATGAAAATATAGACAGTTTTCTCGACAGTCTTCTCTCAAAAGACGAGACATCAGCACACTTAAAACGCAGTTTATTGCATATTATGCTTGGGATAACAACAGAAAACATTAATTCCATCAAATCAAGCGGATATAATCATTACATGTTTCCCCTTGCAATTAATTCTGCGAATTCGGGAATTATGAAAGATTTAAAACAAAACTGTGATATCCCTTTAATCAACAAATTTGGTGATTTTTATAAATTTGCTTCAAACGAAGCCAGATTATTACTGGATATAAATCAAAGAGCTGACTTAATATACAACAAGATATCTTCTGCAAAAGGAAATAAAAGATACAACGACTTTACATTTAATTTTAAAAACAAAATGTATTAATATTTATTCCGGAAACAAAAAAGTGTTCTCATCATCAAATCACGATTATGAAAACACTTTTCTATATTTATAATTATTTATAATTTCTAAATGCTATAAGCTTTAACCCTATTAGCCACCATTACCATTTTTTTTACAATATTAGCTATTTTGAAACTATTTGTTTTTAAAGCTATTAGTTCTTAAAACTATGGATTGGTGCAGGAATTCTTCCTGTTCTGTTAACAAAGTTATCGCATGAGAAGTTATTAACCGGCATAATCGGAGCATAACCAAGCAAACCACCAAACTCAACAATCTCTCCTACTCCCTTTCCAATAACAGGAATAAGTCTTACAGCTGTTGTCTTCTGGTTAATCATACCAATAGCAGCTTCATCAGCAATAATTCCCGAAATAGTAGTTGCCTTTGTATCTCCAGGAATAGCAATCATATCAAGTCCTACCGAACAAACACATGTCATTGCTTCTAACTTTTCTATTGTAAGAGCTCCTTCCTTAACTGCGTCAATCATACCCTGATCCTCGCTGACAGGAATAAACGCACCACTTAATCCACCAACGTAAGATGATGCCATAACTCCGCCTTTTTTAACCTGATCGTTTAGTAATGCAAGGGCAGCTGTTGTTCCCGGCGCTCCTGCTCTCTCAAGACCGATTTCCTCTAGAATATCAGCAACGGAATCACCGATAGCAGGTGTTGGAGCCAAAGATAAATCTACAATACCAAAAGGAATTCCAAGTCTCTTTGAAGCCTCGCAGGCAACGAGCTGACCAACTCTTGTAACCTTGAAAGCAGTCTTCTTTATAGTTTCACAGAGAACCTCAAAATTTTCTCCTCTTACTTTTGAAAGTGCATGTTTAACAACACCAGGTCCGCTTACACCGACATTGATGATAGCATCAGCTTCAGTAACACCGTGGAAAGCTCCGGCCATGAATGGATTGTCGTCAGGTGCATTACAGAATACAACAAGTTTTGCACAACCAAGAGAGTCCTGCTCTTTTGTGAGAGTTGCTGTCTCTACAATCATCTCTCCCATAAGCTTAACTGCATCCATATTAAGACCTGTCTTTGTAGATCCTACATTTACGGAACTACAAACTCTCTCAGTACTTGCAAGGGCCTTTGGAATAGATCTGATAAGCATTTCTTCTGCCGGAGTCATACCTTTGTTTACCAACGCTGAATATCCGCCAAGGAAGTTCACTCCAACTTCTTTAGCAACCTTATCAAGTGTCATTGCGATTGTCACAAAATCATCAGGTGTCTTGCAGGCAGCGCCACCAACAAGTGCAATTGGTGTTACGGAAATTCTCTTATTTACGATTGGAATACCAAACTGTTTAGAAATATCCTCACCTGTCTGAACCAGATTGCTTGCAAGTCTCTTAATCTTATTATAAATATTGTTGTTCAGTGTATCCAAATCATCACTGATACAATCAAGCAGACTAATACCCAGTGTAATAGTTCTTACATCGAGGTTATCCTGCTCTATCATTTTGTTAGTTTCATTTACTTCAAAAATATTAATCATATGTGCCTCCATTAAATTCTATGCATGCTGTCAAAAATGTCTTCATGTTGAACTTTAATTGAAACCCCTATCTCTTCGCCTATCTTTTCCATATCATCAACTAATGCATCAAATGCAGTATTTGCATTGTTTGCATCAACTATCATCATCATATTAAAATACCCCTGTACAATAGTCTGTGAAATATCTAAAATATTCACCTGTTTTTCTGCTAAATATGTACATACTTTTGCAATAATACCAACTGTATCCTTTCCTACAACTGTAATGATTGTCTTCTTCATTGTCGTTCCTCCTTAAACATCTATTGTATCAGACGGCATATCGCGTCTGGCAACAACCAAATTAAAATCATTTGCACAATACTGACCTATTCCGGCATTCACTTCATTTCTTACTGCTTCAAATGCCAGTTCAGGATAATTATTTTCATTGCTCAAATGTCCCAAGATAACATTTTTTAAGTGTTCACCCGCTATAGTATCAAGAAGTCTTCCTGCCGTTTCATTTGACAGATGTCCCTTATTCCCCCAAATTCTCTGTTTTAAATGGTACGGGTAAGGTCCGGTCTGAAGCATGTTAACATCGTGATTCGACTCTAACAAAACAGCATCAAGGCCTTTTAGATTATCAACAATATAATCGTCATAATATCCAAGATCCGTAACAACTGCGGCAGCCTTATCATTTTCTGTAAATCTGTAAGCAACCGGATCAACCGCATCATGACTTACTCTGAAAGGTCTGATTCCAAAATCTCCCAACTTAAACTCTTTGTCCGGACCAATTTCAAAAAACAAATCGGTGTCAACTTTTCCTACCGAACTACTGTTCAAAATATATTTTATTGTCTTGCCGGTAGCATAAACGGGAGTTTTGTACTTTCTTAGAAACACGCCCAATCCCTTGATATGATCAGAGTGTTCATGAGTAATAAGAATTCCTTTTAGATTCTCAGGTGCAATATCTGCTACTTTTAAGCCTTCTTCAATCCGCTTCTTGCTTATGCCCGCATCAATCAGAAATCCTTCTTTTTCATTTGTAACGCAAATAGAATTACCACTGCTTCCGCTGGCAATCGATGTAATCTTCATCACTTTCACCTTCGTATTAAAGACTTGTTTTCATACCACTTTGTTAATTTTATGTCATTTTTCTTATAATTGCAATGGTATAATTAAATTTGAAGAAAAATAGTATATTATAAACTACTTATTTTGGAATCATCATGAAAAAAATACTTTCCGCTTTGTTCTATTTATCAATAATTCTCATTTTGATAACACCAGAGATTAGTTCAAAGGCCATAATATCAGGAATAAACCTATCCTTATATACTCTGCTTCCTGTAATATTTCCTTTTATTACCATCACATCCTACATGTCTGCTTTTGACTTGTACGAACCGGTTTCCAAATTATTCTATCCTATATTGCACAAATTATTCCACATCACTCCTCAGGGGTGCTTTGTTGTAATCACCGGATTTACATGTGGATATCCCATGGGTATAAAAACCGCCTCTTTCCTTTACTCTTCAGGAAAGATATCATACCGGGAATATCTGTACCTGATTTCCTTCACCAATAATGTCGGCATCGGTTTTCTCTTTGGATTTGTATATAACAAGGTTATGTCCCGCTCCATTTCGCCATTATTCTTATTAGGAATATCATATATCCCTTCTCTAATTACCGCATTTTTACTGAGAGAGAAATCAGATTATTATGATACGCCGTTAACCTCCTTGAAATTGCAACAGGTTAAAAAGACAAACCCGGCATTTGACAGCATCAAATCTATTTCGGTGATTATATTTTATCTAATCATCTTTTCAGTAATCTCGGATTACTTTTCTGCATTTATCCCTGATTACTTAATGGGAAAACAGACAATTATTACACTAATTGAAATAACTAAAGGTTTTTCAAAAATTACAGACTGCACTTTATCATCAAAATTATTTCTAACAATAACCGGTATCGCAACAGGCGGTTTATGTATAACTGTACAGTCCCTATCTTTCATCAATGACAGAAAAGCTAAACTCAGGTACCTTAAAGGGAAACTTATTTCACTATTAATAAGTTACTGCATAATAATCATTTACCTTTCACTATCTCAGTAATTACATGGTCACAAAATAATAATCTCTGTGCAATCACATTTTGGGAATTTGCTTATCGCAAACAACAAAGAAAGCGCAAACCTTTTTTAGATCTGCGCTCTCTCTTATGTAATACACCAAATCATCATTCAATTAATCTAATGAAATAGATGGTTCTTCAATGTCATCACTAACAACAGGCTCTGCAGGTGCACCTGAAAGTTCCTTTCTGCTTGAAACAACAACTTCAAGTGAACTGTTGAGTGAAGCCATCATATTGCCCTGAATATTTTGGAAATTATTCATACCGTTTGTAAGAACATCCTGAATATTCGCAAGTATTTCGTCTGTATACTGTACAGCACCACTTCTGATATTATTGGCATCTGTAGTTGCACTGTCAAGAATCTGCTGTGCCTGAAGCTGTGCCTGCTCAATAACCTGATTAGCCTCTTTGTATGCCTGTTGCATAATCTCGTGTTCACTGACAAGTTCAGTGATGTGAGCTGTTGCTTCACTAATCATTGAATCAGCTCTATCCTTAGCATCGTTAAGAATAGCTTCCTTATTTGCGATAATCTTCTGATATTTTTTGATTTCATCAGGAGTCTTAAGTCTGAGTTCTCTTAACAACTCATCAATTTCATCCTTGTTTACAATAATCTTTGTCTGAGATAACTTTACAAACTTGCAGCTATCGATATATTCTTCAATTTCCGAAATAACCTGTTCAATCTTGCTCATAATCAATTCTCCTTTTCTTAATCCATCCCCAAAATAGGTCTATATACTATCACTTACTATATCATCTGCATCCTTTATCGGATCATCTTCTTTCTTTGACCTTTTGGTATATAGTATCAACCAAAAAGTCAGGAACACATTCAGATATATCAGCACCAAAATATGCCATTTCTTTTACAGTACTTGATGACAAATAAGCATATTCCAGACTGGTATTAAAAAATATAGTATCTATATTAGGATTAATCTTTCTATTAGTAAGGGACATCTGTAACTCGTACTCAAAATCTGTTACCGCTCTAAGTCCTCTCACAAGCATCTTTGCATTCTGTGACTCTGCAAAATCTACCGAAAGACCTTCAAAGGCCATAACTTTTACATTCGGTAAAAAATCCACAGTATCCTCAATCATTCTAACACGTTCTTCAACAGAAAACAATGGACTTTTTGCATTATTATTCAACACTCCAACAATAAGTTCATCAACAATCTCCGACGCTCTCTTAATTACATCTAAATGCCCCATTGTTATAGGATCAAAACTACCGGGATAAATTGCTCTAGTCATTTACTGCACCACCTAACTCAATAAAAACATGTTTATTAGTCTTGTATTGCTTTGTTTTTACAATTACAAAACCTAATTCATCAAGATAATCCATATCAGTCTCATTTGACGCTTCAACAATTATACTTGAACAACTATCAATTAAAGCAGATTTACTCAAAAAAATCAATACTTCTTTCTCAAGTTCCCTGTTATATGGTGGATCCATAAAAATAATATCAAAAATTATTTTTTGATTCTCCAGAATTTTTAAAGCATCCATCACATCCATTTTCAGAACAGTGGCATCATCTTTTAATTTTGTAAATTCCAGATTCATATCAATATATTTTAAAGCATTTCTGTTGTTTTCAACAAAGAAAGCTCTTTTAGCCCCACGACTTAATGCCTCAATCCCTATCGCACCGCTTCCGCTAAACAAATCAAGAAAAACAGAATCGTAAACATCATTACCTATAACATTAAACAGAGTTTCTTTAGTCCTGTCCTGTGTTGGTCTGGTCCCAAGACTGTCAACTGATTTAAGCGGAAGGCTTCTTGCCTTTCCTGCGATTACTCTCATAAAATCATCTCCATATTATTCAAGACTCACGACTGAATCCTGCTGTGATATAAACCGACAAAAGCAAGCTTATCATAAAGCTTGCTTTTATCTTTTTAATTATATATTAAGATTGTTTTAAGATTACTCTTCTGTCTCAGCAACTTCTTCTGCTGTTTCTTCAACCGGAGCTGCTTCTTCTGCAACTTCTTCTGCTGTCTCTTCAACAGGAGCTGCTTCTTCTGCAACTTCTTCTTCAGGAGCTGCTTCTTCTACTTCAGGAAGTAAAGCCTTGATGCTAAGACTAATCTTCTTACTCTCTTCGTCGAAATCTACAACCTTAGCTTCGATTTCCTGACCAACCTTAAGAGCATCAGCCGGCTTCTCAATGTGTTCTCTTGCAATCTGAGATACATGAAGAAGTGCATCAACACCTGTCTCTAACTCAACAAATGCACCAAAATCTGTCATTCTTGCAACTGTTCCTGTTACAACGTTGCCTACTGCATACTTCTCAGCAGCATTCAACCATGGGTTAGATTCCGGGAACTTAAGACTTAATGCAATCTTGTTCTCATTAATCTCTTTGATGAAAGCAGTTACCTTATCACCAACTTTGAATAACTTTCTTGGATTTCCAACACGTCCCCAAGACATCTCAGAGATATGTAATAAACCGTCTACTCCTCCTATATCAACGAAAGCACCAAAGTCTGTTATATTCTTAATAACACCTTCAACAGTCATTCCAACTTCGATTTTAGCGAAAAGTTCTTTCTGGATTGCTTCTTTCTTAGCAACTAATAACTGTTTTCTGTCTCCGATAATTCTTCTCTTTCTTGGGTTGAATTCTGTAATTACAAATTCAACTTCCTGTCCCTGATATTTTGTGAGATCTTTTTCAAAAACATCTGATACAAGGCTTGCAGGAATAAACACCTTAGCCTCATCAACACTTACATTGAGACCACTGTTAACCTGTACAACTGTTCCCTTGAGTACTGTCTTGTTCTCGAAAGCTTCTTCAAGTGCTTTGTTAGCCTTCTCAGCTGCAAGTCTCTTGTATGTTAACAACACCTGACCATCACCGTCGTTAAGCTTAAGAACTTTAACTGTCATTGTATCGCCAACTTTGACAACTGTAGTCAAGTCTACACCCGGTGTGTTTGAGTATTCATTACGTGTAAGAATACCGTCCGCCTTTCCTCCTATGTTAAGAACAATTTCATCCTCTTTGACGCTGATAACAGTACCTTCAACGACCTCTCCTGTATGAATTGTTTTAAATGATTCTTCCAACATTTGTTCAAAACTCATTTCTGACATTAGCATGAACCTCCTCGATAATTTTCTTTGGGGTGGAAGCCCCCGCTGTAATACCTATACTCTTTATAGAATTAAGTTTACACAAGTCTAAATCTGATACAGTCTGGATATAATAAGTATTATCGCACTGTTCTTTGCAAATTTCGTAAAGCTTTTGGGTATTAGAACTGCTTTTTCCTCCAATAACAATCATCGCATCTACATTGGAAGCAATTTGCTTTGCCTCGATTTGTCTCTCGTGTGTCGCATTACATATCGTATTTAAGCAATTTATATCATAACCTTTTTTAGAAATAATTTCAACTAAATTATTGAATTTATTGTAATTAAATGTCGTTTGGGACACAATACACAGCTTTTTGCACAAATTTTCATCAATTAAATCTATATCTTCCTCACTGCTGACCACATAAGATTTGCCATTAACCCATCCTACAATACCTTCAACCTCCGGATGCGATTTATTACCAATTATTACAATAGTACTGCCTTTTTTGCTTTCCTCATTTACAATGTCATGAATCCTTTTGACAAAAGGACATGTAGCATCTACAATCTCAACACCTGATTTTTCTGCGATATCATATATTTCTTTTGAAACGCCATGAGATCTGATAATCAGTGTAGCATCACCAATCTTTTCTATGTCTTCAGGTTCATTAATCACCTTTACGCCCTTTTCTTCAAAATCCTTCACGACTTCCTCATTGTGAATTATCGGACCAAAGGTATAAATCTGTTTTTTTGATACATCAATCTGCTCATATACTTTTTCAACTGCCTTCTTAACTCCAAAGCAAAATCCGGCAGTTTTAGCAACTGTAATATTCATGTTTATATTCCTTTAAATAACTTTTCTGTCAGCTTTCCTTCATTTGTAACTATTTGTTAACATAGCTGATTATTTTTTCAACAACCTCATCGATTGTCATATCTGACGAATCTACAAGAACAGCGTCCTCTGTCTGAGTAAGCGGAGACACCTCCCTGTGCATATCTCTGTAATCTCTGTCTTCAATATCTTTCGCAATTTCATTAATATCACACTCAACGCCCTTCTCAACAAGTTCTTTATATCTTCTCCGGGCTCTTGTCTCAACACTTGCTGTAAGATATATTTTAAGATTTGCGTTTGGAAGAACAACACTTCCAATATCTCTTCCATCCATTACAAGATCCTGTTCTGTAGCAATCTTTTGCTGCATTTTAACAAGAATTTCTCTTACCGGCTCATAAACGGCAATTGCACTTGTCATATTTCCCACTTCTTCATTTCTGATATATCCGCTGACATCTTCACCGTTAAGTCTTACAACCTGATTCCCGTCAACATACTCAAGAGAAACCTGAACGCTGTTGCACACATCAACAACCTTGTCTTTTTCTTCAGCTGATACTCCCGCTCTTATACATGCAAGAGCCAAGGTTCTGTACATTGACCCTGTATCAACATATATAAATCCTAACTTCTTTGCAACTAATTTTGCTATTGTACTTTTTCCTGCTCCTGCAGGTCCGTCAATTGCTATATTATACATTGTATTCTCCTTTAATTTTGCTCTCTTATTCTTACCAAATGGAACTTCCTGCCACATATCCTGTGGACCATGCAATCTGAAGATTATATCCGCCTGTAAATGCATCCAAATCCAGCACCTCTCCCACAAAGAAAAGTCCGGGAATCAGTTTTGACTCCATTGTCTTTGGAGAGATATCTTTAATGTCAATTCCTCCTTTTGTGATAATTGCCTCATTAAAACCTCTTGTTGAAGTAATGGTAAGTTCAAATTTCTTCAGACAACTTATCAGGCTTTCTCTTTCCTCTTTTGTGATTTCATTAACTTTTTTTTCAGCCGGAATACCACTAAGATTTATAATAATCGGTATCATCTTTTTTGGCAATAATCCATCTATACTATTTTTAAAATCTTTATTGATATTTTCCGAAAAATCTTTGAGAAGTCGCTTATCCAACTGCTCAACAGACAATGCCGGTTTCAAATCAATATAAGCTTTGACATTATTACCACTGATTTTGTCAGTAATTATTGAACTTGCTGTCAGAACTAAAGGTCCGCTCACACCGAAATGAGTAAACAGCATCTCGCCCATGTCGCTGTAAACTTCTTTATTGTTGATTTCAAAAGTAAGCTTAACATTTTTAAGCGACAGTCCCTGCAGTTCTTTGCAGACTTCTTCTTTTACATTCAAAGGGACCAGCGCTGGATTTACCTTAACCATATTGTGTCCAAAATTTTCGGCAAACCTGTAGCCGTCTCCGGTAGAACCTGTAGTCTGATACGAGAATCCTCCTGTGGCAACAATACAATTATCACAGTACACTTTTTCCCCTCCGGCTGTTAATATTGCAAAACTTCCTTTTTCCGGTTTTTCCGAAACAGAAACATTCTTCACTTCATCATTCAGATGTATATTCACGTCTGAATCCCTGAGCAACTTTGTCAGTGCCTTTATTATATCCGAAGAGTGATCACTCGCAGGGAACACCCTCTGGCCTCTTTCTATTTTAAGCTCAACTCCTGCAGATTCAATCAGTTCCATCATGTCCTCTGCAGAAAAAGCATTGTATGCGCTGTATAAAAATTTTGGATTTGATACAACATTGTTTAAATGACTGTTCATATCCGAAGCATTGGTGACATTGCATCGTCCCTTGCCTGTTATAAATATCTTTTTACCTAACTTTTCGTTTTTTTCAAAGAGATGCACTTCATTATAATTTCTCGCTGCGGCAATTGCTGCTATCATTCCTGCAGCTCCGCCACCAATTACAACAACCTTACTCATTAACTCTCCTTATCATTCAAGAAAGGGGCAAGCGTAATGCAAGCCCCTAATACTCTTATTATACCGGATATGCTCCGTTTTCTTTGTCTGCAACAGTAGCATCAACCTGTGTCTGCTGTGCTTCTCTGTACTCAAAGAACTCTTTTGCAACCTGTGGAAATAATGCGTATGAAAGTACATCTTCATCCTGCTGTTTCCACTGTGCACATTCTTTTTCAAATTTCTCTAATGATGGCTCAAGCAAATCTGCAGGTCTGCATGTGATTGGCTTCTCATCTCCGATTGCTTTTTTCTGAACCTCTGGGTTAAATGGTTTAACTGTCTGTCCGTATTTTCCAGCAAGTAAGTCTTTTGCCTGCTGGTTAACCATCTTATATCTCTCACCCATAACAACGTTAAGTACAGCCTGTGTACCAACGATCTGGCTTGATGGTGTAACAAGAGGTGGTTCACCAAAGTCCTTACGAACATTTGGAATCTCCTGAAGCACTTCGTCAAGCTTATCCTCAGCCCCCATTTCGCTAAGCTGAGAAACCATGTTTGAAAGCATTCCACCAGGTACCTGGTAAAGAAGTGTCTTAATATCAACTCCGAGAACCTTTGGATTAAGCAATCCGTTTGCAAGGCATTCTTCTCTGTATGTCTTGAAGTGATCAGATACTTTCTTGAGAATCTTCTGATCAAGTCCTGTATCGTACTCTGTTCCCTTGAATGTCTCAACCATAACTTCTGTTGCAGGCTGAGATGTACCAAGTGCGAACGGAGAAATAGCTGTATCGATGATATCACATCCCGCTTCAACTGCCTTAAGGTATGTCATTGAAGCTACACCTGATGTGTAATGAGTATGAAGATCGATAGGTAACTGTGTACCGTCTTTTAAGGCTTGAACTAACTCTGTAGCCTTTGATGGTGTAAGTAATCCTGCCATATCTTTGATACAAAGTGAATTTGCACCCATATCTTCAATCTTCTTTGCTGTTTCTTTCCAATAATCAAGTGTGTAAGCATCTCCAAGTGTGTAAGAAAGTGCAATCTGAGCGTGCCCGCCTTCTTTGTTTGATGCCTTTACAGCTGTCTCAAGGTTTCTAAGGTCATTTAAACAATCGAAAATTCTAATGATATCAATTCCGTTTGCAAGTGACTTCTGAACAAAGTATTCTACAACATCATCTGAATAATGGCTGTATCCTAAAATGTTCTGTCCTCTGAATAACATCTGTAACTTTGTATTCTTAAATCCATCTCTTAACTTTCTAAGTCTCTCCCATGGATCTTCTTTCAAAAATCTAAGTGAAGCATCGAATGTAGCACCACCCCAGCATTCTACTGCATGATATCCAACCTGATCCATAGTCTCAACGATTGGAAGCATTACATCAGTAGGCATTCTTGTTGCGATAAGTGACTGATGTGCATCACGTAAAACTGTTTCAGTAATCTTAACAGGTCTCTTTTCTGCCATTTGATTATCCTCCTCTATTAATTAATTCCAAAAATAGCCATAAATGTACCGGCTGCAACTGCAGTACCGATAACTCCGGCAACGTTAGGTCCCATAGCATGCATCAAAAGGAAGTTTGTAGGATCTGCCTCCGCACCTACCTTCTGTGAAACTCTGGCTGCCATCGGAACGGCAGAAACACCCGCTGAACCAATAAGTGGATTTACCTTTCCACCCGTTGCCACGCACATAACCTTACCAAACAATACTCCAGCTGCTGTACCAACTGCGAAAGCTACAAGTCCTAATACAACGATCTTAATTGTGCTGATATTAAGGAAAGCTTCTGCGCTTGTTGTTGCACCAACTGATGTACCAAGTAATATAACTACGATATACATAAGTGCGTTAGATGCTGTTTCCTGAAGCTGTTTAACAACTCCTGATTCTCTAAATAAATTTCCAAGCATGAGCATACCAACAAGTGGTGCTGTAGTTGGAAGAACCATAACTACTACGATTGTAATAACAATAGGGAATAAGATTTTTTCTAATTTTGAAACCGGTCTGAGCTGTTCCATCTTAATCTTACGCTCTTTTTCAGTAGTGAGCAACTTCATAATTGGTGGCTGAATAATTGGTACCAACGACATGTACGAATAAGCCGCCACTGCGATAGGTCCCATAAGTTCTGTCTGACCAAGTTTACCGGCAAGGAAAATAGATGTAGGACCGTCAGCTCCACCGATAATAGAAATAGCCGCCGCTGCCTTTCCACCAAATCCCATGAAAATTGCCAAGAAATATGCCGAATAAATACCAAACTGTGCAGCTGCACCAAGAAGGAAACTCTTCGGATTTGCAATAAGTGGACCAAAGTCTGTCATTGCTCCAACACCCATGAAAATAAGTGATGGCAAAATACTCCATTCATCCAAAAGGAAGAAGTAATGAAGAAGTCCGCCTGTTCCGTTAGAAGCTTCTTCAGGTGATATCATAATATCCGGATACATATTTACCAAAAGCATACCAAAGGCAATAGGAACCAAAAGTAAAGGTTCGTATCCCTTTTTAATTGCTAAAAATAGGAAAACACAGGCAACTGCAATCATTACATAATTACCCCATGTAAGATTCATAAACGCAGTCTGATGTATCAGGTTTCCTATTGTATCTGCGAAATTCATATTGTACCTCCATTTATATCGATAATCTAAAAACCAACACTCAGTTATTCAACTGACTATTAGTTCAATGTTGCGATTGAAACACCTGCTTCAAAACTGTCATTTACTGCAACATCGATAGATGCAACTGTTCCATCCTGTGGAGCTACAAGCTGATTTTCCATCTTCATAGCTTCAAATACTAAAATTGTATCACCTTTCTTTACTGCATCCCCAACGCTTACGTTGATAGCCTTAACTGTACCAGGCATTGGTGCACTTACTTTGATTGATCCTGCTCCTGCTGAAGCTTTTGGTGCTGCAGGTGCTGCCTTTGGAGCAGGTGCTGCTTTTCTTGCAACAGGTGCTGATGAGCTTGCGCCTGTCTCTTCTACTGTAACATCATATACATTTCCGTTTACTGTGATTGTATAACTCTTCATTTTTAATCCTCCATTTATCTATTCGAGTCATTTTTACTCATTTATTTAATCATTATCTTCTTCTGATAGAACGTACAACAAATCCGTCTGTTGATGTTCCTTCACTAGCTGCGATTGCAGCGGCAATAACTGCAACAAGTTCTCCGTCATCAGCCAGGTCTGTATTACCCGGTTCTGCAACAGGTGTAGAAGAATTATTGGCAACTTCCTTATCCTCTTCCTTCTTTCCTGCAAATGCAGCCTGAATCTTAGGAATAAATGCAAAGCCTGAAATAATAAGCATCATAACTATAAGAACAACAAATACTGTTCCCATTCCCATAAGCATATTTGCAAATGCTGATTTCATTTTTGTCGATAAACTTTCATCTTCGATAGTCTTGAATGTGGCTGTCTGAACAACAGGTCCAAGATTATCAAATACTTTTACAGTAACAATAAAATCTGCGTCATCATTTGTAAAATGCATATTTGTTACAATCTTTAATTCATTAACCGCGCCTTCGTCGGTAACTTCTTCAACTTTTACTTCATCTTCTTCAGCAACATAGCTACCTAACTTTCCTCCGACAACAGTAGTCATATAATTTTCAAAGAAGCCTGTCTGATCTCCTGAATTCTTTACAAGATATTCAAGTTCGTCATCACTCAAACTACCCATCTGTGGAATGTATGCCTTGTACTGAGCAATTGCCTGCTTCAACTGAGCAAGTGAAATCTTTCCGTCTAAGTACATGATTGTGTCATCAACGGTAGTAGTCGGCTCTTCCATATAATTGCCGAAATCACCGGCATTTATCTGATTTCCATCAGCTGCGCCTTCCTGATTTTCAGCAGGTGCCTCTTCAGCAGAAACTTCCTGATTATCATTATTCACTTCATCCGAATAAACTGAGACACATGAAAAACTCATGATAATCATCAATGAAGCAAGGCTGAATAATAAACGTAATTTCTTTGACATTTTAAATTTCCACCTTCCTAAATTGTTGAATGTTTCTTGATTGGACGTTCTTCTTTCTTTGTGTATAACATCTCGAAAGCTCCAATCAAATACTTTCTTGTCTCCTCAGGTTCAACAATACTGTCTATATATCCGTGTGAAGCTGCGTTGTTAACGCTTGACTGAATCTCATTGTATTCAGCTGTCTTTTCAGCAATCTTTTCTGCAGCATTATCTGCTTTTTCAATTTCATCAGCGTAAATAATAGAAACTGCGTTCTTTGCATCCATCATTGCAATCTTTGCATCAGGCCATGCATAAACAACATCAGTTCCCAGTGCTTTACAACCCATTGTAATATATGCACTTCCAAAAGCATTTCCAATAATAAGGTTAACCTTTGGTACAGTTGCATCAGCATATGCATAAACTAATTTAGCTGTTGCTTTTGCAAGTCTCTTCTCAGAGCATTTGCATGCAGCTTCATATCCTGTTGTGTTTGTAAGAGTGAGAACAGGAATATTGAAAGCATCACAGAATCTTATAAACTCTTCTGCCTTTTCACATCCGTTAACTGTAAGCTTATCTTCAAACTCAGCAGTAACGTTCATTTCCTCATCGTAAATCTTTGTTCTGTTTGCAACAACACCAACTGTTGCGCCGTTTAATCTGATAAATGCTGTCAACATCTCAGGTGCAAAGTTTTCTTTTAATTCGAGAACAATGTGATCATCTGCAATATTTCCAACTGCAAGTTTTGAGTCTTCAACACAATTCTCGATACCACTGCACTTTCTGTTAAGATCATCTTCACAAGAACCAAGATCTGCTTCTTCCTCATTGTTTGAAGGAAGCATTGAAACAAGTTCTCTGATAGATTCAAAAATCTCAGCATCACTTCCGACAAAATCTACAAGTCCGGCTTTTGAGCTCTGGAAATCTGCTCCTGCAGTGTTACATACATCTTCTCTATTGCCTTTAATGGCATTTGGTGAATTGACAAATAACTTTGCCTTATCTGACTCCATAAATGTAAAATCTGATAATGCAGGTATAACGCTAAGTCCACCACCGCAGTTTCCAAATACTGCTGTAATCTGTGGAACCACCCCTGAAGCCATTGTCTGCTTGAGATAAATTCTTCCGAAAGCGTTAAGTCCATCTGTAGCCTCCTGCAATCTCAAACCTGCACTGTCAAGTAATCCAATAACCGGTGCCCCCATTTTCATTGCGAGATTATAGATGTTAATAATCTTCTTAGCATGCATTTCGCCAACTGATCCACCAAGTACAGATGCATCCTGACTAAAAACGTATACTAACTTTCCATCGATAACACCATAACCGGTAATCACACCGTCAGCTGGTGTCTCTTTTGTCTGCATGTTGAAATCTGTGTTTCTGGCAGTAACCAATGCACCGATTTCAACAAAACTGTTGTCATCGAGTAAAGATTCAATTCTTGTTCTCGCTGAAACATTTGCTGTTGAGCTCATAGATCTGTCCTCCATTTTTATATTTATGTATTTTTATGGCTTACTTTTTTCAGTTAAAATAATTAACTGATATGCTATCCATTAGGAAGCATAAATAATCCAATTTACGCCGATTATAATTGTAACATTTTATAAGTATTTCGCAAGCACTTTTTTTAGAAGTTCTAACAAACGAAACAAAAATAACTACAAAAAACAGAGAGCTTATGCCCTCTGTTTCATTCTCTCTTCTATTCTTTCATGATTCTTTGGCACAAAAGTCTCTTTGCCAAAATATACGTTATACCATACAAGGAAAACATATACAGTCCATATTTTTCTACTGTTATCAGCCTTATCGTTTCTGTGATCTTCCAACAATTTCAAAAGCATGTCTGTATCGAAGTATTTCTTGGCTGCTTCACTAGTCAGTACTTCTTTAACCAAATTATAATACTTTTCTTCTTTAAGCCATACCCTTATCGGAACAGGGAATCCCAGTTTCTTTTTATTTGCTGTTGCCTCCGGCAGATGTTTTTTAGCTGCAATTCTGAAAGCTCTCTTTGTAGCTTCTTTGTTACACCTGAAATCTATTGGCAGAGTCTTTGCATAGTTAAATACCGCTATATCAAGAAACGGAACTCTCGACTCCAGACTGTGAGCCATGCTCATTTTGTCGGCTTTCAGAAGAATATCCCCCTGAAGCCAGAAATTTGTATCTATATACTGCATTTTTGCAATATCATTAAGCCCCTTTACTCTATCATAAACAGGCGCAACAATATCCTTTGGTGCCACATGCGTAGGCGCATTTTTTAGAAGTTTCTCACGTTCTTCCACTGAGAACATGTTTGCATTTCCAATAAATCTCTCCTCAACGGTTTTGCTTCCTCTGATAAGAAAATCTCTTCCTTTTATGTCTGGCATCTTCTTTGCAACTGCAGCAAAAGCTTTTCTCACAAAGCGGGGAAGTTTCTGATAGCCATGAAGCGAAATTGGTTCATGATAAATATTATATCCTCCAAAGAACTCATCCGCTCCCTCTCCCGACAGAACAACCTTAATGTAGTCAGCTGCCACTTCATCAACAAAATACAAGGCGATGCAGGAAGGATCAGCCAAAGGCTCGTCCATATAATACATAACCGTAGGAATAATATCGAAATACTCATCGCTGTCAATATTCTTGCTGTAATTGTCTTTTCCAAGTTCCTTTACAAGACTTTCTGCATATCCAATTTCATTGTACTTACTGTTCTTATCAAGGAATCCAACAGTAAATGTCTTCTGCCCCGGGAATTCAGAAACAACATAACTTGAATCAACACCACTTGATAAGAGGGAGCCAACCTCCACGTCAGCTATCATGTGCGCGTCAATTGTATTTTTGACTACTGATTCAATCTCCTGTACAGTTTCTTCTAAATCACCTGATTCTTTTGGCTCCATCATAGGATCAAAATATCTCTGAATATCAAGTTTGCCATCTTTATAAATCATATAATGACCGGCAGGAAGTCTGTAGATTCCTTTAAAAAATGTCTCAGGAAGAACTGAATACTGAAAACTAAGATACTGCTCAAGGGCCTCCTCATTTACTTCTTTTTTATATCCCGGAAACTCTATTATATTTTTTGTCTCTGATGAGAAAACCAGAGTATCATTAATCATTGAATAATAGAATGGTTTGATTCCAAAATAATCTCTTGCACCAAATAGTGTTTTATTCTCTGAATCCCATATTACAAATGCAAACATTCCTCTGAGTTTAGTGAGAAGTTCTGTCCCGTATTCTTCATATCCGTGAATGAGACACTCCGTATCGGAATCATTTGCAAAGGAATGACCTTTCGAAATCAGATCATCTCTGATTTCTTTGTAGTTATATATCTCACCGTTGAATACTATGGCTATATCACCTGTCTCGTTATACATTGGCTGTGCGCCGTGACTCAAATCTATGATACTTAATCGTCTATGTCCAATGGCAACAAAATCATCCACATACATTCCTTCATCATCCGGACCTCTGTGAGCAATTTTATCCATCATAGTTTTTAAAACTTCTCTGCTATTACTAACATTTCCGGCAAATCCACAAATTCCACACATAAGTATACCTCTTTCACTATTATTTATCATCTGCGATAAACAGCAATATTATTACACGTTATCACTAATCAGTTAAGTAACTCAAATTTTGATTATCATATAAGAAAATAATCACAAAACAGTTCTAACTTCCGGCTCCGAAATAACCTCGCTGACTAGTTCTCTCTCATCCATATGATGCTTAACACCTTTTATTTCCTGATAATCCTCATGACCTTTTCCCGCAAGTACAATTACATCTCCGTCACGGGCATTTAAAATAGCATATCTTATCGCATCTTTTCTGTCAGGAACAGTTGCGTACTCACCGCCAACTCTGTCAATTCCGGTCACAATATCCGCAATAATATCCATTGGTTCTTCATTTCTCGGGTTATCGGAAGTTACTATTGTAAAGTCAGAAAGTTTAGCTGACACTTCCCCCATGTTAAAACGTCTGTCCTTTGATCTGTTACCACCGCAACCAAACAGTGTAACAATTCTTCCCGGATTATATTCTCTGAGTGTATTTAACAGACTCTCAAGACTCATCGCGTTATGCGCATAATCAATCATCAATGTAAATCTGTCAGACACTTTTATTATTTCTACTCGCCCCTTTACAGACACACTAAGCAGAGCCTTTTTAATCATTTCCTTATCTTCTGTAAAATGTCTGCATATTGCCAAGGCACAAAGCGAATTATATACACTGAACCTTCCCGGAACATGCATTTCAACATCAATATCAATCAAACCGCTGACATTATATTTACAGCCCAAAAATCCCGGGCCGGTAACAAGTTTAATATTATCGGCTTTCAAATCCGATTCTTTTTCTATACTGTAAGTTTCAAGATCACAAGTGTGACCCTTTATAACATCTTTAATATGCTTATCGTCGACATTGACAATTCCGTGTTTACACTGTTTTAAAAGCATACTCTTGCAGTTGAGATAATCTTCGAAATCCTTGTGTTCATTTGGACCAATGTGGTCAGGCTCAATGTTTGTAAAAATACCGTAATCGAAAGTAAATCCTGCCACTCTATGAAGCATAAGTCCCTGAGACGACACTTCCATAACAACGCACTTAATTCCTTTTTCTACCATTTTTGCAAAAGTCTGCTGTACAATATAAGACTCCGGGGTTGTGTTAACTGATGGTATTTTTTCATCACCTATTATTGTTTCTATAGTTCCGATAAGTCCTGTACTGATTCCAACATTTTCAAGCACCTGTCTTACCATATATGAAGTAGTTGTCTTGCCCTTTGTTCCTGTAATTCCGATTGTTGTAAGTTTTTCGGCCGGATATCCGAAGAATGCAGCCGACATATATGCAAGTGCAAGTCTTGTATCTTCAACCTTTATTATTGTAACACCAGATATTTCTTCAACATCCTCCATTACAATAACAGCTGCTGCTTTCTTTTCAACAACCTGCGCAATATACTGATGTCCGTCAAAAGCTGCTCCCTTGATACAGACAAACACATCTTTGTCTGAAACTTTTCTTGAATCATATACCAATTCATTTACTTCACAGTCATCATTTCCACAGACAACTGTGTATTCTAATTTTTCTAATAAATCACTTAATTTCATAACAAACCCTCTGTACTTTATTATATTAAACACTTACTTCCATTAAGCATTCCTATTTAAACTTTGCAATTAACCTTCAACGTCAAAATCACTGATGTTATACTCTGCTTTTAAATATATTGTCGTACTTCACGACACCTCCACTACTATATCACATTGAAACAGACCTTTGCAAATATATATTACTCTCTTAAATTTGTTAAGACTTTTTTCCTGCATATACTATTTTTTTGATAGTCATTTTTAAAAATCTAATGTGTTTTTATTTTATTGTAACTATTTATTATTGTTTTCTTTCCTTTTTATATTTCGAAGCGTAAATAACTCATATATATTTTTTAAACAAAATAAGTAATCACGTTTTTCTATTTTTTCTGACAAAACAATTTCAAATGTCTTTTCTGTTTTGCCATTAATAATCAAATAATAACAACCGACACATTCACCTTTTTCCATTGGTGCATTTATTTGACTCATTACTGATTTTTTTATCTCAACTTCATCTTTCTCAGACAGTAGCACGGAATAATCTTCTCTGTTTTTAATTTTAGCCTGCACTTTTTTCAAGTCGCCGTTATTAACATTAATATCAATATTCATATCCGTATGACCTTGTGGAAAGACTTTTATACACTTGTATTTTCTTCCATATTTAATCAACTTTTTCGTATCTTCCCACTTAAATGATTTATTCGGAGGCCAGCCACTTCCAAGAACCACACTCACCAATCTGTGCCCGTTATTATCTACAGCTCCCACGAAACAATATCCTGCCTTTCCCGTAAATCCTGTCTTTATTCCAATGGAGTCACTCTCCATAGCAAGAAATCCGTTTTTATTATTGACAGTAATACTTCTCTTTCCCGTAATTTCATTAAAACTATATGTTTTTTTATTTACAATTTCTAAAAATCTCTTATCCCTTATTGCACATGCCCCAATCAACGCCATATCATATGCAGTTGAATAGTGGTTATCGGCATCAAGACCGTTTGGCGTTACAAAGTTTGTATTGTAAGCCCCCAACTGAACGGCCTTTTCATTCATAAGAGTAGCAAAATTTTCCACCGTTCCCGAGATATGTTCGGCAATGGCCACAGCAACATCATTATAAGACTCAAGCATCATCGCATAAATCAAATCACTCATCTTATATTTTTCACCTACTTTTGTTCTCATATTTACTTTTGGCATCGAAGCTGCTCTTTGTGATACCTCCACAATATCATTAGGATTTGATTTTTCAAGCGCAATAATACATGTCATTATCTTCGTTGTGCTTGCAATACTTCTTCTCTCGTCAGATTTCTTTTCCAATAAAATTCTTCCATTTTCTCCGTCAATTAGAACAAATGACTCTGCATGAAAATTTCGCGGTTCATCATTTTGAATGTCACTATTTTGCACTTCGCTTTGCCCATCAACAGTATCAACCGACAATGAAAGTGCTGTAATTGTTGTAAGCATTAAAATATTTATAGCTTTTATTATTACTTTCTTTACTATTGTCATTGTTATTTTTCTTATTATTTTTGATATTACTTTTTTTATACAACCATCTCCCACTTAATTTAAATCTAACTATTTCAACACCATTTCAAGAACACTCTCTGTGCAAGCCATGAGATAACTTACTTAGTAAGTTATCGACTGCGACAGCGATTATTTATAATCGCGATAGCACAGATTTTCGCTTGGCTCGTCGTGGATAACAAAAGAACAGTTGAAAAACGGGGGAGTTTCCCACTTTTCAACTGCTCCTTAATCATTTGATTTGATAGCAACTTCCTGTTCAGCTTCTATCTTAAATTCTTCTATTTTGTCTAAATCAATATCCGGAAGATTATCAGATGAATCAACACCAAATCTTCTCAAAAATTCTTCTGTGGTTCCAAACAGAATAGGTCTTCCGGGTACATCTAATCTTCCCACTTCTTCAATCAGATCGTACTCCACAAGTTTGTTAATAGCATGATCACACTTAACGCCTCTGATTCTTTCAATCTCACCCTTTGTTATAGGCTGTTTATATGCAACAATTGATAATGTCTCCATAAGTACTTCTGTTAGAATCTGACGTTTTGGCTGTTTTGCGATTTTGATAAGAATATCATACATCTCAGGTTTTGTACAAAGCTGATAAGCATTCTCAAGTTCTATTATCCTTATTCCTCTGTCTTCCTGTTCCAGTTTTTCTTTCAAGCCACTTACAATTTTAACAACATCTTTCTTCTTTATATCAAGAGCAACCGCTATCTTATCAATTTCCACCGATTCACCCATAGTAAATAAAATAGCTTCTATTGCAGCTTCATAATTAATATTTCCCACGACTGTCTCCTCTTCACATCTATCGAGATATTATTTATGCTGATATGTATATATCATCAAAAGTTCTCTCCTGACGCACAGTGATAACACCGTTTTTAATCAGTTCCAACACTGCCAGGAAAGTAACGATAACATTCATCTTGGATTTTTGTGTTTCGAGCATCTGCTTAAAACTGCAGTTTCGTCTCTCTCTGGTATAATGCTTTACATAATCAATCTTGTCTGTAAGGCTAACCTCTTCCATCTCAATCTTACCAAACTTACTTCTGATTGGATCAATCTTATCCACCTGTCTCTTGAGCACCATCTGGAATACCTCATTGAGTTTCTTCAAATCCATGCCTTCTAAAATCTCATCAAGATTGACCGGAGGTCTGTATTTAAGTACTTCATCAGGAATTGTTGGTTCCTTATACAATGACTTTCCTGCATATAACTGTCTGTCTCTTAATTCTATAGCCGCATATTTGTACATCTTGTATTCAATAAGTTTTGCAACAAGTTCTTCTCTCGGATCTATCTCTTCGCCTTCTTCATTAACCTCTTTTGGAAGAAGCATCTTACACTTGATGTCGACAAGAGTTGCTGCCATAACAAGAAATTCGCTGACAAGATTCAAATCATCTTTGTCCATTGCGTCAACATATTCCATATATTGTCTTGTTATCTCGACTATTGGAATATCGTAAATATCAACTTTGTTTTTATCTATAAGATGAAGCAAAAGATCAAGGGGACCTTCAAACACTTCAAGCTTTACAGCTAAATCCATCTTTGACTTCCTTTCTGGTAAAATATACGTCCATTTTCCCGACTTTTCAATTTTACATAAAAAAACAGTTTTTTTCAATGGTTTATTACATCATTGCCACAATATATTGTATTATTTTGTAAAAAACATGCACAAAATGTGCTTTTTTCACATTTTCGCATGATATTAAATCCACCTCTCCAATCTTATTTTCTTCAATGTAATATTCAACTTTTCCAACTTTTTGTCCTTTTTTGACCGGAGCAGTTATCTCTTTATCTCTTTTTATTTTTTTCTCTATTATTTTCTTCTCATCCTTAAATACATAACAAAATCTATCTTTTCTTTCCGCTAACAACTCACTGTTTAATCCACCCTTCACCTCACATTTAACTTTCTTTGCGCTATCATCACTGTAAATACTGCAATTGGCAAAACCATATTTTAAAAGTTCATTAGCCTCTTTGAATCTCACTTTATAATCTTTGGCTCCAAGAATAACCGATATCAGTGTGATATTATCCTGCTTTGCCACAACACTTACACAATACTTTGCCTTAGAAGTACTTCCTGTCTTTAATCCCAGTACAGACTCATTTCCTTTCAACAATTTATTTGTATTTGTCAGAACAAATTCTTTATCTCCTTTATTTGTACTGTGAATGATAGTCTCCATCCAAATTGAGGAATATTTCAAAATATCCGGGTATTTCACAATCAGTTCTCTGCTCATTACCGCCACATCTCTTGCACAAGAATAATGGTTATCTGAATCAGTCAGACCGGTACAGTCCTCAAAATGTGTGTCATTCATTTCCAATTTTGTACATCGCTCATTCATCAATTCAACAAATTTCTGTTCCGAACCTGCTATGTGTTCTGCCATAGCAACTGCCGCATCATTTCCGGAAGCTATTACAATACACTTTATCATTGTCTCTACACTCTGTTTTTCTCCCTCTTCGAGAAACACCTGTGACCCTCCCATACTCTTTGCATAAGAACTGGTTGTAACCAAATCTTCCTTACTAATTATCCCCTTTTCAAGTGCATCATAAATTAGGAGCAGCGTCATAATTTTTGTTACACTGGCAATACTGACATGCTCTTTGCTGTTCTTCTCCAAAAGAATTGTTCCTGAAATTGCCTCCATCAGGCAGTTTTCTCTCGCAGTCATTTCGAATTGATTCTCTTCACTCTGATTTTTCACATTTTGACTTTTCTCATCTTGTTTTTTTTCATCTCGATTTTTTTCATTTTGTTTTTCCAAATTTTGTTTTTCCACCTTCTGATGTACTTCATTATTCTGAATTGAGTTATTCTGTTCCACTACACTCCCATAAATCTGAAATGTACCGGTAATAACAAAAATCACCGCAAGCCACACCACCAGCCACGACAGGACATAATTATTCAACATAAAAAACTCTCACTACTCTTTTATTATATTGTAGTGAGAGTCATTTATATTTATTCCTTTTTCTTTTTGTGTTTCTTTGTTACTTCTTCAGTTTCGCCACTTGATTCCTCAACTGCCGAGGTTTCTTCATGCATTTTATCATCAGAATCTTCCTCATTGTTCTCATCCTCATAAACAATTGAATCCGTCACAATCAAGACATGACTGTCTGAATTCTGCTGTTTTACAAGGAAGGAATCACCGATTTCCAACTCTGGATAATAAACAATCAGTGTACTTGGGTCCACAAACTCAGTTTCAAGTTTCTTATCATTAACAAAGACACGACTATACTGAGTAAAATTACTTCCATAAATATATATCTTTCCATCCTCAGCCAAAGTCGGATTTATAGATCTGAAGATAACTTTTTTGAGACCAAACTGGATATCTGTACCCTTGTAAGGATTTTCTCCTTCATAAATGAGATTATCACCATAAAGCATGTCATACTCCAGATTTTTAAGTCCTTCCAAATACTCATCCTGATCTTCGTCAAGTCTGTGTTTCTGTGTATATTTATTAATATCACCTGCATCCATATTAAACTGACTCAATATCTTAGACTGCATTTGGAACGCCTCAATATCTTCATTCTCAAATCCTGCGTCAAAATTACTCCAGATAATATATTCTTCCTTAAAAACATCTCCATCAACAAGTTCTTCTTCCGTGATACCAAGGCTTGGAAGGTGATCTCCATACAACACGAGTACAGTATCTTCTTTCAAAGTACTTAATTCATCGGTAAGTTCTTTCAGAAATGCATCCATCTCATTAATCTGACTCACATAATATTCAAATGAATTTTTTCTTGCCACATCATCAATGCCTTCGACTTTGATTGGAAAATCTCCTTCATGAGAAGGATAACTTCCATGTCCCTGAACAGAAATGGTGTAAATATAATCCTGCTGTTTCTTGCTGGATCTGAGCGCCTGCATGATATACTGGGTAAGATACTTATCTTTTGCCCATCCCATAGGTGTTCTCTCTTCAACATTCATAGTTTCTACCGAAGTAAATGTGTCATATCCGAGATTACTGAAAACAAGATTTCTACTATAAAAAGTTGCTGTATTATTGTGTATAGCATGACATTTATATCCGTAATTTTTCAGATTATAACATATGCTTTCACATGTTTTCTCCTTGAGAACTGTCTTGAATGGATATTCTCCCGGGCCAAAATCATCAAGATTCATGCCAGTCATAACCTCAAACTCAGTATTAACAGTTCCTGCTCCAACAATCGGAACATCCATACGTCCGTGAGGATATTTTTCTTTTAACTCTGTATAATAAGGCAACGGATTCTCTGAGAAAGTAAGATTTTTCATATTGTTTACATCAAAGAATGATTCTAACTGAAGAAAAATAAGGTTCGGTGTCTTTTTAACCTCTTCTTCTTTTGTGTGATCTTTAGTCTCATCTTTAATACTCTTAATCTTTTCGTCAGAATAATCCTGCGGCTTATCAACACCTGTATTCAAAAGGCTGTTTACAAAGCAATAAACAAAACCAAACTCATTATAGCTGTCAGCCAGATTACCAAACTTTGTGGACAAGAGGTCCGCACTTATTCCAAGATTAATCGATCCGAGAGCAACCGCATATACAAGGGCAATAATTCCAGCTGTCTTAACTACATTTATCTTATGATCAATCTTAGGTATTTTCTTCCATATAAACATAAGTCCTACAACTGCACCGATGGCAAGCAGTACAATAAGCACTATCATCGGTGGGCTTACATATTTATTCATAATGGCAATTGCACTGTCTATCAGCATAAGGTCGACCGCCGTAAATGGCGTAACCCTGTAAGAAAGCAATACGCTGTTTGCCACTCCAAATATAATCCATATGATAGAAATAACTGCCATACCGAAAATACGCCTTCTCATAAGCAGTGTTACAGATAATGTCATTAAAACAATCATAGCATTACAAAGGAGAACATAAGGTGATGAAATCAGATAATATATTCCCTTTGCAAATGAATGTCTTGCCAGCATCTCAATTATCAGTGTAACAATAATAGCGTCAAATAAATACATATATACAATCCGTTTATTGTATGTTTTTTTGAATATATCTTTATATTGCTTAAAATTTTCCTGAACAGTATTTTTTATATTGAGAAAAATATCTTTTATCTTTTTATTTTTAAACATTGTTTATTCCTCGATTAATTTCTTAATTGCCTCAATTGCAACCTGAATAGAACTGTCTGTATCAAGGCAATCCTCTTCTTCATACCCCAGTGCTTTTCTTTCCTGATTCCAAACAACATTGAAAACAGCACCACATCTGACCCCAAGTCTAGCTGCAACAGTAAATAAAGCTGCCGACTCCATCTCACTTGCAAGAACTCCCAATCGCTTCCATGCCTCCCATTTGTTGAGAAGGTCATAAGAAACCGGCATCACTTCAGGGCTGTGCTGTCCATAAAAAGAATCTTTGCACTGAACCACTCCGCAATGATAATTCTTACCAAGTTCTCTGCAGGCATCCACAAGCGCTCTTGTCACTTCAAAATCAGATACCGCAGGATACTCAATAGGCGCATATTCCCTACTTGTTCCTTCATGCCTTATGGCAGCATTTGCAATGACACTGTCACCGGATTTAACTTTGAGATTAATGCCTCCGCATGTACCAATCCTAATAAAGGTATGAACCCCAATCTTTGCCAACTCTTCCATAGCAATGGCCGCTGAGGGACCGCCGATTCCCGTTGACGTAACAGAAACTTTCTTTCCTGCTATGGTCCCTGTGTATGTTGTAAACTCTCTGTTTGATGTCACAAAATGCGCATCGTCAAAGTACTCTGCTATCTTTTTGCATCTTCCGGGATCTCCCGGCAATATGCAATACTCACCCACATCACCTTTTTTCATGTTGATGTGATACATAACTTCCATATCATTTACAGTCTTCATATAACCTCTTTTCCGTTTGGCGAAACAACTCCAAAATAACTGCCAATAGTAGTTCCTATATCAGCAAATGTGTCCCTTACATGGGCATTTGCTGTTGCAAGATTCTTGCCATACATCAGAACAGGTATATACTCTCTGGTATGATCAGTTCCTTTATAAGTAGGATCGCAACCGTGATCAGCATTAATAACAAGTAAATCGTCCTCAGTCATCAATTCCATAATCTCTACAAGCCTTTTATCAAAATCTACAAGTCCTTGTGCATATCCTTCCAAGTCTCTTCTGTGACCCCATTTCGAATCAAACTCAACAAGATTTGTAAAAATCAGACACTCTTCCGTCTTATTTTTCATATATTCTATTGTTTTATCCACACCGTCCATATTGTCTTTTGTATGGACAGCCTCACTTATTCCCACACCGGCAAAAATATCTTCAATCTTGCCAACTGCATATACCGGAATATTGTTCTTATTCAAATTAACAAGCAGATTATTCCCGTCAGGCTTCAGGGAAAAATCTCTTCTGTCGGAAGTTCTGTAAAACTGACCTTCCTCTCCTGCGAAAGGTCTTGCAATAACCCTTGCAACAGCATTTTCATCCCTCAAAATCTTTCTTGCTTTCTCACACATATCATACAGTTTTTCAATTGGATATACATCGGTATGACATGCAATTTGAAAAACACTGTCCGCAGAAGTGTAGACAATCGGTTTTCCGGTTTTTATATGCTCACTTCCAAGCTCATCCAGAATAACCGTGCCGGATGCAACTTTATTTCCAAGTACCCCTGGCAATTCACATTCTTTTATAAACTCATCAATTACTTCTTTTGGGAAACCATCCTTGAAGGTCGGAAAAGGTCTTTGCGTTATTATTCCTGTCATCTCCCAATGACCGATAGTAGTATCTTTTCCTGCAGATTTTTCTGAACACTTAAAATAGACTCCACGGGTCTTGTCACATGAATTGATGCTTTTGTTTACTCCATCAATCATACCAAGCCCTAATGATTCCAGATTTGGCAGTGAAAAATCTTCCTTTTCTTTCTTGGTTTCATAAATATGTCCAAGAGTATCAGCTCCGGCATCATCAAATCTTTCCGCATCCGGCGCACATCCGATTCCGACACTGTCCAAAATTATCCATATAACTCTTTTTGCCATAATATAATCACCTCTCTGTTTCTCAAAAACAAATATGCAAATTTCCCTGTTCACTATAAATAGATTATACTGCAAAAATATCAATATTTAAAATATAACATAATTGTTTCTTTGTAAAGTCGTAAATTTATTAATATTTTCTTAAAATCATTTATTATTGAAGATTTTGATAAATATGTTATACTTTACTATTGTAAATTGTTTTATAATTAATATCGGAGGAAAAATATGAGCTTTGAATTTTACAGAAAGCTTCCAACCCCTCAGGAAATCAAGAATATGTATCCTGTTCCGGAAGCTATTGCAAAGAAAAAAGAAGAAAATGACAAGGAAATCAGAAAAGTATTTACAGGTGAATCTGATAAATTCATTCTCATTATCGGGCCATGTTCAGCAGATAATGAAGAAGCCCTTTTAGATTATACTAACCGTCTCAAAGATATTCAGGAGAAGGTAAAAGATAAGATTATCATCATTCCAAGAGTATATACAAACAAACCAAGAACAACCGGAAAAGGCTACAAAGGTATGCTCCACCAGCCTGATCCTGAAAAAGCTCCTGATTTACTTCAGGGTCTTATCACAATCAGACACCTTTTCCTTAAAATAATGGAGAATACAGGATTCCCAATTGCAGATGAGATGCTCTATCCGGAAAATCACAGATATTTTTCAGATATTTTATCTTACGTGGCAGTTGGTGCCCGTTCTGTTGAAGATCAGCAGCACAGACTTACAACTTCCGGAATTGACATTCCTGTTGGTATGAAGAATCCTACCAGTGGAGATTTATCAATCATGCTCAATTCCATCGAGGCTGCTCAGGCAGGTCACTCATTCCTTTACAGAGGCTGGGATGTAGAGACAAGCGGTAACGATATTGCCCATGCTATTCTTCGTGGTGCCGTTAACCAATACGGTCAGTGTATTCCAAACTATCACTACGAAGATTTAATCCAGTTATATGACATGTATATCAAAAAAGGATTTGCAAATCCTGCAGTTGTTGTTGATACAAATCACTCAAATTCAAACAAGCAGTATTTAGAGCAGATTCGAATTGCAAAAGAGATTATGCACAACCGCAAACACTCTCCTGAATTGAAATCATTTGTAAAAGGTCTTATGGTTGAAAGTTATATAGAAGACGGTGCTCAGAAAGTTGGCGAGGGTATATACGGCAAATCAATTACTGATCCTTGCATCGGTTGGGACAAGACTGTTGAATTAATCAACATAGTATACGGATATTTGTAGAATATCAAAATATTAAATAACAACAAAAATTTCACGCTATTTTAAAATAATAGCGTGGATTTTTTTGTTTTATGTATTTGCATTGATAAATATGTATTAAAAAATAAAGTAAAAATAAGAAACCCGGTACTTGGGAATCAGAAAATCTTTTTCTCAAACATCGGGTCCTTTATCATTTCTTTTTTATGTATCACGGTGTGTTCATCACGCACACCTCTTTCGTTTCACTTAGTTATACTTTTTATAATATTTATTTGCTCACATATTTACGTATAGTTATGATCAAACTTACTTAAGCTTTTGGATGCGCTTTTGCATATACTTCTCTCAAGCGTTTATTCTCTTTGGACAAATATATCTGTGTAGTTGAAATATCTGAATGTCCAAGCATCTCCTGAACCGCCTTCAATTCTGCTCCATTTTCTACAAGATGTGAAGCAAATGAATGTCTGAGCGTATGCGGAGTTATCTCAGCCTTAATTCCGGCTTTCTTTCCATAGTTCTTAATCATCTTCCAAACACCCTGTCTGCTCATCTCCTGACCGGAAATATTAGGAAACAGAATTGTGTTCTTTGATAAATCTCCAACAATGCTGTTGCGACCATTTTTCAAATAATTAATTAATGCATTTTTTGCATCATTACCAAAAGGAATAACTCTGTCTTTGTTTCTCTCATGGCAAATAATACACTCATTTTCAAAGCTTATATCTGAAACTTTTAAATTAATAATCTCCGACACTCTGATTCCTGTAGCATATAACAGCTCAAGCATTGCCTTATCTCTCAGTTCCTTAGGAGTATTCTTATTTGGGCACCCGAGCAACAATTCAATCTCCTGGATTGAAAGAACTTTCGGTTCTTTCTTTTCAATCTTTGGAGCCTTTAAGTCATTTGCCACATTAAACTTTGAATATCTGAATTCATTGGTAAATGAAAAAAATGCTTTCATGGAAGCTATAGTTCTTGAAATAGTAGTGTCTGCTCTTCCCTTTTCTTTGAGATAAGATATATATCCTGTCAGATCCTCGATCGTAACATCATCAACTTCTTTCCACTGCAAATACTCAAACAACTTAGTAAGGTCTCTCTTATATGAGACTTCAGTGTTGGCAGAAGTATTTTTAGTGTTATGCATTTGTACAATAAATTCTTCGATTATCTGTTGCATATTGTAAACCTTTTCCGTAGTTTTTCTCTATTTTTATTCTTAATCATCCGTTCTTCGACAAATCTTTAAATGAATAATCTTATCATTCATACTCATTTTTTTCTGCTGATAAATAACATTATATATGTTAACATAAATAAAATCAAATCTATTTTTTGTCCACAATCACGCCAAAAATCAGGGATTTTCCGGGTTTTACACCACATCTCGTTTTATCTTTCATTAGCACTACTACATATTGTAATTTTTTTCTTAAAAAATTTGTAAAAAAAATATTACATTTCCCCACAAAATTGTAAAAATAAATGAATATATGAGTAATATCATTCCAATTTTTAAAAAAATCATTATCTCTCTCACCACTTTTGTTTCTTTTTTGTAGTCATTTATAAGGGACGCCGATTTACCAAAGACAATAATTCCCAGTATGTTAACAAGATATCTTGGTATATATATAATCATCATATAAAGGATATGTTTTAACCCTATTCCTGAATTCAAAATGTTAACAAACATTATTTGCATCATAGCAACAGAATAAAAAATCCAAAGGAATTCAATAATTCTTTTTCTTTTAAATAGTAATGTAATAAACACAACAATTGCCTTCTTTATCACAAAAACAAATAGGTTCGTCAAGAATACTAACAGGCACACTACATTTATATCAATCATCGTTTCAGACAACTCTATATCAAACAAAAAAAACTTTACTCCGACTATATTAATCAAAACTGTAAAAACAGTAACTGATAATAAAGCCGGGTAAAGTTTAAAATCAAGCTTATTTAATAATCTGATAACTCTCAAATCCATTCAGTAACACGCCATAAAAATATTAGTACATTCTATTCAAACATAATATTTTTATGTTAATCTTTTTTCGTGCTATTATGTATAAAACTTGTGTATACTATTATGTCAAAACAATGCATTTACTATTATGCGGAAATTTTTTAATATGCCATTATGCAAATCATATATCACTTCTATTTATTCACACAATATTTCACATAATATGCCATTATGGAAGCTGCCGTCTTTGAGTCCTGAATCTCATTATTCAAAATCATATCAACCAAGTCCTTAACCTTATACCTGTTCACATTTATAAACTCATCAGGATCAAGATTCTGTTTTGTTGGCACAAGATTTCTCGCAACATAAATATCAATAGTTTCCTGTGAATATGCAGCAACCGGAACTATTGTCTGCAAAAACTCAATATCATCAGATTTATATCCTGTTTCCTCCTCCAGTTCACGAGCTGCACAAGATTTTGTATCTTCATTTCCGCCGTCTCGTCCCCCTGCAGGAATCTCCAATGTAAATCTGTCAATGGAATTTCTCCACTGCTTAACCAATATAATAGAACCATCATCCAGCACAGGTATAACTGCCGCAGCACCTTTGTGACCAATGAAATCCCATTCAACATTCTTGCCTGCAGGCGTTGTAATGTAATCTTTGTAAATGTCGATAATCTTTCCTTTATATTTTAATTCTCTGTCGTATCTTACAAATTCTTCCATGCCAAACCGTCCTATTCGTTTGTATAATCAATATCGCTTTTATTCGATACTCTTATCACTATTAGATTAATAAAAAATGAATCTAGTCAATATGCTCACTCTTTTTGTAGCATGCCTCTGTAGCTTTGATAAGTGCGCTTCTGAAACCAGCGTCTTCAAGTTCCTTAACAGCCTGAATAGTTGTTCCTGACGGTGAACATACCATATCCTTTAGCACTCCAGGATGTCTCTTAGTTTCAAGAACCATCTTAGCTGAACCTAGAACTGTCTGCGCAACAAATTCATATGCGTCATTTCTTGACATTCCACACATTACACAGCCATCTGCTAACGCTTCAATAAACATATATACATAAGCAGGTGATGAACCACTGGCACATGTAACAGCGCTCATATTCTTCTCACTAACTATCTTCATCTTACCTATAGCTTCAAATATTTTTTTGATATTATCCTGTTCTTCTACAGAAAAATCATTCTTTTCATAGCAGACACCAGTCATACCTTCACCAACTAACGCAGGAGTATTAGGCATTGCTCTTACAACTCTGATATCAGAGCCTAATTTTTCTTTTATATTTGCAATTGTAATACCAGGTGCAATTGAAATAATAACATGCGAAGGTGTTACAACATCTATAATATCTTCTAAAACAATATCAAAAAACTGTGGTTTAACCGCAAGAACAACATATTTTGTTCTGTGTACACATTCCGCATTGGAAGTAACAGCCTCAACACCGGTTTCGTTTGATACTGTTTCCATTCTCTTTGCATCAGCATCAGAGAAAACAATCTCAGAAGGAACAAATGACTTCAAAGTCCCCTTTAACATTGCATATCCCATATTACCCATTCCAATAAAACCAAGTTTACTCATAATAATCCTCCTACAAAAACGGGAATCTACTTCCTTTATTTAATCTTTCTAATTTGTGACTATTTTCAGTATTAAAATCAAATCATCGCATTATCCAATTATCTAATTACATAATTATCGATTTATCCAATTATCTAATTACATAATCATCGATTTTTCCAATTATCTAATACCTCATAATCCTGATTATTCTATATATTTTAAATCACAAACCATTAAAAAGTATATCACATTATAAAAGGCAGTTGCAAGAAATTCTCACAACTGCCATATTATTTTATGCACAGCGCCTATCGCGCAATTTTACTTAGCATAATCAATCACTCTGGATTCCCTGATAACATTAACCTTAATCTGTCCAGGATACTCTAACTCATCTTCGATTTGTTTTGAAATATCTCTAGCCAATAATACCATGTCATCATCAGTAATCTGTTCAGGTACTACCATAATACGAACCTCTCTACCCGCCTGAATAGCAAAAGATTTCTCAACTCCCTTGTAAGAGTTTGTAATGTCTTCTAATTCTTTCAATCTGTTTGTATATGTTTCTAATGTTTCTCTTCTAGCGCCAGGTCTGGCTGCTGAGATAGCATCCGCCGCCTGTACTATACATGCAATCAATGACTGTGGCTCAACATCACCGTGATGAGCTTCTACAGCATTGATAATAAGAGCTGACTCTTTATATTTTCTACAAAGGTCAACACCAAGCTGAATATGCGAGCCTTCCATCTCACGGTCAACTGCCTTACCTATATCATGAAGCAAACCTGCTCTCTTTGCCATTCTGACATCGAGCCCAAGTTCTGATGCAAGCAAGCCTGATAAAAGGGAAACTTCAATTGAATGCTTAAGAGCATTCTGACCATAACTTGTTCTGAACTTCATCTTACCTAAAAGTTTAACAAGCTCAGGATGTAATCCATGTACTCCAACTTCAAGAGTTGCAGCCTCACCTTCTTCTTTGATCATAGTATCGACTTCTTTCTGAGCCTTTTCTACCATCTCTTCAATTCTTGCCGGATGAATTCTTCCATCAACAACAAGTTTCTCAAGTGCAATTCTTGCGACCTCTCTTCTGATTGGGTCAAATCCGGATAAAATTACTGCTTCAGGTGTATCATCTATAATCAAATCAATACCTGTAAGTGTCTCGAGAGTTCTGATATTTCTACCCTCACGACCGATAATTCTACCTTTCATTTCATCATTTGGAAGGTTGACAACTGAAATAGTTGTCTCTGCAACATGATCAGCAGAACACTTCTGTATAGCTGTAACAACTAAGTCTTTAGCTTTCTTGTCTGCCTCTTCTTTTGCTCTTGTTTCCAATTCCTTGATAAGTTTGGCTGTTTCATGTTTAACATCTTCTTCAACAGATTGTAATAAATATTCTTTTGCCTGTTCGGAGGTCAATCCAGAGATTCTTTCTAATTCCTGTATACGTTGAGCATTTAACTGATCAACTTCTGCCTTTAACTTAGTAAGTTCATCTTCGCGTTTGTGAAGAGCGGCTTCCTTCTTTTCATACTGTTCAGCCTTCTTCTCAACAGCCTCTTCCTTACTAAGAACACGTTTCTCATATTTCTGTAACTCTGATCTTCGCTCTCTTGTTTCTTTCTCAAGCTCATTCTTAGCCTTAAGGTTTTCTTCCTTAGCTTCTAAGAGTGCTTCTTTCTTCTTGGTCTCAGCAGTCTTTAAAGCATTGTCAATAATCTCTCTCGCTTTATCCTCTGCGCTTCCAATCTTCTTTTCTGATACATTTTTTTTATAAAAAGATGTAATAAGTGAAGAAACAAGTGCTACCACGACGAACTCAATTACACAAATTATAATAACCGTAACTGTATCCACAGGAGCACCTCCTTATTCTATTTTCATTGTGCAAAACAACATTTTTATTCTATCGCGTATAAGTAGTTATGTCAAGCAAAGTGCATCATAAATATACAAATAATCAATGAATTTTTTGTGATATTTTGTCAAAATACACAATTAAAGCAAAAGAATCATGACAACATTGCCAAATCTATACATTTTCCATTTATTTTCATGCCAGATAAAATACGCTATATCAACTGAACAATTAATCTATGCAGGAATTATCCTTAACCCTGTTTATAGCTCTGTTGATACAATCATATCCATATCCTTTTCTCATGAGCATGGCATATAATTTTCGTCTGCCGGACATATCAGTAATATCATACTTTCTGATTCCTCTCTCTATCAATCTGTCAATAGAAGCATCTTCATCAATCTCAAACTCGGATAAGGCCGACTCAATAATTGATTTGTCGATTCCTTTCTTATACAAATCATACTTCAGCTGAGAAACACTCTTCTTAGAAGAATATGTCTGCACATAACTACATGCAAAACCATAATCATCTACAAAGGAATACTCCTCTAAAAAACCAATGACGTAATCAATAACACTCTTTGGGTAATAATCTTTCTCCAGCTTGTCAGTAATCTGTTTTTTTGTTTTGGTTACATCACTGATAAGATACAATGCTCTTTCTTTCGCTCTCTTCTTCAGCACTTCATCAACAATCTGCTTAAGCAAATCCTCTGATATGTATTCATCTGTGGAAATCTTATATTTAGATATCTCACCCTTATATAAAGCAAAAGTAAAACCGGATTCCAGTTTTACTCTTACTTTCAGCTTATTGTAAGGGGATACTTCCGTAACCCTATACATTACTCACCATCTTTCTCATTTGTCTGTTCTTCTGTAACTACTTCATCTTCAGGCTTCTTACAATAGAATTCTCTCACCTTGGCATCAATCTCTTCCATAACCATAGGGTTCTCAGCAAGCCAAGCCTTAGCATTTTCGCGCCCCTGACCAATCTTATCGCCGTTATAGGCGTACCAGGCTCCCGACTTGTTAACAATTCCTGCATTTGCTGCAAGATCCAATATATCACCTTCCTTGGAAATACCTTTACCAAAGATAATATCAAACTCTGCTTCCTTAAACGGTGGTGATATCTTATTCTTAACTACTTTCACTCGAGCTCTGTTACCTATAACCTCTCCGCCCTGCTTAAGTGTCTCAACTCGTCTGACATCAAGTCTGACAGAAGCATAGAACTTCAAAGCTCTACCACCTGTAGTAACTTCAGGATTACCAAACATAACTCCAACCTTCTCACGCAGCTGGTTGATAAATACGACCGTACAATTAGTCTTATTGACAACAGGTGTCAATTTTCTAAGGGCCTGAGACATAAGTCTGGCATGTAATCCCACATGAGAATCTCCCATCTCTCCATCAATTTCAGCCTTTGGAACTAATGCTGCAACAGAGTCAATAACAATAAGATCAACAGCACCGGATCTAACCATAGTCTCAGCAATCTCAAGTGCCTGCTCACCAAAGTCCGGCTGTGAAATATACAAATTATCAATATCTACTCCTATATTCTTAGCATATACCGGATCAAGAGCATGCTCAGCATCAATAAAGCCTGCCACACCTCCGCGCTTCTGAACCTCTGCTATCATATGAAGTGCAACTGTAGTCTTACCTGATGATTCAGGACCGTACACCTCAACAACTCTTCCCTTTGGAATACCTCCAAGACCAAGTGCAATATCCAAACTAAGTGAACCTGTTGGGATAGTCTCAACATTCAAATTGGCTGCTTTATCACCTAATCTCATAATAGATCCCTTACCATGGGCCTTTTCAATCTGTGTAATGGCTGCATCTAACGCTTTTAATTTATCTTCTTTGTTCATATCGTTCTCCTTTCGAACTTATGTTCGTACAATTATATTAATACAGTTTTGTGCATCTGTCAACGACTTTGTGCGCAGTTTTCGCACATATTTTTTATCTTTACTTTTTACGAATCAACTTCATATTTCTGAAAATTTCTGAAAACAAGTTTGCTTGTAACTTTGCTATTATCCTTCTCCTTCTCGATTATGCTTCATCCCCTCACTCACACTATATCACTTTTTATTTCATTATGCAACATACTATTTGTAAACATTATTATTTTCATTTTTTACTGTTTTCCTCCTTCTGTCTTTCAACATTTATAATTATACATGGTCATATGGGATAATTTTCGGACACAATCAAACTTTTTTTACCTGAAAAATATATTTTTAATTCGTAATGTGAAATTTTAAATTCCGCCACTTTTATCTCAAAATCACCAAAAACGGAATTTACTCTTGCACATAGTTTTTGATACTATATTCATGGTTATCTGTCTGTCAGAAAGGATAAACATGAATAAAAACAAAAACAT
>JAEELL010000086.1 GCA_016282745.1 Lachnospiraceae bacterium
AAAGGCAGGAAACTATTTCTGGATTGAGCGAGACACCAAAAGAAGCGTAGAAGAAACAGTTTCTTTGGTTGAGAAGCATCTGGGATTAGTTTAGAGTGGTGTTGATAACACTAATAGTGAGCAGTTAATAATCTAATTGCAATGATAATCAATATTATGAGAAGCACTACGTGCTTTCATAATCTCGAAATACTTCGTATTTCTCGTTAACTTATAGTGTAAATGCAAATGCCTGCTTCGCAGTCGCTTGCATTTCTTCCTATAAGTTATATTAATGAAAGATAAAGAAAATGATTGTTATATTTATGAGAGGAGATTTAATATGATTAAGATAACAGAGGGAAGTATAATTGAACCAATTCCTACAGAAGAAGAGTATACTTATAAAGTAAATAGAGTGTGGAAAGTTACTCCACCGCAGAGTTTTTTTGAGTTTTTAAAAAAATATAATTGTGCTGAGCCAATAGATTTTGAGATTGAAGCTAATAGAATTAGGCTTGTAACAAGATTTTTTGGCATAGTAAAAAAAGAGTATAGCAATGGTGTTAACAGATACTATGATATAGGGTGCGTTCAATCAACGGCATTTGGACTTTTTTATTACGACGAAGACGCCACATCTTTTGGATTAATGCCATTTGCGGAATTGTTTGGAGGAGATTTCTTGTGTCTTGATAAAGGTAAGAATAACGAGTATGAAGAAAATCCAAGAGTGTGTGTGTTAAGTCATGAAGAATCAGGAGAATGTAATCCTGTAACATACCACGTTGCAGATTCCTTTGACGAATTTGTTGAGAAGTATCATATTTTATAATAGTGGAGAAAAAATGCTTAGAAGAAAAGTTGGGCTTGTTTTTGGGCTTCTTGTTCTGTATGATTGAAACAGAGTAAAAAAGAAAGGAAAGGTATGTTTATGCGTAAAAGATATGTTATCGCTCAGTAGTCTGGGCATAAAATAAAATTGAAATTATGCTCAGATGAATCCGAAAAAATAAAAGGAGGATTATATGAGCTATATCAAAGCGGAAGAAATTCTGCCCAAGGAAGTAATTGAAATTATTCAGCAGTATGCAAGTGGTGTCAACATCTATATTCCCTGCAAGGAGAAAAAGGAGTGGGGAAGCCAGACCGATTCGAGAGGCTATTATCGAACACGAAATGACAATATTTGTGAGATGTATCGAAAAGGAAAATCAGTACGGGATCTTGCATCTGAATATGCTTTATCAGAGAAAAGTATTCGCAGAATATTAAGAGAAACAAGACGTTCAGCATAGAGGAGGATATTATGAGTGGTTACAAGTATTTCACATTGGATCAAGTCCCTGAATTAAAGGACGAAGCAGCAGAATGGTTCCACAATAAATGGGGTGTGCCAAAAGAAGCATACCTGGAGTGCATGGATGCATTCTTAAACAATGAAACAAAAAACGGTTGGTATTTGTGTCTTGACGGCGACCGCATTATCGCCGGCATGGGAGTGATTGATAATGATTTCCATGATCGAAAAGACTTGTCCCCGAATGTATGTGCAGTATATACTGAGGAAGATTATCGTTGCCAGGGAATTGCCGGAACTTTATTGAATCTGGTAGTGGAAGATATGAAGAAAAGAGATGTCTCACCAATCTATCTGGTGACAGACCACATAGGCTTCTATGAAAAGTATGGATGGGAATTCTATTGTATGGCACAGGGAGACGACGAACCGGAAATGACACGATTATACATACATAGGTAATGTATTGAGAGCGCTGGTCTTGGGATTGGCGCTTTCTCTGATTATATGGGAGGTTTGAAATGATAAACTTAAGAGAAGTGAATCACAGCAACTGGATGTCTTGCATTGAATTAGATGTCCATGATTTCCAGCGACCATTTGTGAATCCAAACATCTTTAGCCTTGCGGAAGCCTATGCTCATTCTGATATAAATCCAGCAGAAGCAGAGAAATATTATCGCTGTATTCCCAAGGCGATTTACAATGATGATGAATTAATTGGTTTCACGCTGATCACATATGAGAAAGAATGTGATTACGATGATATGCCGGCATATGAAATATATCGCCTGATGATTGATAAGAAATATCAGCAGCAGGGGTATGGTAAGGAAGCTGTGCGACAAATTATCGATTATATTAAAAGTTTTCCATACGGAGAAGTTGAAAACATCTATGCCTGTTGGCATCCTGAGAACATGGCTTCACAAAAACTGTGCCTGAGTCTGGGATTTGAAATTATGGGAAAGGATGATGACGGCGCCATAATTGGGAGATTGGGGATTTAAGTTTTTGGGCATACTTCAATATAAACAGGCAATGAGTGCATACATACTGCAAAATGATAGAGTTGATGTGGGCTCATGGAGATGATTCGGTTGTGAACGTGGTTGACGTGACAATTCTGGAGCGACTATCCGATGAGCAGGAAAGGTGGAAAAGATTTGGCACATATCTTACAAATGATTTTAAGCAGTATATTAATAATGACGTGCTTACAAATCTATTACCGAATAAGTTTAGAAAACAAGGAAATACATGTGTACGATAGTACTGGAGGGTACTATGTTATTAAAGGGGGTAAGATAAAATAATGACAACACCAGAAGAAAAATACACTATTGAGTATAACGGAAGTGATGATTTAGGTGAATTTTTTGAGTTCTTAAGAATAAATACAGCTATGGAAAATGTGGGATATTCTGATGAAGAGATACAGATTATTGAAAAAGCTCTTCCGGATGGCGCAGTTTTGCCTAAACAATATAAGATTTTTTTGCAAAATGCCGGTAAAAAGTGTGATATGTGGACTGGAAATGATTATTTGTTAATAGATGATGAAGGTAATTTTATTGACTATAGTAAAGATTTGATTGAGGATGAAGAAGCGTATCCATTATTCTTGCGATTCGAAATTGATCTACAGAAGTGTTTATTTTATTCCACAGTATATTATGAAGTATTTAATTTTTTACAATTAGGAGAGGATAATCCATATGTTTATTGTGTGAATCCATACGTTGTTGGATATGTTAATAAACCATTTGGGAGATTTGCAAATATGCTGATCGACCTGTATAATTCGTTTGTTGTAGAAAAGGAGAATGAAAATGAATAAAAAGTCTACGTTTAAACGATTAGTTAGTGTTCTGCTATTATGTTGTACAGTATTAAACAGTATTGACGTATATTCTAAAGAAAAAGAGAATGTGAAATATGATATCAATAGTGCGTGTGTGTATATAAAAGATGGGATAGATAGTTTGGGTAATGTTAAATTTCAAACTGTTAATTATGTTAAAAATGTAATTCGATATGGAAATAATAGTGATGAATTATTGAGCGCTTATAAGCATTTATACAAAATTATATTTGATAGTGATGAAAGTTTGGAAAACAGCGATTCGTATTTCTTTTCTGTACAAGTGGATAATAGTGTTGATGAGGAAGAAGTTGAATATATCTTATCCCTCCAAAACTCCGACGGAGGTTTTGGCCTTGCAAAAAACTATCAGAGCGACATATTAGACACTAAAATCGCATTGAAGGCACTTCAGGTATTAGGTGAGACTGATGCAATGACAAATGCTACAAGATATATTTTCTCAAATCAGAATAAGGATGGTGGTTTTGGTTATCAGCCGGGGCTTAAGTCAAATGCCGAACTTACAGCTGATATAGCTAACATTCTTGCAGATTGTATTAATGATGAGATGAATCTTAAGACTGAGTTTTCGGCTGAGATAGCAAAGCTTAGAAGTTACCTTGATAAAAATGCTGTGCCATTAACAAATCTTAGCTCAGACAAACTGGAAAATGTTTATCAGCATTTCAATACAGCATTGTTCAAATTAAAGATGGACAGTGAGTATGATGTGTCAGAGTATTATGATTTGCAGGCAGAAGACGGAAGTGTATTTGCAGATCCCCTTGCAACAGCTATGTATCTTGAATTGATGGTAAGAGAACAGAATACAATCAAGGCAAGCATTGACGATATATCATTTACAACAGATGAAGGTGAAAATGCATCAATATTTAACAGTGATGAAAATGTTAATATTACGGTTAACAGTTCGTTTAATGCTGAAGAAGGATATCTTACAGTTTCAGTTGTAACTCCTGAAGGAGAGGTGATTGATCTTGACAATGAAGCCCTTGTATTCAACACTGCTGATTATCCTAACGGTTCATACAGAGTAGTTGCAAAGGTAATTAACAACTTCAATAATGAAGTGGCAGCAAAGTATTCAAATATGTTTACTGTTAACAAGTCTTTTGTTGCAGAAGAACTGAACCTTGCATTCTATAATGCAGACACAGAATCTGAAAATTATGGACAGGTTATTCAGGTTGCTAACAAAGGTGATAGTGTAAAGGCATCATTACGTGCGGCAATAGACCTCAAAAATGCCGATGAAGTAGAAGGTGATTTGGTTATCAACTGGCACCTTATGAGAAAAACAAAAGAAGTTAAGAATGGCGTAGTTGAAATTGGTGAAGATAGTACTGATAGTATTGATAGTATTGTGCTTGATGAAGTTAATCTTGATACAACAGAGGCATGTACATATGTACTTGAAGCTGAAATAACTGCTGGTGAGACAGTAGTTAAAAATGCAATAACAACATTTATCGTATCAGGACAGGAAATGGCTGTTCTTACAAATGTTGATAAAGACGAATTAGTAGCAGCGAAAGACAGTGCCAATGTCTCAGTTAAAATCAGAGAAAAGAAGACAGTTGACCTTGTTCTTGCAACAGGAACAGAAGATGCACAGATTGCAAATAAGTATGCGGACAAGATTGAAGAAATTAAAAACAGCTTAGAGAAACTTGGTTACACTGTAAATGTTGGTGCAACAAAGTCAACACATTATACTGCAAAAGATACATTTGCATGGCAGGAATATGACCATATAGATTATATAGAACCGGACAAAGGTTATGCTAAGTATAATATTCCAAAGCATATTCTGTATGAAAATGATGGTATTAGAATGATTGGATATTGTATTGAAGGAAATAAGGATTTCTTATATCTTGAAGGCAATAACGAGACAAAGAAAGTACTTGAGTTTGATGTTAAAAAAGAAGATGGAAATAACTGGCACACAATTGAGGGTGCAGGATTTTTGTTTAATACTTCAATAAAGGATAATACGATTGAAGGTTACTGTGTATTATTAAGAAGTGGCGGCCTTTACCTTTATAAGATAAAACCAAATGATTTAACAAAGTTTAGAAATGGTAAATCAAACTCGAAAACAACCATTAAGAGTGTATCTGTAAAGAATACCAGCTCGGAACACCATATCAAATTGGTTGTTGAGAATAATCTCGCATCTGTATATGACAATGATAACCTTGTTATGGAAAATATTAATGTTGGAGAAGTAGAAGGAGACGGATATGGACCAATTACCTTCCATGGAAGTCATTATTGTTCACAGATATCTTCTTTCAGATTCTCAAATATCTCAATGAAGGCTATCGGTGGAAAGAAATTTGAAGATATTATTTCATCATATAACTTTGAAAGTTATGACAGCAGATATATTATTAACGTTTCGGATTCAGAGGATGAGAATATTGTAAATGATGCTGACAGAATTATTAACGCTGCTAATGAAAAGAACATTACTATGTTGACAGTTGGTAATGATACTAACAGAGAAGCATACGGCAATCTTTACAAAGATAGTGACAGTGATGAAGGGTCTTCATCAGTGGAAGGAAAATTCTATGAACTATCAGATGATACAACACTTGATCAGATTGAACAGTATATTATCAGTAATGAAGAAAGCAAGTATGTTGTAAACGAAAACGGAAACAAAGCTACTGACCTTGTATTTACAGGGACGTTGTATGATGGTTCAGTGTTTACAAAGAAGTTTGAACATTTATATGAGGGTGAACAGATTAACTTCAATATTCCTCAGACAATGGAAGGGCTGAAAGTCGGCAGTGATGCACCTGTACTTAAGGATATTACACTGACATTTACCGATGCAATTGGAAAGCGTATAGCTGTACCGGCAGATGATATTTATTTACCGGTTGTTCGCTATACCGAAAATATTGCAGACAGGCTGACATCAGATGATGATGAGTACATGCAGTATAATAACGCTCAGATTGAGCACAGAGTATACAACAATTCAGATAAGAATACTGCCAAGAATCTGGTTAGCGTAATTAGCATTAAAGATTCACAAGGAAATGTTGTAAAGACTTACAGCAAAGAACTTGATGAGATTATGGTATCAAGTTATATTGATCACGCAGTGACATGGAACACGGCTGAAAGCGAAGCCGGAGAATATACTATTGAGGCATCAGTATATGACGGTTCTTATCTGGTGACCCGCAGCACAAAGACTGTAACAGTAGAGGAGATTGATGCTTCATATGTTGATATTTCCGGAAATGTTACATTGTCAAAGAAGATTCTTAAGAATACAGATGAACTTGTTATTTCTAAGGCAGTTAAAAATGAATTTAAGAACAGAATTGAGAATGCTAAAGAAATAATAAGAATTGTTAATGCAGAAACAAATGATACTGTTTATGAGAGTGAGATCTCTTTGAGTCTTGATGGATTTGAAAAAGTGTCTTCGACAGAAACAGTAATTGCAATTGATGATTTTAGTTATGCCGAAAACGGAGAGTATTATATCTGCCATGAGGCATTACTTGAAGACGGAAGAATCATTCCTCTTGAGGGAGACGGATTTATTCTTGATACTAAGAAGAAACCTGACTATAATAAAATATTTGGTGACGGCGCGCTTATCTCATTAAATAATGAAAATGAGACAAACGGAATAGAATTAGACGGTGCAATTATTACTGTCGGTGGAACAATGCATTCAAACACAAATATTGAAGTGAACACATCTATTCTTAACATTTCAAATACATGTGAAGCAGTGCTTCCTGTTTCGTTTAACGCAGTTGTAACAAATATTGCAAATGGAACAAGAGTATGCGGAGCAATAGATACACCTGAAACAGATGCACAGATTGCGGATGAGGATATATTTATAGAGTCTCCAATCTATGATAACTATGCAAATGGTGGAACATTGCTTGCAAGCAATGGAAATATTACAATCAAATCTTCATACGCAAGATTTAAAGGACTTATATATGCGCCAAACGGTACAGTTACCATTGAGTCTTCAACATTTAATATGGAAGGAAGAATCATTGCTAAGAACATCGTTTATAAGGGCAGTGTGCTCAATGTAAGTTCTTATGATGGTGATTTGGATTTCTTGAAATAATAGAGTGACATTTTCGTAGAATTGAATACGTGAAAGAGTAATAAGGATTCAGTATTATTACAGAATTGTTGTAAGGCAACTGTAATATGCTGAATCCTTATTTTACAAAACGGAGTTAAAAGAATATAATAGTGGTAAAATGAAATAAATATAATTATAAATAAATACAATTGTAAATAAGTTCAAGGAGTAAGTTATGATTACACTATTGGCAAATATATTTATAAAATCAGATAAAGAAGATAAGGTGAGAAAAGTATATGGAACGCTGTGCAGTATTGTTGGGATAATGCTCAATATATTATTGTTTTTAGGAAAATTTGTAATAGGTAGTTTGAGTGGGTCTATTGCAATTCAGGCAGATGCATTCAACAACCTTTCGGACGCAGGTTCATCTATAATTACATTAGTGGGCTTTAGATTGTCGGGGAAAAAACCGGATATTGAACATCCTTTTGGACATGGAAGAATTGAGTACATATCAGGACTTGGAGTGGCAGTGCTTATTATATTGATGGGATTTGAACTTGCCAGAAGTTCTGTAGAAAAAATTATTCATCCAACTGCAGTGGACATTGAGATGGTGACGTTTGTCGTGTTGATAATGTCAATTCTGGTTAAGTTATATATGTTTTACTATAATAACTCTATTGGGGAAAAGATAGATTCTGCAGCTATGAAGGCTACGGCAGTTGACAGTATTAGTGATGTTGGAGCTACGTCAGTTGTTTTGATTGCCGCTCTTATAAACAAATATGTCGGAATAAATGTGGACGGAATCTGTGGTTTGATTGTTGCATTGTTAATATTGAAAGCTGGATACGAAGTGGCAAAAGATACTATTTCTCCGTTGCTTGGACAACCTCCAAAGAAGGAGTTTGTCGATCAGATTGTTGAGATTGTTATGGCCCATGAAGGAATTGTTGGAATCCATGATTTAGTGGTTCATGATTATGGCCCTGGACGAGTTATGATATCTCTTCACACAGAAGTCCCGGGAGATGGGGATATTTTTGTGATTCACGATATGATTGATAGGGTAGAAAAAGAATTAAAAGATAAATTAAATTGTGATGCTGTTATTCATATGGATCCGATTGAAGTAAATAACGAGGTGGTAAATACTACAAGAAAAATAGTAAAAGAATTGTTGAAGAAAATTGATGAGAATCTCTCGATGCATGATTTTAGAATGGTAACAGGCGAGACACATACGAATCTTATTTTTGATGTTGTGCTTCCTTATACAGTAAAGATGGAACCGGATGAATTAAAAGAAAAGATTCAGGAAGTTATAAATGGATACGATAATCATTATTATACTGTAGTTACTGTTGATAGAGATTATGTACTGTAATTATATAACTAAGAAGTCGATGCCCCCTCCTCTAAACAAAGTGAAGGTGGGAGTCTTCTCTCGTTTTATATATGCTACGTAAGACGGGCTTCTTCTAATAATAATCCTGATCCCAACCTTCGGGTTCGCCCATTTCGGCAAAACCTGTATTTGTATTGAAATTTAAATCACAGGTCATTTTTTCTCTTGGAATAACTTTTGTGCCTAAGTAATATATTGCCTGAGAAAAATTTTTAATGCCACATGTCTTAGAATCATCAATTCCGTCGTAGAAATGAAATGGCGAGTCGTCATAAGTTGTGATAGTACCTTTGAGATAGAGCCAGTCTGTTTCTGGGAGTTCGATACCTTCGTTTGGGCTAAAATCCCAATTACTATTGTTTTCACGGTAAGGGATTGAATTCCAATTGCTATTGTCTGTACTGTATTGTGTAAAATTAAGGTTTGCCACTAAGTCATTGTAATGCTTGTCGGTATCGTAATTGCAATTAGTCTGACTGATTTCATCCGGTATTGTTGGAGTGTCAGATATATAGTATTGAAGGTTATCAGTGGCAATAATTGTTCTACCGTTATTAGGATCGTTATTTTTTATTCTTATGGTTATTTCATAAGGTGATTGTGAATTTTGAATAACGCTATCTTTAGTCAGACACTCAACACTGTATACTCCTGTATAGTTGCAAGTGTAAGCCTCGATTTCTTCACTCATTTTCGAGTAGTATTTTTTTGATGGGGAAGATACAAGTATTCTTGTTTTATATAAATATTCTGTTTTTGGAGATACTTCCGTGTCCAAATATTCTATATTTTCATTCTCCAGTTCTTTTCGTGTAACATTCTTAATGATTTTATGTATTTTGTAGGACCCTCCCTTTTCTTTTCTGTATAAGATAATGTCAAACTTGTTAGGCAGAGTATTATCTACATCCTCATAGCCAAAAGAGAGCAGAATTCGATTTGGTGAATTATGAGTTGACATTCCACCGCCATTGTTGAGTACATAAACGTGCGCATTTTTTACAAGCTTTTTGTCTCGTACCAAGATGGACAGGGTAGAAAGTTTTGTTAGGGATAATATTGCTACAAATATAATAACAGCAACAACAGGTATACAACAATAACGTAAGAGTTTTTTGTTTTTCATAGTAATATTACTATTATTATTATTATTATTATTATTATTATTATTATTATTATTATTGTTATTGTTATTATTGCTATTGTTATTGTTCATAGTATAATTCTCCTTTGCTTATTACATAATAATTTTTGAATGTAAAACATCAGTAACTTCTATTTTAGAGGCTTATGCAAAGATTATCAATTCAATTTGGGCAGAATTAGTAATAATAACAAAAAGTATATTCAATGACACTACAAATAAGAAATTCGCCTAAAAGTATGTAAGCAAAAAGAAAGCAAGAAGAAAAAGTCGGCAACCCAAATAAGAAATTCATAAAAAAGTATGCGCAGTGTAAAAATGAATAAAAAATAATCATTCTGAGATACTAATAAATAATAATTCTTGATTAACTAGAATCAAATTAATTAAGAACTAGAAACTTGAAGGAACAGAGAAATATAAACTCTAGAAAAAAGCAAAAAAGAAGAAAAAAGTAAAAATGAAGAAAAAAGCAAATATTTAGAAAAATATTTAAGGAGTGATGGATTAATGCAAAAAGGAAAGGCGAGTTTGATTTTTGAGAAGGATGTGTACATTGAACACGGGGCATCGGTTGTTGGAAGCAAAGAAGGGGAGGGACCACTTGGAAAGTATTTTGATGTTGTAGAAAGTGATGAAATGGCAGGAGCGGATTCCTGGGAGAAAGCAGAGAGTAGGATTCAGTCAAAAGCAGTTGAAAAGTTGATGGAAAAATCTGGAGTGACGGAAACTGAAATTAGATATATTCTTGGCGGAGATTTGTTGGGACAGTTGATTGCAACAACATTTGGAGTAAAGAAATATAATATCCCTTTGCTTGGTTTGTATGGGGCGTGTTCAACTATGGGAGAAGGACTTGGAGTGGCATCAATCCTTGTTTCGTCAGGTTGCGCTGACAAAGTGATTGCTCTGGCATCGAGTCATTTTGCCAGTGCTGAAAAAACTTTTAGGTTTCCGCTTGAGTATGCAAACCAAAGACCGTTTTCAGCTACCTGGACTGTTACAGGTTGTGGAGCAGTGTTGCTTACAAAAGATAAAAGTGAAAAAACAATTGCAAAGATTAATGGAATTACGGCAGGAAAAATTGTGGATTTCGGATTGAAAGATGCTCAGAATATGGGAGCATGTATGGCGCCAGCTGCGGCAGATACTATCAGCAGACATTTTGAGGATTTTGGTACCGTGCCGAATGATTATGACAAGATAATAACAGGTGATCTTGGAGTGATAGGACAGAAAATACTTATAGATTTGCTAAGCAATAAAGGATATGATATTTCTTCAAAACATATGGATTGTGGAATTGAAATATATGATTCGGACAAACAGGATACTCATGCGGGAGGAAGTGGTTGCGGCTGTTGCGCATCAGTTCTGACATCTTTTATTTTCAGACAGTTACAAAATGGAGAGTGGAGAAAAGTACTGTTTGTTCCAACAGGAGCTTTAATGTCACCTGTAAGTTTTAATGAAGGATTGAGTGTACCGGGAATAGCACACTTAGTTAGTATAGAAGCGGTATAAAAATGCCGGAATTGCTGAGTAGGAAAACTCAGTTATGAAGTTGATAAGAAAGCGAATAATTAAGTGAGAAAGTGGTTAATTAAGTAAGAAAGCATTTACTTAATTCGATAACGTTAAATAAAAAATGTAGAGGTGAAATATGATATTTTTGAAAGCGTTTGTTGTAGGGGGAATTATTTGTGCGATAGTACAGATTTTTATAGATAAAACAAAATTGATGCCGGGAAGAATTATGGTAAGTTTGGTTTGCTTAGGTGTGGTTCTTGGAGCAATAGGAGTGTACGAACCTTTCGCGAAGTGGGCGGGTGCAGGAGCGACCGTACCGCTACTTGGTTTCGGAAATAACCTTTATAAGGGAATGAAAGAGGCGATTGATGAAGATGGTTTTTTAGGATTGTTCAGAGGTGGCTTTACATCAAGTTCTGTGGGAATATCAGCAGCTTTGATATTTGGATACGTAGTTTCGATTTTTTCGAAGTCAAAGATGCCAAAGTGAAAATGTCAAAGTGAAAAAGCCAAAGTGAAAAAGCCAAAGTGAAAAAGCCAAAGTGAAAATGCCAAAGTGATAATACATCAGAAATACCTAAGAGATACTGTGTTAATATTATTAGGGGAATGCATAATAATATTAACATGATAATGTAAAATGCAGGGGTGATACATGCTGAAACTTTATATTATTAAAAAAATAATAAAGGTATTAAATAATGAAGATTTTCTGATAAAATAAAAAATGGAGCGTTGATTTAAAGCGTTAAAGTGATAACGCTCTAATAAAGGGACAAACCTCAGAGGTGATTGTCGGAAAGTTTCTGATTGGCATAGTTAATAAAACAAGGTAAAACAATCAGTTGACCTTAAAAAAGAAAGTTTAAACCTATTTAAACTTGAAATAATTAATTATTGCTGTTATACTATCCCTAATTGGGTTCGTAGGCGATTGCGGAACCTGAGGTTAAGTAAAATATGTTATTTTTAAGGAGGATCAATGATGTCATACGTTGATGAAGTATTAGCAAAAGTACACGAAAAAAATGCAAGTGAACCTGAGTTCTTACAGGCAGTTGATGAAGTATTAAATTCATTAAGACCTGTTATTGACAAGAATGAAGACCTTTACAGAAAGGAAGCTTTACTCGAGAGAATTTGCGAGCCTGAAAGACAGTTCAAGTTCAGAGTACCTTGGGTAGATGATAAGGGACAGGTTCAGGTTAACACAGGTTACAGAGTTCAGTTCAACTCAGCAATCGGACCATACAAGGGTGGTTTAAGACTTCACCCATCAGTAAACCTTGGTATTATCAAGTTCTTAGGTTTCGAGCAGATCTTCAAGAACTCACTTACAAGCCTTCCAATCGGTGGTGGTAAAGGTGGTTCTGATTTCGATCCTAAGGGTAAATCAGATAGAGAAATTATGGCATTCTGCCAGAGCTTTATGACAGAGCTTTGCAAATATATCGGAGCTGACACAGATGTACCAGCTGGTGATATCGGAACAGGAGCAAGAGAAATCGGTTTCATGTTCGGACAGTATAAGAGAATCCGTGGATTATATGAAGGTGTTCTTACAGGAAAGGGTCTTACATACGGTGGATCACTTGCCAGAACAGAGGCTACAGGTTACGGATTACTTTACTTAACACAGGAATTATTAAAGTGCCACGGTGAGTCTATGGAAGGTAAGACAGTAGTAGTTTCAGGTGCAGGTAACGTTGCTATTTACGCTATCCAGAAAGCACACCAGATGGGTGCAAAGGTTGTTACATGTTCTGATTCTACAGGTTGGATTTATGATCCTGAAGGAATCGACGTTGAACTTCTTAAGGAAGTAAAAGAAGTTAAGAGAGCAAGACTTACAGAGTACGCAGCTGCTAGACCATCAGCAGAGTACCATGAAGGACGTGGAGTATGGCAGATTAAGTGTGATATCGCTCTTCCATGTGCTACACAGAACGAATTACTTATCGATGACGCTAAGCAGTTAGTAGCTAACGGATGTAAGTGTGTATGTGAAGGTGCTAACATGCCTACAACAATCGATGCAACAGAGTACTTACAGGAGAACGGAGTTTGGTTCGTTGGTGGTAAGGCTGCAAATGCAGGTGGTGTTGCAACATCAGCTCTTGAAATGTCACAGAACTCTGAGAGACTTTCTTGGACATTCGAAGAAGTTGACAGCAAGTTACAGCAGATCATGATTAACATCTACCACAACATTGATGACGCTGCTAAGAGATATGGTTTTGAAGGTAACTACGTAGTAGGTGCTAACATTGCCGGATTTGAGAAGGTAGCTGAAGCTATGCTTGCTCAGGGTGTTTGCTAATAACTAACTTATAGATTTTATTTATACGATGGGTGATTCGTATAATGTGAATATAGTAACTATTCAGTCATGCACATAAAAAATAAATATTATGAAAGAATGACTAGTTACTGAATAAAATGCTAGAGCCTTGTAAATATTGTATTTACAGGGCTCTAGTTGTTATACTAGAATAGTAGTGGAATCTAAAGAAATGCATAGGTCAGATAGAATTATTCATTATTAAGTATTGAATATATGTAATTGGAGGAATATATGAATAGGATTATTAAAGTATTGTCGTTTGTATTTGTTTTTGCATTTATTATAATATGTGGAGATAATGTGATTGAGGCATCAAATATTTTCGATGACAGTTGTACTGATGGAAAGTACAGTTATGTTGTTGCACCTGCAGATGGTAAGACACAACTGGTACGATATGACAGTGAGACCGGAGAATCAGAAGTAATCTATACACCGGGCCAAATCAAATATATTGGAAAGGTGTTTGTTTGTGGTGATAAATTAATCATTGAAGGAAATCAATATGAGACTGCAACTTTCGGAGGTTACAGTGGATTCAAACAATCTATTCATAAGATTTACTCTATGAACAAGGATGGAAGTTCAGTAAAAGAAATAACAAAAGGCTCTGATATGATTTACCATAAAGGAAAGATTTATTACATCAAGCCGATTATGATGAAATTAGATGGGGAAAAGGGAAGTCTGTATGGTCAGGTTTATAAAATGAATCCTGACGGATCAGGGAAAAAATTAGTATACAAAAAGAAGAAAGTAAGCGCGCTTTCCACTGACGGAAAGTATTTATATGTGCTTAAATACAATGAATATTACAGTATAAGAGATTATTACAGAATAACTTTCAAAGGAAAAAAAGAAAAGAAAGTTGATTATATAGTTTATAAAAATAAGAATTATACATTTTATGCAATGGAGTTTAATGCGTACACCGACGGAAGTCTGGGACTTGATTATATTAAAGTCTGCAACAAAAAAGGAAAAACGGCAAAGAAGATAAAAGCTGATTATATTTCTGTATATAATAATGAGATATATTACAGTGCAAGCAAGGCAAATGTTGCAACGGTGTATAAATTGAATGCCAAGACACTTAAATCAACAAAGCTTTATACATACAAGACTGACTATGTTGATGATTCTTCATATGCAAGATGCAATATGCAGATAAACAAAAACGGAATGATTCTTTTCCTGGGTGGAATGTTCAAGGAAGATGGAAAGGAATATGACATGCGTTGCAGATGCGTCAATAAGAATGGAAAAGAAACAGATATAAGTAAGTGGTTTGTTTCTTAATGTATATTTGGGTGTTATAAAGATAAGTGCATTGATGATATAAAGATTAGCGCATTGATGTTATAAAGATTAGTGCGTTGAAGTTATAAAGATGAATACTTTGATGTTGTAAAGGAGAGTGAGATAATGATTACAAAGATGGGAATGCCAATTGGTGGATTGTCAAAAGCGGGATTTTCCGGAAGCCAGAGAGGAATGCGCTTTTTTGTAAAATCATTTGAGGAGGGAAAACTCACAGCGTTTGTATTTCCTGAACCAAACAGTTTTGTGAATACTCCTGACAATAAGAAGATTTCAAAAGAGTTTGATTTTGATGACGATGCCAGAGACAAGGTTATCGATTGGCTAAATGAGATTTACGAAGAAAAGAAAGAGTATTGGGAAGAGGCTTTCCTAAACAGAAATAATGCAGAGTGATATAACCCATTGCGATACGATAAAGAGCGGAAGAAAATGTAACACATATATTACCTTAATAATGGTAATTAAGTTGTATTATGGATAATAACAATATAAAACGCACAGAGAGGACAGAACAATGAATCATATAGTTTCAAAGTTGCTTATATATGGAGATATGCCAAGTGAGTCGATTTTGATGAATCTTAGCAGAATATTTGAGGATTTAGAGGGAGAAAAAGATAGTGTGGATTCTCTTAGAATCAGAGTTTATACCCAGATTAAAAGAATTCTTGAGGTGGCCACAGATTATGCTTTTGATAAGAATCTTTGGCATAACTATCTGACATTTCTTCTTATAACTAATGAGAATCCATTCAGTATTACATGTGAGAAAGTGGGAGCAAGTGATGGAAGCGTTAACTATTTTGCAAAGAATGATTTTAAGGCTTTCATGGAATTGTTCAATTATGATTTTTCTAAAATAGAAGAGATTCTTAGTGTTGACTGTTTCAGTCGCATTTCAGATTATAAGTCTATTGAAAAGAAAGAATTGATGTACAATCAGAATGTGAGTGAGAAGGTAAGAAAACTCAGTGAAAAACTGGAACAGTGTGACGGCGAAGATGAGTTCTTTGACTGTGTAACAACATTTTATAAGGATTTTGGTGTCGGAATGTTTGGACTTAACAAGGCGTTTCGAATTGCCGAAGGTCAGGATGGCATTAGATTCATTCCTATTAACAATATGGACAAGGTTGTGTTGTCCGACCTTATTGGATATGAGATTCAGAAAAAGAAACTGGTTGATAACACTGAAGCTTTTGTGGAGGGAAGAAAGGCCAACAACGTTTTGCTTTTCGGTGACAGTGGTACCGGTAAATCCACAAGTATCAAGGCTATTGTCAATGAATATTATGACAGAGGTCTTAGAATGATTGAGATTTATAAGCATCAGTTCAAAGATCTCTCAGAGGTTATTGCCAAGATAAAAAACAGAAATTACAGATTTATCATTTACATGGATGATTTGTCTTTTGAAGAGTTCGAAATAGAGTACAAGTTCCTGAAGGCTGTAATTGAAGGCGGCGTGGAGACAAAGCCTGATAACATTCTTATATACGCAACAAGTAACAGAAGACATCTCATTAAAGAAACATGGAATGACCGCTCGGATGTTAAGGTAGAGAATGGAATGCATAAATCTGATACAATCGAAGAAAAGCTTTCTCTGGTAAACAGATTTGGTGTTACAATCAACTATTCAAAACCGAGTCAGAAAGAATACTTCAATATTGTAATTGAACTTGCAAGAAAAGCAGGAGTTACAATGCCAGATGAGGAATTAAAGGCTGAAGCAAATAAATGGGAACTTAGCCACGGAGGAATTTCCGGAAGAACAGCAAGCCAGTTCATTAATTATATAGTGGGATCGGTAGAAGTCTCTCAGGAGAATTAATGAAATTCGAAACAAAATAACAATTGATAGGATTTCTCAATAATGAAATCGTAGAAAAAGAAGCGTTGCAAATTAATTTTGTAACGCTTCTTTTTTTGCCTCATAAACCTTAAGGCTTATATACAATCATATTGTTATTTAATTGTTTTTACTTTAGACCACTTACCGTACTGTTTTCCGCTTGGAGTAAGAACGTAAGCTCTTGCTTTAACGAAATACTTTTTACCTGCTTTGAGTTTCTTTATCTTCTTAGATAATTTTTTTGAAGTAGTAGTTTTTGTAACTTTCTTCTTGAATTTTTTAGAAGTAGAATACTTAATCTGGTAACCTGTTGCATAATTAACTTTCTTTAATTTGATTAAAGCTTTGGTTTTTCCGGGCTTTAAGTATTTTGCCTTTGAGATTTTTGCTTTTGAAAGCTTTACTGATTTTATTAGTTCATCTGATGAAACAACACCGTTGCTGTCAGATGCAGCTTCGACGGCAACAGTTGTAGCTTTGTTGCTATCGGTGTTTGCAGTAGTAGTGCTTGAATTCTGGTTTGTTGTCTGAGATTCTTTGCCGTTTCCTGAATTTGTAGGTACTTCTGCAGTTGTTGTTGGTGCAAATTTGTCACCGAAAGGATTTGATATTACATCTCCGTCCTGTCCGTCTCCAAAAATAACTGCGCCTGGAGCCATCATGCATCCTGAGAGAAGTACTACGGCAGATGTTAATGCTATTTTTTTTCTGATGTTCATTTTTGTTAATCTCCTTTTTGTAATAATAATCATAAATTGCATATATTAAATTATTAATCTCTAATTATCAACTATTTTACCTTAATCTTTTTAACCTTTGACCATGCACTGTATACTTTCTGGCCTGTTGAGTCTAACTTGTAACCTCTTACTTTGAAGTAATATATTTTCTTTGACTTGAGAGATTTGACAGTTATTTTTGTTTTTGTAAGGTTGCTCTTTGTCTTTGCTTTCTTGGTAACTTTCTTATTAAGACCGTACTTTAGTTCATAGCCTGCATACTTGTCTGAAGACTTGAATGTGATTACAGCTGTTTTTTTCTTTTTGCTCTTTAATGACTTGATAGATGGTTTGGCACATGTTACAGCATCCCACTTCGCATACAAATCAAGAGTGTCTTCTTTTGTTGACTGGGTGAAGTCAAACGGTGTGTTATCTGATTTTACCCAACCACCAAATGTGTAGCCTGCTTTTGTAACTTCAGGAGCTTTGAGTAAATCGCCCTTTTTGACAGTTTCAGAACCTACAACGTTATTGTCACTGTAATATTTTACTTCTGTGTTTGGCTTGTCAATATTGTTCCAGATGCTTGATTTGTTCCATGTTCCTGCATAAGTTGCACCAGGCTGTATCTCTTTGTTCTGGTAAACTCTGATGTAGTCAACAAACATTGTAGAACTTGTCCATGTGCTTGTAGGAACAGCTCCCTGAATAAAGTTTCCGCCTATTGCAACGTTGAGAATAAAGTAGAAGTTGTGACCGTTGAATTCGTCATTTGCCGTAGACTGAATTGGTACTTTTACAATCTGCTTGTCATCAACGTAGAAGGTCATTTTTTCTTTATCCCATTCAACTGCATATACATGCCAGTCATCAATTGTGCCACCTGGAATAGGGAATCCGCTTCCCTGATTGCCTTCGCTATATGGGTTTGATGCGTTCTTGTTCCAATGGAGTGTGGAAATAACAGAAGTAGCAGTGTTAGCGTGTTCCATAATATCTATTTCTCCACAAGATGGCCATCCAAGTGGTTCCTTGTCGCCTAACATCCAGAATGCAGGCCAAACACCTTTTTGCATTCCGTTTTCAAACTTGATACATGCTTCCATACGACCGTATTTAAATGCCTGTTTGCCGGATGTCTGTATTCTTCCTGATGTGTAAGAATAGCCTTCCTTTTCTTCTCTCTGAGCACGAATTGCAAGAGCTTTTCCGTCAGTAGATTTGCTTGTGGCATCGTTAGAAATATCTGCTATGAAAACGTTGTCTTTGGAATTGGTGTAGTATTCTTTCTCGTTATTGCCCCATCCGTTACGGTTTCCTATCTCGTAGTTCCATGTTTTTTGGTCGAGTTCGTTACCATCGAACTCATCGCTCCATACAAGGTTCTCATAAGTGTACCCATGAGCCTGAGCATATGAGTTTGTTGGATCCGGAGCAGCTGCAACGCCAGTTACTGTAAGCGGAGATACTGCTAATGACATTGCAAGCAGTGATACCCCTGTAAATTTTGTGATTTGTTTCTTCATGAAAATTCCTCCTTCGTTATATCCTTTTTTCTGAATGTTAATTAAGTTTCTTTATATAGTCTCTATATATAGTCTCTATATATTTTTTCTTTATTAAGCTTTTTTATTTATTCAGTTTCTTTCTTTTTTTGAATTGCTGTTTGTTGATTCTTTTTTGTTTTTATTTGCTTTAGAAGAATCATCGTTTTTTCTTTTTGTCGCTGTCTGCCTTAGTTGTTGCTTTTTCAGCGGTTGTTTTTGTTCCACCGTGATAAGTGCAGTATTTTGTAGGCTCATCCCCTTTGTGGAATGTTTCTGTTCTGGTAGAAGGACAGTTGGAATTGGCGATATTTCCTGATGAATTACAAATCTTAAGTTCCACAACATCATCACCTTTGTCAAACTTCTTGTCTTCGTAACCTTTCTTTTCGTCAATTCGATTCATAATCTTTGCCCATAACTTTTCGTGATAAACCTGATCTGAACCCAAATCTTTGTTTTCATCAAAGCCTGTCCAGATTGAAGCGGCGAGATATGGTGTGTATCCACAGAACCATAAGTCGTAAGAACTTGAAGTAGTACCTGTCTTACCGGCTGCAGCCATTGAACCTGCCAATTTACATGACCTACCTGTTCCTTCAGTTACAACGCTCTCCATTGCTGTTGTGAGAAGGTCTGCAGTAGACTCCTTCAATACAGTGTGAGTAGTAGGAGTGGTATTATCTAAAAGAATACGACCATCCTCATCCACTACCTGTGAATAAAATACAGGTCGTGTATAAACGCCTTTGTTGGCAATAGTTGCATAAGCGGCTGTCATTTCAAGATTTGTTACACCGTCTGTAATACCGCCAAGGGCAAGAGCCTGCTGAATATCGGAAACAACAGAACCGTCCTCCTCAGTACGTTTTGAAACCAATGTGGAAAGACCAAAGTTCTCAAGATATTCAAAACCAAGTTTTGGAGTGATATCGGTAAGAACTTTTACGGCACAGACGTTCATGGAATCTGCAATAGCTTTTTTTACTGTTACGCTTCCTCTGTATCCGCGATACCAGTTATTTACAGGACGACCATTCTTGTATTTGAAAGGTTCGTCAACAATCTTTGTGTTGAGAGTGTAACCCATTGTGTCAATGGCAGGAGCATATGTGGATAATACCTTAAATGTAGAACCCGGCTGTCTTGTTGACTGAGTTGCTCTGTCAAGGGAAAGACTAACCTTCTTGTCTCCACGTCCGCCGACTATTGCTTTGACATATCCTGTCTTTGGATCCATTACAGTAAATGAAACCTGAGGCTGAGGAGTGTAGTAGAGAGTTTCAAATTCCTGATCTCCCTCTGCAAGTCCGTCCGGATGAAGGTATTTTTTGTACTGTTTAACACATTTCTTTGCTTCTTCTTTAGATGGGAAAATAAGCTTGAAAGCAGATTCACCAAGCAAAGTCTTATGGTAATAGTTGATGTAACTCTCTGAATAATTGTCAGAGGTTCCGTCTTTATGAAGTACTGTATAAGCCCAGTTTATTGACCAGTATACATTTGGCGGGTAATTGGAATCGTTTGAAAGTTCTTCATCACAAATCTTCTGAATATCCGAATCCATGGTGCTGTATACTTTGAGACCACCACTGTACAATGCGTTATAGGCCTGAGTGTAAGTGTAGCCTTTCTGTTCCTGTAAATCTTCCAGAACCTGATTGATTACTTCATCAACGAAGTATGAGTAGGTGCTGTTGTCTTTTTTTGTAATTTTTGCATCCACCGACTGAATCTTGTCATATACTGAATCATCAAGGGCCTCTTCATACTGTTCCTGAGTGATATGACCGTTCTCTCTCATGTACTCGAGTATTGTATCACGTCTTTGTTTATTTTTTTCCGGATGAGTAATAGGATTGTTGCCACCGGGATTCTGTGTTATAGCAGCGATGATGGCACATTCGGAAACGCTCAGCTCACTGACATTTTTATTAAAATATCTGAGAGAAGCAGCCTGTACACCCAAGGTGTTTGCACCTAAGTTGATGGTGTTGAGATAGGTTTCAAGTATGGTCTCTTTTGAAGTCTCTTTTTCTAACTGAACGGCCAGGTATTGCTCCTGAATCTTTCTTCTGAGGGAGGCTCCAAGTGAACTCTCCTCAGTCCAATCAGTAAATACGTTGTTCTTCAGAACCTGCTGGGTAATGGTACTACCACCCTGTGAAAGACCATGATTTACAACCGCAGTATAGACAGCTCGTCCTATACCCTGAAGGTCAATACCGTTATGCTCATAGAAACGCTCATCTTCGATATCGATAAATGCCCATTTCAGATATTCGGGTACATCTTTGATGGAAATCTTGATACGGTTAGAACCCGATGTGACAAGTTTTGCCATGGATTTGTTGTCCTTGTCAAAAACGGTTGTTGAATATGAGGAAGGAACAATGGACACTTCGTGAATGGAAGGTGCCGAATCTATAAGTCCCTTAACCATGCCGATGCAAAAAAATCCGGCTGTAACCGATGCAAGTATGATAGTGTATAAAAGGAGTTTAAAAAGTGAAAACAGAGAACGTGTTGTAAGTTTGTTCTGAGTAGATACTAATTCCTTTTGTTTATCAATTGTTTTTTTGTAACTGAAATTCATTTTGATTTAGCCTCCTAACATCTAATACATTATAACAAAAACAAAAAATTAAATAAAGAGAAATATTATATTATAAATAAGAAGATATTGTAGAGATTTGGTTGCTATTGAAAAATGCTGTAATAAAATGTAAAATGATATCTATTCAGGCGTACATAATAAATAAAATTAGTGTTTACAGAGGTGATTATGAGCGAATCATACAAAATATTATTTGAAGGAAAGACTGCAGAGATAGTCGAAAAGAAATCCAGATTTATATCATATATGTTGCCGGTTGAAAGTGCAGATGAAGCAATGGAATTTGTTGAAAAAATCAAGAAGCAGAACTGGGATGCGAGACATAACTGTTATGCTTTTGTGATTGGTCAGAACAATGAACTTCAGAAGTTTTCTGACGACGGTGAGCCGGGCGGAACCGCAGGAAAACCTATGCTTGATGTTCTGCTTGGAGAAGGTATTCACAATTGCATTGTGGTAGTTACCAGATATTTCGGTGGGGTGCTTCTTGGTACCGGAGGGCTTGTGAGAGCGTACAGCAAAGCGGTAAAGGAAGGCATTAATGCTTCCATAATAAAAGAAAAAGTATTTGGTGAGGAGTTAAATATTACAACCGATTATAATGGAATTGGTAAGATACAGTATATTATTTCCGAAATGGGAATAAAAATACATGAGGAAGAATATACTGAGGTGGTTACTGTTAATCTCAAAATAAGAAAAAGTGACTGTGACAGATTTGTAAACCGGATTACAGAGGCAACTGCAGGAAAGGCAATTGTAAATGACAGGGAAGAATGCTGGTTTCTCGAAGAAGCATAGATAGCGAAAAGAAGGATAGAAAAATTGCAGAAAAACAGAAAAGAAGAGTAAAGACAGAAAAAACAATACGGGAAGAAATAAAAAAGGAAAGCGTTTTTGAAATATGGAAATTTTGGAATATTTACAGACAGTTAGAACACCTGTGGGTGAAAAACTGAATATGTTATTTTCAGTATTGGGACAGGAAGCGGTGGTTATTGCCGTTATGTGTCTCGTGTTCTGGTGCATTGATAAAAAGTTTGGATACAGAATTGCATTTTCTTTTTTTCTGTCCGGAGTGACGGTTCAGATATTAAAGATTATTTTTAAGGTGCCAAGACCGTGGATTCTCAGTAAGTCCATTGTTCCAAGTGAGTGGGCGAAATCCGGAGCTACAGGGTATTCGTTCCCGAGCGCACACACACAGAGCGCTACTTCCTTGTATGGAACATTAGCTTACAACATCAGAAAGAAGGCTTTTCAGTTTCTGATGCTCATTATAATTCTGCTTGTGGCATTTTCAAGATTATATTTTGGCGTGCATACACCTTTAGACGTTTCGGCGGCTCTTGTTCTTTCGTTTATGATAACAGTGGGAGTAAACTTTGCAATTGACAGCGGATTTGTTTATAAGTTTTCGAGAGAACAGATACTTGCAGTATTGCTGATTGTTCCTATGCTTATGGTGGTCGTTGCGGTGGTTCAGTTAAAGTTTCTATTTGCTGATTCCGAAAATCTTTTAGATCTGGTAAAGAGTGCGGGAGCTGCACTTGGATTTAGCCTTGGATGGTATTTTGAAGGCAAATATGTAGATTTTGAGGCTTCGATGGGAAGCGTGCCACAAAAAATAATCAGAGTGGTGGCAGGAATGTTGTTGATTTTTCTAATAAGAAAACTAATGAAACCGATTGAGAGTACAATAGTTTACTTTGGTTTTGTGAGATATTTTGTAATGTTGTTTGTGGGAATTTATTTATATCCTATGATTTTTGATAAATTAACAAAAGTAAATAAGAAGAGTTAATGGTTCGTATTTATATCGCATATGATAAAGATTATCCAAAAAGCTTAACTGTTGCAAAAGAAAAAAGGGGATTGAAAAAAATAAAAAAAGTGCTTACAATATGACATGGCGTAAATGATTGAAACCTTTTTAACTGTTTCAATCCCGCAAACAGAAAATATTGTTACTGTATTTTTAAAGAAGGATAGGAAAAATGATAAGAGAAGATGTAAGAAATGTGGCAATCATTGCCCACGTAGATCACGGAAAAACAACACTTGTTGACGAATTGTTGAAACAGAGTGGAGTCTTCAGGGAAAACCAGGAAGTTGCTGAGAGAGTTATGGACTCGAATGATATTGAAAGAGAGAGAGGAATCACTATTCTTTCAAAGAACACGGCGGTAGTATACAAAAATACAAAGATTAATATTATTGACACTCCGGGACATGCGGATTTTGGTGGAGAAGTTGAGCGTGTACTTAAGATGGTTAACGGAGTTATCCTTGTGGTTGATGCTTTTGAAGGAGCAATGCCACAGACAAAATTCGTACTTAGAAAAGCATTGGAACTTGAGCTTCCTGTTATCGTGTGTATTAACAAGATTGACAGACCTGAGGCAAGACCTACGGAAGTTATTGATGAGATTTTAGAATTGTTCATTGAACTTGACGCAAATGAAGAACAGTTAGACTGTCCTTTTGTATATGCTTCAGCAAAGGCGGGACATGCAGTACTTGACCTCAATGATATGCCTGAAGATATGGAGCCTTTATTTGAGACAATTATTAAATATATTCCGGCCCCTGAAGGTAATCCGGATGCGGATGTTCAGATGCTTGTAAGTACTATTGATTACAACGAATATGTTGGTAGAATCGGAGTTGGAAAGATTGACAACGGAACGCTCAAGGTTAATCAGGATGCAGTAATTGTAAATGCTCATGAGCCTGACAAAGCGCAGAAAGTTAAGATTTCAAAATTATACGAATTTGACGGACTTAACAAAGTTGAAGTTAAGGAAGCTACAGTGGGAGCTATCGTTGCCGTATCAGGAATTTCTGATATTCATATCGGAGATACAATCTGTTCTCCGGAGAATCCACAGGCAATTCCATTCCAGAAGATATCAGAGCCAACAATTTCTATGCAGTTTATGGTAAATGACAGTCCCCTTGCAGGACAGGAAGGAAAGTTTGTAACATCAAGACACTTGAGAGACAGACTTTTCAAAGAATTAAATACAGACGTAAGTCTTAGAGTTGAAGAAACAGAAACTACTGAGAGCTATAAAGTATCAGGAAGAGGAGAACTTCATCTTTCGGTTCTTATTGAAAATATGAGAAGAGAAGGCTTCGAGTTTGCAGTAAGTAAAGCTGAAGTTATCTACAAGGAAGATGAGAACGGCAAAAAACTTGAGCCAATGGAGCAGGTATTTATAGATGTTCCTGAAGAATTCTCAGGATCAGTAATTGAAAAACTCAGCCAGAGAAAAGGCGAGTTGCAGAATATGGCACCGGGACAGGGAGGATACACAAGACTTGAGTTCTCAATTCCTTCAAGAGGTCTTATCGGTTACAGAGGAGAGTTCATGACAGATACAAAGGGTAACGGAATTCTTAACTCTGTGTTTGCAGGATACGGACCTTTCAAGGGTGAAATCCAGTACAGAAAACAGGGATCGCTTATTGCTTTTGAAAATGGTGAAGCAATTACTTACGGTTTATTCAATGCACAGGAGAGGGGTACTTTGTTCATCGGACCGGGTGAGAAAGTATATGCAGGAATGGTTATCGGACAGACAGGTCGTGCAGAAGATATAGAAGTAAATGTATGTAAGAAGAAACAGCTTACAAATACAAGAGCTTCAGGTTCTGATGAGGCGCTGAAACTTACACCTAAGAAAGTGCTTAGTCTTGAACAGTCTCTCGAGTTTATTGATACTGATGAACTATTAGAGATTACACCTGAAAACTTAAGAATCAGAAAGAAGATTCTTGATCCTACTCTCAGAAAGAGAGCTGCAATGAGAAAATAGCACATCTCTTTTGTAAGAAAAAATATAAAAAAATCTCAGAATTTAAGAAATAGAAAAATAAGGCAGAAAAATCTATCTTGCGAGATAGTTTTTCTGCCTTATTTTGTCTTTTTGTAAGATGTCGCAGTATATAAAATTAAGTGATTATTCAGCTTACAGACAAATGTTTCGAATATGCAGAGACAAAACGGTTGCCAATTACGAGGTGGAAATGAAAGAGAAAACAAATGAATACAAAGGTTTCGATCTTACTGTATACCGGGAAAATTTAAAGAAACTGAGATTGAAAATGAATAAAACTCAAAAAGAAATGTCTGAGATGATAAATATGTCAGAAGAAGCATGGGGCAAAAATGAGCGTGGGGAATGCGTACCTTCCACCGAGTTTCTTTTGAAATTGAATGTCAGCACAGGGGTTGATATCGGAACACTTTTCTTTGGTGGAAATGACACTAGAGAAAGAATGAATAAGATGTTGTGTGACATGTCAGATACAGACCGTTCGATACTTCTCCTTGAAATTGCAAAATTGTTAGGGGTGGAGGAGAGTATGGAACTTATCAGTAAACTTAGATAGTTTTTGGGATTCAGTAGTATGTGAATGTATGAGGGTAAAATGAAGGGGATATTAATAGTCGAAGATAAGCAAACAGCTGCATTAGCTCTTGAAAAGATTGTTCGAAAAGAATGCGACAGCGCAAACGTTTACATTGCCAATGATTTGGAACAGGCACTAACGATAGCAATGATGAAAGAGATTGAACTGATGTTGGTTGACGTTGTTCTAAATACTGCAAAGAAAGATGATGTATCGGGAATAGAATTTGTATCTAAGATAAGAGGGGTGGATAAATACAGATTTGTACCTGTAATAATGGTGACTTCTTTAGAGGATCCAAGAATGATTGCTTACGAACAACTGAGATGTTTTAGTTTTATTGAAAAACCCTATGATGAGGAAAGAATCAGAGAAGTTATAAGAGAAGCGTTAAAGTACAAATCTCCATACGCCAATGAAAAATACTTTTTCAAAAGTGATGGAATTATTTATTCGATAAATAAAAACGAGATTTTGTATATTCAGACTGCCGGCAAAAATATGCAGGTGATTCTTGAGAATGACCAAATGGATATTCCCTATGTTCCAATTAAGAAACTGGCTGTTGAACTAATGCCGGATTTTGTTCAGTGTAGCAGAAACTGCATTGTTAACAAAAATTATATTGAACACATCGATGTCGTCAATCGCTATATAAAAGTTAAGGGGAGCAGGGAAAAACTTGTTATAGGGAGAAGTGCAATTAATAATTTCAGGGGGGGCATTAAATGATTTTTAGAATAATTAGAATAATTGAAATGCTCACAGCATTTTATGCCTTTAAAAAAGTTTCCGCTAAGAAAATTGAATTGGATAAAGTTACAGCTGCATTTATGGGTGTCTATACCGTTATTTTGACAGTGGCAAATGAAATTGATAATTTTAGGTTTATAGGAGGATTAATTTATCCTCTTACTTTTTTGTACATGTTTATAATAAATGACAGGAAGATAGTTCCGGCTTTTTTGAGATGGATTGGAAGTCTTGTTACGGTCAGTTTAATCCAACTCGAAGTTTGGGGGATTGTTAGTATTGGGTATGGAGATGTAAATGATGACTTGAATATTATTCTTCTGGTGAGTATCATTACATTTATTATCGTTGCAATTATTTTCAGACACACAATAAAACTGGATAATAAAATAATATTTGAGGTGCTGCTTGAAAATATACTTGCGTGCGCTATTATAATGTCTGTGCTGTGTGGGACCTTTTTTTTAATTAAAAAGGGAAATACTTTATCTGCTTTTAGCGCAATAAATGTATGTATGTTTGCTATTCTGACGTTCTGTCTGGTTTATTTGTTTCAGAAAGAGAAAAGAATAATTGAATATAAAAAGAAAAAAATAGTAATGGAAAAAATGTGCTCAGATGCTTATGAAGAATTAATAAGTGACATAAGAGTCAGACAGCATAGTTTCGACAACCACATAAATGCTCTGACAGGTATTACTATGATTTCCGATAGTATTGAAGAGGCCAGGGAAAGACAGGCAGAATATACAAAAATGTTAACATTGGAAAACAGATTTAATAAACTGCTCAAAACCAAAAGTTCTCCGGTTATGGTGGGATTTTTATATAATAAATTTATGAGGGCATATGAAAAGGGAATAATCGCCACACCTGAAGTGAGTGTTTTAAATCTTGAGTGCAGACTTGAAATATTTGAATTAGTGGATGTTATCGGAGTGTTGATAGATAATGCAATAGAAGCTGTTGAAATTCTTGAAGATGTTGAAAAGAAAATAGAGTTTGTAATGAGGGAAACAGAAAGCAAAGTTTCAATTAAGGTAAAAAATCCATGTGCATATTTTGAGAGAAGTAAAATAAAAGATTTTTTTGCTGAAGGTTATAGCACTAAAGGCGAAAACAGAGGTCTGGGACTGTATGACGTAAAGAAGAAAATTGAGAGCGTGAAAGGAAGTATTTCTGTTGACACCAAGGCTTCAAAGACAGACAATTATTTTGAGATTGAATTAAATATTCCTAAGTAATTGATACGGATTTCTCAATTGTTTTTTTTTGCTATTTATGTTATGCTATAAGTCGGTGTGAGCGCGAGAATATTTAGTGCGTGTTCCACCTTTAAAACAGTGATAAATAATAATCTAAATAACAAAAAAGAGGAATTAAGATGAAGAGAGTTTTGCTTAAATTAAGTGGTGAAGCGTTAGCGGGAAGCAAGAAGACAGGTTTTGACGAGCAGACTTGTGTTCAGGTTGCAAAACAGGTAAAGAGCCTTACTGATAAGGGTGTGGAAGTAGCTATTGTTATCGGCGGCGGTAATTTCTGGCGTGGTCGTACCAGCGAGAAGATAGACAGAACAAAGGCTGATGGCATAGGAATGTTAGCAACAATTATGAATTGTATGTATGTCTCAGAGATTTTCAGAACTGAGGGAATGGATACGGAAGTGTTTACACCTTTTGTATGTGGAACCTGGACAAGACTTTTTTCAAAGGATGATGCAGTAAAGAGTCTTGAAAATGGAAAGGTTTGTTTCTTTGCAGGAGGAACAGGACATCCATATTTCTCAACAGACATGACAATGGTTCTTAGAGCAATTGAAATAGAAGCAGATTGTATTCTTGGAGCAAAAGCAATAGACGGAGTATATGACAGTGATCCTGCAATCAATCCTGATGCCAAGAAGTTTGATGAACTTGCAATTCAGGATATTGTAGACAAGAGACTTGGTGTTATTGATCTTGCAGCAAGTGTACTTGCAATGGAAAATAAGATGCCTATGTTACTATTTGGACTGAACGAAGAGAACAGTATCATGAGAGCAGCCACAGGCGAAAAAATCGGAACAAAGATTACAGTATAAGAGTTTTAACAGAGAGGAAAATATTATGGAAGAGATAATTATGACTTATGAAGAGAAGATGCAGAAATCATATGAGAATTTGTTGGGAGAATACACAACCATCAGAGCGGGACGTGCAAATCCACATATTCTTGACAGAATTCAGGTAGATTACTACGGATCACCAACACCTATTCAGCAGGTTGGTAACGTATCAGTTCCTGAAGCGAGAATGATCGTTATTCAGCCTTGGGATGCATCAGTATTAAAGGATATAGAAAAAGCAATCATGGTTTCAGACATCGGTCTTACACCAACAAATGATGGAAAGTGCATCAGACTTGTCTTCCCTGAACTTACAGAGGAGAGAAGAAAGGAACTTGTAAAGGATGTTAAGAAAAAAGGTGAGGCAGCAAAGGTTGCAGTTCGTAACATCAGAAGAGATGCAATGGATGCATTAAAGAAAAAAGGAAAAGAAGACGGCGTGTCAGAAGATGAAGTAAAGTCATACGAAGATGACGTACAGAAGCTTACAGACAAGTTTGTTGAAAAGATAGACGGAGCTATCGAAGACAAATCAAAAGAGATTTTAACAGTATAGAGAAAAATAGTCATAAGAGGAAACAGTTATGTTTCCTCTTATGTTCGTACTAAAGAATGGAGATAAGAATGGCAAATAAATATGATTTAAGTGGAATGAATATTCCAAATCATGTAGCTGTAATCATGGATGGAAACGGAAGATGGGCAAAGAAGAGAATGCTTCCAAGAAATATGGGACACAAAGCCGGGGCAAACGCGGTTGAAAGAATCATCGAGGAAGCCCATGACATAGGAATCAAATATCTTACGGTATATGCATTTTCCACTGAAAACTGGAACAGGCCTGAGCAGGAAGTTTCAGCATTGATGAAACTTCTCAGAAATTATTTGGAAGACTGTATAAAAAAAGCGGACAAGAATAATATCAGAGTAAGGGTTATCGGTGAGAGAAGCAGATTGGACGCAGATATTATTGACAGAATAAATGAACTGGAAGAAGCTTCTAAGCATAATGACGGCATTAATTTTACAATTGCTCTCAATTACGGAAGCAGAGATGAAATCACAAGAGCAATAAAAAAGATTGCTAAGGAATGTGAAGATGGTGCCCTCAAGGCTGAAGATATCAATGAGGAAACTGTCTCAAAGCATCTTGATACATTTGACATGCCGGATCCTGATTTGCTTATCAGAACAAGCGGAGAAGAGAGACTATCAAATTATCTTCTCTGGCAGCTTGCTTATACTGAGTTCTATTTCACAGATGTATTATGGCCTGATTTTGACAGAGAGGAACTTGAAAAAGCAGTAATAAAATACAATGAGAGAGACAGAAGATTTGGAAAGGTAAGCGAATAATATGGTATTAAATAAGTTTATGAACAAGTCGTTTTTTGAAAGACTTATCAGTGGGATAATTCTTGTGATTATTGCGCTGATAACGATAATTACCGGTGGAGATGTTTTGCTGGTTACTGTTGGAATAATATCATTGATTGGCTTGTTTGAAATGAACAGGGTATTCTCCATTGAAAAAGATATAATAGGAGTAATGGGGTATTTATGTACTATCCTGTATTATATTCTTATCAGACAGCATATGCTTGAATATGAGTTCGTACTTTTTATTGTATTTGTCGTACTGCTCATGGCAGTTTATGTGTTCAAATTTCCTAAGGTAAAGACTGAGAGTGTTATGGCTTCTCTGTTTGGAGTAATATATGTAGCAGCAATGCTTTCTTTTATTTATCTGGTAAGAACCGGCGATAACGGATTATATAATGTATGGCTTATATTTTTGTGTTCATGGGGCAGCGATACCTGTGCATATGTTTTTGGCGTGGCATTTGGAAAGCACAAGATGTCTCCGGTATTAAGTCCTAAAAAATCAGTTGAAGGCGCAGTAGGAGGCGTGCTTGGAGCAGCGCTGCTTGGATTTATTTATGCATCAGTATTTAAGAATGAAATCACAGGTGCAGTTGATCCAAGAATTGCCTATCCGATTGTAATTGCATTGGGAAGTCTTATAGCGATGACAGGAGATTTGGCAGCATCAGCCATTAAGAGAAATCATGGAATTAAAGATTACGGTAAGCTTATTCCGGGACATGGTGGAATCATGGACAGATTTGACAGTGTTATATTTGTGGCACCGGTAATCTGGTTACTTCTCAATTTTGTTCAGTAATTATTGCTGACAGAATTATTGGCATTTTTCAATAAGGACAGTTTTAATGTTCTTTAATATCAGACAAATATAGTCTGCATAAGATTGGAGATAATAATGAAATATATTTCTGTTTTGGGTTCGACAGGTTCCATAGGAACACAGACTCTTGACATTGTAAGAAATAACGATGATTTGAGTGTTGTTGCAATGGCGGCAGGTTCAAATATAGAATTACTTGAAAAACAAATTAGGGAGTTTAGTCCTAAGCTGGTATGTGTGTTTGATGAGAGCAAAGCAAAGCAGCTTAAAGATAATATTGCCGATACAGATACAAAAGTTGTCGCAGGTATGGACGGTCTGATTGAGACTGCGGTGATTGAATCTGCAGAGATTGTTGTAACTGCATTTGTGGGAATGATAGGCATCAGACCTACTATCGAGGCAATAAAGGCGGGAAAGGACATTGCACTTGCCAACAAGGAAACACTTGTTACTGCAGGACATATTATAATGCCTCTTGCAAGAAGTATGGGAGTGAAGATTTTGCCTGTTGACAGTGAACACAGTGCTATTTTCCAGTCCCTTAACGGAGAGAACAGAAAGCAGATAGACAAGATTCTGCTCACTGCTTCAGGAGGACCTTTCAGAGGAAAAACCAGAGAAGAGATGAAGAGTGTACAGTTAGAAGATGCGCTTAAGCATCCTAACTGGTCGATGGGAAGAAAGATTACTATCGACTCTTCAACCATGGTAAATAAGGGGCTTGAAGTTATAGAGGCAAAGTGGCTTTTTGATGTGGATTTTGATGACATACAGGTTGTGGTTCAGCCACAGAGCCTTATTCATTCAATGGTTCAGTTTGACGACGGAGCAATTATTGCTCAACTTGGAACACCTGATATGAGACTTCCTATCCAGTATGCGTTGTATTATCCGGATAGAAAGTATCTTGGAGGTGACAGGGTAGATTTTGCAAAGCTTGCAAGCATTAGTTTTGAGGCGCCTGACATGGAGAACTTTGTTGGTTTGTCTTATGCTTATGAGGCAGGAAAAATCGGTGGCTCAATGCCGACAGTATTCAATGCTGCAAACGAAAAAGCAGTGGAAAAATTTCTGAACAGAAAGATTAAGTATCTTGATATTACAGATATAATCAGATACTGTATGGATAATCATAAGAAGATAGATAATCCAAGTTTTGAACAGATATTAGAAACCGAACAGACAGTTTATGAGATGATTGAGAATAGGTGGTAGGTATGAGTATTGTAATTGCTTTAATTATATTTAGTGTATTGGTTGTTTTTCATGAGTTTGGACATTTTATTATTGCAAAGAAGAACAAGATAGTTGTAAATGAATTCTCTCTTGGTATGGGGCCAAGAATTATCAGCTGGGGAAAAGGTGAAACAAAGTATTCAATAAAGGCTTTGCCTTTTGGAGGATCTTGTGCCATGCTGGGAGAGGATCAGGATACTGTTGTTGAAGGATCTTTTAACTCAAAGTCTGTGTGGGCAAGAATGGCTGTAGTATTTGCAGGACCGTTCTTCAATTTTATTCTTGCATGGATTTTGGCAATTATTGTAATTGGTTTTCAAGGTGCGGATCTTGCTTATGTAACGGATATGGATAAAGGATCTTTGCTCTATGAAAAGGGACTGAGAGATGGAGACAAACTTATTCGCTTTAACGGTAACAGTGCCATTCTTGCAAGAGAACTGTTTAGAGATAATTATTTTGAAACTTTGGATGGTTCCGAAGTAGAATTGGTTTACAAAAGAGACGGAAAGAAACATACCATCAAATACAAACCTGAAGGAGAGGAAAAGTATTTTGTGGGAATGTCATATTCATCAACGGATAGTCCTGCAAACATAATTGTTGTTCAGGGAAGTGCACTTGAAGAAGCCGGAGTAATCTCTGATGATGAGATTATAAAGATAAATGATGTGGAAATATCGAGTGGCAAGGAATTGCATGAGTATTTAGAGGCAAATCCTTGGAAGAACGAAGAATACCAGCTTACGGTAAAGAGAAAAAATAAGATATTGACTTTTAATTTCAGACCAAAGATGACAGCAGTTTACGAAAAGGGATTTTCTTTTACGGGAGAAAGAGTTAAACAGTCTCCTGTCGGAATTATCAGATACAGCTTTACAGAAGTTAAATATGAGATTGTCACTGTAATTAAGAGTCTTAAGATGCTTGTTGCAGGAAAAGTCAATAAAAATGAAATGTCAGGACCTATAGGTATTGTAAATGCTATTGGAGACACTTATAAGGAAACAAGAAAAGAGAGCGTTATGATTACGGTTATGACAATGCTTAATATGGCGATTATGCTCAGCGCAAACCTGGGTGTTATGAATCTTCTCCCACTTCCTGCATTGGACGGAGGAAGACTTGTATTCTTTATTATTGAAGCTATCAGAAGGAAGCCGATTGATAGGGAAAAAGAGGGACTGGTTCATCTGATTGGATTTGCGTTATTGATGGTACTTATGGCGTTCCTTATATTAAATGATATTGGAAAACTCCTGTAAGTGTGAAGAGATTGATGCAATAAATAAATGAGGTGGAGAATGTACAGAGATAATACAAAAGTAATAAAGATTGGTGATAAGGTTATAGGAGGGGGAAATCCTATACTTATTCAGTCAATGACAAATACAAAAACTGAAGATGTTGAGGCAACAGTTAATCAGATAAAGCAATTGGAAAAAGCAGGCTGTGATATTATCAGATGTGCAGTTCCTACCATGGAAGCAGCAAAAGCTATATCTGAGATAAAAAAACAGATAAGTATTCCCTTGGTTGCTGACATTCACTTTGATTACAGACTTGCAATTGCAGCGATGGAAAACGGTGCAGACAAAATCAGAATCAATCCCGGAAACATTGGAAGTATCGAGAATGTGAAGGCAGTTGTTGAAGTTGCAAAAGAGAGAAATATTCCAATCAGAGTTGGAGTAAACAGCGGATCGCTCGAGAAACCGATTCTCGAAAAGTACGGAAAAGTTACAGCTGAGGGAATTGTTGAGAGTGCTCTTGATAAGGTAAAGATAATAGAAGATTTAGGATATGATAATCTTGTAATAAGTATCAAGTCTTCAGATGTAATGATGTGCGTTAAGGCTCATGAACTCATTGCACAAAAAACGAATTATCCGCTTCATGTGGGAATTACAGAATCAGGAACTGTGACTTCAGGTAATATCAAGTCGGCAATAGGACTTGGCCTTATTCTGGATAAGGGTATTGGAGATACAATCAGAGTGTCCCTCACAGATGAGCCTGTTGAGGAGATTAAGAGTGCAAAATTAATACTCAAAACTCTCGGCCTCAGAGAAGGTGGAATTTCTGTAGTATCATGCCCTACATGCGGAAGAACACAGATAGACCTCATAGGTCTTGCAAAGAAAGTCGAAGATATGGTTACAAATTATGACCTTAATATAAAGGTTGCAGTTATGGGATGTGTAGTAAACGGCCCAGGTGAAGCAAGAGAGGCTGATATAGGAATAGCCGGAGGAAAAGGAGAAGGTCTTCTCATCAAAAAAGGTGAGATAGTCAAAAAAGTTCCGGAGAGTGAATTACTTGAAGTTTTGAGAGAGGAATTAGATAATTGGGGGAAATAGTAGTTTCAGTTAATGAATCGAGTAAATAATAGTTTTGGATATAAATATGGAGTGATGATAATTGGAAGAAAAGTTATTTTTGGAAGTGTTTCCTGATCTGAATATTGAAGATGATCTTAGAGAATTACTTCGTAATGTGACAATTAAAAATATAACTATAAACAGAGACCATACAGCTATGCGTGTATACATTAGAAGTGGCAGACTTATTAATAAGTCTGCTATTTACACCTTAGAGAAAAAACTTACAGAGCATTTTCGTGTCGGAAAGCATATTAATCTTCACATTATTGAAGAGTATAATTTGTCATCCCAGTACACCACAGAGAATCTTTTTGAGATATACAAAGAGAGTTTCTTTATGGAAATAAAGGAGCAGGGGATTCTTGCTGCAAACATGTTCAAGAAAGCAAAAGTTTCTTTTGAAGGCGACAATGTTGTGTGTCTTCAGCTTGAGACAAATATTGCATCGGAGGCAAAGCAGGAACTGATTAAGAAGACATTGTCTGATATTTACCTTCACAGATTTGGGATGCCTGTTGAAGTGAGAATAGTTCTTAAGGAAGGACAAAAGGGTAAATATGTTGAAGAAAATAAGAAGAAACTTGAGATAGAGACAGAAAATGTGCTTAAAAAGATTGCAAAACTTCATGGCATTGAAGTTTCGGAAATGGAAGGCGGCATCTTAGGAGAAGAGCAGACATCCGGCGCAGAAAATGAAGCTGCAGGAAACTCTCCTGGAAATATGGGAGCACAGAGTGGTGCAGGTAATAATGTAGGCGGAAATGGTTCAGCAGGAAAAGCTCAGACAGGAAAGAGAGCAGCCGGAAAAGGTTTTGGAAGAAACAGCGGACAGAGATTTGAGGGCGCTTCCCCTGTTTTAACGCTAACAAGAAGTGATAATCCTGATGTTTTATATGGAAGAGATTTTGAATTTGATGAGGAAGTTTCTATTGATGAGATTTACTCTGATATCGGAAGTGTTGTAATTAAAGGACAGATATTGAATATAGATCAAAGAGCAATCAGAGGGGAGAGAACTATTATTACTCTTACCATAACTGACTTTACAGATACAATTACTGCAAAAATCTTTTTGAAGGATGAACTTCTCGAAGAGTTTAATTCAAAGATAAAGAAGAAGATGTTTATAAGACTTAAAGGTGTGGCCATGTTTGATACATATGACAGAGGAATAAACATCCAGTCCGTTGTGGGAGTGAGAAAGGCTACTGACTTTAGAACTTACAGACAGGACAATGCAGTCAGAAAGAGAATAGAACTTCACTGTCACACAAAGATGAGTGATATGGACGGTGTAAGTGATGTTAAAAAGATTGTAAAGCAGGCATATGACTGGGGGCACAAAGCCATAGCTATAACCGACCATGGGGTGGTTCAGGGATTCCCGGATGCATGGCATGAATACTGTGACCTCAAAGGTGCTGCAAAGAAGGCGGGAAAAGATTTTGACTTTAAGGTAATCTACGGTGTTGAGGCATATCTTGTTGATGATTTACAGGACGTTATTGTAAATTCCAAGGGTCAGAGTATAGATGATACATATGTTGTGTTTGATTTAGAGACCACAGGACTCAGTCCCGTTGCAGATAAGATTATTGAGTTTGGCGCTGTAAAGGTTCAGGGTGGAAAGATTATTGACAGGTTTTCTACATTTGTAAATCCTGAAAGACCAATTCCTTTTAATATTGAGAAACTGACGGGAATCAATGATAACATGGTTATAGATGCACCGCTTATTGATAAAGTGTTGCCTGAATTTCTGGATTTCTGTGAGGGTTGTATCATGGTTGCTCACAATGCCGGTTTCGACATGAGTTTTATCGAAAATAAGAGCAGAGAGATGGGAATCGAGAGAGAATACACAATTATTGATACTGTGGCTATGTCACAATTTCTGGTTGTGGGACTTGGAAAATATACACTTGATTCCATAGCAAAGGCATTGCAGGTTCAGCTGATTAATCATCATAGAGCAGTTGAGGATGCGGAATGTACAGCTCTTGTGTTCCTTAAATTATTAAATATGCTAAGAGATCAGGAACTTACTAACCTTGATGAAATCAATAAACAGGCAAAACTGTCTGACAACAGAATTAAGAAGGCACATGCATACCATGCTATTATTCTCTGCAAGAATGATGTGGGAAGAGTTAATCTGTACAAACTTATTTCGGATGCTCATCTCAATAACTTCTACAGAAAGCCTAGAATATTAAAGAGTAAATACATGGAATTTTGCGAAGGACTTATGATAGGAAGTGCCTGCGAAGCAGGTGAGTTATATCAGGCAATTCTTCACGGAAAGAGTGATGTGGAGATATCGAGATTGTGCGAATTCTATGATTACTATGAGATACAGCCACTTGGAAATAATCAGTTTATGTTGAGAACAGGGGATCCTGAAATTGACAATAAGAAGAAGTTCCTTCTCGATTCAGAACAGGATTTGATTGATATCAACAAAAAGATAATTGCACTTGGAAAGAAGTTTAACAAATTAGTTGTTGCAACCTGTGATGTTCATTTCTTAAACCCTGAAGATGAAGTGTACAGAAGAATTATTCAGTTTGGAAACGGATTCAAGGATGCCGATGTTCAGCCGCCGCTTTACCTTAGAACTACTGAGGAGATGCTGGCAGAATTCAGTTATTTGGACAGCCAGGAAGCAGAAGATCTTGTTATAAATAATCCTGCAAGGATAAATGACATGATTGAGGATATTTCACCGATTCATCCGGATAAATGTCCGCCTGTCATTGAAAATTCGGACGTTGATCTTAGAACCATGTGTTACAACACAGCTCACGGAATGTACGGTGATCCGCTTCCTGAATATGTTCAGAACCGACTGGACAAGGAACTCAACTCAATTATCAGCAATGGTTATGCGGTTATGTACATCATGGCACAGAGACTGGTTAAACACTCTAACGATGACGGATATCTTGTTGGATCTCGAGGTTCTGTAGGATCTTCCTTCGTTGCAACCATGTCCGGTATTACTGAGGTTAATCCGTTGAAACCGCATTACTATTGCAAGAAATGTCAGTATTCCGAATTTGATTCGGAGGATATCATAAATTCAGGAGCGGGTGTTGGATTTGACCTACCTGATAAGGTTTGTCCAAATTGTGGTGAGACTTTAGTGAAGGATGGATTTGACATTCCGTTTGAGACGTTCCTTGGATTCTATGGAGACAAGGAACCTGATATCGATCTTAACTTTTCCGGTGAAAATCAGCCGGAAGCACACAGATACACAGGTGTAATGTTTGGATTTGACCACACTTATCGTGCCGGTACTATTACAGGTGTTGCTGAGAAGACTGCATACGGTTACGTTAAGGGATATTTTGAGGATCATGATATTACAAAGAGAAGATGTGAGATTGAAAGAATTGCAGCAGAGTGTACAGGAGTAAGAAAAAGTACCGGTCAGCACCCGGGAGGTATTGTTATTGTTCCAAAGGACAAGGAGATATACGAATTTACTCCTATTCAAAAACCTGCGAATGATATGACGGCAAAATCAATTACGACACATTTTGAGTACCATGCCATTGACGCAAACCTTTTGAAACTTGATATTCTCGGACATGATGATCCGACTATGATTAGAACTTTGGAAAAATATACAGACACAGACGCAAAGAAGATACCTTTTGACGATCAAAAGGTAATGTCACTGTTTGAGAGCCCTGAAGCACTTGGTATTACTCCTGAACAGATTGGAGGTGTAAAACTTGGATCTTTGGGACTTCCGGAACTTGGAACAGACTTTGTTCTTCGAATGTTAGAGGAAGCAAAGCCAAAACAATTCAGTGATCTTGTCCGTATTTCCGGTTTGTCACACGGTACAGACGTTTGGACCGGCAATGCCCAGGAACTTATTAAGCAGGGACTTGCAACTATTTCAACTGCCATTTGTACCCGAGACGATATTATGACATATCTTATTTCAAAGAATATTGAGCCGGGTATCAGTTTCAAGATAATGGAGGCAGTTCGAAAAGGTAAGGGACTTACGCCTGAAAATGAAGAAATCATGAGAGAGCACGAAGTACCTGAATGGTATATAGATTCATGTAAGAAAATAAAATACATGTTCCCAAAAGCACATGCGGCAGCATATATTATGATGGCTCTTCGCGTTGCCTGGTACAAAGTTTATTATCCCCTTGCTTATTATGCAGCATTCTTTGGAATCAGGGCAAAGGCTTTCAATTATGAGATGATGTGTCAGGGGCCGGAGAAACTTAACTACTACATTGAAGATCATCTTCGAAGAAAAGAGAGAGGTGAACTCTCAAAGAAAGATGAGGATTCGTTGAAAGATATGAATATTGTAAGGGAAATGTACGCCAGAGGCTTTGAATTCCTGCCTATAGATATCTACAAGGCAAAAGCACATGAATTCCAGATTATGGACGGAAAGCTTATGCCGGCGTTAGATACCATTGAAGGGATGGGAGAGAATGCAGCCGATGGAGTGGAAGAGGCTGCAAAGAACGGCGAGTTTCTTTCAAAAGATGACTTCAGGGAGAGAAGTAAAGTTACAAAGACAGTTGTTGAGACAATGACAGATCTTGGACTCTTAGAAGGACTTCCTGATGGAAATCAGCTGTCGTTATTCGACTTTCAGATATAGGTGATTTAAAGATGGAAAAACCGATTTTTTAGCCGATATAGAAAAAAGAACCGTTGCATGCAACGGTTCTTTTTCTGTATTGTTTAGTTTCCGGTAGGAATAAATGGTCTGATTGATGCAGCAACGTTTGCGATTGGCATTGTCTGTACCCATACATGACCGGGACCTGTAACTACAGTGTTGAAGATTCCTTCTCCACCAAGGAACATGTTCTTGATGCCGGGAACAGTCTGGATATCCATAGTACATCCTTCTGTCATAGCTGCAAGATAACCTGTGTCAAGAATAAGCTGCTGTCCTGCCTCTAATTCATATTCAACAACATGACCGTCGAATTCAGCGAGTACTGTTCCGGTTCCGCTAACTTTCTGCATGATGAAACCTTCACCGCCAAATAAGCCTGCACCGAATTTCTTCTTAAAATGGATAGATAATTCAATACTCTTATCGCCTGCAAGAAATGCAGATTTCTGTAAAATGATAGCATTGCCGGGAGTGATATCGAAAGCCTTTATTGCTCCAGGGAAACTAGATGCCAAAGCAATCATTCCCTCGCCACCCTGAGCTGTGTAGATGTTCTGGAATATTGATTCGCCTGAAACCGCACGACCTAACATTTTTCCGATTCCGCCACCTTTTGTCTCCATCTTCATGTTAGGTGACATCCAAGACATCGCACCGCCTTCTGTGATAATTGACTCTCCGTTATCTAAAGTACAGATAGCAACAGGAAGAGTTTCTCCTTGAATAGAATATTTCATACTAATACCTCCTTGATTGTATAAAATTAATGATATAAAAATAATATTTTTTTCTAAATACGGAACTATTTTTATATCAGTTCTTATGATAAAATTTTATTACATTTTATAAATAAATACAACAAAAACAGACAAAGAAATCTAATAAAAGAAAACAGACAAAGAAAAATAGATGTGAACTAAAAATAAAGTGTTCTGTTTGCATAAAAAGTTGAATTGAGTGAGAGGAAGTTATGTCGGAAACAACAAATAAAACAGCGAATAAAATAACTAAAACAAATATTAAGAATATGACAGTGGGAGATCCGATGAAACTTATCGTGGCATATTTTCTCCCGGTTCTGGGAAGTACTATATTTCAGCAGTTGTATGGTATTGTTGACAGCATTATTGTGGGAAAAGGCATTGATGACTATGCTCTTGCAGCAGTTGGAAATACAGGGTCCATAATGTTTTTTATTTTTGGATTTATTATGGGACTTGCCAGTGGAATGTCGGTGCTTATAGCACAGGCCTTTGGGGCTAAGGATTATGACAGACTCAAAAAGACAATTACAATGGGCTTTTTGGCGTGTGGAATAGTTACTATAAGTATAATGGTGTTGAGTCTTATATTTATCGGAGATATTCTTTTGTTGCTTAAAACTCCGGAAGAGATAATGGCTCAGTCAAGATTGTACATAGTTATAATCCTTGCAGGGCTTCCGCTTACTTTCCTCTATAACTGTTCAAGTGCAATGCTCAATTCCCTTGGTGACAGCAAAACTCCTCTAGGGGCTGTTATATTGGCATCTGCAATTAACGTAGTACTGGATATTTTGTTTATTTTTGTATGCAAAATGGGAGTTGAAGGTGCGGCAATTGGTACGCTTATTGCGCAGCTGTTCTCATTGATATTTAATTTTGTGCATCTGAGAAAAATATCTTATATCAAGTTAAAAAGAAGTGATTTTGAATTGGATTTTGGACTTATCTTTAACGTTATTAAAATAGGAGTTCCGGTGGCGTTTATGAATTCAATAACGGCAATAGGATGTCTGTTGCTTCAGTATTTTGTAAATGACCTTGGAATCATATGTACGTCAGCCTATTCGGCATGTATGAGAATAAGCCAGTTCCTTGTTCAGCCATCGACAGCTGTTGGCATTACAATAAATACTTACGCAGGACAAAACTATGGTGCAAAGCGAATAGATAGAATAAAAAATGGAATAAACAGTGCTTTGATATTGTCGCTTATAATAACTGCGATAGGTTCTGTTCTGCTAATATTCGCACCCAAAATGCTGGCGTCTATTATGCTTACTGATTCTGAAATAATAGATGTGGCGGCAGGATATCTTGTGATTAGAGGTGTGATGCACTGGTCTATTTGTCTTTTGTTTTTATACAGGGGAACGTTGCAGGGAATGGGATTTACATTTGTTCCAATGATTTCCGGTATTCTGGAACTGTTAGCAAGAGTAGTGGTAAGTGTGTTGCTGGTTAAAAGAATGGGATTTGATGCGATAGCTCTTGCGGAAGTATCAGCATTTTTCTCAGCATTGGCGCTTAATTATATATATTTACAGTTTAGACTGAGAGGACTTGAAAAGGGATGAAAAAACATATGTGCATGACTGAAGTTTAAAAAATATAAATTTTCTGAAAAAAGTGCTTGCAATTTATTTGTTTTTTGTTTATACTATGACAGTACTGTTTATGAGGCCTGTTGGTCAAGCGGTTAAGACGCCGCCCTCTCACGGCGGAAACAGGGGTTCGATTCCCCTACAGGCTGTTATTATAAAGCATCGGTTATCCGGTGCTTTTTTTAATAAAATGAAAAAGTTATGCAAAAAAATAGAATGTTACATTTACGACAAATAAACAAATGTGTTATAATAGTTTGCAGATACTACGAAAATGTTAGGGAGGATTATTAAATGAACAAAGATACTATTATGGCGGAGATTGAAAATGTAATTGTTCTTCTTAAAGAAAAAAAGAAGCTGAATGACGAATTCAAGAGCGTATACAAGTCTTTTTTATCTATTTACGAAGACGCATACAAAAAACTTAAGAAGAGTTCTGATTATAAGTGCGAAGATTTGTCAGGAAGAACCAGTGAATACGTAACAATAGTTACAGAGGAGAAGGCGGACAAGGAACTGGTTGAGGCTTTTTGGAAAGTTGAGAGTCTGATGAAGGTTTTGTATAGACAAAACTAAATGTTTTTAATTCTAATTATAGAGATAACAGAATAGATTCAATACAGAATTGATTTAATATAGAAGTAATAGGAATTTATTATTTGCAATAAAAGGTTCGAGTAGGTCTTTTGATAAGAATGTGCTTGGACCTTTTTTGGTGAATTAGCTAAATTGTTTATAAGCATAGGAGACGGTAGAAGTGAAAAATGTTTTGTTTTAAAAGGTCGCCAACGAGGCGACCTTTTTTAGTCTTTAGTGTTGTAGGATATTAACATGAAGCTTGAATAAAAAATATGCTATGAACTATAGTTTTACTTAACGAGGAATGCGAAGTATTCCGAGGTTATGAGAAGAAAAGATGATTGTGGAAGAAAGGGGTAAATGAAATGAATGCATTAAAAGAAAATATAAAAAAAGAGTTGACGGGGTGGAAAAAGTGGCAGGTTATATGGATGCTGTTTGTTAATATTGTGATTTTAGGTGTGTCTGTTTATCAGAAAGATTCTGTTATTGGAATAGTAGCAGCTATCACAGGTGTTATCTGTGTTATCCTGTGTGGGATGGGAAAGGTTTCAAATTACTTTTTTGGAACAATCAATGTTATCCTGTATGCAATAATAGCGTGGAGGGCAAAGTATTACGGGGATGTTATGCTGAACCTTTTGTATTATTTCCCGACAAACCTTCTTGGGTGGTTTTTATGGGCAAAAAATGTAGACAAAGAAACAAATGTAGTTTATAAGAGAAGAATGACTTGGAAGCAGGACATTTTGCTTGCAATTATAAGTATGGTAGGTGTATTTGGCTATTCATACGTTCTTAAGTTGTTAGGAGGAAATCTTCCTATTGTTGACAGTATGAGTACAGTATTTTCAGTAATTGCACAGGTACTTATGATTAAGAGATTTATGGAACAATGGGTTATTTGGATTTTTGTTGATGTAGTTTCAGTTATTATGTGGATATACGCATTGTTTACAGATGGAGCAAGTGTGGCGGTTCTTCTTATGTGGACGGTATTTCTTGCAAATGCAATAATCATGTTTGTTCAGTGGTATAAAGGAACAAAGGCACAGGAGGCATAAAATGGCACATGGTAAGAAATATAATATTGGAATGTATGGCGGGTGTTTCAATCCATTGCATCTTGGACATTTAGAGTGCATCATCAAGGCGGCTGGATTGTGTGATGAATTATACATAGTTATTTCCTACAGAGAGGATGATTCAGATATTCCTCTTAAAGTTAAGATTAGATGGATATATCAGCTGACAAAACATCTGGGTAACGTACATATCATTCCATTAAAAGATGAGCTTGATACTAAAGAGCAGTATACAGAAGAATATTGGATTAAAGATTGTGGGATAGTCAAAGCTATGGTAGGGAAAAAGATAGATGTAGTGTTTTGTGGAGATGACTATGATGAGAACAGCTTTTGGAATAAGTGCTATGAGGAATCTGAATTTGTAGTATTTAAAAGAAATCAGTATAACTCAACTGCCATAAGAAATGATATGTATGGGCATTGGGATGAAATGCCACAGATAGTGAGATCGTATTTTACAAAAAAAGTGCTGCTTATTGGGGGAGAGAGTGTTGGTAAATCAACACTTACGATAAATCTTGCAAATTACTATAATACTGTATATCTAGAAGAAGTTGGAAGAGAGTTGTCTGAACTTTCAGGGACAGATGTGTACATGCTCTCAGAGGACTTTACCAGAATTTTGTTAGAGCACAAGGCAAAAGAATACCGATTGATTGAGCAGGCCAACAAAGTTTTGTTTGAAGATACAGATTGTCTGATAACCAGGTTTTATATGGGCTTTTTAGAAGATGAAAACATAGAAAATAATGCTGTTCTTGCAGAGGCGATTGCTGCACTAAACTCATATGATTTGATTCTGTTTTTAGAACCTGATGTTGAGTGGGTGCAGGATGGGGATCGAAGCGAGGTCATTGCAGCAGATAGAAAAAAATACAGCAATATGATAAAAGCCTTGTATGAAAAGCATAACTTTGAGTACAAGATAATATCGGGTGATTACAATAGCAGGTTTGATCAGGCTGTGAGATATGTAAATGAATTATTGGAATAAACTGAATAGTAAATTGCGTCTCGAAATAAGAAAGGCCAGGTTTCAGTATGAAGGATTTGATGGAAACAGATAAAGTTAAAGATGTGGAAATCACATTTAAAAAACTTACAGAAAAAGAATTAGAAACATTTATAAATATGAGAATTGTACAACTTAGAGAAGAGGGTGCAACTGAGGATATAGACTTGGTTCCGCATTTAAAAGATTATTACGACAGGCATATGAAAGATAATACTTTTGTATCCTGGATTGCAATGGATGGGGAAAAAATAGTGGGTACAAGTGGAATGTCTTTTGTGGAAAAACCACCTTATTTTGGATGTCCAAGTGGAAAAATAGGTATTTTGTCTAGTATGTTTACAGACAGTAATTATCGAAGGAGAGGAATTGCAAGAGAACTTCTTCAAAGAGTGGTGGAAGAGGCGAGAGCTTATGGATGTGGTGTGGTGCAGATTACACCATCAGATATGGGGGTGCTATTATACACCGATTTTGGATTTGTTAGACACGACAAATTTATGCAGTACAAGTTATAAGCAGTACTCGTGATTTAAAGGAGAAAAAATATGTGCACAAGTATTATTTCAAACAGAAAGAAAACTATTGTGGGATGGAACGTAAGATTATTTGGAAACAAATAATCTTTTTTGTTATCCACGATGAGCCATTTAATTACATAGATGTGTTTTCCAGAATGCAAATCGAAAAGCTTATAGAGACATATGACTTTACAATGCTGTTTGTGGAGCATGATTCAAGATTTTGTGAAAAGATTGCTACTAAAATTGTAGATATGTAGCGATAATTAATATTTAAAAAATTTTTTCAAAAGTAACTTACCTGTAACTTTGGTGTAATATACTTTGCGTATAAACTGAAAGGAGTAAATAATTATGGAAATTTTAAGAGTAGAAAATTTGACAAAAATATACGGAAAGGATGAGGCTGAAGTTAAGGCGCTTGATAATGTTTCATTCTCAGTTGAAAAGGGAGAGTTTGTTGCAATCGTAGGAGCTTCAGGAAGTGGAAAATCCACATTGCTTCATCTGATAGGAGGAGTTGACAGAGCAACTTCAGGAAAGATTTATATAGATGGAAATGATATTTCAGAGTTGGATGATGATAAATTGGCAATATTTAGAAGAAGACAGATTGGACTTATTTATCAGTTCTACAATTTGCTTCCGATATTAAATGTAGAGGAAAACATCACATTGCCATTAGCGCTTGATAACAGAGAGTGTGATCAGGAAGAACTCAATAAGATGATTAAGACTTTGGGATTGTCAGAGAGAAAAAATCATCTTCCAAATGAATTGTCAGGAGGACAGCAGCAGAGAACAAGTATAGGTAGAGCGCTTATTACAAAGCCTACAATTGTCTTGGCAGATGAGCCTACAGGAAATCTTGATTCAAAATCAAGTGATGAGATTGTGGCACTCTTAAAGAAAACGAACAAAGAACTCAAGCAGACTATTGTAATGATTACACACAATTTGGAAATTGCAAAAATAGCAGACAGAATTATTAAGATTGAAGATGGAAGAATTGTGAAAGAGGTATAGATATGGATTTACTAAAAAGATTAACAATAAAGAATTTAAAACTAAATAAGAAGAGGACAATTGTTACTATTGTAGGTATTATTCTTTCGGTTTCTCTCATTACAGCAGTTGCTTCAATGTATAAAAGTGGGTTGAAATCCTTGATTAATTACGAAAAAATAAATTCAGGTGACTATCATGTCGTATACTATAATGTACCAGAGAATGAGATAAATTATGTAATCCAAAGCAGGGATGTGGAGAAATCTTTAAAGATAAAAAATATTGGATATGCAGATATAAACTCTAAAAATTCCTATAAACCTTATGCCTTAGTCAGAGCCATGGAAAAAGACGATATGGAATCTCTATTGGGTACGGTTGTTGAGGGGAGATTTCCACAAAAAGAAGATGAAATTGTTATTCCTACGCATTTAAAGACAAATGGAAGAGTTGATATCAAAGTTGGGGATACCATTACTTTAGATATTGGTAAAAGAATATCTGAGGATGGCGTGGAACTTGGAGTTGGAGAGTATGGAATAGTTGATGAAGAAAATGATAAATTAATGGAAAAACTGACTGATACAACTCAAAAAAAATATAAAGTTGTTGGAAAAATCACAAGACCTCCATACAAAGTAGAAGATTATTCTGAGCCTGGATATTCCTTTGTAACGCTGGATGGAAAAGACGTTGAGGGAACAGTTGATTTGTATGTAAGATATCATGCAGTAGATGAAGAATCATTGTATAAGAATATTTCAAATGCAATCGGTATAGACGAAAAATTGTTGATAAGAGGTGCAACTTCAGGATTTTCCTCAGACGAAGAATTTGATGCTTACGTAGAGGAGATGGGAAAAGCGAAGTACAGAGTAGATACGAACGACTACCTTATAAAACTTGAAACCAATCCATTTGGCGGGGATGATATGAAGAACTTTCTCCTTATTGTGGGAGTTGTAATTGGTATTATTATATTTACATCTGTAGTTTGTATTAAGAACAGTTTTGATATTTCGGTAACTGAGAAGATAAAACAGTATGGAATGTTAAAAAGTGTAGGAGCTACAAAGAAACAGATTAGAAAAAGTGTGTTCTTTGAGGCGACTATATTAGGCGGAATAGGTATACCACTTGGTCTGATTGCCGGGCATCTTGCATCATGGATTCTTGTAATTGTGTGTAATCAGTTATTAAGCGGAGCACTAAATGGAGCAAAAATAATGTATTCTTTTTCAGTACTTCCAATTTTTATTGCAATTGCACTTGGAATCGTAACAATCTATTTGTCAGCTTTTGGAAGTGCAAGAAAAGCTTCAAAGATAGCAGCTATTGATTTGATTAGAAACAGTGGAAATATTAAGATTAAATCAAAGAAAATAAAGTCGCCAAAGTTTATCAGAAAATTCTTTGGAATAGGAGGAGAAATCTCTTATAAGAATTTGAAGCGAAACAGAAAAAAATACAGAACAACTGTTATTTCGATAATTGTATCTGTTGCTATATTTATCGCACTTTCAGAATTTGTTATTCTTGCATTTGACGAAGTAAACGACCAGGTGAATGCAAAAGATTACAACTTAGTCTTAGAAGAAGAAGTAGATGCAAATGAATTTACAATGCTAAAGAAGACTACAGAGCTTGAAAATATTACAGATTTTTCAATTAGCCGTAGTGTACACGCAATGCTTGGTCCTGAACAACTGAACAAAGAATATCTGGATTTTAAAGAGATAAATGCTGACACTGAAGATTATGACGATTATATTGAGGGACTTAAAGTAACTACACTTGGGGATAAACAGTTTAAGAAATATATAGAATCGCTAGGGTTGAAGTATGAAGAGGTAAAAGATAAGGGAGTGCTTACAGATTACGGAAAAGTATATCATTATAAAGATAATAAAACAGTAAGTAAATTTTTAGAAATTACATCAATTAAGAGTGGGGATGAAGTGGAAGTTGAAAAACAAAATGACAATGGCGATGTGATTGAAGTTGTGAAAATTAAAGTGGCATCTGTTACAGATAAAAGGCCATTCGGCTTTGGAAATGATCCGGAACCATTATTGGTTGTGAGCGATGAATTGTTTGATGAATTACTTGATACAGATAGTGCTCAGGTTTTCTACAATTCAACAAATGCCAATAAATTGCAGGATGACATTGAGCAAATGCTCGGCGACAGAGAGATTAATATGACAAACATAGATGAGCAATATCAGGTTGAGCACAATATGATTCTTCTTGCTGCTATATTCCTGTATGGTTTCATTATTGTAATATCACTTATTGGATTGACAAATATATTCAATACTATCACTACAAATATGGAACTTAGAAAACCGGAGTTTGCAATGCTCAAATCAGTTGGAATGACAACACCGGAATTTAACAGGATGATTAGACTTGAAAGTCTGTTTATGGGCTTGAGATCACTGATGTTTGGACTTCCTATTGGTATTGGACTGGCATTTGTAATGTACAAATTGTATGTTTATGATAACAGCATAAAATTCAAACTTCCAATCGCTGCAATAAGTATTTCAGTTTTATTGGTATTCGTACTTATATTTATCATAATGAAATATTCGTTGAAAAAGATAAAGAAACAAAATACAATAGAAACTATAAGAAATGAGAATATTTAAGTAACTGTTCAGCCATGCACATAAAAATAAGAATAAGCAGATTTATCTGCGGATTCGAGCTGATATGGCTGAAAGACGGAATCGAGTAGGAGTTATCCTGCTCGATTTCCAATATATAAAGCATACTACATAGAAATGGTATTGAGGAGCTATCAAACATGAAGGTTTTACTTGTTGAAGATAATGAGTCAATTATAAAAGGGCTTGTTTATGCGTTTGAAAAAAATAATTACACATTAGTGTACAAGACAAAGATAAGAGAGGCAAAGGAATATGTGTTAGACAATTCTGATATTGATATAGCTATATTGGATGTCAATTTGCCGGATGGAAATGGATTTGACCTTTTTAAGGAGGTAATCACCAAGAAGGATATACCAGCTATTTTCCTGACAGTAAGAGATGATGAAGATGATATTGTCAATGGACTAAACATTGGCGCTGAAGATTATATAACAAAACCATTCAGTTCAAAGGAATTGTTGGCAAGAGTCAATAAAATTCTTCTTAGAAACAAGAAGAAAAATATAATCAAGATAAAAGATATAACTTATGATACTGATAAGATGGAACTATACAGAGAAGATAAACTGATAGAACTTTCCGCATTAGAACTCAAAATAGTCAACTATCTGTTTTCTAATCTCAACAAAGTTGTGAGCAGAAACATCCTTCTTGATAAAGTGTGGGAGTGGACAGGAAACTATGTTGATGATCACACAATCACAGTGTACTTCAAGAGGATAAGATTAAAAATAGGAACTGATATTATCAAAACAATTAAGGGAATGGGTTACAGAATTGATGAAGAATAAAGAGCAACTAAAAAAATATATGATTAGGTCGGTTCTTTTTGCAGTGTGTTTTATAATTATTTTTATAATTGCTAACTATTTTGAGTACCGTGCTTATACAGCTAACTATAATAAAAAAATAAGCGCAATAGTAGGTCAGCTGTTAGACAAGTATCCGGATTTGAAAGAGACGGATATTATTCAGATGCTCAATGACGACAGTAGTAATGCAGATGAAGAACTATCAAAATACAGTATTGATGTCAGAAAACAATCGGTGCTTCTTGAAAATGACAGAATATTTGTTATAGTGTTGGTTATCGATGCGTTTGTGCTGTTAATTGCTACGTGTATCAGTGTTTTTGTGTTCCTCAGTTACGATAAAAGAAGGAACAGGGAAGTAAAAGATATCACAAAATATATTGAGCAGATAAACAAAAAGAATTATGATCTAGCGATTGATACCATTTCTGAAGATGAGATGTCGATTCTAAAAAATGAGATATATAAGACTACAATTATGCTTAAAGAAGCAGCAGAGAATTCAAATACAGACAAAGTAAATCTGAAAAAGTCTTTAGAGGACATTTCCCATCAATTAAAAACACCACTTACAAGTGATCTCGTTATGCTTGATAATCTCATCGACGATCCTGATATGGATAAGGAAGTGCGAGAAGATTTTATCAGAAGCATTAAGCGAGAATTGGTTAATATCAAGTTTCTGGTGCAGGAGATTTTGAAACTTTCAAAGTTTGATTCCAACACAATTAACTTTATAAAAAAAGAAGTGGATATCAAAAAGATAATTGATGAATCTGTAGATAATGTTTCGGCGCTGTCAGATTTGAAAAATGTTCAGATTAAGATTAAGGCAGATAAGAATCCTAAGATATACTGTGACGAAAAATGGCAGATAGAAGCTATTACTAATCTGATCAAAAACTGTATTGATCACTCACCACAAGGTTCAGAAATAAATATTTCGTATGATGACAACAATGTCTATTCCGTGATAAAAATAACGGATAGAGGAGAGGGAATCTCCCATGAAGATTTGCCGCATATATTTGAGCGATTTTACAAGGGAGAAAATGCCACATCAGACAGCCTTGGCATTGGCCTTGCTTTGGCAAAAACAATAGTGGAAGAGGATAATGGCATTATTAGTGTTGATTCAAATGAAATTGGTACAACATTTACAGTTAAGTATTTCAAAAAATATATACATTATTAAGCGATGTGTAAAAGGAGATATGGTATGAACAAAAGTTACATTTAGGAAAGAAACCTATCTATGTCAAGCGTCTTTGAATTAAGTGCTTGAAATTATATGCTTTTGTGATAAAATATATAATTGTTCTGTTGGGCATTCTAAGTGAATACTAACGAAAATTGAATGAGTATTAGGAGGAGAAGAAGAAAAATGAAACAATTTTTTACAAGGGTTTTATTTGCTATGATGTTTTTATCAGCTTTTTTTATGATGAAAGCTGACAATGTCAAAGCAGCAGATAATGACAAGTACAATTATTTTTATTCAGTAACAATGGATATTACTGCGGGACACACAAAAGATATTCCCAAAATATTAAATGATGATGCAACGATTGCTCATTATGAGTATGCTTGCAACACAGAGGATATTGGAAAGGCTGTTATTTGTTCGAATCATCTTAGAGTTGAAGGATATGAGCCTGGAACATCTACAATACACGTGGCTTACAAGGGTTCAACTACCGGTATAACAGTTATGTATTATATTACACTCAATGTTCATGCTGAACCGACAATGACAGGTAAGTTAAAGAGCGAGTGGGCGGATAAAGACGGCTATGATATTTATATTTATGAAGGACTCGAAGCGTCTCTTCAGCCTACATTTATGGCAAGCGTTGGAAATACAAATGTTGTGCAGGACTTTGAATTGACAGTTACTGACAATGACAAGAGCGGTATTGAAGTTATACGTAAGGAAGATGTTGAAGTTAGTGAGGGATCTAAAGTATATAAATTTGGCGGATACAACATTAAGGCGAAAAAAGAAGGTGATTTCTCAATAAAGATGACAAGTACTGAGAATGCAACTACTTACTACACTTGTACAGTGCATATCAGAAAGTTACCGGTATTATCATTGAGTGCTAATTCCAAAACTTTGGCTAAGGGATGTATTGCGGTGGATCCTCTCAAAGCTACAATCAGTGGTACAGGATCAAAGTATAAAGAGACACCTACAGTTTCGTGGGAGGCGACTTATGATAAGTTTGAGATAACTTCTTTAAAGAATGATGATAAGACAATTTACTTAAAAGGATTAGCGGTGGGTGAAAACATAGTGCTTACTTGCTATGTTAATGATGAGGTAGTAGATAATATTTCAACTGCTATAGAAAGAGTAAAACAGACGTGTACAATTAGGGTTATTGACTATAGCATTAAAATTGAGAATGAAAATGGTGAAAAGATAACATCAATTAATGTTGAAGATGATACAGAGATATATGTTGATGGAGGAACAATCAGAGAAATCACCGGTGACAATTCTTGGGATAGTCCAATTGCAGAGTTTAAGAAAAAAGATGGTAAAAAGAATGTATTTATTATTACTCAAAAAAATGCAGGTTTACAAGAGTTTGTTTTCAAGGATGAATATGGAAAGACTGCAAAGCTTACAGTAAAATGTTTCGCAGTTGTACCAACTTTGACGGTAACAGATAACGCTTTAGTTTGGAATGAATGTGCAGGAGCTACTCGTTATACTGTTTGGAGAAGTGAAGAGGAGAATGGTGGATATGTGAATATCAGCAGTGTTAGTGGAACTAAGTTTGTTGATGAGTCTGCTGCTTTTGGGAAGAACTATTATTACATGGTTAAGGCGGAGGCGCAGAATAGCGAGTTCTCTTCTAAGTATAGTAATGTTGTAAGTCTTCTGAAGGAAATGGTTGTTCCAAGTATTTCAAAAGTAGAGAACGCATATTCTAATTATACAGTAACAGTCAGTGGACAGTTATATAGCGGATTTGAGATTTATGATGGACAGAATCTGGTAAATGCCACAACAAAGAATACTGCAACAATACGTCTTGAAGCAGGCAATCATGCTTTGAAAGTTCGTGCATATCAGGATTATAACGGAACAAAAGTATATAGTGATTTCTCGGCGGTTTATATGATTTCGGTAACTGCTGATGATACTGTAGTTGTGCCTGATAACAAAAAAGAAAATACTACAAAATCAAACGAAGTACCAACAACTACTTCAAACAAAGTATCAACAACTACTTCAAACGAAGTATCAACAACTGCTTCAAACGTAGTATCAACAACTACTTCAAAAAAAGTAGCAAAGCCGGTTATTTCTAAAGTTAAAAAATCTAAAAAGAAATGTAAACTTACTATCAAAAAAGTTAATGGTGCTTCAAAATATACAGTAATGTATTCAACAAGCAAAAAATTCAAAAAGGGGATAGTTGTTTCTTCAAAGAAAAATACTATCACAATTAAGAAATTAAAAGTTAAAAAGACATATTACTTTAAGGTTAAAGTCAAAGTTGACAATGTGGAAAGTGGCTGGAGTAAAGTGAAAAAAGTCAAATTATAGATTTTTTTAGTAACTATTATTTAATCCTTTGACATATAGTTTTTTATAAAATTATATGTCAAAGGATTTTTTGTTGGTAGCAAAGCGTTTACAAGAAAAACGGCAGGGCAAGTTTATTTGATAGAATTATATATTTAATGTATAATAATGAATTGTGTGATGTGTATAAGAAGTATTAAACTAATACAATAAAATGAGAAAGGTGCAATTGCGTATTAATAATATGTGTGGTTGCAGGTTGAAGGAAAAATGAAAATAGAATCTGTATTGTCAAAAGTATGGAAAGATTGGAAGCTGGTAAATTATATTGGAGCCGGTTCATATGGTAAGGTATACCATATTCAAAGAAATGAATTTGGATATAAATATGACGCTGCGTTGAAAGTAATTGAAATTCCTCAAGATGATGCTGAAATTCAAAGTATTAGAAATGATGGTGTCACAGAAAAAGAAATATCTTCATATTATGAAGATATGGTACAAAATATTATCCAAGAACTTGCAATGATGTCGCAGTTAAAGGGGAATACCAACATTGTTGGATATGAAGATCATGCAGTATTAAAAAAAGAAAATGAAATTGGTTGGACTATTCTTATCAGAATGGAGCTGTTGACCGGATTATACGATTTCTTTGAAAAAAATGAATTGAATCAAGACAGAGTTATTGATTTGGGAATTGAAATATGTAATGCATTGGAATTGTGTGAGAATAAAAATATTATTCACAGAGATGTTAAACCGGAAAATATATTTGTATCTGATATTGGAAAATATAAGCTTGGCGATTTTGGAATCGCAAAGTCCATGGAAAAAAATAGTCCTGATATGTCAAAAAAAGGTACATATACTTATATTGCACCTGAGGTGTATCGTGGAGAAAAATATAACTCAACAGTTGATATATATTCATTAGGATTAGTACTTTATAAATTACTAAATGGAAACAGAATGCCGTTTATGCCACCTGATAATGAGCCGGTTAGATTTTCGGATAAAGAAAAGGCGAATACATTGAGACTTTCAGGCAAAAATATAGAACCACCCAAATATGCTTCAAAGCAAGTTGCTGATATAATATTAAAAGCATGTTCTTTTAACAGTGATAACAGATATGCATCAGCAAAAGAAATGAGAGAAGCATTGGAACAAATTGATAGAAATACTCTCGAAAAAGCAAAACTTCAAGTAAATGATGAACATGATGCTGATGATGAAAAGACAGAGGATATGGATAAGACAATGCCTATGGAACAGATTGTTGTTCCATCTCAAACAAAGCCGGATGAGTTATATGATGAAGAGCAAATTGAAGTTAAGAATATCAGTCATCAGGATGATGAAAAGGAAATAGGCAACGCTTCGTTAAAGAGAAAAGAAAATGTAGCTGAAGATGGCACCGAGACAGTACAGAAAGAAATTGACGAAATTGATAAGCCATCAGAAAATGAAGACGCGGCGGTTGTAAATGAGACAGAACAGTATACAATTGCAAGTAGCATTGGAACAGATTATGAAGAAAAAGGGAAAAGTAAAATAATAGTAATTTGTGGTATTGCTGTTTCTGTAATTGTATTAATGATTATTGTTGGAATGGTACTGTCTAAATCACATAAGTCAGATAATAATGGTACTGCACAAACAGAAACAACACAAGAAGTAGAAGAAACAACAACAGAAGTAGTACTAATGCCGGATGTTGTAGGAGATTACTATGACGATGCAAGAAGTGAGTTGACAGAAATTGGATGTAATGTGATTATTACTGAAGAATATAGTGATATTGTTCCGCGAGGAGCGGTTATTTCTCAAAGTGTAAGTGCAGGAATAGCTGTTGAACAGGGACAAAGTATTGTAATATGTGTTAGTAAAGGCGCTATGCAGGTGAGTCAGGATACCAATATTGATCTTGAGGAACAGGTTGAAGAAAATAATAATAATAATGTGAGTGATGTTACACAAAATTTCGACAATCAAAACAGCAATGATTCAAATAATAACTCAAATGATACTAATAACACAGAAAATGTTACAACTAAGAAGAATAAGAAGGATACAAATAGCAGTAATAGTAAGAATAATAGTAAGAAAAATAGTAAGAATAATAGTAAGAATAATAGTAAGAATGATAGTGAGAATAAGAAAGAGACTAGTAAATCAGTATCAAACAAGGAAAATAATATAGTTCCAAATCAAAAAGAAGATAACAGCGTTATTGGCAAGGCTAATATGTCATTGTTGCGTAATTCAATTTCTACGTCAATTTCAGGAAAGGAAGATAGTAATTTAAACAATCTTGCTATATATATGGCCAATAATGGAAAAACAAATGCTAAAAATACAGTAGATGAATTATGTGGTAATAATAGTCTTAATGTTTCAGCCGATGTGGCAACAACAGAGATTGTTTCTTTGGAGGAGTCAGATTTGGCTGATGCGGCAATTGATTTATCAGGAAAATTTTCAGGCAGTGGAACATATGGAATAGGAATAAATGTAACATTTTCTGAGAGTATAGGTAAATATGTTGTTTATGCGGTTGTTGTTTGGGAATAGAAATAAAAATATAAATCAACAGATTGGAGGAATAAAGTTATGAGTAATTTAAAAAAGATAATTATGAGTTTGGCACTACTAGTATTGTTTAATTTTGCAATATGTGATTCTGACAGTGTTTTTGCAGACGAAGCTTGGGAATATTGGGATGTTACATTAGGAGGAAGTGTTTCTAGAAACTATGCGATTGATGGATGGTATGGGAGAGAAAATGTGCAAGTGGATAACTCGGGGATTACTAATCCGGGAGCAGTTAATTGTACGGTAGATTGGTCAGTTGTTACAATGAAAGGAACTAAAATTGGATATACCAGAGTTAAAATTCCTTATGATAGCAGAGGACAAAATTATAATAACAAAAATATCGGAGTTAGGGTTCATCCTGTTGTTACAGATATAAAAATAAGCAATCCAACATGTTCAGCCCCACAAACCTTGTATTTGTACGAAGGAGAAAAATATACACTGACAGCTAATCCTTTACCATTTGATACTAATATAGAAGAAGATTGGAAAGAACAGTCAAAAAATGCATGGCAACAATGTTCAGCGTTCTCAAATGATAACAAGATAGCTACGGCAAAGTGTACATATGGTGGTAAAGGAAGCTCGATTGAAATTGTGGGAGTGAAGTCAGGTGATACAACTGTTAAGATTACAGCAGATGGAAGTACACAGGCAGGATTAAAACCTGTTTCGAAAGAAATTTCAGTTCATGTTAGAAAAAAACCTAGTTTTTCGATGAATACTGATGTTGTTAAACTAGCTACAAATGTAAAAAAAGAGAGTGCGTTGAGCTTTAGTTCAGTTAATTTGGACGATTTCAACGAACTGAGTGTTTGGTGGGAAGGAAATGATAAAAACATTGCTGAAGTTCAGAAAAATTCTAATCATAGTGTTACTATTACAACAGGTTCTAATTCCGGAGAAACAAACATTAAGTGTACAATAGCAGATGATGTAGTTAGGGGAAACTGGAAGACATCTTATGACACATATATATTTAATATAAAGGTTATTGTAAAGAATTATGAATTAAAAGTATTAGATTCTAATCAGAAAACAATTAACGATAAGGAAATTCTTCTTACAAAAGAAGATTTAGCAAACGGATATAATTTTTGTGCAACCGAGGATGAAGCAGGATTAAAGTATAGTGCATCTGTTGATAATGGCGGAATAATAAAAAATCTTGGAGAAGGAAAATTTCAATTTAAAGGAACAACTACAGGAAAGTACACATGTTTAGTACAATCTGAGACCGGAAATGCTGAAAAGGTAACTTTTGTTGTTAATATGGATACTGTAAACGTTGGAAGTGTTGAAAACAGCGGGAATGGTTTGAAGATAAAATGGGATACTGTGAAAGGTTCAGATTATTATGAAGTGTATAGAAGCGAAGACAAGGATGCAAACTATACAAAAATTGGCACAGTTAAGGAAGGAAACGCTTTTATTGATTCTAATGTTGAGATAGGGAAAAAATATTATTATAAAGTTGCGTCAGTTACAGATGGTATCATTTCAAGTTATTCAGATGTTTTTGAAAAGTACTATGTGCCTGCAACTCCAACAGTAGTAGGTATAACAAAACAGTTTTCACAGTATAGAATGGCTATTGAGGGTGAAATATATGATGGCTTTGAAATTTATAGCAACGGAAATTTATTGACTTTGGCTACAAGCAACAATGTGACAGTATCACTTAAAGCGGGAAGTTATAAGTTTAAGGTGCGTGCGTTTAAGAAAGTAAACAATAAAAGAGTGTATGGAGAGTTTTCAGAAGAATATTTTTATGTTGTTCAAAAAGAACAGAATGCTGAAAATAAATCCCAGAGTAATAAATCATTATTGCCAGCAACAAAGATAAAAAAAGTAGTTAAAAAAGGAAAAAAATATGTTGTAACTATTAAAAAAGTTAAAGGTACAAAAAAATATCAGATTAAATACTCTGCCAATAAAAAAATGAAAAAATCTAAGATGAAGATATTTAAAAAGAACAGAGGAATAATAAAAATAACTGGTGGTAAAAAAGCCTACTATTTTTCAGTTAGATACTTAAAAGGAAAAATATGGAGCAAGTGGAGTAAATTAAAGAAATGTAAATAATTAATAATGTACGAGTTTAGTGTGAGATTAAAGTGAGGAGATAACAAATGAATCTTATGAATGAGATTGTTGAGTCTTTCATAGTGCTTGATTCAAATATAGCATATCGATTTGATGAAAAAATAAAGTTAAATGAAACCGATTATAAAATGATGAAAAGTGACAATTATAATTATTTTTTTGATTGTATGAAAGTGGAATACAATGGCAGATTGGAATTGGTTTATAAGGTTGGGATGATGAATTCAATTGAAAAAATACTTCCATTTATAAATCCCAAAATCTTTCTAACAATAATTGAGGAACTTTTGCAGAGTATAGTTGAACTTCAAGATGATGGATTGCTTTCGTGCTGTAATATTGTTTCGGACTTTGGAAAAATTTATGTTGATCAAAAATCGTATAAGATAAAGTTTATATATATTCCAATCTCTGAAAAATTAACGTCGAGTACAATGACATTTATAGAGAAAATAAGAAGAAATATCATCGAAATTATTGATAATAATATTGAATTACAAGATGAAAATACATTACATATTAAAGAATTGTTGTCAAATACTAGTCTTCCGCTAAGAAATATTCTTGAAAGAATAAAAAATGATGAGTATAGAAGTTTGCTGTTTGATTATTCAACGGTTGGAATGGAGGAGACTGAAAACAAAAAAATGAAACTAGTGGGAAGTGAAAATGCAATGGGCGTTGTTATTACGGTTAATAAAAATGAGTTTATTATTGGTAAAAATAAGACGGTTGTTGATTTTCCTATTTCCTTTAATAAATTGGTAAGCAGAGTTCATTGTAAAATAACTAATAAAAGTGGACAGTTTTATATTACTGATTTGGAAAGTGCAAACGGAACATATATCAATGGAAAAAGAATTGAAGCTGATGTTCCTCATCTAATAAATAATGCAGATGAGATAACACTTGCAAATAGTTCATTTTATGTTGTGAAAGAGTAGGAGAGGTGTTTTATGGCTGACATTAGAGTAGTTATAATAGATACAGATGAGAATTATATAAACCCTTTTCATAATAAGTTACTTCTTGAATATTGGGGACTTATTAATGTTGAGATAATTACAGACATTGATTATTATAATAAGTTCTTTTCATATCCTCAAAAAATTGATTTGTTAATTATCGAAGAGTCTTTATTTATTGATAATCTGAAAAAACATGATATTGATAGTATTGTGATTTTAACTGAAAAGAGAAATCAAGAAGGGAAAGATAATGTATCATTTTTATACAAATATTCAAAGACAAACGAATTGTTTGCGGAATTAGAAGGAAGATGTAATCTTTCAAGTAAACTTAGTAACTTAAATGAGAGAAATACTCAAGTTATTGTGTTTTCTTCTGCAAATGGCGGGGCAGGCAAAACAACAGTTTCTATGGGAGTCAGTGCCTATCTTTCGAGCATAGGTAAAAAAGTGTTGTATATTAATTCGGGATATCTGCAGAATTTTGATTTTATCCTAAGAGAAAGTAAATATATATTGGATAATGAGGCTTATATTACTTTCAATAAACCAAAACAGATTACTTTTTCGTTTCTAAACAAATATATTGAAAAGAGTACTTTTGATTATTGGCCTGCATTCAAATTGCCACTGATATCATTGGGACTTGATTATTCAGTGTATCAAATAATTATTGATGTAATTAAAGAACAGAATGAATATGATTATATTATTGTTGATACCGATAGTTGTTTTGATAACAATAAAATGGAGTTGATAGGCAAGGCGGATAAGACAGTGTTTGTTATTAATCAGAGCAAAGCAAGTTATGATGCGACAAATATTATGATGAAAAGTATTGGAAATATCAATAGTGTAAATACATTTTTTGTATGTAACAACTGTATTAAGGATGAAAGAGTTACAAATAATAGATTTGAGATAAGCGAGATTGTAGAAAAAATCGAAAATTTGGAAAGTGATGAAGTCAATCCTTTGGAACTACTTATGAGAGATGGCTATATAAAAAATATAAGCTTTTTGTTGATGTAAATGAGGTGTGGTATGGATACAGTAAATATTTGTTTTCACAATTTAAATAATAACTTTCATCAAGAGTTAGAAGTGCCATTAGGATTGACGGCTAATGAATTGATAGTGTCATTAAATCAAGCTTATCATTTAGGTATTGATACGGAAGACATATTTGAATGTTATCTTGTGGCAGAAAACCCTATAGTTTTCCTCAAAGGGAATAAAACACTAGAAGCGTTTGGAATTCGAAACAGTACTGATATTATATTTAAGAGGTAATTGCGATGAACCATCAATATAAATTAATAGTTACAAACCGAAATATATACAAAGAGTTCATAATTAATAATGAAGTGACAAAATTAATGTTAGGGACAACCTCAAAATGTGATTTTCGTATTAATCCGGATTATTTTTTTTATCCGATAGAATTGGTGCTAGAGAAAGATGAAGAGGTAGATTGCTGGCAGCTTGTTTGCAATGATAATGTTTATGTTGGAGGCAACGGCATTCAAAAACTGATTATTACACAATTAAAGCATGGAGATTCGATAAGTCTTTTTTATGCTGAAACAGATAACGAAGTGTTTGTTATCAGATTTTTGATTGATTTTGAAGAAAAAGTTCCATACATAAATAATTACATAGAAATAAAAGACTCTGCTTCAATTACTGTGGGAGATGATAGTAGGAGTGATATTGTACTTTGTGGTGATTTTGTAACGAATACAAATATTCAGTTAACAAAGCAAGGTGAAAAGTTAGCGGTTGTTGAAAAGAGCAGTCCATATGGTGTTTATATAAATGGAAAGATAATAGAAAAAAAGAAAGAGTTGTCGGATTGTGATTTTATGACTGTTTCAAATTGTAGTTTCTATTATCGCGATGAAAAACTATTTTTTGATGATAAAAATATCAAAATTAATAATTTCGCTGTCTATAAAATAAACGAAGATAGTAGTTTTTCTTATCCGCAATTTGTAAGAAATACAAGGAAGAAAATTAATATAGTTACAGACGAGATAGAAGTTTTGGATCCTAGTGAAAAACCAAACAAACCTGAAACCAATATTATTATGACACTGTTTCCATCTATTATTATGCTTGTTCTTGTGGTTGGAATGAGAGGAATGATGGGCGGTTCAGGTGCCAGTTATATACTATTCAGTGCCGGGTCTATGGGACTTGGAATAGTGACTACTGTAATGAGTTTTATACAGGGAAACAAGGGCTATAAAAAGGCAATTAAAAAGAGAGAAGAAGTATACAAGGAGTATATTTCAAAAAAAGAGAAGAGCATTATTGAATTTAGAAAAGCAGAGACGGAAAAACTTCAGCAAAAATACAGTGCTCCAAGTGATGAGATTGAAAAAGTACAGCGATTTGATGCTGACATATTTGACAGGGTACCGGAAGATGACGATTTTCTGACTATTTACTTGGGAAGTGGAACAAAAAAATCTGAGCGCCAGGTTGCATACAAACCGCAGGAAACACTGGAAGATGATGACGAATTGAAAATTATTCCGGGAAAACTGTATGATTATTATCAATGTGTAAACGATGTTCCAATTGTTCTTGGGATAAAAGATGCAAACGCGATAGGTATTTCAGGAACCAAAGAAGATAATGATTATTTGTTCAAAAATATAGTATGTGATTTAGTCTGCAGACAGTATCATACAGATGTTGATTTTTATTTGTTGATGGATAATGAAAAGGAATATGCTTGGATAAAGGCATTACCTCAGATTAATAATGAAAATCATTACAGAAATATTGTATTCAATAATCAGACAAAGACAAATATATTCGAATATTTATACAAAGAATTTACTATGAGATTGGAAAATGATGGAGATTATAAGCATATCATTATTTTTGTGACAAAAGATAATGATATAACAAGTCACCCATTGTCAAAATTTATCAGTAATGCATCTGAAATAAATGTAACATTTATATTCTTTGAAAAAAGTACGGATTATTTGCCATTGTATTGCAAATATATAATCGAAAACGGACAGGGAGAAGGTGTTCTTTATCCGTCGGAAGATATAACAAATAAGCAGGTATTCAAATATACTAACATTTCGGACGATGTTATGGATAAGCTGACAAAGAAAATTGCCCCTGTCTATTGCGAAGAAATTAGTTTGGATAACACTTTGAGAAAGAATATATCCTTATTTGAACTGCTTGATATATATGTGACAGAAGACTTGGATTTGAAGTCAAGATGGGCAAATTCAAAAATATATGAATCCATGGCTGCACCACTTGGTGTTGATGTAAAAGATGATATTGTATATTTGAATCTTCATGAAAAGGCACACGGACCACACGGCCTTGTTGCAGGAACAACCGGGTCAGGAAAAAGTGAAATACTGCAAACATTTATTCTCAGTGCGGCAACATTATTTCATCCATATGAGATTGGTTTTGTAATAATCGATTTCAAAGGTGGTGGAATGGTTAATCAGTTTGAAAAATTACCTCATTTGATAGGGGCGATTACTAATATAGATGGAAAAGAAATTGATCGTTCTTTAAAGTCGATAAAAGCCGAATTGTTGAAGCGACAAACTCTTTTTGCTGATATTGGTGTTAATCATATAGATAAGTATATCAAAGCATATAAGTCAGGACAGGCAACAGTCGCCTTGCCGCATTTGGTTATTATAGTTGATGAGTTTGCTGAATTGAAGGCAGAACAGCCTGAATTTATGAAGGAATTGATCAGTGCAGCACGTATTGGACGAAGTCTGGGAATTCACCTTATATTGGCTACTCAGAAGCCGGCAGGACAGGTTAATGAACAGATTTGGAGTAATTCAAAGTTTAAACTTTGTTTGAAGGTTCAGGATCAGGCAGACAGTAAAGAGGTGATAAAGTCACCGCTTGCTGCAGAGATTAAAGAACCTGGACGTGCATATCTTCAGGTTGGTAATAATGAAATATTTGAATTGTTCCAGTCAGCTTACAGTGGAGCGCCTGCTAAAAAAGAAACTGAGAGCGGAAGTAAAGCTTATAAAATATATGGACTTGGTGCAGAAGGAAGAAATCAAATTGTATTTGAAAAGAAAAATGAAAAGAAAGGTGATACCGGAGTAACGGAGTTAGAGGCAATTGTTTCATATATATCAGATTATTGCGACAAGGCTCAGATAGAAAAACTTCCAAATATTTGTTTGCCGGGATTACCTGATGTTTTACCGTTCAAAACTTGTGATGAGAAAAATAATGAATTGAATATTTCTATTGGTATCTATGATGATCCGGATCATCAGTATCAGGGAGAAAATCGAATCTCTTTCGGTTCCGGTAACACATTGATAATTGGATCGTCTCAATATGGAAAGACAAATCTGCTTGAAACAATTATACGAAGTCTTGCTGATACATATACACCTAAAGAAGTAAATATGTACATTATTGATTTTGGCTCTATGGTTCTTAAGAATTTTGAAAAACTGGCACATGTTGGAGGGGTAGTATGCCCTAGTGATGACGAAAAATTAAAGAACCTGATAAAATATATTTCAGACCAAATTGATTACAGACGTGAAAAAATGCTTGCAGTTGGTGTAAGTTCGTTTATTGCATACAAGGAGGCGGGATTTACAGAGCTACCTGGAATTGTTGTTTTTATCGATAATTTTACTTCGTTGAAAGAATTGTATCTTCAAGATAATGATATGCTTTTAGGTTTGTTAAGAGAGGGTGTTTCTGTAGGAATTACTTTTGTAGTTACAAATACTCAGACAAACAGTGTAGGGTATAGGTATGTTGCTAATTTTTCATCCAAAATAGCAATGTTCTGTAATGAGCCAAGTGAGTATTCTTCGATATTTGCATCATGTAAGTTAAAACCGGATGAAAAGCCGGGTAGATGCATTGTAGAGATTAATAAAGCAATGTATGAGAGTCAGACATATCTTGCCTTTGAAGGAAAGCAGGAAATAGACAGAGTTAAAAACATGCAGCTATTTGTTCAGGAAACCAATGAAAAATATGCAAATATGAGGGCGACAATGATTCCTGAGATTCCTGCATTATTGAAAGAAGATTATATAGCTGATAATTTTGTTATAGCTGATGAAGGAAAGATAATTGCAGGTTTGAACTATGATACAATCCTTCCTGAGATAATAGATGTTCAGAAAAATAATATGATTGCGGTTTCAGGAACTGAAGAAAGTGGAAAGGCAAACTACATATGCTATTTGGTTAATTCGATACTTCGCAGAAAAAATAATTTTGAAATAATATTATTCGATAATTACAAGAAAAAACTTGCGAAAATTGATGAAAAATATGAGAATGTTAAGTATGAGGTTTCAGAAACTAACAGTGAATCACTGATAATGGCATTGGATGCAGAATTGCAGGAAGAATATCAGAAACTTGTTGAAGATGAAGAAATATCAGATAAGTTCAGATTACTCGTAATTAATAATGAGGATATTGCAACTTCAATCAGCAATAATCTGCAGGCGATGAATGCATTGAAAATGGTTGTTGGAAAGTATAAAATGTTAAATGTATGTGTTATTGTGGGTAATGTACCAAATATACCAATTTTGTACGGTGCCCCTGAATTGTACAGAGTAGTTAAAGAGCAGAGTACGATTGTATTTTTTGATAACATTGACAATTGCAAGTTGGCAGATATTCCAATGTCTTATATAAGACAATACAAGAAGAAGATATCTTTGGGAGATGCTTATTGTATCAGTGGTAATGAAGTGGCTAAATTGAAAACGCCACTTGTTAATTAGTGATTATAGTTGCTATATGCAATTATATATATATTAATATTTTTTAGGAGGTAGAAAAATGGCAGGACAAATTAGAATGACACCGGACCAGATGAGAGTAAGAGCAGGGGAGTATAGAACACAGGCTTCTAATGTTGAGCAGGTAATTCAGAAAATGGACACACTTCTTACAAATCTTCAGGCTGAATGGGAAGGTAATGCGTCAGAGGCTTATGCTACAAAGTTTGGTCAGCTTAGACCATCATTTGTTGAGGCTAAAAATTTGATTGATGATATTGCAAAAGCACTTGATCAGACAGCAAATGCAGTTGAATCTACTGATAACGAAATTGCTAATCAGTTCAGAATGTAATTAATAACTCAGGCAATTTGCGCAAGTTGTGCAAGTTACCTGAGTATAATTATGAAGTGATGTAATGTGTAAGAAAAGTTTGGTAAATCTTTGTGTATGAAAACAAAGGTATTGCTTAGATAAATAAAGGGAAAATGGGAGAAGATAGATGATAGTTTTAAATCCACAATCTTTATTATTAATTACTGAAAAAATAGAAGCGTTGACAGTGGAAGCTAAACAGGAATTAAAAAATAGTTTTTTGAAGAGAAAAAATGAATTGGAAGACGAGATTGATTCTTTACATAGTTTTAAACTGAAGGTTGAGAATACAAGAGAAAGTTACTTGCGGTTGCGTAAGGACAGGAAAAATGTTTTAAAACAGTTAAAAGCGGAAACTAGTAATAATAAAATGTGTGATGAGTATTACAAAGGGATGGAGTATGTGCTCAAAAAAGAAATGGATATGAAATCTAATGCAAGTACCTATCTTTTATTAGAATCGGTAATTGAAAATATAGAGTTAAGAAAAGTTGAAGTAAAATGTGAGAAGAATTTTTACGATGTAATTTTAAAGTTATTTTAATATTATTGTAGTTAAGTGGTGAGTGTTTATGAAGAGGGATTATATTTTAGATGAGAAAGAGATGTTGACTGCGGTAAGTGGAATTGGACATTTTCTTGATTTAAGGGTATCTGAGTTGGAAAGATATATTGAGAGTATTGATAGAATACTAGGAAATAGCGATGAAAGTCCAATTATAAAAGATAAAAATATTTGTAAGCAATTAGAAATACTTAGAACATATGCGGATAATAACAAAAAGAAGATGGAAGAGATACGAGAAAGTATAGGTAGTGAAATACATGATTTAGTTAAGAAAACTAAAGAAAAAGATAATTTTAATTTTCCTGTCGATTATGATAAATTTAATGTTGTTAGTAAGTGGGGAACACAAATAAAAAAACTTAATCCTGACGATAGAATAAAAGATTATTTAAGAAGTCTTGATTTGGATATATTTGACATATTGGGGATATAGTAAAAAAGGGGTGATAACGGTGAATCAAGAAATAAAAGTTGATATTAATAGATTGAGAGATGAAATTGAATTAATGAAAGGAATTCATAGCGAGATAGTTTCAGATTCTTTTGATATTGCCTTGATTTCTTCTAGAGGTGATACTGTAGAAGAAATCAGAAATTTGGAAGAAGAGTTGAAGGGATTGAAGACTAATCTCGGAGTATTATATAAAAATACATATTTATTATACAAAAAGATAAGTGAAGGTTTTTCATTGACAGATAAAGAATTAGCTAAATTGTTTATAAGCATAGGAGACGGTAGAAATGAAAAAATATAATTTTATGGAGAAATTTGTAACAGGAAATAAGAAAAATGTATTGGTTGTTTTTGTGATTGATATCTTGTTTGCATCTATATTTACAACCGGGTGTATGTCTGATTACATGGAACAGTTGGATGAATATTATAATGAATATTATGGTGAAACAGAAACAGAAACTGAAACTATAGTGCTAAATGAAAGGCAGAAAAAAATACTTCGTAAAAAAGGACTTCCTACAGATTATTACGAGTTGAATCCTTATTATATGCTCGAAATAACTAGATGCGAAGAGATGTTAGAATACTTAGATAAGAAGTATAACAGTACTTTTGTTTATGTGGATTACAGTACGGGAAACTTGGGAGAAACTCTTGATGCTTACGATGAAAATGATCCAAATAAAGGATTGATAACGGTAGAAACTGTTGAAGGGGATGAATTTAAAGATGATTACGATTCTGTTAAGTTAGGATATGAAATTGAAGATGAGATTACATCTTATTTTGATGAACATTTGGGAAAAGACAGAACTAAAGTGTATTGCTCATGTGCAATATTTGATGAGAAAGCAGAAGAGGAGTTTGAAAAATGTTCTTCTGATAATTGTATCTTTATTAATGGAGAGGGAAAGGATTATGATGAGATTGAACAATCAGTAAAAGAGTTTTGTGATTGGATAATGGCTAAAAATAGAAAATATGAATCTGGATTTAATTTTTTTATACAAAATGAGGAGCAGTTTTCAATGACTACTAGAGAGAATTATGGAGATATGACGGGTGAACAGGGTTATGAGCAGAGATTGATGGCACGTGCAAAGGTAGATGAAAAAGAAATTGAAATAAGTCGGAGGTAAAAAAGCGTGGGCGCTGTGTTGAGTGATAGGGAATTGATGCTATTAGAGCAGTTAACATATATTGATAATAATGTATTTGGGATGATTGATAAACAGATTAATTATAGTAATGAGATATCAGTAAAGGATTATTTACAATCATTAATTGATAATATTGATAAACTCGAAGACAAAGATGTTTATATCGATGGTGGTGCAGCATCCGGTAGAGAATATGCTGCGGTTATAAAAGCTCTTTATAATAATAAAAATATTAGTAAACTGAAAATGCAAATAAAGCCAGGATCAAAAAAATATATTGATGCTATAACATTTACGGATGGTGATAATAGTGATTCTGCATATGTTGCATTTAGGGGAACAAAAGATTCAGCTGATTGGCTCGACAATGGTCAGGGATTGGGGCAAGCTGATACTGCCCTTCAAAAGGAAGCTTTAAATTATATCAATTCTCTTAAATATAAAAATATTACAACTGTAGGTCATTCAAAAGGTGGAAATAAAGCTCAGTATACAGCCATTTTATCACCAAAAGTTAAGAGATGTGTTAGTTTGGATGGACAAGGTTTTAGTAAAGAGTTTATAGAAAAATATGAAGCTGAAATAAAATTAAACGGAAATAAAATAGTAAGTTATTCATTGGATGGTGATTTTGTTAATATTCTTTTGAACAGAGTACCCGGAGCAAAATATTACTACTGTAAACCCGACACATTAGATAGTATGATGGAAAATCACAGCCCACTCAGCTTCTTTAATTATGTTGCGGATAAAGACGGTGGGTGGAAGTTACTTCAGGACAATGGTGAATTAAACATAAAGGACAAAAATCAGGAATGGACGATGCAATGTCTGCATGAATTTACGTGTTATGTTTCAAATGTTATGTCTGAAGAAGAAAAAGTGGAAATGGGCGAGTTCATAGGAGTTTTATTAGCCTGTTCGTTATCAGGTCAATGTGAACTAAATGGGGAAATAATAACCAATAAAAATTTGCCGGATTATTTAAAGGCTCATGAGACATGCATGGCGAAGTTTTTGGCATATTTGATGAAATATTGTGAAAGCAGACCTGATAGTGATAAGCTTTTTATAAGATTATTATACACATTTTTTGCAGATACTTTTATTCCTGATGATTTTCAAACTTTTGTCGAAAGGATTCTATCAATGTTTGATAAAGATAAAAAGAAAAAGAAAAAGAAAGGAAAAAAGAAAAAAGTAAAAAGCAATAAAAAAATAGAAAAACCGAAAGTAGTCCATCTGAATAAATATAATGCTGGGTATTATTTTGCGTTGAAACTATATGATAAATATAAAAAAGTTAAGCCTGTAGGTGAATTTGGGTTAAAGGTTATAGAAGAGTATGCAAAGATTCCTGATGTGGATGTGTATAATGCAAGAAAAGATAAGACGGTTGCAAAAGTAGGAAAATGGGATTTCTCTAGCAAAACATATCAAACAATTATGGGAAAGCTGAATGAGTTTGATAGAAAATCTGCTAACATTGTGAGTGGCTGGAATAGTTTCTATTCAGAGGATTGGTATGTTGATTTGAGTATATTGATTGCACAAGAGTATGTTCAACGTGGAGTTGACAGATTTTCAACAGTTAATTCTCAATGTCGCAATAGGATGCAAAGAGTATTTGAAGATGAGTGGAATGTTGATAATAAAAAATCTTCGGATATATCAAAATTGACACGAAAAATAACTAAAATATCAAATGAGTTGCGAAAAGTGGCGGATGCTATCGAGTAGAACGCATATAAACTCAAGAAACCTATCTATTGACAATTTGTGATTATAGAGTTATAGTTGTTAAGTAAATATTGACTGAATGATGAGAGTGGACCAGAAAAGTCCACTCTTTTTAGTTGTATTTTGCAGTAAAACTGAATATTGAAGGAGGCATGTTAATGTCAAAAAGAGAAGATTATGAAAATCGAACAGAGAAGCTTCTTGAACCTATTGTTGCTGAACATGAATTTGAAATTGTTGATGTTGAGTATATCAAAGAGGGTAGCAATTGGTATTTGAGAGCTTATATCGACAAGCCGGGCGGCATCACAATTGATGATCTCGAGATGGTTAGTAGGGCGCTTAGTGATAAACTTGATGAAGAAGATTTTATCAGTGACGCGTATATTTTAGAAGTGAGTTCGCCGGGACTTGGCAGACCGCTCAAGAAAGAAAAGGATTTTAAGCGCAGTATGGGGGAGGAAGTTGAAGTTTTCCTGTACAAGGCTATTAATAAACAAAAGCAGTTTGTTGGACTGTTAAAAGCATATGATAATGAAGGTTTTACAATTGAAACAGAATCGGGTGAAGAGATGACCTTTAATAAGAAGGAAGTTGCTCTTGTCAGATTGTCAATTGATTTCTAAAGGATTAAGGAGGATAAAGGAAAATGGCTAAGCAGAGCGAATTGATTATGGCGCTTGATGTGTTAGAAAAAGAGAAAGGAATTGATAAGGAAGTAATATTTGAGGCTATTGAGACTTCTCTTGTCAGCGCTTATAAGACAAATTATGACAAAGAAGAAAATGTAAGTGTTGTTATGGATAGAGTCACAGGAGTATTTCATGTTTACTCTGTAAAAGAAGTAGTTGAAGAGGTAGAGAATCCAATCACTCAGATTTCAGTTGACAATGCAATTAAACTCGGTTCAAAAGTTGCTATTGGAGATACAGTAAATGTTGAGATTTATCCAAAAGATTTTGGACGTATTGCTGCTTCAAATGCAAAACAGACTATTTTACAGAAAATCAGAGAAGAAGAGAGAAGAGCAATCTACTCTGCATTCGATGATAAGGAGCAGGATATCGTTACAGGTATTGTTCAGAAGGTTAATGACAGAAGTATTGGAATCAAGCTTGGACAGTTAGATGTTGTTCTTACTGAGAGAGAACAGGTTCCAACAGAAGAATTTAAACCAACTGACAGAATTAAAGTTTATATAACAGAAATCAGAAAAGATCCTAATAACGGAAAAGGAAATAAAATTCTTATTTCTCGTACTCATCCGGGTCTTGTTAGAAGACTGTTTGAGAGTGAAGTAACAGAGATTAAGGATGGAACAGTAGAAATTAAGAATATTTCCCGTGAAGCAGGTTCAAGAACAAAGATGGCAGTATACTCAAAAGATCCTAACGTAGATGCAGTAGGAGCATGTGTTGGTGTAAACGGTGCGAGAGTAAATGCTGTTGTTGAGGAACTTCAGGGAGAAAAAATAGATATCATTGAGTGGAATGAGAATCCGGCTATCCTGATTGAGAATGCACTCAGCCCTTCAAAGGTAGTTTCAGTTCTTGCTGATCCTGATGAGAAGACAGCACTTGTAGTTGTTCCTGATTTCCAGCTTTCATTGGCAATCGGTAAGGAAGGACAGAATGCAAGACTTGCAGCAAAACTTACAGGATTCAAGATTGATATCAAGAGTGAGAGTCAGGCAAAAGAAGAAGGCATCCAGTACATCTTTGATGATGATGATTACTATGATGATGACGAGTATTATGATGACGATGAATACTACGATGAAGAGTCAGAAGAGTATGATGAATACGCTGATGATGACGCAGATTTTGATGATGAAGAAATCGAAGATGTAGTAGAAGAAGAGACAGAAGAGGATGTCGAGGAAATCGAAGATATCGATGACGAAGAATAATAAGCGATAGTGAAGAAATAAATTATGGCTAAAAATAAATAATCAATATAGAAGAATAAATCATCAATCATGATAAATAAATAACGAATCATGATGATAGAGAGGAATCGTATGGGACAGACAAAGAAGATACCAATGCGACAGTGTGTTGGTTGCAGAGAAATGAGAAACAAAAAAGAGCTTGTCAGAATTATAAAGACAAAGGAAAATGAGTTTTTTGTTGATGTTACAGGCAAGAAAAACGGAAGAGGCGCATATATATGTAATTCCATGGATTGTTTTAAACAGGCAAAGAAGTCAAAAGCTCTTGAGAGAACTTTCAAGACTGCAATACCTGATGAAATCTACGATGCTCTCGAGAAGGAATTAGGTGGAGCAGATGAATAAAGGATTATCGATGGTGGGACTTGCCACCAGAGCGAGAGGAACTGTGTCCGGAGAATTTGCAACAGAAAAAGCAGTAAAAGAGCGAAAAGCCAAACTGGTAATAGTTGCAAGTGATGCATCTGACAATACAAAAAAGTTATTTAGAAATAAATGTGAGTATTACAAAATTCCCTTCTTTATTGTGGGAACAAAGGAAGAACTTGGAAAAGTCACAGGCGGTGTTATGAGAGCATCTTTAGCAGTTACAGATGCAAGATTTTCAGACACCATTATTGAAAAGTTACAGCAAAATGAGATTTAAATTGGAGGTATATAGATGGCAAAAATGAAAGTTCATGAATTAGCAAAAGAAATAGGAATTCAGAGCAAGGACATTTGCCAGGCATTGCTCGAAAAAGGTGTTGAGTTAAAACCTCAAAGCGCCATTTCCGATGAAGATGCACAGTATATTAGAAATAAGTTTTCTAACAATAATGCAGATACTGTTAAGGTAAGTGAAAAGGTTGAGCCAAAGCAGGAAGAAACCGCAAAGAAGGAAGCAGCTTCTGACAAAAAGAATGCGGCTAAAGAGGCTAAGGCTGAAAAAGATAATAAAGAGTCAAAGACAGAAAAAGATTCAAAGCATGAAAAAGAAGGCAAAACAGAAGTTAAGCCTAAGAGAATCATTACAACAAGAGGAATGGTACGTCCTGAAGGAGAGAGAAGAAAACGCCCTCGTCCGGAAGGGGAACGTCCAAAGAAACCTGTACAGAACGAGCCAAAGAAAAAAATAAACATGGAAGAGAAGTTTGCACAGGCTCTTGGAAGATTTGACAAAAAAGAAGAAAAGAAAGAAGAAAAGGTTGAGACAGTAGAAACACCTGCTGTAAATGCTACTGATGTGAATAAGGTTGAGAAGCCTGTAGATACTAAAAAAGACAGCGTAGAGACAGTGAAAACTGAAGATGTTAAAAATGTTACACCTGTAATTGAAAAGACTGAAAATACAAATACAGAAAATGCAAATGCTGAAAAAGCAAATACAGATGTAAAGACTGAAGAAAAGAAAGAAACTGTTAATGAAGTTAAAGAAACTGAAACAGTTGAAAAGACTGCTGTTAGCAACAAGAATAATGATAGAAATAATGCCGTAAGAAACAATGATGGCAGAAATCAGAACCGTGACAACAGAGGTAATGACAACAGAAACGGTGACTTCAGAAATAACCGAGGCGACAATAGAAATAACGACAACAGAAATGGTGATTTCAGAAATAACAGAAATAACGATAACAGAAATGGCGATTTCAGAAATAACCGAGGCGATAACAGAAACAACGACAACAGAAACGGTGATTATAGAAATAACCGAAATAACGATAACAGAAACGGCGATTTCAGAAATAACCGAGGCGATAACAGAAACAACGACAATAGAAACGGTGATTTCAGAAATAACAGAAATAACGATAACAGAAACGGCGACTTCAGAAATAACCGAGGCGATAACAGGAATAATGACAACAGAAATGGTGATTTCAGAAACAACGACAGAAATAATGACAGAAGAAGACAGGAGCCTGTAGCTGATACAGTTATGCAGGATAAGGACAGAAAGGCAAGAGAAAACAAACTCCGTCAGGATAAGCAGGACAGAAACAAGAAGAAATTTGAAGACGGACAAAGAGGCGGAAGAAACGGAAGAGGTATGCAGCTTCAGCATAAGAGCATGCTTCAGAAACCTCAGAAGAAGAAAGAAGAGAAGAAGGAAGAAATCAAAGTTATTTCTATTCCTGATGTTCTTACAATCGGAGAACTTGCCGAAAAAATGAAGATGCAGCCATCTGCAATTATCAAGAAATTATTCCTTGAAGGAAAGATGGTTACAGTTAACAGTGAGGTAGATTTTGCAACAGCTGAAGATATCGCAATGGGATTTGATATCATGTGCGAAGAGGAAGAAAAGGTTGATGTTATCGAAGAACTCTTAAAAGAGGAAGAAGATGCAGCAGAAACAATGGTAAAAAGACCACCAGTTGTCTGTGTTATGGGTCACGTTGACCACGGTAAAACTTCACTTCTTGACGCAATCAAAGAAACAAACGTAATTTCTCAGGAGGCCGGTGGTATCACTCAGCATATCGGTGCTTATATGGTTGAAATCAACGGAGAGAAGATTACATTCCTTGATACACCGGGACATGAGGCATTTACAGCAATGCGTATGCGTGGTGCGCAGTCTACAGATATTGCGATTCTTGTAGTTGCAGCTGATGACGGTGTTATGCCACAGACTATAGAAGCTATCAATCATGCAAAGGCAGCAGACATTGAAATAATCGTTGCTATCAACAAGATTGATAAGCCGGGTGCAAATATTGACAGAGTTAAGCAGGAACTTACAGAGTACGGCCTTATCGCTGAAGACTGGGGCGGAAATACAATTATGGTACCTGTATCAGCTCACACAAAAGAAGGAATTGACACATTGCTTGAGATGGTTATTCTTCAGGCAGACGTGCTTGAACTTAAAGCAAATCCTAACAGACTTGTAAGAGGTCTCATCATCGAGGCTAAGCTTGATAAGGGTAAAGGTTCGGTTGCAACAGTTCTTGTTCAGAAAGGTACACTTCATGTTGGAGATCATGTGGCAGCAGGTTCAAATTACGGACGTGTAAGAGCTATGGTTGACGATAAGGGAAGACAGGTTAAGTCTGCAACACCATCTACACCTGTTAAGATTTTAGGTTTGAACGGTGTTCCAAATGCAGGTGAAGTATTAGTTTCTACTGAGACAGCAAACGAGTCAAGAACATTTGCTGAGACATTTATCAAGGAGGGAAGAGAGAAACTTCTTGAAGGAACAAAATACAGACTTTCACTTGATGATCTTAACTCACAGATTGAAGCCGGAAACCTTAAGGAACTTAACCTTATCATCAAGGCTGACGTTCAGGGTTCTGTTGAAGCTATCAAGCAGAGTATGCTTAAACTTTCAAATGATGAAGTAGAAGTTAAGGTTATTCACGGTGGTGTTGGTGCTATTAACGAATCGGATGTAACTCTTGCATCTGCATCAAATGCAATCATCATCGGATTCAATGTAAAACCTGATAATCAGGCACAGGATGTTGCTGACAGAGAACAGGTAGACGTAAGACTTTACAGCGTAATCTACAGTGCTATCGAAGATGTAGAAAAAGCTATGAAGGGTATGCTTGATCCTGTATATGAAGAAAAGATTATCGGTCACGCAGAGATTCGTCAGATATTCAAAGCATCAGGTATCGGAAATATCGCAGGTTCTTATGTTCTTGACGGTGTGTTCGAGAGAGGATGTGAGGTAAGAATCACAAGAGAAGGCGAGCAGATCTTTGAGGGACCACTTGCTTCACTTAAGAGATTCAAAGATGATGTTAAGGAAGTTAAGGCCGGTTTCGAGTGTGGTCTTGTATTCGAGAAATATAACGATATTGCAGAAGGCGATATGGTAGAAGCTTATAAGATGGTAGAAGTTCCAAGATAGTCCCTTAAGATTATAAATTCAGAAAAAGTGAATTGTAATAATTCTGAAAGGGCATAATTTGCTGAAGATAGAAAATTCAGAAAAATATGAATTGTAATAATTCTTAATGGAACATAACTGTCTTAGTATTGAAAAAAATAAGTAGAATAGGATGGACTATGAGAAGGAATAGTATCAAAAATACACGAATAAACGGTGAAGTTCAAAAAGAACTGAGCAATATTATTCGCAGTGAAATAAAAGATCCAAGAATTGGAATTATGACAAGTGTTACAGCTGTTGAGGTCGCACCTGACCTCAAACACTGTAAGGCTTATATCAGTGTTTTGGGTGATGACAAGGCAAAGGCTGATACAATCGCCGGACTTAAGAGTGCGGAAGGATATATCAGAAGACAGCTTGCACATTCCATTAACCTTAGAAATACTCCGGAGATTACATTTGTTATAGATGAATCAATAGAGTATGGGGTAAAGATGTCAAAGATGATTGACGATGTTACTAAGAGTCTTCATGAATCAGAAAATGAAGAGGCAGATTCTAATGAAGACTCAATTACAGAAGAGTAAGTTCTTCAGATTGGAGGTAATGCCATGGAGAAATTAAAGGACATTATTGGTGAGGCAAAAACAGTAGGTATTACTGGACATATCAGACCGGACGGAGATTGTGTAGGCTCATGTCTGGCTACATACAATTATATTACAAGGAATTATCCGGATGTTGATGTCAGGGTTTTTCTGGAATTTGTTGATAATAAGTTTATGCTTATTGACAATGCAGATAAGATTATAACAACGGGATATGACGGAACAGAATTTGATTTGTTTATTGCTCTCGATTCGGGAGATACAGACAGACTTGGAATAAACAAACCATATTTTGATAATGCAAAGAGAACACTTTGTGTTGATCATCATATCAGTAACAAAGGATATGCAGAAATAAATTATATACTTCCACAGGCGACTTCCGCATGTGAAGTTTTATATGACCTGTTGGAAGATGAACTAATTGATCTTCCAACAGCAAAAGCGCTGTATATGGGAATTGCACATGATTCCGGTTGTTTCAGATTTAGCAGTACATCGCCAAAAACAATGAGAGTAGCTGCTAATCTTATGGAAAAGGGAATCAATGTGAACGAGCTTCTTGAGAAAACATATTACAGCAAGACATACGATCAGCAAAAAATAACTGCACGTATCATGCTTGACAGTGAGAGATGCATGGAAGGAAAATTCATTTATTCATATGCGACAAAAGAACTTATGGATAAATATAATGTTACCGTTCATGACCTTGATGCAGTAGTTAGCGAACTGAGAAATGTTCAGGGAGTTGAGTGCGCAATGTTTATGTACGAGACTGAGCCTATGAAGTTCAAAGTAAGCTTGAGGTCAAACAGTTATGTCAATGTGAGTGAAATTGCCATGAGTTTTGGCGGAGGCGGACATGTACGCGCCGCAGGATTCAGTTTAGAAGGAAGTGTGGATGACATTATAAAAATAGTGTCTGAAAAAGTTGAAGCTCAGATTAACGGATAGAAGTTATCATATACATCCGGATTTGATAAGAGGTTAGAAAAAATGATAGATGGAGTTTTGAATGTTTATAAAGAACCTGGGTTCACATCCTTCGATGTTGTGGCCAAGCTTCGTGGCATTCTGAAACAGAAGAAAATAGGGCATATGGGAACACTTGATCCTAATGCAGTCGGTGTGTTGCCGGTGTGCCTTGGCAAAGCAACAAAGTTGTGTGACATGTTGTCTGCACAGGACAAAGTCTACAAGACAACAATGCTTTTGGGATACGAGACAGATACTCAGGATATGACAGGCACGGTTCTTAACAGTGTTGATGAGAGTGAAGTCTTAAAGATTCCTGAGGCAAAGATATTTCAGGTTATAAAGAGTTACATTGGAGATTACAATCAGGTACCCCCAATGTATTCGGCAATAAAAATAAACGGGAAAAAATTATATGAACTTGCAAGAAAAGGCGAGACAATAGAACGTCCTGCAAGACCGGTTAAAATATTGGATATTACAATAACAAACATGGATCTCCCAAGAGTGGATATGATTGTAAAGTGCTCAAAAGGAACTTACATAAGAACCCTGTGCCATGACATAGGACAGGAATTGGGTTGTGGAGCAGCCATGGAAAAGCTGCTTCGTTCCAATGTAGAAAGATTTGACGTCGAGGACAGTCTGACACTAGATCAGATAAAGGAATTGTTTGATGAGGGAAAACTTTCTGAAAAGATAATTCCTGTGGACGAGATGCTTGATGAATATTCAAAGTGTGTAATCTCAAAAGAAAATACCAAACTTATCTACAACGGCAACAAGTTTGGACCTAGCGCAACACTATTGAAGATGAATCACAGCCACAATCAGAAGATTCGCGTATATGATTACGAAGGTAATTTTGTCGGCTTATATAAGTACGACGGCGAAGACAAAGTCTACAAGCCGGTAAAGATGTTCTTGTAGGTATATAGAAACGTATATTACAGATGCACTGTCGAACTTTTTTGATAAAACATTCATATAATGAGAAACGGTTATTTTGAAAGCATCGTATGTACGCTTAGGAGTGTGTAATTGAGGAAATGCAGGAAATATAGGAAGCAACAATGAAGATACTTACTGATATAAAAGATGCAAAACTGAATAATACGGTGGTGACGGTAGGCAAGTTTGACGGACTTCACAAGGGACACGCAAAACTGTTTGATGTTTTGACAGAGGTATCAGAGGGAAGAGATAAAGTCGTACTTACGTTTTCTGCAAAACCGATAGATGTCATTAACAATATGATATCAAGGACTTTGGTTACAGAGAACGAAAAGCAACTGCTCTGTGAGGCGAAGGGGATAGATTATTACATTTCATTACCACTGACAAAGGAGTTTTTGGATTTAAGTCCTGAGGCCTTTGTGAAAAATGTTCTTGTGGATTCACTTGATGTCAGAACATTCGTGTGTGGACCGGATTTTACTTTTGGTAAGTTTGGTGCCGGCGATGTACAATTGCTCACCAAGCTTGCAACCTATTATGGGTTTGATGTGATTGTTGTGGAAAAAGAGAAGTACAACAACACAGATATAGGAAGTACCGGAATCAGAGAAAAGATTATCCAAGGTGATATAATGATGGCAAATGAGATGCTTGGACATCCCTACAGTGTCCTTGGAAAAGTCGTGGAGGGAAAGAGGCTTGGAAGAACCATAGGGATTCCTACAGCCAACATAATACCTGATGAAAATAAGATTCTTCCGCCAAAGGGTGCATATTGTACAAGAATTGCAGTGGGGGATAAAGTTTATACTGCAGTCAGCAATGTGGGAATCAATCCCACTGTTGAAGATGGAAGAGTGGTAAAGATTGAGAGTCATCTGCTTGATTTTTCAGGTGATATCTACGGTGAGATAATAAAAGTTGAATTCGTTGATTTTCTTCGAAAAGAACAGAAATTCGGCAGTGTGGACGAACTGAAAAAGCAGATTCAAAAAGATATAAAAAAAGCAAGAGAAATACTTGCATAACATATTCCTTTGTGTTATCATATCGGAGTATGTGAACCTACACTAAGTAACAGGATACTCCAACCTTTGCTTAAGTGATGGGCGATATTATTATAATTATTTAGGAGGAATCAGACATGATTACAACAGCAAAAAAAGCAGAAATCATCAAAGAATTTGGTAGAACACCTGAGGATACAGGTTCTCCGGAAGTACAGATTGCTATCTTAACTTTCAGAATCAGAGAGTTAACAGAGCACTTAAAAGTAAACCAGAAGGATCATCACTCAAGACGTGGTATGTACAAGATGATCGGTAAGAGAAGAGGTTTACTTGATTACTTAAAGAAGACAGATCTTGAAGGCTACAGAGCACTTATCGAGAAATTAGGAATTCGTAAGTAATTTATATGAATTATACAAGAGAAGCGTTGTACTTTGTGCAACGCTTTTCTTGTTCGTAATTGTTGAATCATGTCCACCACTGTGATAAAGTGGAAAAAGGTTAACTTGTATTGGACGAAAGGGGAATGATGTGCATTATTATATTGGACTTATTATAGAAGCTTTATTTTTGTTTTTTGCTGACATTGTGGCCATCAGATATAACGAAATCAAAGCAGAAAATACTCTTAGGGCAAAGATTCAAGCTGTAAAAGGTATGGGAAGTAAGGCAAGAATTTATTCGGTATATATGTTTGTTGTTCTTGTTGCTACTGCTTTTTTGCTGGTGCAATATAAAGGAGATAACACAATTCTAATGAATGTAGAAAGAGTGTATCTTGTTTCTCTTATATTACCGGCGATGTTCTATGATTTGAGGGAAGAGAGAATCCCAAATAAAATAGTAATGTACGGAACAATATGCCGATTGATTTTCATTATACCGGAAGTGATGCTGGAAGGTGACATAATAATGAGATGGATCATGGAGGCGGTTGCAGTAGTTATAATGTTTGTTGTCGCTGTGGCGATAATTCTTATATGCGAAGATGCTTTTGGTATGGGAGATATTAAGTTATTTGCAGTCATGGGTGCATTTCTTGGAATTGACGGACTTTTTGCCGCGATGTTTTATACGGCAATTTTGTCGGGCTTTGCATCAGTTTTACTGATAATATTGAAGAAAAAGAAATTGAAGGATACAATAAAATATGCTCCTTTCATTGTTGTGGGAACAATTATTGCAATATTTGTTTTTGGAGCGTAACAATTAAAAAATGAAATTTGCTTTGATAAAGGCAGGGGCGATATTCGCCCTTGCTTTTTATTATGTAAATTAGTATAATATTATAGATTGCGTATGTAAATTTGTGAACGGTTTTGTGATTGGCAAAATGGTTGATTGCAATAACAGACATTGTAACAAGATGACAGTGTGACAAGAATTTTCCGAGACCACTGAAAAGTAAATAAGTTTATTGTTTGTTTTTCAGTAGTTTCGGCAAATAGCCGTTTTACAATTTGCATTTAATGCAGGAGAAAAAATAAAAGGAGAAAAGTTACTTAAGTTAAGTGACAAAAGAGTGATTATGTACAAGACATTTACAATGGAACTTGCAGGCAGAACACTTCGTGTTGATATAGGAAGAGTTGCTGCACAGGCAAACGGTGCTGCTTTTATTCAGTACGGTGATACTACAGTGTTATCTACAGCTACAGCTTCTGACAAGCCAAGAGACGGAATTGACTTTTTCCCACTCTCAGTTGAGTTTGAAGAGAAGATGTATGCGGTTGGAAAAATCCCTGGTGGATTTAATAAGAGAGAAGGAAAGGCTTCAGAGAATGCGGTTCTTACATCAAGAGTTATCGACCGTCCTATGAGACCTTTATTCCCAAAGGATTACAGAAATGATGTTACACTTAACAACCTTGTAATGGCAGTTGATCCTGAGTGCAGACCTGAATTGGTTGGTATGCTCGGTTCAGCTATCGCTACATGTATTTCTGATATCCCATTTGACGGTCCATGTGCTATGACACAGGTTGGTTTAGTTGATGGTGAGTTTGTTGTTAACCCAAGCCAGAAAGTTTGGAAAGAGGGAGATTTACAGCTTACTGTAGCATCTACAAGAGAAAAGGTTATCATGATTGAGGCAGGAGCAAATATTGTTCCTGAAGCAAAGATGATTGAAGCTATCTATATGGCTCATGATGTTAACCAGACTATTATTGAGTTTATCGATAAGATGGTTGCAGAATGTGGTAAGCCAAAGCATGAATATGAGTCATGTGCTATACCTGAAGAGTTATTTACTGCAATTAAGGAGATTGTTACTCCTGAAGCTATGGAAGAAGCAGTATTTACAGATGTTAAGCAGGTAAGAGAAGAGAACATCAGACAGATTACAGAGAAGTTAGAAGAGGCTTTTGCTGAAAATGAAGAGTGGCTTGCAGTTCTTCCTGAAGCTATCTATCAGTATCAGAAGAAGACAGTTCGTAAGATGATCTTAAAGGATCACAAGCGTCCTGACGGAAGAGCAATCGACCAGATCAGACCACTTGCGGCAGAGGTTGATATTATTCCTAGAGTTCACGGTTCTGCTATGTTTACAAGAGGACAGACACAGATTTGTAAT
>JAEELL010000087.1 GCA_016282745.1 Lachnospiraceae bacterium
CAGGGCATAAAAAAAGCCCCTGTTAGGGGCAGCCCGTAATCGAAACGCGGTTGGCGGATTCTTCAAGGCTCTTTAGAGCCAGCTGGTATCACAGGCTTATAGCCGCAGAGGAAACCACCAGCTGAGCTGGTGGTTATGATTATGACTATGTTTAATTATAACGATGTTTATTTATAGCCATGCTTATTTACAATTATATCTAATTAAATTTACATCTGCCAATATTCATTACTGAAGCTTCTTACAGAATGCGTATGTATATCTTCTTCTGCGAGAGTACTTTTTCATAACTGAGTGTTTCATGGCAACTTTGTGAAGATAAGCAAGACCATCTTCATCTTTGCAGAACTTCTTGGCATTGCCGTAGTGATCAATACACTTGTCTATAATCTCTCTTGCGTTTGATGGACTCTGCCAGAATAAATCACAAAAATATGCCACGATGGCATCGTTATTCAATTTGTAGCTGCTTGTAGCAACTCTCATTTTTGCCTGAATATCAGATTGAATCTTAGAGTTTTGAATCTTAACACCCTGATCACTTCCAAGTAATTCCTTGATGGCAATCAATTCATTCTTCTTGAATTCTCTCTCAGATTTCTCCCAGTTATCTCTGCCCATAATATCTTTGTACAGAGCGTTTGCTTTTTCCTCGGCTTTGTTTCCGGTGAATGCATCTTCAATAATCTCTTTTGCCTTCTTTGTGTTGGCTGAACATATGAGTCTTAAAATGTTGTGAGCATTCTCACCGTACCATTGCCATGCACCCACTGTGATAGTCTTTTCGCCTGAGGTGATGGAATTTCTGGCTGCTTTGTAATTGCCGGATTCATTGTGAGAAACAAGATTGATAATGGCATCCTGTAATTTGTTGCCGGTAGAACCAATCTTCATATTAAGATAACTGTTGAGTGCTTTTTGTTCCTCTAATTCCAGTTCGTATTGATAATCATCAAACTCATCCTTGGTCATTGCCTGTGGGGCTGTGATATTCAATTTGATGTCAGATAAAGGAATCCAACCTGATATAGTTTCGGTTCTTTCAATATATGCGTATTTGTCATCGTCGCTAAATCCAAGAACCGGATAATCTTTACCTTTGTATCCCATTCCAACGGCGGAACTGTTTTTCTTGTTTTTGCTTAAGATACACACAGAATCCTTCGTAATGGTTGCACTGACAAATCTGTTGTCGATAATTGTATCTTCCACAGTCTTATCTGATACTACATATTTGGTACGGACATATCCTTCTATCTTATCTGATTTGATATGTGTCCAGTCCTTGTTCTGTTCCAGGATTGTCATAGTAGCACCATCAGCAAGATATCCTTTTATTTTGGATTTCTTGTCGGCTTTTTTAAAAATAGTGAGAGCGTCACTGTCGCTTTCACTCAAATCGGCGATGGCGGTATTGGATATTTTATCTCTAAATTTTTCTATTTTAGTAAGCTTCCTTGGTTCAGTAGTTTCCTCTTCAGGAGCCATTGCTGCAATAATGTGTTCATTTACTTTTGCAAGTAATTCCGTATCGATAACAACCTGATTTAGTGTTTCGTGTTCTTCAATTTTTCTGATTGCAGGATTTGGTTCGAAAATCAAACTTGAAACTGTTACTGATGTTACAAACAGAACAATTGCTGAGCCGGAGGCTATCAATATTTTCTTCATATGGTAATTCGTCCCTTCCAAAAACGCACAACGTGTTTTTCGTTTGAAAACAATTATTTAATTATAACATTAAAATCGCTTGAAAACAAGGTAGACGGAAACGAAGGTTAACATTGCCAGATTTTGTTTTATATTTATTTTTTATATTTTTGAAGATGTATTTTCAAATTATTGTCTGTTAATAGTAGGAGAAATTTGGTAAAATAATATGTATGAAAATGAAAAGTTACGGGGAGGGGAGTAAGCCCATTTGGGAGTAAGGAACAAAGTGTCCGTGTGACCATTATACAAGAGGAGAGTGTGTATGAAAATGAAAGAAAAAAGTAAAAAGATGGCAGCAATATTGCTGTCGGTAACAATGGTGATTCCACAATTAGGACAGGGTGTATTTGCCGGAGAAAAAAAGAATGCAAACGAGTCGCCGGTAGCTACAACAACATCGGAAATTGAGGAGACAACAGGAACGAACGATGTTACAACAACATCGTCTGTGGAGGAGACAACAGTAGATGTCTCTAAGAAGATACCAGATTTTGTCGTGAAGGATTACTACAAGTACACCGGAAAGATTATGATTTACTTTACTGAGATTGAGGACTCGCAGGGATATAATTTATATCTTGATGATGATGAAACCCCAATCAAAGAAATATCAGGCTCAGGCGAGTATATTTCAAAAGAAGATTTGAATGATATTCCGGATGGAGATCATAGACTTCGAATTGTGAGAATTGACAAAAACGGTGTTGAGAATGAGTGGGAAGAGACTACTATCAGGAAGCAGGATTATGAGTATGTTTTCACTGAGATTCCACAGGTTTATATTTATACTGCAAACGAAATTACTGACGAGTATCACGAAGATTCTGATGTTATTATTTCTGTTATTGATAAAGATGGTGGTGCATGCAAAGATATCATCGACAACGAGTGCAACATCAAAATCAGAGGTAATTCCACAGCTTCAGCGGATAAGAAACCATGGAACATCAAGTTTGGCAGTAAGACTAATGTGTTAAACATGGGGAAGGGAAAAAAATGGTGTCTTCTTGCAAATGCATATGATAAGTCTCTCATGAGAAATAAGCTTGCTTATGATTTTGGAAGACAAACAGGATTGACTTACACCTCTGACAGCAGATATGTGGATGTGTACATTAATGGAAAGTATAACGGAAATTATCTTTTAACTGTTCCGGTAGAGGTTAAAAAAGAACGTATCAACATCGATGCTTATAATGCGGACAGCAATGATATATTATTGGAACTTGGAACAAGATATGAGACTGATGTAAATCATTTCAAGACAGGTACACTTGGTGTTACCTTTGATGTAAATGATCCTGAAAAAGAGGGAGATTTGGACAGTCAGTTAGTTCTAAAAAAGATAAATCGCGTCAAACAATATCTGACAGAGTTTGAAGATGTTCTTACGATTGGGTATTATCCTGAAATATGCAACTATATTGATGTCGATTCTTTTGTTGATATGTACATTGCATCTGAGTTTTTCAAAAATGCAGACTTTAATTTCAGTTCAACGAGATTCTATATAAAGAATAACAAGATATATGCAGGACCTTTGTGGGATTTTGATTTGTCTTGTGGAAATTATAACCCTAGAACTTATTCAAATATGTACGAAGACGGAGAGAGTTACAAAGGAATTTTCTGTAAACAGATGCCTTGGTATGAAAAACTTTTTGAATGTGAAGAGTTTGACCAATTAGTAAAGAAGAGATATGCAAAGAGACAGTTTATAATTCAGAATATGTACAAAGTTGGATCTGAATCAGAACTGAGCATAGATTATCTGGTTGCAAATTACGGAAAATCTTTTGAACGTGACAGTGCCAAAGTATCTGAGCGTGGTGCAGGTTGGAGCCTTCAGGGTGGCGGTGGTTATGTTGGAATCGGTTATACGACGACCGCAAAGTGGACCCAGTGGGAGCAGCCAATAGAATTTGTAAGAGATTGGATGAAAAACAGAAACGAATGGTTGTGTGAGCAGTGGGGAATTGATTTGCAGGAGGCATATTTGAAATCAGATCCCACAAATCAGGAGGAGACAACGACGCCTGTTGTTGTGGAGACAACAGCTGCGACTGCTGTAGAAACGACAGCCCAAGTTAATGTGGAGACAACAGCTGCGACTGCTGTAGAAACTACAGCCCAAGTTAATGTGGAGACAACAGCTCCTATTACTGTAGAAACAACAACTAAGGCTGGTGTGGAAACCACAACTAAGGCTGGTGTGGAAACAACAACTAAGACTGGCGTGGAAACCACAACTGCATCTGATGCGAAAACAACAGCAGTTCCAAATATTAAAATTTCTTCAGCAAAGAAGGCCAAAGCAAAAATAAAGGTGAGACTTAAAAAATCAACTAAGGGAATTAATGGATATGAGTTGATTTTCTATTCTAAAAAAGTTCAGAAAAATAATAATATAATACTGAAAACTAAAGTTTCTCAAAACAAAAAGAGATTTGTTATTAAAAACAATAAATTTAAAAAGTTCAAAAAAATATATGTGAAAATAAGAGCATATAAGATTGTAAAAGGCAAAAAATATTACAGTGCAAAATGGTCTTCAATGAAAAGGGTTAAGAAATAAAAAGTTAAAAAAATAAGCTTGAGAAATATAAAAATTATAAAATAATGAATAAAAGAATGGAGACAAAATGAAACAGATACCAATCAGAAAAGTTGAAAAGAACACACCTGCAATTATTGCAGGATGCATGAGATTTGCGGACAAGTCAGTGGAGGAGGTTAATACTTTTATTCACGGAGCATTGGAGCTTGGAATTGATTATTTTGATCATGCAGACATTTATGGGAACGGAAAGTGTGAGGAGTTATTTGGACAGGCCATGAAGAATGATTCTTCAATTGACAGAGAAAAGTTATGTATTCAGTCAAAATGCGGAGTGCGCCTCGGTATAGATTTTGATTTGTCAAAAGAACATATCCTTAATTCAGTTGACGGAATATTAGACAGACTTCAGACAGAGTATCTTGACGTACTCTTACTGCACAGACCGGATGCATTGTTTGAGCCGGAGGAAATCGCCGAAGCTCTTGATAAGTTAGAGAGCAGCGGAAAGGTAAAAACATTTGGTGTTTCTAATTTCAAACCTATGCAGATAGAACTTCTCAAGAAATGTGTAAAGCAGGAACTGGTTATCAATCAGTTGCAATTCTCACTTCCTGTTTCTAATATGATTGCAGGAAGTATGGAGATGAATATGGAGTCTCCGGGATCAATCGATCACGATGGAAATGTACTCGATTACTGCCGTCTCCACGATATGACTATTCAGGCCTGGTCACCTTTCCAGATGCCTGCATGGCAGGGCGTGTTCCTTGGAAATGACAGATATGCAGATCTCAACCGTGAGATAGATATTCTTGCTGAAAAGTACAATGTTACTCCTACGGCAATTGCGTCTGCATGGATTCTCAGACATCCTGCAAAGATGCAGATCGTTTCGGGCTCAACCAGTCTTGCTCGTATGAAAGAAATAGCAAGTGCTTGTGATATTGAACTTACAAGAGAAGAGTGGTACAAGTTGTATTTGTCAGCAGGACATTTGTTACCATAACTAAAAGTGGAATTAAGCGCTATAAAAAATGAAAATCATTTTCATTTTCCTTGACAGATGATTAACCATCTGTTAGAATTTGAAAATGGTTTTCATTTTTGCGTTAAGGAGAGAATAGTAAATGAAATATAAAACTAAACATCAGGCGGAACTCATGAAATATATTGAGAATATTCCGGGAGTTCATTTTACTGTAAAGGATATAGTTGAGCATTTCCAAAAAGACGGAAAGAATGTTGGAACAACAACTGTGTACAGACAGTTGGATAAACTTGTGGATGAGGGCATAGTTAAAAAGTATGTTTTCGATGGTAACAGCCCGGCATGTTTTGAGTATGTGCCAAAGGAATTGCAGTGTGACGATGAGGCACATAATGTACAGTTCCATTGCAAATGCGAAAAGTGTGGAGTAATTATTCATCTGCACTGTGAGGATTTGTCTTTTATTGCTACACACCTGCTTGAACATCACAGTTTTATGTTGAATCCAATGCGAACTGTATTTTACGGATTGTGTGAAAACTGCAGATAAAATGGTAATTTTAATTATGGAGGAAAAACGATGAAGAAATTGATGTGTTTGATAATGTGCGGTGCTATGACAGCGGCTTTATTGACAGGATGCGGAACAAAGAGCAACTCTTCTCATGGAAAGAATGATGATAAATTGAAAATAGTTACAACAATTTTCCCTGAATATGACTGGGTTGAGAATATAATGGGAGATAAGGCAAAAAACGCAGATATAACATTACTCCTTGATAATGGAGTGGATCTTCACAGCTATCAGCCAACAGCAAGTGACATGATGAAAATTGCCACATGTGACATGTTTATTTATGTGGGTGGTGAGTCAGATGCCTGGGTGGATGATGCACTCAAAGAAACTGAGAATACGGATATGGTAGTTATCAATCTTTTAGATGTACTTGGTGATAAGGTAAAAGAGGAAGAGACTGTTGAGGGAATGCAGGAAGAATGCGAGGAAGATAAAGAAGATGTTGACATGCATAAAGAGGACGACGAAGTAGAATATGACGAACATGTATGGTTATCACTTAAGAATGCATCAGCACTGTGTGGTGAAATAACAGAACAACTCTGTAAAATAGACGAAAAAAATGCAGAAACCTACAGAGCAAATTTTGCAGTCTATGATAATAAAATTAAAGAATTGGATAATAAATACACAGAGACAATCAAAGAATCAGAGAAACACACACTTTTGTTTGGTGACAGATTTCCATTCAGATATCTGACAGATGATTACGGACTGGATTATTATGCGGCTTTTGTTGGATGCTCTGCAGAGACAGAAGCAAGCTTTGAAACAATAGTATTTCTTGCGAAGAAAGTCGATGAGTTAAATCTGCCAGCCATCTTAACAATAGAAGGAAGCGATGGTAAAATAGCAGATACAATCAGACAGAATACAGAAAATAATAAACCAAAAGTACTACAACTTAATTCAGTTCAGTCGGTTACATCGAAGGATGTAAAAAATGGAGTGAATTATTTGAATATAATGGAAGATAATCTTAAGGTTGTTGAAGAGGCGTTGAAGTAATATTTTTCTTGTGAAAGATAGAAATAAAGGATAGAAAGGTGCTGTTGCGTTTGCAACAGCACCTTTCTATGTATAACGGAATTAATTATTATTATTATTATTATTATTATTATTATTATTATTGCTATTATTGGATCCAAAATTTGAAGTAGGATTTATAAGTTTTTTAAAAAACTTAATTATCTTTTTAAAGAATTTCTTTATTATAATGAATCCAAGGATTACTACACCAAAGAATAATAAAATGCTCCAAATGTTAGCAACTATGTTGATGATGAAGTTCTGGAGACCATATGCAAAATCATACCAGCCTTGTTTAACTTCGCGCTTGAATCTTGTTCCAAAGGAGTCTTCTGTATATTCAACAATTTCTTTTACTTCACAAATATTTACAGTTACAAAACTGTAAGCTACGTCGTTATCGATTTCATTGAGTCTTGTTTTAATCTGATTTATTTTTGTGCTTACGGAAGTAATCTTGTCACTGATTTTGATGACATTCTCCATATCTTTAAGAGATTTTGCCTCTTTTAACATTTCCAGATAATCATCTTTCTGGGCTTCAAGAACTTCCAACTCAATAGTCAAATCTGAATATTCCTGAGATACATTTGTAACATTTTGAGATTTGCTCTTTAGTGTTCCGATTCCGTCAGTTTCATTTATAAAACCATTGTACTTTGAAGAAGGAACTCTAATTGTTGCCGTGTAATAGCCAAGTCCATAACTGTTGTATCTGTAAGAGTCGTCGTTGTATGTTTCTTCACTTTCGATAAAGGCATCATATTTGTCAATAAGTTTTCTGAATTCGTTAATAGTATCCTTAAATTTAAGTGTCTCAATATCAAAGTTGCACTTGTAGATAAGTTTGTCTGCATCCAGTTTGTTTGTGGATTTCTTTTGATCTGTGGACTCTCCATTCTCGCTGGAAGAATCTGCAGAATCTTTTGAAGATTGGTCAGATGAGGCAGCGTATTCTTCGTCAGAGTAATTGGCACCGTCATCAAAACTGTTATTAGCATATCCACTTCGCGAATTTTCTGCAACCGCCTGTTTGTATGAACCGACTGAGTCAGCGGATTTGCTTGAATAACCATTGCCACAGCCTGTAACACTGGCTGCAATGAGAAGCAGAACAACTGCTTTAGAGATAGTTTGTTTATTCATTATTTTTTTGTTAATCATCCTTAACCCTCCTTGATTGAAAAAATATTTGATAATTTATTTTCCTATTTACTATTAAGTGTAACAAAAATAAGAAAGTGTTGCATTAAAAATGAAAAAAGATATATTTAAAGATATATTAAGATATATTAAGTGAAATAATTTGATACATTCACAGCAAAATGATACAATAATGTTTAGCCATATTGTTGACGGAAAAATAGCAAGCATTGATTGCCGAAGGGGAATGTCAAATTCCGGATTGAGAGTGCTTGGTGGATTGAGGATAAATTATGTTAGACAAATACATTTTATATATAAACGAAAAATGCATTGAAGTCGAAGTGGTATATTCAAAAAGAAAGACACTTGGACTTGAAATAAAAGAGGGTAGGGTTAAGGCACGCATTCCGGAAAGAGTATCGGATAAGCGTGCTTCTTCCTTTATAGAAGAACACAGAGAGTGGATTGAAAAAGGGCTGGAAAAGTGGGAGCGCGTAGCAAAAGAAAGAGAAAAATCAGACTTTAGGATCCCGTCACCGGACTGCCTGAGTCCCGGAGAAATAGAGAGTATAAAGAAATCATTTGCAGGGAGAGTTGCGCATTTTGCCAATGTTATGGGAGTGACTTACGCAAGAGTAACCATTAGAAATCAAAAGACGAGATGGGGTAGTTGCAGCAGTAAAGGAAATCTTAATTTCAATTATAAGTTATTCTTCCTTGATACCGAACTGATGGAATATGTAATTATACATGAACTTGCCCACCGTGTTCATATGAATCATTCAAAGGAATTCTGGAATCTGGTTGGCAAGTATTGTCCTGATTATAAGGAACGCAGAAAGCGACTGAAAGCAGTGAAATTCTAAAGTGAATATGTAACATTGCAATAAGGTTATCAGGGTGCTAAAATTGGAAAAATAATTGTTCCATAAGAAGAATGATATCACAGAAATGAAAGGAAAATGCAAAGAAAATGCAAAGAAACAATTTTTACCAAAGGTAACCAAATTTTAGAATAGTAACGTTTTTTTAGTGAAATAGTGTACAAAATATACAAAAATGCGACGTTCGCAATGTCTATAATTGACGAATCGGATATAAAAACAGTTTTACATATTCCTAAAAATATAGGCTGTATGTATAATAAAATTAGAATTGCGTGTCAGGAAGGGGAATAATGTATAGGGGGAGTAGAAAGGCGAGGTATACTATGAGAAAATTATTGAGAAGAATCATGTCTATTTCTTGTGCGCTTACAGTTATGGTAACGGGAATACCTGTTCAGTCTTATACTGTAGCTGCAGCAAGTCACAGCTTCGATGACGAAGCAGTCAATGTTATGCTTGATTCCGGAGGATTCAAGACAGAACTTTACGGTGTTGGAACGGATAACTGGGGAGAGAGCTATAAGAGCAGAACTCAGACACTGCCACCGTCTACTGTTTATCTCACAGACAATTACAAGAATACTGTAGGAACTGTACCAACAAGTGATTGGGCAAGTTCAGTTGTTTTTGATAAGTATTCGGAGTCGTTGTATGCCCATCCGCTTGCATACAGAGCAGCAAGCAACGGCATGCAGATGGCTTATCCTGCAGTGTTGGATGCAACATCAGGTGTTGATGATGAACCTATGGTAACAAGTTTGTTGAATGATGGTTCGGTTGAACTTGTTGTAGGGGCAACCGGTTTTTCAGCAAAAGATGCCAAGGTTGATAAGACAACAGATTGGACTTATGAGATAGTTATGGAGAACAGTGCAGGAACAGCATCAATGCGTTCCACAATCTCCAAAGGAACACCATTTGCATATTACACATTTAATAACCTCTCACCTACTATTTCTCTTGGAGCAGGCGCAACTTCATTAGCAATTTACAAGAACTCCACAGCATCAAATGTTATTGGTGTGAGTCTTACTAACAAGACAGATGGAAAGACACATTATTATCTGGTGGCAGCACCGGAGGGAACAACATGGACAAATGCAGGCGGAAAGCTTACTGCAAATCTTCCTTCAGGTGGCAACTATATGTCAGTTGCAATATTGCCGGATGGAACAGACAGTACATTTGGCTACTATCAGAACTATGCATTCAACTTCATTACTAATTCGACAGTCGAGTGGGAGTATCTTCCAAATGCAGGAAAAGTTCTCACCCGTTACAGTGTTGAGACAAAGAATATGGCAACAGGTGCCAAGGGTGGAGACACAATTATGGCACTTTATCCACATCAGTGGAGATATACAGATGCCACGTTTACAGGATACACATACAATACAATCCGTGGAACCATGAAGACAGTTGCAGGTACTTCATACACAACAAGTATGGACTACACAGGTATTCTTTCAGCACTGCCTTCAACTTCAAATGATGAATATATCGGAACAATCAAGACACAGCTTGGTTATTTATATGATTATAGAAAGAACAAGGCCGATCCAAAGTGGATTGCATTCCTTGAAGGGCAGTATGGCGGTTATGACACATACTGGGTAGGAAAGAATCTGAATACATTATCAGATGCTATTACTATTGCTGAACAGTATATGAAAGATGACAGCGATATGTCTACAATAACAAATGACATGTTAGAAGGTTTGGAGCATTATCTTGAGTTCTGGTTCGATCCTTATCAGGCTTATCAGAACGGTGATTTTGTAGATGATTATTTCTATTATAATGCTGACTACGGAACACTTATCGGATATCCTGCTTCATACAGTTCAGATAGCGAGATGAACGATCACCATTTCCATTACGGATACTGGATCAAGGCAGCAGCAACTATTGCTATGTACGATCCTGAATGGGCACAGGAATGGGGTGCTATGGTATATGAACTGATAAGTGATATCGCAAATACCAACAGAGATGGCAGCAGCTACAATGAGAACAGTCCTGCCAAGTATCCATTCCTTAGAAACTTTGATATCTATGAAGGACATTCATGGGCATCAGGTGTTGCAAATTATGAATATGATGCAAACGGCAATATGATTGATCCAAACGGCGGACTTGCCGGTGGAAATAACCAGGAGTCTTCTTCAGAGGCAATTAATGCATGGGCTTCACTTGTTCTCTGGGGCGAGGCAATGGGCAATGACAGAATCAGAGATTTGGGTATCTACTTATATACAACAGAAGTGGCAGCGGTTGAAGACTACTACTATGATGTACATGATGAGATATTTACAAATGCATATGAAGACAAAAATAATTATGACATTCAGACAGTAACAAGACTTTTTGGAGGACGTTATGACCACACAGCATGGTGGACAGAGAACTCTATCGAGGTTACTACTATTACAATGCTTCCAATCTCGGCAGCAACTCTTTACATGGGCAAGTACCCACAGAAGGTTAAAGCTGTATATGACAGTGTCAGCGAGCAGAGTAAGCAGTGGACTCACTTTGTTGCAAACAAGAATCAGATTTGCGCAAATTACGGAAAGACAGATATGCTTACAGATCCGGGAACAAATCAGGATATTATGGCAGAGTACTATGCATTCTATGATGCAGATGCTGCGCTTTCAAAATACGATATGACAGACAATGGAAAGGTTGAAAACGGCGAGTCAAGAGCACATACTTTCCACTATATCACATCACTCAAACAGTACGGAACTCAGAATTTTAATATTACAGGAAGTACTGCAATGTCACTTGTACTTGAGAAGAACGGTGTGAAGACATACGTTGCAGAGAATCACAGTGATTCCCCTGTAAGAGTATATTATTCAGACGGTGCTTACGTTGATGTACCTGCACGTACAAATTATGCGGGAGCAAAGACAGGAACAGGAGAAAATCCAAATGTTGATGACAGTGAACTTGGTTCAAACAAGAAGTTCATGTTAGAGACATATTTGCAGAAATATGACGGCAGCGGATATGAAATGACTTCAAAATCAGTTGCAGTTAAGACAGAGGATAACTCATACACATATGAACCTGCCACAATAAACGGATTCACATATGACAGAACTAATTCAAACAATCACCTCACTGTAGATGTTACAGAGGGAACAGTTGAGACTGTAAAGGTATACTACAAGAGAAATACTTACAGTATTAGTTACGTATTAAACGGTGGAACAGTTGCTACTGCAAATCCAACAAGTTACAAGTATGGATCTGAAATAGCACTAAATACAGCCACAAAGAAGGGATATATTTTCCTTGGATGGTTTACAGATGCTGATCTTACTTCATCAATTACTGAGATTACACCGTCAACTTACGGAAATCTCAAGCTGTACGCAGGATTTGTAGATGCTACACTTGTATCAAATTATACAGTTGAGTACTACATTATGAGTGATAACAGAGAGTTCTATTCATTGGCAGCGGACCAGACAAAAGTTGTAAGCAGTTATGTTGGAACAAATGTAACAGCAGAAGATAAGGCGTTCTCAGGATATGTACTCAATCCAAATTCGACTACAACAGGTGTTGTATTGCCGGATGATCAGTTGGTACTCAGAATGTACTATGACATTCCAAAGGCTGCTGAGAATTCAATCGGAAACGGACATGGAGTTCATGTTGATAATCAGAATAAGTTATCATTATATGTTGCAGATGCGGCAAGTAATGTTAATCAGGTGTTTGTGTACTATAAGATATTTAATGACAGTTCATCAGCTAATGCAGCATATAACACAGTAATGTCAGGAGATACGTCACAGATTCCGGGTTATCCAATGGGAGCAAAGAACAGTGAAGGAATATTTGTTCAGGAAGCTGGAACAGTAAGTGACAGTCAGTACATCCTTTACAGATTTAATGAGAATGATCAGTTATTAACTGATTGGGTTCTTGTAAACATTAAGACAGCAAAAGATCAGGAACAGGAACAGACAGTAGTTAAGTCAAACTACACAATTAAATATTATAAACAGAAAGAGAATCTTTCAGGATACACAGAAGTTACAGCAGATAAGGTTACTCTTGAAGGTGAAGTCGGAACAGGCGTTGTTGCAAAGGTTAACTCATATGATGGCTATGTGATAAATGCAGATAAGAGTAAACTTACAGGAACAGTTGCAGACAACAACGGACTTACACTTAACGTTTACTATGATGTTGTAAGAACAACAGTATCATCACATAAATATACACTTGAAGTGTACAAAGAGAAGCTCGAAGGTGGATATGATATGACATATAAGGTTGTCAGTGTGGATACACAGAGCAATACTTACACATATCAGCCTGTAGAGATAGATGGATTCGTATTTGATTCATCAAACAGCAACAACAATCTTACAGTGGATGTAAGTGAAGGAACAATTGAAACAGTAAAAGTATATTACAACAGAAGAGAATACAGTATCAGTTATTATAAGAATGGTGGAACAGCTACAAACCCTGCTACATATAAGTATGGAGAGGCTGTGACATTCGAAGACGCTGTAAAGAGCGGATATATCTTCGATGGCTGGTACACAGACAGCACTTATAATACAAAGACAACAGGATTTGCTGCAGGAACAACAGGTGATATTTCTGTTTACGCAAAATTTGTAAGCGAGTCAGATGTATCAAGCTACAGCACAATGTATTACAAGATGGCTGCAGACGGTAAGAGTTATGAACTTGCAGAGAGCAACACGACAGACAGCGCAGCGGGACTTACAGTAAACGCAGTTGTAAAGAATTACAGCGGATACACACTCAATGATAACTCTAATACATCAGGAACAGTTCTTCCAAATGGTAAGCTGGTACTCAGACTCTACTATGACCTCGATGTTGAGACACTTGCAAGCAGCGACTCAGGAATTAAGCTTGATTCCGAGGGAAATGTTATCGGTTACTTAAAAGCAAAAGGTAATGAGTCAATGTGCATTATGTATATGGATCAATATACAAATGAAAATGAGGTTAAATCAAAAGTTCAGTCTACAAATGCTGATGGAAATCCGGCAGGAATACCAGGATATCCGGCTACTCTCAAGAACGGATATTACGAGACAAATCTTGGCAAGAAGCCTGCAAACAGTTATATATTCTTTGCATATAATACAGGAGCAGGTCCAAAAGGAACTGCAACCTATGCAAAGGTTAGCGATCTTTCAACTTCAGTTGGAGAAGCTACAGTTGGAACATACACTGTAAAATATTACAAGAAAAATGATTCCGGCAATTACACACTTGCAAATACAATGACTTATGACGGATACGTTGGATATGTTGCAGTAGCAGCAGTTATTGATTATGATTCATATGCGGTTAATGAGACAAAGAGTCAGCTTACAGGAGTAGTACTTGCAAACGGTGGACTTACACTTAATGTATACTATGACAAAGTTGAAATGAATCAGAATGAAGAACAGGGAATTATTGAGATTAACGGTTACCAGATAAGTTACTTATCAGAAGGTATGCGAACAGTTTACTCTGTATCTGACACAATTAATGGAAAGAGCGTTGTTGAAAAAGGAATGATCTACGGAATTTATGATGAAGTTTCTGAAGCAGATTTATATGTTGGAAACAAGTCAGCATTTGTAAAATCATATCCTGCAACAAGCAGAGGTAAACTTGCTGCTTCAGTTTCTTCAACAGATGACGCTGACAGTTATGCAATGACATTACTCTTTGCAAAGAAGAATAAGACAGAGTTTAACACAAGAATGTACATCAGAGCATATGCAAAACTTTCAGATGGAACATATGTATACAGTGATGTTTACAATTATACAATCGCTTCAGTAGCGGAGAAACTTTACAAAGACTGCAGCATGCCGACAGAGGCAGGACATAATTACCTTTACAACAGTATTTTGAAAGTTGTTAATCCAAGCTATGGAAGAATCGATTACTAGAATGATTTCATAATCCTATATGAGAACATAAAACGGGGAGCTGTAAAAAACTCCACTAAATAGCAGAACTGTATTGGCCATTGCCAATGCAGTTCTGTTTCTTTCTTTTTTCGGCAAAAGCTGCAACCGAAAGATTAGTTTGTTTATACTGGGCATAGAGTTTATCCCAGTCTCTGAATTGTCTTTTCATTGAGCAATACCTCCGATAGAAGTATTATGCTATAATTAGAAATGAGTTTAAAGTGTGTCATCTATGAGACGCTTACTTAGGAGAAAATATGGATAAAGAATTTATTAAAGAAATGCGTCAGGCAATAAAAAACAACAATTTAATGTATATAAAGAGTGTTATAGATAATAATAATGAGTTGGTAGATTATGTTACTATTTGGGGAACATGGCTTCATGATGCATCAAGATATGGTATGTATGATGTGGTAAAATA
>JAEELL010000088.1 GCA_016282745.1 Lachnospiraceae bacterium
AAAACTCGTGAATTGGAACGGACGAGTTATCATTATTATTATGAAGTTAAAAACTAGTACTTGATGAACAGTTTTAAGAAAACATTTGCTTAATGCGACAGAGTATTCTGAAAACTGCGTAAGAACGTTTCAAAAAGTATGGAAATTGACAACCGGTAAAAAAATAAACAGACTATCAATTCAGAAATGTTTTCGCTGTCCATTTGGCAACGAGCAACTCTCTTAATTGATAGTCTGTCTTATATATTACAGTGCTTTTCTAAGTTCATCCAATTCATCGTAACTTCCTGACATTGACTGTTCATCGGTAATAACAACAACGTCTTTCTTGAACACTGGCTTGAGCATAATCGGTGTAATAATTGTTGTAAATACTACGACTAATACAATCGGTCCAAGGAAATTACTGCCGATTAATCCAACTGATAATCCTTTATTGGCTACGATAAGTGCAACCTCACCTCGGGAAATCATTCCTACACCGATACGCAGACATTGTGCATTTGTGTATCCGCACAACTTTGCACCGAGTCCACAGCCGACAATCTTTGTCAAAATAGCCACTACTATCAACAGTAGTCCAAATACAAGTATCTTGCCTGTCATGTTTGGCAATTCAACCTTAAGACCGATGCTTGCAAAGAATATCGGAGATAACAGCAGATATGACACAACATCAAACTTTGAAGCAACGAAAGTACTGTTTGTAGTCATGGATATAATTAGTCCCGCCATAAATGCTCCAGTGATATCAGCAACTCCAAAAACTTCCTCCGCCACAAAGGACATTATAAGGCACACTGCAAATGCAATAATCGCATGTCTGTGCATAGGTTTTTTGGAAACATCACACCACTTTTGAAATACTTTATAAAAAATGAATCCGCCAATAAGGCAAAATACAAAAAACAAAGCAATCTTCAATAATACTAGCCAAAGTGAAGCATTACCATTTCCACCTGACATTGATATTACTATTGTCAAAGCTATGATTCCAAGTATATCATCTATTATTGCAGCTCCAAGAATTGCATTTCCTGCCTGGGTCTTTAATTTCCCAAGTTCTCTCAATGTCTCTACGGTAATACTGACTGAAGTAGCTGTAAGTATTACACCAATAAATACATTCTGAAGAAATACCGGTGCTGTAGCATCTGAAGCTATCATATCCGGTCTGTTAAATGCATATGCAATTCCCATTCCGCCAAACAACGGAACAAGCACCCCAAGTATTGCAATTACAAATGAAGCTTTTCCACATTTTTTCAACTCATTTACATCAGTTTCCATTCCGGCTGCAAACATAAGCACAATTACGCCAAGTTCAGCCATGTTTTCAATAAAACTCCCGTCAACAGAACCTTCCCCTGCGGATATCATTCCAAGACACGCCGGTCCCAATATAACTCCGGCCAGCAATGCACCCACTACCTGCGGCATATTAAACTTCTTCGTCACAAGTCCAAACATCTTAGTCGAGATAAGAATAATTGCCAAATCGAGTAAAAATCTGTAATCCATGATTTCCTCCTAATTCAGTTCCTTTGATCTGTCCTGTGCAAATCTAATATGAGTTCTTTTTGTGCAACGACTCTCATTCTAGCACTACAAAATAAAAAGTGCAACCGATTTTAAGATTTTCGTTATAAAGTAAAAAAACTGCCTTACGACAGTTTTTTTATTGTTTATATTTTTAGTTATACTTATTATTTATTTCTGTTTTTTATCTGCTTTTAATATCTCCAGTTTTTCTCTAATCTCCAGTCTTCGTACTCTGTCATGTGTCTGTGATTATCAACTGCTCGCGCCTGAGACTGATAAATATTATATAAGCCCATCTTTGCAGTTATCATCTCATTAGTCATCTTTGGTACTCCGGCCTGCTCTGCAAGATCAGCAGTCTTATAGTATCTTCCGAAATAATATAAATTGTCAGAAAGATTATTCATCAGGTGACTATATGTAACAAGTCTGCTTGTCAGCTTGTGATGAATATGACCATACTCACCCATAGGACTGTGTGTAACAATCATCTCCCAATCTTTGTATGTAAGCAAAAGATTAATATCACAAAGTATCTGGCCATTACACTCACTCCAGTCACTTCTGACTCCGCCAATCTGATCAGGATACTTCAAAATAATACCCTTGTTTCCGGTAGCCTGAAGAATAGCCTGAAATTCCAGTACTCTATTCAGATTGTAACCGTTTGTAAGGCATACAATAAAGTAACCTCCCTGGGAAATGTGCCCGCCACCAAAGATTGTCTCATCGTCAGGATGTGCGACAATCATCAGCTTATTTGTGCCTTCCAAATCAAGTTCATCAAGCATTTCCTTTGTAATAAGACCTTCTTCTGCTGCCTCAAGTTTTGTCTCTGTTTCAGGTAAAGCACATCCGTCGGCCATAAGGTAAATACCATCAATCCACTTACATGTCTCAACATTTCCGTTAGCATCAAAGTGATACTTTCTGTCGGCAATTGTATACCAGCCATTCATCAGCTGTTTTCCGTCGCTTCCAAAGAACCAGCGTGTTCCGTCTGCATTATATACCCAACTGCTGAATTTGATTTTTCCGCTCTTATTTACATAATAATATGCGTTATTGTACTGATATCTTCCCTCTGATGTTTCCAAAGCACCGTTGTTGTCAAAATAATAGTATGTGGAATCAATTCTGCCAAGACCAATAACGAACTTTCCGGAATTGACGTTAGAATAATATTTGTTTCCTTTCTTCTTGAGCCATCCTCTGTTCATAACACCTGTTGACTCAAAATAGTACTTGGCACCTTCAATATCCTCAAAACCTACAGACATAACTCCATCATTATCAAAATGGAAGGTCTCTCTGTTTACGGTAACAAAGCCTTTGTGCATGGTGCCATCGGAATCAAAATAGTATTCCTCACCATCAATAGTGACAAAGCCTTTTTCCATTACTCCTTTTTTGTTGAAATAATACTTCTCGCCTTCAATGTTCTTCAGGCCTTTCTGCATTTTTCCCTTTTTATTTAAGTAATATGTTTTGTTCTTGTATGTTACAAATCCCTTCTGCATTACTCCCTTTTTATTAAAGAAGTACCTGTCATCATTGATTGTAACAAATCCGGTTTTCATCACACCATTTTTATTGAAATAATATTTTTTTCCGTTGATTTTTTTCAAACCAACTGTGGCATAACCTTTTTTGTTAAAGTAATATTTTTTATTCTTTGACTTTACCCATTTATTTTTAACCAGTCTTCCTCTTGAGTTATAACATACCTTGCCTGTGCTCCAGTCGTATATACGATACTTCTGTGCAGCCAGCGCAGGGGTAGAAAAAGCAAATGTAAGTATAAGTACAAATAATAATGTTCTCAATGCTTTTAAGCCTGTAAAGTTTGTATAACTTTTAATGCTCTTAATACTGTTATTGTTGTTCATTTCTTTTAAGTTTTTCATTCTTCTCTCTTCCATTTTTAACATCTCCTTTTTTGTCCAGAATTTCCCATATTACAAATATAATCATTCCAAAAAGAGTGATACATACACCTTTCTTAAGTCCCGGTGTAATATATTTTAATTCAATGTGATTCTTGCCCTTGCTCAAATCCATTGTAATAAAAATATCTTGAGATTTTGTGAATTTGACCTTTTTGCCATTAACCTTGGCTTTCCATCCAAGATCATACGGAATTGTAAGTAACAGTTTTCCGTCTTCCTGTAATTCGATGTCGCCCTTTACTTTTCCATCAGCAAACTTCGTAACCGTCATCTGATGTTCTTTTAACTCCGCAATAGCTTTTGCAAATTCATCCATATCCAGATAGTAGAAAACTCCGTCTATTTTGTCTGCGTTTACAATGTTCCCCTCCATTGTAACTTTTTGAACTTCACCATTACTGCTGTCAGATATCTGGAATATCTTATATGAATACCATTCAGAATAATATGTTCTGAATTGGTCATTTACATGGACATTTACTTTATTTACTCCTCGTCTTGGTAAATATCCATACAAAACATTTTTACATTTTGGGCTGCTTACCTCCCATATCATCTGCTTTTCGTCTGATGACACAAGCTTGCTTTCAGCCTTTACAAAACACTTAACATCTCTGCCAAGCATTCTGCTAATCAACCTGTTCTGATATTCAAAACTGTTGGTTGGTTTTATTTTCTTGTTTACTTTATCATCAACCATGTATCCCAGGCTGAGTGCATAAGGATTCTCATAAACAGTTTTGTTATTATACTGATTTAATCCCTCAACCGGCACATACCCAAGCGCTCTCATATGACCTAACAGATACTTTATTCCAAGCAACGACTCACTTACGAGAATCGGCTCATGATGCATTATAAGTCTTGGCGTTTCGCTGTAACCGCATTTTACATAGAAGTCCACAATAAGACTGTTAAATGTGGAACTGTAAGATGCAAGGGGACAAAAACCATAGGCCAGTCCTTCATTGTAAGTCCCTCCGTAATTGCCGGGTTTCACTCCTCTGGTATAATCCTGATCCACTCTGTAGAACAGACTGTTATCATACCTCTTTAGCTCGCCAATCTGAGATTTCATGTTGGTGTCATATTTTTTGTATTCAGCTACATTCTCAACACTGTATCGTGACAGGTAAATGTTTGCATTGTAAGATAGCTCTCCGACAACAAGAATAAACACTGCCATCTGAACTATCCATGTATACTTCTTTCTTTCACAGGTTGCATAAAACGCTGCTGCAATATGTACCATAAAAAAACTGATTACAAATGAAAATCTGCAATAGTAAGATGATACTTTTCTGAATCCGTTCCAGATATTCTCTGTCGGGATAAATATCGCACTTGCCACTAACATAACAAGCATCAGAATTGCAACAACCTTAACTTTTATTTCTATCTTTCGCGAAATTACAAACAATATAATTCCCACTACTACGAATGTTCCACAGAACAAAATCAGAAGTGAAGAGTTCTGTGTATCGGCATTAGCCGGTATCAGCTGCTTTACGACATCTGCCACGCTACATCTGAATTCCACCATAAATCCCTTAGATTCTTCAATTCCTTTTCCCTGCAATAACTGCTTGATTACCGGCAAAAAGAAAAACATAGTGCTGATAACTCCCAAAATCATTGTGGCACAGTAGCAGACAAATGATTTTAGAATATTAATCAGATCAAACTTCTTATTACATACTATGGTCTCGTAAACAAAATATATTCCCGAAAACAGGCAACACATATAGGCTACGTACCAGCTTGAAAGAATCGACAGAAATACTGTTATATACAACTGTCTTCTCTTTCCGGTCTTAATAAACTTGTATACCGCGAGCATCAGAAGGGGGGCAATTACCGCACCATCTAACCACATAATATTGGATATCTGTTTGAAATTGTATGACATAAGTGCATAGCATGTTGATAACAAAACGAGCCACACACTATCAATCTTCTCAAATCTGTTTCGTATATATATTGCACAGGCAAGTCCCGCAAAGGATATCTTCAAACCTGCCAATACCACAACAAACAGTTGTATGTCATCAAAAAATATCAGTATCAGATTGAAGGGGCTGGATAAATAGAATCCATACAATCCGATTGGATTATCCCCCAAAGATTTTCCAAAAGAGTAAAAAATATTTGCCTCTCCTGAATAAACTCTCTTTAGCCATTTGAAAAAATCTAAATACTGGAGATCCATATCCCATATGGAAAAACCGGTTTCTCCGTAAGGATAATTCCCAACATACATCAAAACTCCCATATATATGAGAGCAGGTAATCCCAATGCCGCAAGGTATGTTATCCACCTTTTTAATATTTTTTCATCTTTCATAATTCTATTTTCCTATTACTTTAGAGATAATATATCTTGGTCTTCCCTTTACCTCTTCATATATTTTTGAAATATAGTAACCTATAATTCCAAGACTGATCATAATAAGACTTCCCATCAGTAAAAGAAGTAATATAACAGTTGTAAATCCCTGTACAGATTTGCCCATTATGAAATTGATAAGAGTCTGAACTCCCATTATTATTCCAAAGATAAATGAACAAACTCCGGCTATGGTAACAAGCTGCATAGGAACAGATGAGAATGCAACGATATTAGTAATCGCATATTTGACAAGTGACCATGTAGACCACTTTGACTCTCCTTCTTCTCTCTCCTGAACATCAAATTCTACTGATGTTGACTTATATCCAATCCATGAAGACAATGCTCTGAAGAACGCGTTCTTTTCAGGCATGGCTAACAGGGTCTCAACACATTTTCTATCCATAAGCTTGAAGTCTGATGCTCTTGACATATCAATCTTTACTGCGCTCGAAATGAGTTTGTAGAACAATCCGGCACTGGCCTTGTGGAATATACTCTCTTTTCCTCTGCTTCTCTTGACAGCCTCAACTACTTCGTATCCCTGCTCCCAGAGTCTGTACATTTCAATAAGAACTTCAGGTGGATGCTGCAAATCACAGTCCATTACTGCTACACAATCCCCAGTTGCCGTTGCAAGCCCTGCAAACATTGCAGATTCTTTTCCGAAATTTCTTGAGAAGTTTACACCTACAATATTTTTGTTGGCTGCTGCTGCCTTCTCAATCTCGCTCCATGTATTATCTTTTGAACCATCATTTACAAAAACCAACTGATAATCAATTTTTGCATCTTCAAGGATTTTGCTAATTACGCTTGCTGATTTACCCAGCATTTTTTCTTCATTATATGCCGGCAAAATAACTGATAACATATTTATTCCTTCCTTTCACAAAGCGTTTTATCGATATTTACAGTGATTGAATCAATTCAATTTTATTGCCCAATCAATTTTATTCTAACACAACTTTTCAAAAAATAAAAGTTCAAGAACACTCTCTGCATTTCTGCATTTTCCCGTCGTGTAAATAAATATAACCTCCGGCATCAACCGGAGGCTCTATTTTTAATGACCAATTACTTCAAATTCATATAATGAATATCCGTAAGCTGTTCCTCTTCTGTACATGTCAACTTTTACGTATCTTGCTTCATCTTTTATATATGTTTCAAATAATTCTGCTTTATCACTTACTGCACACATTGCTAAAGTCCAGTTGATTCCGTCTTTTGAAATGTAGATATTGTATCCTTCACCGAATGCTGCTTCCCAGTTAAGTCTTACCTTACTTATTGAATAAACAGCTCCCAAGTCTACGCAAACCCACTGTGCGTCACTCCACTGCGAAGCCCATCTTGTTGAATTGTCTCCATCAACCATGTATTCTGCCTTAGTATTTGCTCCTTCGATACTTGATACTGTCACATTTTTTCCAAGACTCAAATTTTTGTCATTTACGTCATCATGATATTCAAATACTTCCATCTCATAAATTGAGAATCCGTAAGATGTACCTCGTGTACTACAATCAACTTTGATATATCTTGCATCAACAGGAAGGAACTTGATTTCTTCTGCCTTAGCACTGTTAGCATAATAAGAGTTGATTGCTACAAAGTTTACTCCATCTGTTGAGTATGCAATTTTGTATCTTGAAGCAAATGCTGCTTCCCAATTAATCTTAACTCTGTCTACCTTATATGTTTTTCCAAGATCAACAACAACATACTGATAATCGCTCCACTGTGAAGCCCATCTTGTGTTCATGTCACCGTCAGTAATGTTTGCTGCAACAAGTTCGTTTGTTTCATTACTTGATGAATATGCATAACAGTTCTTTGCAAGATTAACATTTGCATATGTTTCTGTCTCTGTCTCAGCTTCAGCCTCAGTTTCAATTTCTGTCTCGTTTTCAGTTTCTTCTTCAACTTCCGTCACATCCTCAGGCTCTGTTACTGTTTCTGTTACATCCTCAGGCTCTGTTACAGCTTCTGTTATAATTTCAGATGTTTTTTCTGTAACAGCAACTGTACTTGTTTCTTCTATATAAGTAGTCTCACTTTTACTTCTTGTTGTCTCTGTCTTTGCCTCTGTATTTCTTTCTGTTATTGCAACACCTGTAACATTTACAATCTTTTCAACTCCGTCTGATTCAACGCCGCCAAGAACTGCTGTTACTCTTACACGATTCATTCCTGCATTGATATTACCAAACTGATAGTAGTTACATATTACTTCACTCTTAACTTTTGTTCCGTTAATGTAGATATTGTATTTGCAGCCACTGTTGATTCTTGCTGCATCCTGTCCCCATACAACTCCGATTGTGTTATTTGCAGGAAGAGTAATATTCATTCCGATTACTTCAAGTGGTTTAACAGCCTGTGTTGTAATCTGTTCAGTCTTTGCTTCTGCTTTTGTTGTAATTGCCTCTGTGATTTTCTCTGTTGCTTTTTCTGTTGTTACAGTTTCTGTATTTTTCTCTGTTACTGCCTCTGTTGTTGCAACATTCTCTGTATTTTCCGCATCAGATATTGTGTTTACTTCTTCAACCTCAGGCTGTGGACCTTCTTTTGTAACATTAATTATTCCGCTTGAAACACCTACTGATTCAACACCGTTTAACACACCCTTTACAAAGTAAATATGCTCACCAACGGAAATGTTGTTCATAACTTTTCTTGTAAATTTGATATTTGAATATATTAAATTATTTCCTTCATAAATATTGTATGTATAATTTTTTGACTTAACATTGTCTGTTACTGTCCATGTCAATTCAACCATCTTTGGTGCAACACATTTTCCTGAAACCTCCATTGGATCAGATGGTCTTTCAAACTGGTTGAATCTGTCCTTTGCAAAAGATGTATATTTTGTGTAGTTTGCAGCAACCTCAACTGCTTTACCTGCATCTACAACTCCACCTTTTGCAATCTCACTGCTTGTGAGTCCGATATAATTTTTAATTTCTGTCTCACTTGATGTATTTATGATAATTTTTCTTGCATCATAATAATTCAGATTTTTGTTTACTGAGCACATCATTGCTACGACTCCTGCAACAATAGGTGATGAGAATGATGTTCCGTCACCGTAATTGTAATTGTTGTTTGGATATGTTGAGATTACTGATGTACCCGGTGCACAAACGTCTTTCTCTTCTCCGTAATTTGAAAATGTTGAAAGACATCCTGCTGAATTTGTTGATACAACACTGATTACTCTGTCTGAATCCGCCGGCAGCATGAAGTTGTGTCCGCCTTCGTTACCTGCTGATGCAACAATAATGATTCCTCTGTCTGCTGCATGTCTTGCAAGATATTCATAATATGGATCCTTTACTGATGTTCCAAAACTTGTGTTAATTACTTTAACTCCGTTATCTATACAATAATCAAATCCCTTTGCAATATTGCTTGTGTAAAAATATGCTGAACCATTTGCATCTTTATAAGAAGCTTTTACTCCCAAAATCTCTACAACACTATTATCGTAGCAACTTGCTACTCCTGCAATTCCAACACCATTGTTTGCCTGGGCTGCAATAAAACCTGTAACCATTGTTCCGTGTGTTGTTGCATATGGTGTGTCTGTCTCTGTAAGAAGAACAGGTTCATTACCTGTAACATCTGCAGAAAGTGGTGACAATACATTCTTTAAATCTTCATGATTTACATCAATACCTGAGTCAATAACTCCTACCAACACTTTCTCGTGTTCTGTATTTGCAATGTAATTCCATGCATCTGCTACATTTATAAGATTCAAATACCACTGCTGTCTTCTTGTCATATCATTTACAAGTTCTCTTGCATCAATATACTGCTCTGTTGCAGCATTGTCATTTTTTACTTCATTATATGCTGCCTGATTGCTTTCATTACTTTCAACCTGCTCGTAAATATAGTTTGGTGCTGAGCAAACTGTAGAACTGTATTTTCCAAAAGCTTCTTTTGCCCTCTCAACTGTCTGTCCGTATGAAATCTTAATCTCTGCTGAATAATTTCCAACAAAGTCTTTTTCCAAGTGGGCCAGTTCTGCGTTCTGCGCCTTTACAATAGCTTTAATTTCTTTCTTAGTAGTATTCTGGTCAAATACTACAACTACTGTCTGTGTCTTAAAGCCGTTTACTTCTTCACCGGCTGCTCTCTCTTTTGCTGCCTCTTTATAATTATTTATGAGTTCATTTGCTCTGTCATCAACTTTTGCCTCGAACTTCTCAACTGCTTCGTAATTTTCAGATTTGTAATAATCAGTTAAAACTGCATCTGCTGCAGCCTCAAACATCTCATCATCCAAATAGCCGTTAACTGTCTCTGCTGTCTTCACTGCATCTTTTGATGCCATCTCTTTAATTTTGTCTAACTCTTCTGTGGAAATAATTGATCTGTCATTAATGTCAGCTGCCATTATTTTATCTTCCCCCATAACAGCCACATCTTTAGAATTGAAATTAACATTTACGCTACTTACCATTAATGTTGCACTCAACATTGCACTTACAAGTGCTTTTACTGACTTCTTCATTTTTAATTCCCTCTCAATTTTTCTGAAACGTTTTTATTCCCTTTTTCAGTATGAAATGGTAACACCACACTTTTTTTTTCGCAATTCCTAAAAACGTTTTTTTGCATTTCTTTGATATTTCTTTTAGAGAATAATTAAAAAATAGGGGTTTACAGACTAGTTCAGAGACTTTTTCTCGTTGCACAGCAAAAAAATCCGATAGCATTAAATACTATCGGATTTTTATCATTTTTTTATTTGTCAGTTTTTATTTATCATTTTAATTTATCATTTTTTATTTGTCAGATATGTATGTGTTATATATCTCGCGCTTTGGAATACCTCTGTCCTTAGCAACTATCTTCATTGCCTCTTTCTTGTCATAACCTTTTTCTATATACATATCCACATGTTCAACCACACTCATGGTTTCCCATGTCTTTGCCATATCTTCTTCTATCTCGGAAAATGGCTTACCTTTTATTACAAGAACAAACTCTCCCTTTGGTTCAGTTTCGCTAAAATGATTTATTGCTTCCTCTAACGTGTACTGAACTGCCTCCTCATGCTTCTTGGTAAGTTCCCTGCATATTGTAAGTTCTCTGTTACCAAGATACTCTTTTAGTTCAGCCAATGTCTTTTTGAGTCTGTGAGGTGCTTCGTATATTATTATGGTTCTGGTTTCATTTTTTAACGACTCCAGAATTCTGTTTTTTTCTTTTTTGTCACTTGGAAGAAATGCCTCAAAACAGAATCTTCTTGTCTCCTGCCCCGACATGGTAAGTGCAGTTATGCAGGCCGCAGGTCCCGGAAGTGAAGTAACTTCTATTCCTGCTTCAAAACACTGTCGCACCAGTTCCTCCCCGGGATCTGAGATTCCCGGTGTGCCGGCATCGGTAATAACTGCAATGTTTTTTCCTTCAAGCATCATATTTACCAACACCTTGGCTTTATCATATTTGTTGAATTCATGATAACTGGTCATAGGCGTCTTTATTTCAAAGTGATTTAAAAGTCTCAAACTATGCCTTGTATCTTCTGCTGCAATCATATCCACTTCAGACAAAGTTCTGACTACTCTGTATGTAATATCCTCCAGATTTCCTATTGGTGTTGCACACAAATACAATTTTCCCTGCATACTTCTTCCTTTCTTATGCCAAAATATATCTATTATTTATCTTACAAAATATCTGTATCCTTCTGCTATTACTAAATATTGCTTCAACTCAGTATCCATAAATATCATATATTTCTTTTGTATATTTGCCGGGCGCCTCATACACAATCAAAGGCTGCTCGACTTTTATCATCCTTTTTGCTCCTCTGATTCCTTCAATCAGAACCATGTTGGCTTCTCTGTCAATATACGGATGCACAAACTTTATCCTCTTTGGCTCAATTTTGTATTCCGTCATGCAGTTCATAATCTCAACTAATCTATGAGGTCTGTGAACCATGTAAAATCTTCCACCGGGCTTTAGTACCTTTGCCGACTCTCTTATCACATCCTCCAAATTACACATCACCTCATGCCTTGCAATGGCTTTTGGCAACTCAGGATTTTTTAATCCGTGATTATCATTCATATACGGTGGATTAGTTGTCACAACATCAAAAGTGGCTCCTCCAAAAATCTGTGAAGCCACTTTAATATCTCCTGTCACTATCTCAATTTTATCTTCTAAATGATTGAGGCTGACGCTTCGCCTTGCCATCTCTGCGCTCTCTTCCTGAATTTCCAGTGCAACAAATCTATCAGCGTTAGTCTTTGCCTCCATAAGAATAGGAATAATGCCGGTTCCTGTTCCAAGATCAAGAACCTTCTCTCCTTCTTTTGCTGACGCAAATCCTGACAACAGTACAGCGTCCATTCCAAAACAGAACTTCTTACTGTTCTGAATGATACGGTAGCCGTTCCTGTTCAAATCGTCTATGCGCTCATCTTCTTTTAAATTAACCATAAAGATCTGATTCCTTTATCTATTTTACTCAAATAATTTTTCTTTATCTTTGAGTCTTCATTTCATCTAACAACTAATCGCTATCTTTGAGTCTTCATTTCATCTAACAACTAATCATTAAACTTTGATTCTTCTTTATCCTCTAATCCTTTGAGTTCTTCGATTTCTTCTCTCTTAAGCTCAATCTTTCTTCTCTTTGGTTTATACTTGATATCCTTGATTGAATACTCTCTGATTTCTCTCTCGTCATTAGTCTCAACAATAAGTTTTACTGTCTGTCTTAAAACGTTAACACTGTTGACTTCTCCCTTAACTCCGTCAGTAGTCTTCACTGTCTCTCCCACATTTGGAAGTTTTGAATTCAGGTACTCATAAGTCTCTTGCTCATGCTTCAAACAACACATAAGTCTGCCGCAGACTCCGGAAATCTTTGTTGGATTCAAAGACAGATTCTGTTCCTTTGCCATCTTTATTGACACAGGAATAAATTCTGACAAATGGTTGTGACAGCAAAGTTCACGACCGCAAATACCTATGCCTCCAAGAATCTTGGCCTCATCCCTCACTCCAACCTGACGAAGCTCGATTCTGGTTCTGAAAACTGCTGCCAAATCTTTTACCAATTCTCTAAAGTCAATTCGCCCGTCAGCTGTAAAATAAAACAGCACCTTATTGTTATCAAAGGTATATTCTGTTTCGATTAACTTCATATCAAGATTATGCTTTGCAATCTTTTCAAGGCATATCTTAAACGCCTTTTTCTCTTTCTCTTTATTCTCTGCCGCTTTCTTATCATCTTCCTTAGTTGCAATTCTTATAACCGATTTCAACGGAAGAACAACAGACTCTTCTGCAACTTCTCTGATTCCAATCACAACAGTACCGTACTCAACACCTCTTGCTGTCTCTACGATAACATGCTGCCCAACTTCTATATTAAGGTTGTCCGGTGAAAAATGATATATTTTTCCTGTTTGTCTAAATCTTACTCCTACTACCTTTACCATTATCTAATCCTCTCTTTTATGGTAATAAACAATACTTCAAGGGCTCCGTCAAAATTGACATTACTCATCATTCGCCACTTTGTTGTATCTAATACCTCTAATATTTTATTTATATCTTCATAAGATGCTTTTTCACACATCTGCAAAATATTAATTCTCTCTTTTTGAAAAATAATCATGTTGTCATCTTTGCATGACTTGTACACAAGCATATCTCTGAACCATGTCTGAAATAAATCCAGATATTCCATTATATTATCCTTGTAATCCGAAGCTTTTTTTATTGCTGCCGCAACATCCACCATACTTCCATTTATAATAGAAGAAATAGTCGACGAAACATCGCTCTTCATATCTCCAAACTCTTCGGAAGTCGCAAGCTTAATGGCTTTTCCCAGATTACCTCCGGAAAATGCTGTTGCAATTCCGGCCTCATAATCAGATATGTCCATCTCGTTTTTTAAGTAATCTTTTATAACTTCATCCTTAACCGGCCTAATATTTAATTGCAAACATCTCGACATTATTGTCTGTAAAAAACTGTCTGAGTTATTTGTCAATAAAATAATAACCGCGTATGATGGTGGTTCTTCCAGTGTTTTTAACAATGTATTCTGCGCAGCTTCTCTCATCTTCTCTGCATCAGGTACAATGTAAATCTTTCTTCTTCCTGAATATGGCTTTATATCCACATCGTTATTTATCTGCTCTCTGATATCATCAACAGATATTACAGTTTTCTCATGACTTATCCACTTGATATCCGGGTGATTATCTCCCAGTGCCTGCAAACATGATCTGCACTTCATGCATGGCTCGCCTGATCCCTCCTCACACTGTAGTGACATGGATATCAGATTTGCCAGTTCTTTTTTTCCGGAGTCTTCCTCACCGTTTATAATGTATGCATGGGAAACCCTGTCCATTCTGATGGCATTTTCAAAATGTTCAATTATATGATCCTGTCCTATAATCTTCTTGATCTCTGCCATCATTTCCTCCGGAACACTTTGTAATCTCACATCATTTCGAATTCACAACAAAACAATAATAACATAATTTGTACTTATAGTCCACTTTGTAAAATGCAACTATTTTGACTCATAACAGCAATTCAACTATGAATGTCAGCTTTAATATTAACTTTAATATCACCAATTATCTCATTAACACATTTATCAATATCTATATTCTGATAGCGTTTCTGAATACATGCATGTTCAATATTTTCTTCCGAAAAATCTTCTTCATCTGCTATGAAACGTCTGCATAACTCCTTATATTTTGGCTCTTTCTGCTGTCTCTCTCTCTTTACTGCTCTCTCAAGTCTCTCTCCGGATTCAACTTCTACATATATTGGATAGACAATTTCACTTCCATAATAATCAACGAACTTCTCATAAGACTCCAAAGTTCCTATATAAATATAATTCCCATTTTCCAAATCAATTTGACCATCATCAACTGTAAAATAACTCCAAATCCCATGAACAGTATTGTAGTTTCTGCACTCAATTATTTTATTCTCTTTTTCAAACTCTTCCAGTTTATCTTTATTAACAAAAAAATACTCGGTGCCATCCTGCTCGCCAACTCTCATCGGTCTCGTAGTGTACCCAACTACAGTTTTCAAATTAAGTTCATCCCTTTGCTTCAATATATTAAATATAGTATCTTTACCACTACAACTTTTTCCGGTTACAAAAAAAATCTTTGACATTATTCCTCCAATAAACTATTTACATCCAACCAATTCAGCCGGATTATTTACTTTTTATATTTTTCTTTTTATTATTTTTTTTATTATTATTTGCTCTTATTATTATTTGCTCTTTATTATTATTTGCTCTTATTATTATTTGCTCTTTATTATTATTTGCTCTTATTATTTTTTGCTCTTAATAATTTTTTACTTTTCAGCAATTACTTTATATCCTAGTTTCTTATATTTCTCTATATTATCCATCATCTCAGCATCAGCCACTTCTCCCGGAACGATTAATGGAATTCCCGGTGGATAAAGATATACAAACTCATCACTTATCTTTTCACTTATCTTTTTTTCTATCCCCGTATTTATTTTTTCACCTGACTTTTTAAAAGCTTCTACTTCAAAAATCTCACATATTTTTGTGTTTTTTATAGCATATATATTTCCAATATCTGCTGATTCGTCAGCAACTTTTTCGGTAGTTTCTCTTGATTCACCGGTAACTTCTGTTGCTTCACCGGCAATCTTACTTTTTCTGCTTTCAGTCTCTAATCTGCTTATATTTTCAGATTCATTTTTATCGTTGTCTGAATTGATATTTAGCTTTCTGTCTATCTCTTCCATCGCACTTGCAAGTCTTTCCATTCCTGCATCCGTATCAAATATGGATGTCATCGCCACCACATAGTTTCCGGCAGCCATCTCCATTTCTATATCATAGCTTTCACGCAATAAATCCATCAACTTTTTGCCGGTTACATTTTTATTCAAACTTATTATCACAACTTTAGACACATCAAAAGCATATATTTTATTCTCATCCAATTTTCTACTTAATATTTTAAAATTCTTAAGTACATTCAGTCTGGCAGTCAGTTTGTCTATATTTTCAAAGTATTTCTCAACTTCATTTCTGCTATTCATCATTATATTTATACAATTTGAAATACTGCTCATAAGTACATAAGAAGGACTGCTTGTCTGATAAATCGAAAGATACTTCTCGATTTTTTCCCTATCAATAATATTACTATTATAATGCAATATTGCAGTCTGAGTCAGCGATGGCAATGTTTTGTGAAGACTCTCTATTACAACATCCGCTCCACACTCTATTGCAGTTTTTGGAAACTTCTCCGACAAAATAAAATGAGCTCCATGCGCACTATCAACAATTAACGGAATATTATACTTATGTGCAATCTCAGATATGTTCGCAATATCCGATACAATCCCCTCATAAGTTGGTGATGTAATAACAACCGCCTTTGCATCCCTGTTATTTTCAATTACTTCCCTGATATTTTCAATATTATAGGATCCGCTTATCCCATACTCATTAATATGTGTTGGATATATATATTCAACTTTCAGTCTCAGCAAACCGATGGCATTATATATTGATTTATGACTATTTCTTGCAACAATTATCTTATCTCCATAACCGGCTACTGCTGAAATTGCTGACATATTACCTGAAGTACTTCCGTTCACCAAATAATAACTTCTCTTTGTTCTGTAATACTCAGTGGCTTTATCCATCTCCTGTTTGATAATTCCCTCAGGATTGTGCAGATTATCAAACCCATCAATCTCCGTTATGTCCATTTTAAAGGGATTTTCAAAAGAGATTTTTTCTATATTTCTTTTATGCCCCGGCATATGAAACGGATAGACACCCAAATTGCTGTATTTAATTAATTTAGTATACAAATTATCTTTTGATTTCAAAATCGTCCTCCGCTTCATCAAACAGTCCAACTAATAATTTACTCAAATCTTCTACTGAATAAGTGTGCACATCAGTTTCAACTGTAATATCCATATCTTCAGCTCTCTGCAAATAATAACTTCTTGCTGCGCCTTTTTTATTAAAATCTGAAATAAGCAATACTTTCTTCACCTTAGATCCGCCAAACTTTAAAGCAACTGTATGTAATTTATATAATTCCTCAACATTCAAGTCGCCACTCTTACACGAAATAAATACAGGAATATTATTCTTCATTAAGATTACATCAATCTCGTTTTTTGTGTCTTTTATTACATCAGTCACATCATGGTAAACACCATCCCAGTCAATATTTACACCAACTCTTATATCATCAAAAAATTTATTTCCATTATTATCAGTAATTACGGATGCAGAAGTACACACAAATAACTCAAGAAGATTACCAACCTTCATTAGGAATTCCTTTATTTGTCTGTTCTTAAATGAAAAGCACTTTTCATCAGAAATATCTAAAATTCCAAGTTTAATAAGCTCCTCCATTATATAATTTGCATTTCCGTGCAGCATGTCAGTTTCTTTATCATACATTTGCTGCATAATTCCAATTTCACGATTCCAAACATTCAAATTCTTCTGATACAAATCCCACATACAATTAATATCATTCACAAATCCACTGGTAAAATTCCAGTGGAAATTATAGTTAGTGTTATTAATATAATCCAAAATATCACCACCATGAATGATAATATTTTCTCTAACACTTAAATTGATATTCTCGTTAATAATATATTTGTTATAATCCTCTTCATTTTCAAAACTTATCTTTTTTGTCTTTTTATCAACATAAAAAAGCTTAATGTTATACTTTTCCTTAAGCATTCCTATGCAAATCAATATAATATCTTTTCCACCATTTACATTAAAAATAATATCATTATCAATTTCTTTTAATCTCTTTAATTCTTGATCAATGGTATTATACATAGACTTAAAACTATCATATTTTACTTTAATAATACCAATATCAATCTTCTCCTCTCTCATTTCAAATAAATGAGAAAAATCAGACGTATTCTTACTAATATCAACGTAATCTTCACAAATATAAACAACTCTGTCATTTTTAATCATCAATGACGAGATAACATTATTAATCATTTCATTATCAAATATTTCTACAATAGTCATTTTCTTCACCTTTGTATTAATTCTTGCATTACCTATTTAATTATAACTGTTTTAGATGTTTTTATAAATACTAAAGGTTCTCTTACTTTATAAACAAAAAAGATTGGAATAGATTCCAATCCTACAAATAAAAGTTCCTATAAAGTAGAAATTTCCAAAAATAAAAAAAGTGCCCAGTTCCGGAATCGAACCAGAGACACGAGGATTTTCAGTCCTCTGCTCTACCAACTGAGCTAACTGGGCAAAAAAAAATAGCGGGGACAGGATTTGAACCTATGACCTCCGGGTTATGAGCCCGGCGA
>JAEELL010000089.1 GCA_016282745.1 Lachnospiraceae bacterium
AAAACTCGTGAATTGGAACGGACGAGTTATCATTATTATTATGAAGTTAAAAACTAGTACTTGATGAACAGTTTTAAGAAAACATTTGCTTAATGCGACAGAGTATTCTGAAAACTGCGTAAGAACGTTTCAAAAAGTATGATTAGTAAAAATAAATGATAAATATATAGGAAGAACTGATAATTATGAAGAAGATTATTATTGCATTGTTGATAATTATTGCGCTGGGATCAGTAACCGCAGTTGGAATAATGATCAACAGAGACAACAAAGAAAAGATAAAAGTTGAAACGCCAAAGGAAGTGGGGTACAAGGAAGTCAAACTCCCAAAGATAAATGCCTACCTCAAGGACAAGAGAATTGGCATAATAAAGGGATATGTGGACGAGATGAATATTTCCATGATGCGTGATAATCTTGTTGTTACATCACAGTCGGACCGAAATGTAAGCTTTGACATTGCAGATGAGAATAACAACATTATATCAGCAAAATATGAACTCAGAACAGTTGACGGAGACAGACTTGTTGACGGTGGTGATATTGAAAATTATGCAAAAGGTGAGAAATTCGATATCAAAATCAGTTCCATAGTGGGCATCAACGAAGAATACATTCTCGTCATTCATTTACAGACAGATGAGATTGAAGAAATCAGATACTACACCCGAGTAATTGTTGTGGAATCAGATTTGATTTCTGCTCAGATAGATTTCGCAAATGATTTCAGTAACACAACCATTGACGGCGAGGGAAATGTCAATATTGTAACTTACATGGAGCCTGATAATGAACTGCTTAACAATTCACTTGGAACAGTTACGCTGGCAAACAATTATTCCGTTATTACATGGGGCAATTTAAGTGCAAAGAAGATAAGTGATACCGAAATAAGTCTTGCAGATGTCTATGTGAAGCCTACCGGAATTTCCGGAACTTATATAATGAAATATCAGGTTGAGGCAGTTGGCAACAACGAAATAAAAGATATCTATGATGTTGAAGAGAGAATAACGGTTTGGACATTTAATGAGCAGCAGTACGTTCTAGCATACGAGAGAAAGACAAATCAGGTGTGGGGAATCGATGAAAATACTGTTCACAAATCATATATAGACCTTGGAATTCAGGAAAATCAGGATGTAAGTTTCAATTACAGTGAAAACAAATCCTATCTGGCATACGAGGTTAACGGACAGGTCTGGGCAGTTGATATTGCAAAGAAAGAATTTACAAAGATATATGAAGCAGACAGAGAAAATGTGGAAGTAATTACTTCAAGAGTGTACGATAACGGCAATGTAGTGTTTGCCACATGCGGTTACAGTACAGGAAGCGCACATTCGGGCAAAAACGGGGTATCAGTTTACCGATACAATAAAAAACAGAATAAGGTGGAGGAGCTTACATTTATCAAGAATTCCACACCGAAAAAGATTCTCGCCGCTCAGGTTGCAGAACTATGTTACATCAACGATGATGTTATTTATGTAAAAATGAATGATGGAATATATTATGTAAACATCAGCACAAAAGAAACAGGAGTCCTGGTTGTGGGCCTCGGTGCCGGTAACTATGCAATAAACAAATCAAAGAATATCATTGCATACAACACACAGGGAGATCTGAAGGATAACAGCGGTATTACTATTTACAATTTTGCAGACGGTTCAAAAAATGAAATCACTGCAGAAAATGATGACAGACTGACAGTTTGCGGATACGCCTATAACAATCTGATTTACGGCGTTGCCACAAAGGAAGTTCCCGATAAGAAAAAGAATAACGTTGGACTTTCGTCGCTGGTAATTTTGGATGAAGAGGGAAATCAGATGAAGACATATGATGCAAAGAAATGCATTATCACCGGTCTTGATATATTGGATACAGTTATAAAAATCCACAGAGAAAAAGATGGAGAGCCGATAGAAGATGATCAGCTTATTGATAACAGCCAGTATGATGAAGGGGTTGCATCTGAGAGTTATTATGATGACACAAAGAAACTGAGAGAAGCGGCAATCTCAATGCATGTTGAATTTGACGGAAGCATGGAAACAAAGGAGGGAAAGAAACCTTCTCTAAGCCTTATTTCAGATGAGACAGAAATGCCTTTTACAAAGGATGAGACAAATAAATATTATGTTTACTCAATTGGTATTCTTAAAGGAATATACCAGGACAAATCCGAAGCTGAGAGCGTTGCAAAAGAGTCAAACGGACTCGTGACAGACTCAAGCGGAAAGAAGATTTGGACATTTGAAGAGAATTATGAGTAATTAATAATTTATAAATTATAATCAATAATCGTTGTTGAATGAAATTAATTGTTGAATAGAATTAATTATCGGATGGAATTATGATTGTGAACAGAATTACAAATTTTGTCAAGACACGAAAAGTTCATTGTTTTTGGGGATAATTCTATTGATTAAATACTTATAAGTAACTATACTGAATGGAAAAAGTTACAGGTGGCATGATTTTTTTGAGAAGGGAAGGAAAAGTATGGACAATAACAAAAATGACAGAGATAAAAAGGACAAGAATCGATTTCTTGGTACTCCTTGGAGTATTGTAATAATAGCCTTGATATTGACGATTGTTGTGACTAATATCGTATCGACGCTGTATGAGAGAGCAACTTCAAAGCAGATAACATACAGCAAGTTTATTTCTGCAGTTGAGGCAGGAGCGGTAGAGTCGGTACTTATTGAGAATGGAAAGATAATCATAAAACCATATGAAAAATATGAGAAGTTTCCGGGAATCACTTACTGGACAGCGGAAGTTGATGAAGACTACGCACTGATTGACACACTTAAGAAATACAATGTTGATATTGATAAGAAGTTTATTAATCAGTCATCAAGCTTTTTCACATCTTTACTGGTAATGCTTATTCCATTTATATTCTTCTATTTTATTCTGTTTTCTGCGTCAAAGAGAATGGGCGGAGAAGGCGGAGGATTCTTTGGAGGAGTCGGAAGAAGCAATGCCAAAGTTTATGTTCAGAAAGAGACAGGAGTTTTGTTCAAGGATGTTGCCGGACAGGATGAGGCAAAGGAATCAGTTACTGAGCTGGTTGACTTCTTGCACAACCCCGAAAAGTACGCAAATATTGGTGCAAAACTTCCGAAGGGAGCGTTGCTTGTAGGACCTCCGGGAACAGGTAAGACACTTCTTGCAAAGGCAGTTGCAGGTGAGGCGAAGGTACCATTCTTCTCACTTTCAGGTTCTGATTTTGTAGAGATGTTTGTAGGTGTAGGCGCATCGAGAGTAAGAGACTTATTCAAGCAGGCACAGGAACAGGCACCATGTATTATATTTATCGACGAGGTTGATGCCATCGGCAAGAGCCGTGATTCAAGATACGGCGGAAACGACGAGAGAGAGCAGACACTTAATCAGCTTCTCTCAGAGATGGATGGATTTGATTCCTCAAAGGGCGTACTTATTCTCGCGGCAACTAACAGACCTGAAGTACTTGATCCGGCACTCTTAAGACCGGGACGTTTTGACAGAAGGGTTATCGTAGACAAACCAGATTACAAGGGCAGACTTGAGACGTTGAAAGTTCATTCCACAAATGTGAAGATGGACGAGACAGTTGATCTTGAGGCCATCGCGATGGCAACCAGCGGAGCAGTTGGTTCAGATCTTGCAAATATGATAAATGAAGCTGCAATTCTTGCAGTTAAAAATAACCGTCAGGCTATTTCGCAGGATGATTTATTTGAATCTGTTGAAGTAGTAATCGCAGGTAAAGAGAAAAAAGACAGAATTCTTGGCGAGACAGAAAAGAAGACAGTTGCATATCACGAAGTCGGACATGCACTTGTAACAGCAGTTATGAAGGACACCGATCCGGTACAGAAGATTACAATCGTACCTAGAACAATGGGATCACTTGGATATGTAATGCAGGTTCCTGAAGAGGAAAAATACCTTATGACTCAGAAAGAACTTGATGCGGAACTTGTAACACTTCTTGCAGGACGTGCAGCAGAAGATATCGTATTTGACACAGTAACAACAGGTGCGTCAAATGATATCGAGAGAGCAACCAAGATGGCAAGAGCAATGATTGCACAGTACGGAATGTCAGAGAAGTTTGGACTTATGAGCCTTGAAACAGTTGAGAATCCATATCTTGGTGGAAACACAAGACTTAACTGTAGCGATAAGACAGCAGCAATGATTGAGGAAGAAGTAAAGATATTACTGAAACAAAAATACGAAGAAGCAAAGAAACTCCTCAATGAGAATAGAGAAGCTCTTGATAAGATTGCAGCATTCCTCTATGACAAGGAAACAATCACAGGAAAGCAGTTTATGGAAATCTACAGAGAAGTTAGAGGCGAAAAAGTTGAAACTGTTGAGACAGTTGAATTCTAATACAAAATATGCACATATTCAGAAGGTATTTCTGAGGGTGAATTAAAAAATAGTAGTGAATAATTATTTGTTTAACAAAATATAGCAGGAATAAGATAAAAAGCAGAGAAGACAGATGAAAGATATATTTAAATATGACAAAGGGATATGGAAAGTTTTTGGAATAGTGGCAGACGTAGTAGTACTTAATCTCGTATTTATAGCCACCTGTATTCCAATATTTACAATAGGTGCCGCAAAGACTGCACTGTATTCCCAGACAAAGAAAATGATAAAAGGTGAAGAAGGATATCTTGTAAAAGAATACTTTGACAAGTTCCGCGAAAACTTCAAAGCCTCCACAATAATGTGGCTGATATACATGGTTGCATGCATATTGCCAATCATTGACATTTGGGCTTGTACCATAATGAAGGCCGGCTTCTTTGTAACCTTCTGCATGATATTTATGTTATCGACACTGATAGTATTCACAATGACAATACTCTATGCACAGGCATTGCAGTGTACATTTGAAAATACTGTAAAACAAACTTTGAAGAATGGATTTCTTCTTGCAATAGGACATTTTCCTATTTCAATTATTATAATTATAGTGGATATGCTTCCGCTTCTTGTAATCGGATTCTTCCCTGCACTGGCAGGAGTTGCTGTTACGGCAGCCCTCTTTGCATGGTGTGTAATCGCAGGATGCATAAATTCATTTTTCTTCAATCAAATCTTTGAAAAATTAATGACAAAATAAAAACAAAATAATACAATAAAACGGGACTGTTTCACAGTCCCGTTTCGTGAAAGAACAATTATTGTTTCATAATGTATACTTTTTGAAACGTACAATATACGATGCTTTCAAAATAACCGTTTCGCATTATATGAATGTTTTCTCAAAACAGTTCGACAATGCTTGAAGGATTATCTTCAAAATAAGCATGATTCTCGTTCGCACAAATTCGTGAGTTTTCT
>JAEELL010000090.1 GCA_016282745.1 Lachnospiraceae bacterium
AAAACTCGTGAATTGGAACGGACGAGTAATCATTATTATTATGAAGTTAAAAACTAGTACTTGATGAACAGTTTTAAGAAAACATTTGCTTAATGCGATAGAGGATTCTGAAAACTGCGTATGACCGTTTCAAAAAGTATAGTTTTTGAAATTTTAATAAAACAACATATCACCATAAGATGGTACCGGCCATGTCTCTTTGTCCACAATTGTCTCTAACTCATCCACGGGTTTTCTCAGTGCTTCCATTGCTGCCATTACTTCGCTCTTAAATAATTCTGCGGCTTCTTTTGATGTTTCTGCATTAAAGGCTTTTGCTGTAACTCTTGCAAGTTCCTTAGTGGCATTCTTCATCTCAAGAAGTTTTGCTGATACTTCGTTCAACAACTCTACCTGGGCTGTTGCGTCTGCTCCCGCATTTTTAACGGCGATTACTGTGTCAGCCAGTTCTTTTGAATAATATACCGCTGTAGGTATGTACATCTTGTTTGCCATATCAACCATAGTGTTGGCTTCGATGTTTCTAACACCTTTGTATTCTGAATAATAGATATCTTCTCTTGCTTCAAGTTCTGCTCTTGAGAGTATGTTGAATTTTTCAAACATCTCAATTGTTGAATCTGCAACGATTGAAGGTATTGCATCCACGATAGACTTGCAGTTAGGGAGTCCTCTGCGGGCTGCCTCTTCCTCCCATTCCTTTGAATAACCGTCACCATTGAAAACTATTCTCTGGTGCTCTCTCATAAGTTTGGCTGTGTATTCTGCTACAGCTTTATCCATATCTTCTGCGCCTTCAAGTGCATTAATTGCATCCAAAAATGCCTCTGCCATCATTGCGCTGAGTACTGTGTTTGTATCTCCGATGGAATTGCCTGATCCAACCATTCTGAACTCAAATCTGTTTCCGGTAAAGGCAAAAGGCGATGTTCTGTTTCTGTCAGTAGGATCCTTATCAAGTACCGGAAGTTTGTTTATTCCAAAGTTGATTTTTCCTGCGCTGAGACTGCTTGTAGCCTCACCTTTTTCAAGAATCTGCTCAACTATATCTTCAATCTGATCTCCAAGATACATTGAAATGATTGCCGGTGGAGCCTCGTGCGCTCCAAGTCTGTGATCATTTCCTGTATCTGATGCTGCCGTTCTTAAAAGCATTGCGTGTCTGTCAACTGCTGACATAAGACATGCAAGAACAAGCTGGAACAATTTATTATCTTCAGGATTTTTACCCGGTTTAAACAGGTTAATTCCGTCATCTGTTGTCAGTGACCAGTTGTTATGTTTTCCTGAACCGTTGATTCCCTCAAATGGTTTCTCGTGTAAGAGACATACCAATCCGTATTTCAGTGCAGTATTTTTGAGTATTGTCATTATCAGATAATTGTTATCAAGTGCAACATTTGAGATTGAGAAAATAGGTGCAATCTCGTGCTGACAAGGTGCAACTTCATTGTGCTGTGTTTTTGCTGAAATGCCAAGTTTCCAAAGTTGTATATTAACATCATCCATAAATGCTTTAACATTTTCTCTAATTGCTCCAAAATACTGGTCATCCATCTCCTGTCCTTTAGGAGGCATTGTTCCAAACAATGTTCTTCCCGAATAAATAAGGTCAGGTCTTTTATCATATAATGCCTTCGGCACAAGGAAATACTCCTGTTCCGGTCCGACATAAGATAATATTCTTCTTGATGTTGTATTGCCAAGAAGTCTTAATAATCTCACACCATACTTGCTCACTGCGTGCATTGCTTTGAGAAGAGGTGCTTTTGTATCAAGGGATTCACCTGTATATGAGCAGAATGCTGTAGGAATACACAATGTATCTTCTCTCACATACACAGGGGAAGTAACATCCCATGCAGTATATCCTCTGGCTCCAAATGTATTTCTAAGACCCCCTGACGGAAATGATGATGCGTCAGGCTCACTCATGACAAGGTCTTTTCCTGTAAATGTATTATCAATCTTGCCGTTTGTCGGTACAGATGCAAATGAATCGTGTTTCTCTGCGCCAATAGAAATAATATATGGCTGGAATACGTGTGTAAAATGTGTAGCCCCCTTTTCGATTGCCCATTCTTTCATTGCCTGTGCAACGATGTCTGCGATCTCAGGTGTGACATTTCCACCTTCGTGCATTATCTTTTCAATCTCTTTGTAAGTTGATTCAGGCAATCTGTCCTTCATTACTGTCTCGTCAAATACATCCTGTCCAAATACTTCTGCTATGTTTACTCCCATTCTTTTTCATCCTTTCATCAGTACCCAAACGACACCATTGCTTTTCAGGTATCATCAAAGCACACTTACATATTTTTCCTTTTATTGTTTATTAATGCATTTGTTACTCGTTAATAACTCCTATACGGATTATTTTTTTATTTCAGCATTTTCCTCGTCGTGAAATCAAAAAAATAAAGTGCTCTTCAAAAAAAAGAACACCCCGCTCTACAGATTCGTTTAAATATTGTATAAAAAATCTGACAATTTTTCTTCCGTACCCGAAGAAAATACTATATATCTATGATAATTGCAACAAATATCAATCCAAACCTAATTATATTAGTTCAATCCTTAAAAAAATTAAGAATAGCGCAATATAACTTAATTTTCGAAAGTCGTGCACATGTGATATATAAATTGCAAAAGCTCAAACTTCATATTATTAAGTTTGAGCTTTTAACGCTTATTAGTCATCCACATCGAATAATTAAGTTTAAATTTGATAACAATTCACAATTTTAAGTTACATTTTTAAGTTACAATTTCAATTCATATTTTCAATCCACAACTTCCTCACCACGCACAAGTGTAACTATATATCTGCTGTATTTATCATTCATACATGTAGACAGAAGTATGGTCTTATCACCGTAATGTGGTTTATCTATTCCATAATCAAATGCACTCTTTGACATGCATCTGCTCACCCACTTATCATAATCCTCTGAATCTTCAAATCCCATTTTGTAAATGTCTTCATCCTTTGCATTACCTTTAAAGGAAGCAAATACATAATATCTGAAATGTCTGTAACCTACATAAATGTCAAATACTCTGTGTGACTGACAGAACTTTGTGTTTGCGTATTGAAGGAGTCCTGCAAACATAGAGCCATCCATCATATCATGTCCGTAAATAATACAGTGCTTCGCATCAAGCCCGCCCTGATTTCTGGCGTCGATAAATATCGCACCGTTACCGTTTGCCGCTCTGTTTGATCCATGAGTAAGATAATACTCATTATCCTCGTGTTGGCAGATTGGATACTGTATTCTGCTATCATTTAACTTAATATAGCCTACTGCTTCAGAGTTATATTTTCGCATGGCATCATAATCCCACACCCATTCCTTTACGGAAGCTTCATATCCGATATCATCAACAGAATCGCCTCCGTTCTGTGTCTGGACTTCACCTGATTCCAAAGTAGCCTGCTCACTTTCATCTTCTTCACTGTCGTCATCTTCTAACTGAGCCTGTCTGAACATATTGTCTATCTCTTCATAGGCAGCATCAGCGCTCTTGTATCCGAGGTAAGACTTTGTCAGGCTGTAAGAAGCATAAGTAAATCCAACACATGCAGATAATATAACTATAGCTCTTACTATATTATAAATCTTATTTCTCATTTTTACTCCCACGATACTAAATTGTCCTCTTTGTTAACCAAAAACCCCTACACTTGACTCCAAATGCAGGGGTTAATAGTAACTCTATATGGAGAAAAATCTCCACTATCCTATAGGATGTTATAATTATTCAGCTTTACCGATTGAACCAAATAATTCCATTTTTTCTTTTACTGTTGCTTTGATAGCTTCAGCACCAGGAGCTAATAACTTACGTGGATCAAATCCCTTTCCTTCTAAGTCTTTTCCTGCTTCAACATACTTTCTTGTAGCTGCTGCAAATGCAAGCTGACATTCTGTATTTACGTTGATCTTTGCTACTCCAAGAGAGATAGCTTTCTTGATCATATCTTCAGGGATACCTGTACCACCGTGAAGAACTAATGGCATATCACCAACTTTTTCTTTGATAGCTGCTAATGTATCAAAGCTTAATCCTTCCCAGTTCTCTGGGTACTTACCGTGGATGTTTCCGATACCTGCTGCTAACATTGTAACACCAAGATCTGCAACTGCCTTACATTCATCAGGATCAGCACATTCACCCTTACCGATAACTCCGTCTTCTTCTCCACCGATTGAACCAACTTCAGCTTCGAGAGACATTCCCTTTTCGTTTGCAATCTTAATTAATTCTGTTGTCTTCTGGATGTTCTCTTCGATTGGGTAGTGTGATCCGTCGAACATGATTGATGAGAAACCAGCCTCAACACATGCTAAACATCCTTCGTATGAGCCGTGATCTAAGTGAAGAGCTACAGGAACTGTGATTCCAAGTTCTTCGATCATTCCGTTAACCATACCTACAACTGTCTTATATCCTGTCATGTACTTTCCTGCACCTTCAGATACACCTAAGATAACAGGTGACTTTAATTCCTGTGCTGTCAATAAAATAGACTTTGTCCACTCAAGGTTGTTGATATTGAACTGACCTACTGCGTACTTACCATCTCTTGCTTTTTCTAACATTTCTTTAGCTGAAACTAACATA
>JAEELL010000091.1 GCA_016282745.1 Lachnospiraceae bacterium
AAAACTCGTGAATTGGAACGGACGAGTAATCATTATTATTATGAAGTTAAAAACTAGTACTTGATGAACAGTTTTAAGAAAACATTTGCTTAATGCGATAGAGGATTCTGAAAACTGCGTATGACCGTTTCAAAAAGTATACATTTTGAATCTATAATCTCTCTAATGTATTCAATATCAGTTTCCATGTTCTCTCTGTCGAGGCAATGGATAACTTTTCTCTTGTTGTGTGAATATCATCTATCTGAGGTCCTATTGATACCGCATCAAGGTCACCTAGTTTGCTTGCAAATATTCCACATTCAAGACCTGCATGTATTCCCTCAATTACCGGTTCTTCACCGTATAATTTAATATATTCCTCTCGGAGAATATCTCTGAGCACAGATTCACTTCTGTATTCCCAGCCCGGATATTCACCACTTACTTCAACATTTCCACCAAATATCTCTGTGATTGATTTCAGTTTCTCTATCAAATATTTCTTTTCTGACTGTTTTGAGCTTCTGACAGAAAATGTAAATTCCAAAGTTTCCGTCTCCGTTCTTATTTTGCCAAGATTGAGGGATGTTCTGACCTGTTCTTCCATTCCCGGTTCTCTTCTTTGAACTCCGTTTGGGAAATTGCTTAACATCACCACTGCTGCAAGTGTTGCATTTGAAGTGAATGTATCTGCAACACCTTCATCCATCGCATTTGTAATTACTGAAAGATTAGGATCTGTCACTTTGTACTCATCTTTTATTTCTTCAAAAGTATCATTTATAATTTTGATTGCATTATCTTTTTGTTCGCTGTGAACTGCAATTGCACATTCACTTAGAACAGGAATCGCATTGTCTTTCTCTCCACCATTTAGAATCATGAGTCGCATTCCCACATTTTGGAAAAGATTTAAAAGTATTCTTCCCATGATAATATTGGCGTTTGCACTTCCTATATTTATTTCAACTCCGGAATGACCACCTCTGAATCCTTCAATTCTGATTTCGATTACAGACGCCACAACCGGCTCCATCTTATACGGCAGTACGCACTTGGCTGTTGCACCACCGGCACAGCTGACTGTAAATACTCCTTCATCCTCAGAATCTATATTGAGAAGCTTCCTTCCCTTAAGCAGACTAGCGTCAAAAGCATTTGCTCCAAGCATACCAATCTCTTCATCTGTTGTAAATACAGCTTCAATCGGAGGATGTTTTATATCCTTAGAGTCAAGAATTGCAAGCATATATGCTACAGCTATTCCGTCATCCCCACCAAGTGAAGTTCCCTTTGCAAATATAAATTCACCATCTGAATCAACTTCTATACATTCAGTTTCAAGATTTTTATCGACATCGGAATCTTTTACAGCAACCATGTCCATGTGTCCCTGCAAAACCACCGGTTTGGAATTCTCATATCCTGCTGTTGCTTCCTTGTAAATAACAACATTCAACGCTTCATCTCTTACAACTCTAAGCCCTCGCTCATTTGCAAAATCAACTAAAAAATTACTAATCTTTTCGAGATTTCCTGATCCATGGGGTATGGCACAAATCTCTTCAAAAAATTCAAACACCTTTTTTGGTTCATAATTTAATTTCATTTAATTCTACCTCTGTTTATTATAGATTAATTTGATTTATTATTTTTATTTGATTTATTATCTCTATTTTATTTATTTGCTTTATTATCTTTATTTAATATATTATGTTTATTTTCCGCCTCAATTTAAAGATAGAGAAATTTATTTCTTGCTTATACTATTTTTCCTATTTTTTGTCCGCTCATTATATTTTATCACGCATCTTCCAAATGTACACTGTTTGTTTCTGATTCATTCAAGATTTCTTACTTTTCGCCACTATGCATTTTCGTGTTTTATTTTTTATTATTTCTATTTTTTTACATCGTTTTTTCATTATTCACAGATTCACTTTTTTGTTTACACAAAAATACTCAAATGGTATAATTTAACTATATTTTTACGACGTTATTGGGGGTGAATTATATGTATAGTGCGAACGATATTAAAAGCATGATTGAGTCTGTTGATTTCGGGCTTACGCTTTCTTCTATATATTATAGTGATTTTCCCATGTTATCTTATCAGAAAAGAAGATATGCCAGATCAGTTGACAAATATGTCAAACACTTTGGAGATGAAATAATCGGAATTTTCAGTGCACCGGGACGTACCGAAGTAGGCGGAAACCACACAGATCATCAGCACGGACAGGTTTTAGCAGCTTCAGTCAATCTCGACGCTATTGCTGTAGTAGGTCCTTCTTCCGACAACTGTATTCATATTGCCTCTTCAGGATTCGGACCTATAAATGTGGACCTTGATGACATTGCTCCAAACGAGGAAGAATTCGGAACTTCCATTGCTTTGGTCAAAGGTGTAGTCAGAGGTTTTATAAAGAAACAGTTGAATGTAGGTCCTTTCAGTGCATATATCACAAGTGATGTTATCAGTGGCTCGGGACTCTCTTCCTCTGCTGCTTTTGAAGTTCTGATCGGAGCTATTCTTTCAGGTATATACAACGACATGAGAATCACTCCAAAAGGTATTGCGGTTATCGGTCAATATGCAGAGAACCGTTATTTTGGCAAGCCTTGCGGTCTTATGGATCAGATGGCATGTTCCCTTGGTGGCTTTTCATACATCAACTTTGCAGATCCTACAAGACCAATAGTTGAAAGTATTTCTTTTGATCTGGCTGCAAAAGGTTATTCTTTATGCATAGTTGACACTAAGGCTTCTCACGCGAATTTGACTGAATCTTATGCACAGATTCCAAAAGAGATGAAGGCTATCGCTTCTTTTTTTGAGAAGAATTATCTTGGTGATATTCAACCTCAATTGTTTTATGACAGATTGCCGGAACTTGCAGATACTTTCAGTCACAGGGCGATCCTTAGAGCTATCCATTTCTTCGAGGAGAATGAGCGCGTTGCCCTTGAGGTAAAGGCACTCAAAGAGAATAATATTAATGCATTTCTTGATTTAGTTCAAAAATCAGGGGATTCATCATTCAAATATCTTCAGAATGTTTATGACACAACCAATGTAAATATTCAGCCGTTATCTTTGGCTCTTGCATACAGCGACCATCTTCTGAAAGGCAAAGGTGTGTGCCGTATTCACGGCGGTGGATTTGCCGGAACCATACAGGCATTTATTGAGAATTCACATGTCAATGCATACAAGACAGAAATTGAGAAGTTATTCGGCAAGAACACATGCCGCATTCTCCATATCAGAGAACGTGGCATTACAAAGATGCTGTAACGGGTAGTGGCATACTAAGACTGATTTTTTTACTCATCGTTTATTGAAGTGTTAGTCTTACCCAAATTAGATAAATACACAAACAAATAAAAAAACGTCATATGATAAATGCATTTTGCATAATTATCACATGACGTTTTTTTCTATATTACTTTTCAAGATTATAAATCGCTATTAATATTCTCTATTAATATTCTCTATTAATTTTATCTATTAATATTATCTATTAATTTTATCTATTAATATTATCTATTATTATTTTCCATTAATATTATCATTTTTATCATCTATGATTTACTGTTCTCCCTGAAGTACTGTCATCATAGGCGGTATCAGCTGCTTCTTTCGGGATACAATTCCCTTGAGCACGCACGCTTCATTTTCTGCATCTATTCCAAATGCTTCTTTGATAAGTTCTGCTGCACCTTCTCCACAATATATAAGTTCAGTAGATTCATCCATGATGTTTGTAAGCATGAAGAATACCATTCTGATTCCATGCTTTCCACACTCAGACTCAAGGTATGGAGCAAGTCTTTCTTTGAGAGTCTTCAAATCAACTGCTGCCATTGAACTAATCTGTCCCACACCGAAAGTCACATCACCTGCAATGAACTTCTTGAAGTCCTGATAGAATATCTCTTCAGGAGTCTTGTCCATAAGGTTACTGCCTGCTCTGAACATCTCTTCTGCAAATTTTTCAATATCAATTTGTGCAATACCTGCAAGTTCTTCTGCCACCATCTTATCAAGAGGTGTACATGTCGGTGATCTGAACATAAGTGTATCCGATAATATCGCAGCACATAATAGTCCTGCTATATCCTTTGGAACCTCAACACATTTTTCTTGGAACATCTGGCGGATAATAGTAGCTGTACATCCTACAGGCTGGTTTCTAAACATGATTGGTTTATTGGTCTCAACAGCACCTATCTTATGATGATCCACCACTTCAATAATCTCCGCCTGATCAATATTGTCAATTGCCTGTGACTTTTCATTATGATCCACTAAGATAACTTTCTTCTTTTGGATATTCAGGAAATTTCTACGCGAAACTGTTCCCACATATTTATCTCTCTTATCTAATACCGGAAAATTTCGTATTCTCGTTTTACCCATGATTGGTCTAATCTTCTCAGTAAAATCTTCTTTGTGGAAAGTGATAAGATTGTCTTTAACCATCAGCGCTCTTACAGGAATCGACTGTTCAATAAGTCTGGCAATAGCAAATGAATCATAAGGCGATGTTATAATAACTGTTCCCATCTCTTCCGCATAGTTTTGAATCACGTGAGACACTTCTGCATTAAGTCCCACAACTATACAGCTTGCACCTTTTTCAACCGCATTAAGGTGATCTTCTGCCCTGTTTCCAAGAATAACCAAATCATTAGGTTCAAGGTATTTACTTACAAGATCCGGATTTGCCGCACCAATAAAAACCTTTCCCTTATCAAAAATACCATCTTTGTTACCGACAATAATCTTACCCTCAAGAGTATTTGCAATATGCATAAACGGTGTCTTTGCCTCTGACAAAGACTTTGGATTATGTCTCATCATATTGCCTGTAATATCCGACATAGATATAATACCTTCAATATTATTCTCAGAATCTGTCATGGCAAGTGTAATTGCATTATTTTCCTGCATATATTCCCATGCAGTCTTAACAGATATCTCCTTTGACATTCCCGGCAAGAATCTTATTTCCATATCTCTCACCTGGGTTCCTGCATCAGGCATATACTCAGGCGCCTGCGTTCCAAAATACTTCAGAACGAATTCTGTCTCTTCATTTATCTGCCCTGCTCTCTTTGCAACAAATGTCTTATCCTCAGTCTGGTTCTTGAGGAATGCCAATGCTATCGCAGAACATATTGAATCCGTATCCGGATTTTTATGACCTATAACGTAAATTCTATTGTTCATAGTTCCTCCAACTTGTGACTCTTTTTGTTACTCACCACTTAGCACATATACGTTTGAAGTGTGAGTCATCCCACATAAGTTATACTCGTATCTATCTTAACAATAAAATTAAAAATTGCAAAGGTAAAATAAGAATTTGCAAAGACAAATCATAACCACCAGCTCAGCTGGTGGTTTCCTCTGCGGCTATAAGCCTGTGATACCAGCTGGCTCTAAAGAGCCTTGAAGAATCCGCCAACCGCGTTTCGATTACGGGCTGCCCCTAACAGGGGCTTTTTTTATGCC
>JAEELL010000092.1 GCA_016282745.1 Lachnospiraceae bacterium
AAAATTCTTCTCTAACACGAATGTGTTATCGGGAACGCTGACCTCTATTCCGTTGATATTCATAACGGCATTGGATGCCTCACGTACCACACTGTCGATTCCGAGATACTCTACCGAACCACTGCCTCTTCTGCCTCCGGCATCTCTTATATTGAAGACTCTTGTGCTCTCACCTGAATGAACACCCACCTGTGTAGACTCTATTCTAAGAGCGGCATTACCTTCACCGTCCTCTTCAACATTCGAAGTAAGATGAATATCAGCATTATTGATCAATCTGCTAAGTCGTTGCTGTATATCAAAATTGGTATCATTCACACGGATACCATATTGGAACTCATAACCCTGGCCATTGACCGACAGGTCGAAGGTATAATCTCCGGGTTCGATAGACCTCTCGTTCTTGGGAAGGAACTTACCTTGATTAACCTGCGCCGAAGCCAATCTTAGCACTTCAATATCGTAGGTCGGAGATTCAACTTCACCACTCGGTACATTCCCATCGCTGTCAGGTCTGTCACCGATCAGTGCCTGATCTTCTATACCTACATAGGTGGCTGACAGAATATTCTCATTGGTAGAATATGCGATCTTACCATCCAACTGTATACTGTTGGAATTGCCTGCAGTCTCAGTAATAGTATTCTGCAACAGACGCGATTCTTCCTTGAGACCTACAATATATTCTCTCGTCTCGCCATTATTCTCGATCTTGTAAAGGGGAGCTTCTTTGTTCAACTTCGCCATAGAATTAGTGATGCTCTTAAGCTCACTGCGCTTATGAGTATCATACTTGGTATCGCTCTTCTTTGGCGCGTATGTAGTTAGATATTGATTATAGACGGCGTTTAAAGCCATTGAATATGCCATACCTGCCCCTCCTTTCTTCCATGATCGAAGTAACACTCCTTGTGTAGACATGTTGGCCCACTTTTTAAGCTATTTTTACACATTTAGCGTACCACTTTTTTGTCAAGACTTCAATAGATATAATAATATTCATAAAAGTTCATCTATTAAGGCAATTCAAGGCTTTAGCATCTGCCTTTCGCGCGAGTGCGCACCCTTAGCGGAGCGTTTTTATGGAATAGGAAATAATTTCCGGTAGTTTGACAGTTGAACAGTAAAAAAATCGTTGCAGGCCTTGAAAAGCCTGTATTTTTTTGTCAAATTTTATTCATTTTTATGTGGCGATATATAGCGATATGTGATATAATAAGCATATGGAGGTGCGCCATGAAAGTCAGTATTTCTAAATCAAAAAACACTACAATCTATTACTTAAGCAAATCTGTAAGAGTTGGAAATAAAACAACAACAAAGACAGTTGAAAAAATAGGAACTTATGAAGAGATAAAAAAGATTTGTGGAGATATGGATCCTTTGGATTGGGCTAAAGAATACGCAGCAAAACGAACAGCTGAAGAAAAAGTCCATAAACAAGATATCGTTATGAGATATTCCTCTTCAGCTTTGATTGATAAAAATGTTCGCCGTTCATGTAATGCCGGGTATCTTTTTCTACAGGCTATTTATTATTCTCTTGGCCTTAACAAGATATGTAATTCGATTTCAGATAAATATAAATTCGATTATGATCTGAATGACATTCTTTCAATGCTTGTTTACTCAAGAATCATTGCTCCAGGTTCCAAGTTTTCATCTCTCGAAAGTTCTCAGAGATTTCTAGAGCAGCCTAAATGTGAATTACACCAGGTCTATAGAGCTCTTGAAGTGATTTCTAAGGAAAATGATTTCTTTCAGTCCGAATTATACAAAAACTCTCAGAATGTAATTAATCGCAATAAAGAAGTTCTCTACTATGACTGTACAAACTATTATTTCGAGATTGAAGATGAAGATGATTTTAGAAAGTATGGACATTCTAAAGAACACAGACCTAATCCTATTGTTCAAATGGGAATGTTTATGGATGCTGATGGTATTCCTCTTGCATTCTCAGTCTTTGACGGTAATCAGAATGAACAGCCTTCTATGACACCTCTTGAGCAAAAGATCATTAAAGACTTTGATACCTCAGATTTTATTGTGTGTACTGATGCAGGTCTTTCTTCCACCACAAACAGGAAATTTAACAGCATTCAGGGCAGAGGTTTTGTTACTACGCAGTCCATTAAAAAACTTAAAGGATTCTTACAGGATTTTTGTCTTGAGGATGATGGATGGTATCTTCCTGGAAGTAACAAAAAATATAAACTTAGCGAACTTGATGAAGATGCTGATTACGAAAAAGTTTTTTACAAAGATAGATGGATTAACGAGGATAATCTTGAACAGCACCTTATTGTTACCTATTCCATCAAATATCGTAATTATCAGAGAACTATTAGGGAGCGCCAGATTGTAAGAGCCAAAAAGTTAGTAGAAACACCTTCAAAGCTTGCAAAGAATAGAGCTAATGATCCCAAACGATTTGTTGAACAAGGACACTGTACTCCTGATGGTGAAGTTGCCAGCAAAACAATTACATCTCTTAATCAAGAACAGATTGATAATGAAGCAAAGTATGATGGGCTCTATGCTGTATGTACAAACCTTGAATACGATATTTCAAGTATAATTAAAATCAATCAAAAAAGATGGGAAATTGAAGAATGCTTCAGAATTATGAAAACAGAATTCAAAGCAAGACCTGTTTATCTCTCAAGAAAAGACAGGATTACAGCCCACTTTACCACATGCTTCACAGCACTTGTTATTTATAGAATTCTAGAACAGAAACTAAACGAGAAATACACCTGCGAAGAACTAATCGACACAATCCGCGCTATGGATATGCTTATCGCACCTGGCGAAGGCTATATCCCAACCTACACACGCACCGATATCACTGATGCTCTTCACGAGGCTTTTGAGTTCAGAACTGACTACCAGATAACCTCTCAGAAAAATATGAGAAAAATTTTGAATCAGACCAAAAAGAAGTAAATATTACCACATACTTTTCAATAAAGAAAACCTCGCAAGCGGCGTATTTACGCTGGCTGCGAGGTTTTTACCTTTTCTCAACTGTCAAAAACAGGAT
>JAEELL010000093.1 GCA_016282745.1 Lachnospiraceae bacterium
TAAGAAAAATTAATATTTATGTCGAAGGTATCAGAGTAATTGACTGATGAAATAATTGATTTATAACGTAAATAATTAATGAAGTAATTAGTTGATAACGGAAAAGATTAATGAAGTGAATTGTTAATGAGTTATCTAAAGGAAAATGAGCACGAGCAGAGCAAGTATTCATTTTTCATTTGAATATCACGTATAAGATGGTATATTATTACTGGATTTCTTACCTAAGGAGGATGTTATTGTGGAAATCAAGACAATCGATGGTGCTATGCTCCAGAAAATGTTTTTGGCAGGTGCCAAAAATCTTGACGCAAAGAAAGAATGGATAAACGAACTTAATGTATTTCCTGTTCCGGATGGTGATACAGGAACAAATATGACAATGACTATTATGTCAGCAGCAAAGGAAGTTGCCGTGTTAGAACACCCTGATTTGGAAAGTCTTTCAAAGGCAATCTCTTCAGGATCTCTCAGAGGTGCAAGAGGTAACTCGGGTGTTATCCTTTCACAGTTATTCAGAGGATTCACAAAAGAAATAAAGCATGAACATAAGATTGATGCTGAACTGTTATCAAAAGCCTGTGTCAGAGCGGTTGAAACAGCATACAAAGCTGTAATGAAACCAAAGGAAGGTACTATTCTTACAGTTGCAAAGGGAATTGCAGACAAAGCAGTAGAGATGGCAGCTGAAACAGATGATCTCACAGTTTTCATGGATGAGGTTATCAAATATGGTGATGAGGTTCTTGGAAAGACTCCGGATATGTTACCTGTACTCAAGCAGGCGGGAGTTGTTGACTCCGGCGGACAGGGTCTTATGCAGGTTCTCAAGGGTGGTTATGATGCTTTCCTTGGGAAAGAGATTGATTATACTATAGAAGGTGCCGGCGCAGACGGAAAGACAGAGATCAAGTTTGAGGCTTCAAAAGAAGTTGATATTAAGTTTGGTTACTGTACTGAATTTATTATTCTTCTTGAGAAAGAGATGCCAACTGAGGAAGTTCGCTCGTTTAAGGGATATCTTGAATCTATAGGTGATTCCATTGTTGTAGTTGCAGACGAAGAGGTTGTTAAGGTTCATGTTCATACTAACGATCCGGGTCTTGCTATTCAGAAGGCTTTGACTTATGGTCAGTTATCAAGAATGAAGATTGATAACATGAGAGAAGAACACCAGGAAAAACTCATAAAAGAAGCTGAGAAGATGGCGTCACAGAACGCAGAAGTTGAGAAGACAGCAGTTGATGAACCTAGAAAGAAATATGGTTTTGTTGCGGTTTCCGTTGGGGAAGGATTGAGCGAGATTTTTAAAGGACTCAGAGTTGATTATATCATTGAAGGCGGTCAGACAATGAATCCTTCAACTGAGGATATGCTCAACGCAATAGATAAGATTAATGCTGAAACTATTTTTGTTCTTCCAAACAATAAGAATATTATTATGGCTGCACAGCAGGCAGAGACTCTTGTTGAAGATAAGGAGATTGTAGTAATACCATCTAAGACTATTCCTCAGGGGATAGCTGCACTTATTTCTTTTGCAGACGACTGCTCAACTGAAGAAAACAAATCAAATATGATAGATGGCATGTCGTATGTTAAGTCCGGACAGGTTACATACGCAGTAAGAGATACTATAATTGATGACAAAGAAATCAAGGAAGGCAATATCATGGGTATCGGAGATGCAGGAATCGCAGCTGTTGGTGAGAACATTGACGATACAACAATTGATATGGTAAAAGAAATTGCTGATGAGGATTCTGAAATTGTCAGTGTATACTATGGCGCAGATATTACAGAGGATGAGGCAAATACTCTTCTTGAGAAGATGCAGGCAGAATTCCCGGATTATGAGATAGAGATGTATGCAGGCGGACAGCCGGTTTACTATTATCTCGTATCTGTTGAATAATGGAGGGAATAATGAACGAGGTTTTTGCGGAACAGATTATAAAGAGTAAACCATCTTCAAAGGAAATCGGAGGAAGAATAGCAGTAGTTGTGTTGTTTGTTGCTTCACTTTTGGGACTTCCTTTGCTTGCAAATGCACATTTGGGCATACTCGGATTTACTATGATATTTTTAAGCGGATATCTGATTTATTATATTTTCAAAATTACAGATATTGAATTTGAGTATTCGGTTGCAAATTATGATTTGTATGTTGAAAAGATAATGGGTCAGATAAAAAGAAAAAGATGCAAAGTTTTTGACTTGAAAAAGGCAGTGGTTATTGCTCCTGAAAAATCAGAAAAAGTTGCATCATATCTTAACGTGGAAAAAATGTATGATTATTCATCCAGAAGAAAGGATGCAGAAAAAATGGTTGCGGTTTTCAACAGTGACAGAGGGACTGAAGTGGTATTCTTTGAACCTAATGAGAAGATTGCAAAGGCTATAAAGAGCCTTAGACCAACTGTTTATAATGAATAGAAAAAAAGAGGGACGGTTTTTGCTTAAATCTGTTCCTCTTTTTTGCATAAATATAATAATTATACAAATAATGATTTTGTGTTATTTTATTCGACTTAAAAAGTGGATAAAAATAATCAATATTATCCCTAAGAAATTAATTTGACATCATTTTTTTTATTTGTTAGACTAGTAGGAAATTTAAAAAACATTTGCAATAAGAAAGAGAGGAAAATCCAATGGGAAAAATTATCGGTGAAGGAATAACTTTTGATGATGTTTTGTTAGTACCTCAGTATTCGCAGGTTACGCCAAATATGGTTGATTTATCAACATATCTGACAAAGAAAATCAAATTGAATATTCCTATGATGAGTGCGGGGATGGATACTGTTACAGAACATAGAATGGCTATTGCAATGGCGAGACAGGGTGGTATTGGTATAATCCACAAGAACATGTCTATTGAAGAACAGGCTGAAGAAGTAGACAAAGTAAAGCGTTCTGAAAATGGAGTAATCACAGATCCGTTTTTCTTAACACCGGAAGATACATTGGAGGATGCTGACCAGCTTATGGCAAAGTTCAGAATTTCCGGAGTTCCAATTGTAGTAGGAAGAAAGCTTGTTGGTATTATTACTAACCGTGATTTGAAATTTGAAAAAGATGGAACAAAGAAGATTAAAGATGCAATGACATCAGAAAATCTTATCACAGCAAAAGAGGGAATTACTCTCGAGGAGGCGAAAGCAATTCTTGCAAAAGCAAGAAAAGAAAAACTTCCTATCGTTGACGATGATTACAATTTAAAAGGTCTTATTACTATTAAGGATATTGAAAAACAGATCAAATATCCATATTCTGCTAAGGATGAGCAGGGAAGACTTCTCTGTGGAGCTGCAGTAGGTATTACAAGTAATGTTATGGAAAGAGTAAGAGCTTTGGTAAATGCAAAAGTTGATGTTATCGTAATTGACTCAGCACATGGTCATTCACAGAATATCTTTAACACACTTAAGATGATTAAAGCTGAATTTCCTGAACTTCAGGTTATTGCAGGTAACGTTGCAACAGGAGAAGCTACAAGAGATCTTATCGAGGCAGGAGCTGATGCAGTTAAGGTTGGTATCGGACCTGGTTCTATCTGTACAACCCGTGTAGTTGCAGGTATTGGTGTACCTCAGGTTACGGCTATTATGGATTGTTATGAAGCTGCAAAAGAATACGGAGTACCTATCATTGCTGATGGTGGAATCAAGTTCTCAGGTGACGTTGTAAAGGCTATCGCTGCCGGCGGAAGCGTATGTATGATGGGAAGCATGTTTGCAGGATGTGATGAGAGTCCTGGAACATTTGAATTATATCAGGGAAGAAAATATAAAGTATACAGAGGAATGGGCTCTATTGCAGCTATGGAAAATGGAAGTAAGGACAGATACTTCCAGGCAGATGCAAAGAAACTTGTTCCTGAAGGAGTAGAAGGAAGAGTTGCATACAAAGGTAACCTTGAAGATACAATATTCCAGCTTATGGGAGGACTCAGAGCAGGTATGGGATATTGCGGAGCTAAGGATATTGAAACTCTTAAAGAAACAGGAAAGTTTGTTAAGATTTCAGCTGCTTCATTAAAGGAAAGTCATCCGCATGATATCCATATTACTAAGGAAGCTCCAAATTACTCAACACAAGTTTAATATTTCTGTTTATATTTTGGAAAAATATGATATGATAGAAGGGACTGCCGCGTTAGCGGTTGTCCCTTTGTGATTTTTTCACTGATATTTCTGAACCGGATTAGAAATGGCAGGTTAATCACAGCAAAAATACCGGGAGATAGGAGATTTACATGAATATAGTTAAGAAAATTTGGGTACCTACAGTTATAATTGTTATTTTGGCAGCATTTGCAGGACTTGTCTTCTATAATAGTAAGATAAGACCGGATAAAGAAATAGATACGGAGATTGGTTACAAGCCTGAGGACTATATTACTCTTGGTCAGTATAAGGGACTTGAATACGAAAAACAAAAGACAGGTGTTTCAGATGAGGATTTACAGGCTGCAATTGATGAGGAACTTGTTGATTACAGAGAGGTTGACAGAGCTTCAAAAGAAGGTGATTCTCTCACAATCGATTTTGAAGGAACGGTAGATGGAAAGAAAGTAGATGAACTTACCGATACAGATTATGATATTGTAATCGGAGATGAGGATTTAGTACCTGAGTTTGATAAGACTCTTGTTGGTAAGAAAGCCGGTGATACTGTTGAAGTTGAGGTTGAAGATGTAACAGCATTCCCGGTGGAAAATGCAGATATATATGAAGGGAAAACAGCAACATTTAAAGTAAAAGTGGTTAAGGTTTCTGAAGAATATACAGCAGAACTTACAGATGATTGGGTTAAGGAAAATTACAGTGAAGAAGGTTATAACACCGTTGACGAATACAAGAGAATGATGAGAGATTATCTTCTTGAAGAGAGCAAGGATAATGTTGAAGAAAGTACTCAGACAGATCTTTGGAATAAAGTGTTAGAAAATTGTCAGATGAATGGATATCCACAGGATGTTTACAATGATGTTGTGGAGACAGATGAGGCTGATGCAGCATATTGGGCTGAGTATTGGGGAATGTCAAAAGATGAATACTATGAATTTATCGGTGTGGATAAAGATGGTGTTGAGAAGATGTACCTTGATGATGTTAAGTCAGAACTTGTAATGTGGGCGATTGCAAAAAAAGAAAACATTACAATCTCTAAATCTGACATTAAGCAGGGATATGAAGATATGTACGAGGAATATGATTATGACTCTGCAGAATCAATGAAGGCGGATTACTCTGATGAAGAGATAAAACACGCTTTAGTTGAAAAAGCTGTTCTTGATTTGGTAGTTGATAATGCCAAGATAAAAGAGGTCCCTTCAAAAACTGCTGAAGAAGAGAGTAAATAAGGAGTGTCTGCTTGTATGAGCAACATTTTTGTAACTTTTTTTGCATGTTGACAAAACAAATCTGAATGTTATAATTTATCATGTATTTAATAGAATAATTAACACGTTGAAGAGAAGAGTAAGTAATTCTGATGGTTACAGAGAGAGATGACATGGCTGGAAGCATCTTACGGATGAATTTCTGAAGACTACCTCTGAGTGACCCTAATCAGGTCCGTTGATTACGTTATAATCATTAATGAGATGCCATTATTGGTAATCAGGGTGGAACCGCGATATTATTGCCCCTGTTCGTGTATGCGAGCAGGGGTTGTTTTTGCATAGCAATGATTCTCACTTCAAACAGTCATGATTTAAGAGGTGAGTAATTTGTGTGAATTTAAAAAAAATGAGAGAGAGGAATAAAGTTATGAAAATTACATTGAAAGATGGTTCTGTAAAAGAATACAGCGAACCAATGTCAGCGAGCAATATTGCTTTTGATATTAGTGGTGGACTTGGAAGAGCGGCATGTGCGGCAGAAATTGACGGTGAGGTTGTAGATTTAAGAACAACAGTGGATAAAGACTGCACTTTGAACATTCTCACTTTTGATGATCCAAAAGGAGCTGCTGCGTACAGACATACAACATCACATGTATTAGCTGAAGCAGTTAAAAGACTATATCCGGAAGCAAAACTTGCTATCGGTCCATCAATTGATGATGGATTTTATTACGATTTTGAGCATGAGCCTTTTTCAAGAGAGGATTTGGATAAGATTGAAGCAGAAATGAAAAAAATCATTAAGGAAGGCGCTAAATTAGAGAAGTTCACTCTTCCTAGACAGGATGCAATCAAATATATGGAAGACAGAAATGAACCATATAAAGTTGAACTTATTAAAGATCTTCCGGAAGATTCAATTATTTCGTTCTACAGTCAGGGTGAGTTTGTTGACTTGTGTGCAGGACCGCATCTTATGTCTACATCACCGATTAAAGCTTTCAAACTTATTTCATCATCAATGGCATATTGGAGAGGTGATGCAAATAAGGCAAGACTTCAAAGGATTTACGGAACTGCATTCAGCAAAAAAGATGATTTGAATGCATACCTTGAGAAATTGGAAGATGCAAAGAACAGAGATCATAACAAGCTCGGAAGAGAAATGGAGTTATTTACAACTGTTGATGTTATCGGACAGGGACTTCCTCTTATGCTTCCAAAGGGAACTAAGATGATGATGAAGCTTCAGAGATGGATTGAAGATCTTGAGGATAATGAATGGGGATACACAAGAACTAAGACTCCGCTCATGGCTAAGTCTGATCTTTACAAGATTTCAGGACATTGGGACCATTACAAAGATGGAATGTTTGTTCTTGGTGATGAAGAAAAGGACAAAGAGGTTATGGCGTTAAGACCGATGACTTGTCCGTTCCAGTACTACGTATATAAGAACAGCCAGAAGTCATACAGAGATCTTCCATGCAGATACAGTGAGACATCTACATTGTTCAGAAATGAAGATTCAGGTGAAATGCATGGACTTACAAGAGTTCGTCAGTTTACTATTACAGAGGGGCATCTTGTTGTAAGACCGGATCAGATGGTTGAAGAATTCAAGCGTTGTCTTGCACTTGCAAAATATTGTCTTGAAACGCTTGGAGTTGAAGAAGATGTAACTTACCATCTTTCAAAATGGGATCCTGAAAATACAGAGAAATATATTGGAGCTCCTGAAGTGTGGGAGGAAACAGAACAGCATATCAGAGACATTCTTACAGAACTCGATATTGATTTCGTAGAAGATGTGGGAGAAGCTGCATTCTATGGTCCAAAAGTAGATATCAATGCGAAGAATGTATATGGTAAGGAAGATACAATGATTACAGTTCAGTGGGATGCGCTTATTGCAGAACAGTTTGATATGTACTACATTGATGAGAATGGTGATAAGGTAAGACCTTACATTATTCACAGAACATCTATGGGATGTTATGAGAGAACACTTGCATGGCTTATTGAAAAGTACGCAGGAAAGTTCCCTACATGGCTTTGCCCTGAGCAGGTAAGAGTTCTTCCTATTTCTGATAAGTACGTTGATTATGCAAATAAAGTGGCAGCTGAACTTAAGAAAAACGGTGTTGACGTAACTGTTGACGACAGATCAGAAAAGATCGGTTACAAGATCAGAGAGGCAAGAATGGACAGACTTCCATATATGCTGGTTGTAGGGCAGCAGGAAGAAGCTGATGGAAATGTTTCTGTAAGAAGCAGATTTGCAGGAGATGAAGGTGTTAAACCTATTGCTGATTTTGTAGATCAGATTTGCAAAGAAATCAGAACAAAAGAAATAAGAAAAGAAGAACCGCAGGATCAGAAGTAAAAGAATTTGTAAATATGGGTTGACAATGGTGAGATAGAGTGGTAGTATATCTACTGATGTGTTAAAACAAAGCAGAGTATCCACTCTCACCTTGGCACAAACGGTGACCCGGGTTTATATTAAGTTTTTTATTATGCTTAGTAAGTGGATAGTCTGACTATCCACTTTATTTTTTGGAGGTATACTACTATTAGCGATTTAATGATTAATGAGGAAATCAGAGATAAGGAAGTTCGTGTAATTGGCGCTGATGGAAATCAGATTGGGGTAATGTCTTCTAGAGAGGCATTAAAACTTGCAGAGGAGGCAGAGCTTGATTTGGTTAAGATTTCACCAAAAGCTAACCCACCTGTATGTAAGATAGTGGATTACGGTAAGTACAGATACGAACTTACAAAAAAAGAAAAAGAAGCAAAGAAGAAACAGAGAGTTATCGAAATCAAAGAAATCAGATTATCTCCAAACGTTGAGATGAACGATTTAAAAACAAAAGCAAACAATGCAAGAAAGTTCATTACAAAGGGCGACAAAGTTAAGGTTACTCTTAGATTCAGAGGTAGAGAGATGGCTCACGTTGCCAGCAGCAAACATGTATTAGATGATTTTGCTGAGTTGCTTTCAGATGTTGCAGTTGTAGAAAAGCCTGCAAAACTTGAAGGAAGAAACATGACTATGTTTTTAGCTGAGAAGCGTTAGTTTTTTAGTTAATATATATGTATTATTTTAAGGAGGATATAGAAATGCCAAAAATTAAGACAAAAAGAGCTGCTGCAAAGCGTTTTAAATTAACAGGTA
>JAEELL010000094.1 GCA_016282745.1 Lachnospiraceae bacterium
AATCTCCTCAAGAAACTTGGAGTTGAGGGTGATTTCGAAGGTATAGGACATTGTGCACTTGGATATGCAGCTGAACCACCAAAGGATGCTGCTCCAAGAAAGACTAATTACGTTTATTATGTGTGATAGGACTAAAGGAATCATATGCAAGTATCGGGAAGGCACTTAACAGAAAAGATCATTCGACAATTATTCATGGCGTTAAAAAGATTGAAGAGGATTTGAAAGAAAGTCCGTCAATAAAGAGCGCTGTTGATGTGCTGACAAAAAAGATAAGCAACTAAAAGAACGGCAGATATTAAATGAAATGTGTAACAAACTCCCTTTCTTAACAGAGTATTATAATCGTTAAGAAAGGGAGTTTGTTATTTGAATAAAGCTTTATTTTCTTCAAGAAGATCAACAAAATATTGATAAGTTGAGTTCAATTCGTCGATAAGAAACTGTAATTCAGGGTCTGATGATTTGGCAGTTATTCTAATGACATTTGTTGTTAAAAAAATATGTGAATCCTTCTTTGACATTATTGGTGCACTGTATGATACAAAACCAGTATTAGGATAGAAATAATAGTAACGAAGAGATTCACGTTTTATTATATCTTCATCTATTCCGCTGTTTCTTGGATTATAAAATTTGCTGCATCTCTCTTTTGCAATATTCATAATCTGGTTAAATGTCTTAATAACATCGCTGTTGTATTTGATAGCTTTTTCAATAAATAATGAAATATTTTTATTCTTACGTTTAATCATAGTATCAATAAGACTTCCAATATATGGGAAGATAAATGTATTTTCGTTATCAATATGCGCACCGGTAATTGTAAAAGGTTCAAAGAAGTATTTAAGTGTAGTGTTAGAACAGTCTGCAAGCAAAGAGATGAACTGCTTTACGTTTTTGGAATCAGGAAGAGTGATTTTATCTCTCAAAACTAAATATGAATCTGATAAGTTATAGAGAAGTGGTATTTCTCTTGCATGAAGTCTCTCTAACATATCAAAGTCTTTATTCTTAAGTGAAAGTGAAATCATTTTGTAACGCAAATCATCCATACTCAACATACGAGTCTCCAAAGGGTCAGTATATCCAATCTCTCTGCGTTTGATAGAGGTGCCTGCACCAAATCCGGCGTCATATGTGAAAAAAGCTTCATGATATTGGGCTTTGTCGTCGCTTACAAACCAAATATATTTTTTATCCATTAAATACTTAAGAAATGTATAATTGCCAAACTCTAGCGCATAGTCGATAACAGTTTTATTGTACTCATCGGGATTTAGAATCAGTTTGTCAGGATGATTAATATATGCCTCCCATTCATCGGGGTTGGTTGAATGGGCAATAGAGTAATTTGTTAGTCTATCAGAAACAGGATTAGAAGAATTACCGGCGCTTATTATATCCTCTATGGAAACGTTGAGTAATTTTGAAAAGTAGGGTAGATCTTCCAATTGAATCCATTTATTTCCTTTTTTTATCTGACAAATCCTGTTTTGGATATTAGGAATATCAGCATCGTTTACGGAACCGTATCTTTCCTTTAAGTAAGCAATACCAAATTGCCTGTCACTTTTATATGAACTTTCACTTATTCGATTGGCAATATACTCGCCAATTTGCGTTTTATCAACTTCAAACATAATGTTTCCTCCTTTTTTCTAATCATATATCGAAATACATTCAATAGATATAATTGTTTGGCATATGCAAAAAACATGTATAAATTGTAATGCAAAATAATATATGCGTAAAGCATATATTATTTTGGTAAAACCGTAAGTTCCACTTACTTCTTTCCTATTATTTTGAGGTGTACACAGTTCTAAATATAGTATAGACTTAAAGTAAGTAGATGAATCGGTAATTAAATATTGAAATATTTGTCATGAATGATTTTCGTAGAAAGGGTGATATGTATGAAAAACTCTATTTTTAGAAAAGGTATCTGCATTGCATTATGTATATGTTTAGTGCTGACTATTGATTTGCATTACGATGCTCTTATGACCTATGCAGATGATAACGGAAATCCTGTAGTTGATATGCTGGAGTCAGTTAGTTTTATCTATTGGAAAGAGAATTCTGAGGCCACAGCAATCTGGGAAGAAGTACAAGATGCGAATTACTACAAGGTGCTTGTTAAAGTTTACCATGAAGATGGAAGTTTCATTGGTGAGAACTATACGGGAACTACTGATATGGAAATTGATGTACAGCAGGAAATCAACAACATATATACTAATGCAGAGTCGGAAGAGTTGTTTGTATTAGTGAAAGTTGCTGTTGTTGCCGAGAAATATGCAGAGGGAAATTTGGTTGCAGCTTCAGAGCAAAGTAATGATACAGGGTATCTGAGATACAGAATACGTGATCGATATAAGTTCGAAACACCACAAAACGTAGAAATATCAGAAGACTACATAGTGTCATGGGATGTGATAGATAACTGGGAAAAAGCTAATTGTTATTATTTAAATATATATTTCAAAGATGAAAAATTTGGAGGAGGACAGTGTGGATTTGCAATGTGTTCGCCAGGTTATAATATGCAACTAAAAGGAAATCGGCTAGTGGCGAATATAAGTGAAGATGTAAAAAGAGCCTTTGACGATTATGTGTCATATTATGATGTGGATTCAGTAAAAGTGTATGTGGATGTAATGGCATATCCGCCCTATGAGATAGGGGATGACGGAATAATATACATACGAAGTGATATTTCATCCTACTCAAATGAAGTCATCTACAAAAAATATAATATTGTAGAAAATATAT
>JAEELL010000095.1 GCA_016282745.1 Lachnospiraceae bacterium
GTGATAATGTATTATGACACAGGAGCAAAAAGTAAATCAGTTGAAAATAGATTGGACAAATTATACGCCATTGAAGATACCTGCGTTTTTGAAAATGCAGCGAAAAATAGCGGAGTGTCCAAAAAATCTTCAGTGAAAAAAAATCTTAAGATATCACTTGTTAAGTCGGAAAAATTATCAACAGAGGAGTTGATTGCCGATCTGAAAAATGATTCTGATATTGTAAATGTTGAGCCAAACTACATATATAATAGCCTAACAATAGATACTGATGTGTCATTGTATCAATGGGGTATTAATAATGAAGGTCAATTTGGCGGAACACTGGGATATGATATTAATTCTGATTATGAAGGGATTATTAATAATTCCAAATCTGAAGAGAAGGTAGTAGCAATAATTGATACAGGAATAATTGATTTTAAAGAATTTGAAGATGTTTTGTGGCATAATCCTTTTGAACAAGAGGAATTAAAAGGTGATATTGGTTATAATTTTGTAGAAAATAATGAGGACGTTACAGATTATACAGCTCATGGGGACCATGTGGCAGGAATAATAGCTGGACAAGGTGGAAAAAATGGTTTGTATGGAATAGAAGGTGTTACAGTAGGTAACAATGATATTAAATTAATGATATTGAAGGATTTGAATGAGTTTGGTGAAGGCGAATCCATGAATTTTGTTGAGGCATATAATTATGTGTACAAAGCACAAGAATTGGGGGTAAATGTTGTCGCGATTAATAATTCGTGGGGGGGATCATCGAGAAGTGAGATTTTGCTAAATCTGATAAATCTGGTTGGTGATAATGGAACTCTTTCGATTTGTGCTGCTGGAAATGATAGAGAAAATGTTGATGAAGTAGGGACATTTCCCGCAGCGTATAATAGCGATTATATTATTACTGTTGCTGCATCTGATAATAAAGACAGATTGGCGGATTTTTCAAATTATGGAGAAAATAATGTAGATATTGCGGCACCTGGCGTTAATATATTATCTACAGTTTCTTATAATTCATTTAATCCATTGTTGTATTCTGAAGACAGATTGGCAAAAACGACTAAATACTATGAAGATTTTGACGCTGAGAAAGAATTAATCAATGTTATTGACAACAATGGTTTTACCGGAGATTATGCAGATGAGAATCAAGTGGCGTGGGGATATTACTCTGAAGATGGGACGGCTCCTTCGCTATCTTATTCAAGTGATGAATATTGTGAATTGGGAAATAATCATAAGTCTTTGGTTGTAAAATGGGATGAGATAAAGGAAAATAAAACTTATGATTTTTTATTGCCTTATGAGGTTAGTAAAGATAATATTGAAGTCGAAGTCTGTGTATTTGGAAAAGGTAAAGAAATAAATAATGACAGTGATGGATGTAAGGTAAAAGGATATAATGTCAATATAGATGAAAACGGGAAAATAGTTGGATATAAAAGAGAACTGGATAGTTTTTATACTATGAAAGAAAAGTGTCCTTGGGAATATGTAAGCAGGAGTTTTCAGGATAGAACTTTTTTACCAGGTACTCCTGAAATACCAAAAACAAAAAGGGCAATATTGCTTAGAATAGAAAAATGTTCATCAACAATTAATAATGTTGAATTTAATGTGGATTGTTTTGGTATTTGCAATGAAAATCATATAGGATCCGAATACTGGAGATACTATGATTTCTTTAGTGGAACTTCAATGGCAACGCCATATGTTACGGGAGCTTTGGCGTTGATTGCAGCTATGTATCCTGAAAAGACGGCGTTGGAAAGAAAAGCAATCCTGTTAGGGTGTGTTCGAAGAACTGATGATGCGAAAGGTAAGGTAATGACGGAAGGAGTCCTTGATCTTTCTAAAATTGACAATCCTCAGTTTTATGTTGAAGCAATTAATGATATATCTTCAAATAGAATAGAAATAAAAGGGCACCATCTTGAAGACACTGAAATACAAATTGATAATGCGATATTTCAAGTGTTAGAACAAAAAGATGATAGTATAATTCTACAGATGAAAGATTATTTTTATGATAAATTTTTGAAGATAAACATTTCAAAAGATGGATATGTAATACAAAGAAAAAAGTTTATTCCATCAGGAGAATTAGTAGAATATTCCAAAGGAGATTATTATTTTAAAAACAAAAAAATATTCGCAACAGGCGAGGAAGCATTGATTTTTGATGCAATATATAATCAGGCTACAATAGAAATAATTAAGATGTCGGAAGATGATGGGGCACTTTATAGGGCAGATTTTAGAAAAATCAAATTGCCATTCGAGGAAATGGGAATTAATCCTAATAGTCTGATACGATCACTTGGAGAAAATGGGACATATGCAAATGGATTTATATATTGGAAAGCTATATACAGTGATAGAAGTAGTACATTCAATGGAATACTTGGATATGATATAAAAAATGATAAATGTTATATATTAGCCAAACTGTATGGGAACAATCAGATAAAAACCAGTTCTGTAATATCATATAATGGTAATGTATATCTGATATATTCGGATAAATATAAAAATACTAAAGCATTTAAGTTAGATACTCACTTTGAAAATGGTGTAGTGGTGGGTGAATTAAATGATACGACAGATTTGGGTGATATTCCATTCACAATACCGGATAACAATAAACAGGATATTTATCAGACTGGAAAATATTTAGTTAAAGTATCGGAATCTGAGCCAGATTGTTTTTCTCCTTCAAAACTCAAAACGACAATTTATGTTTTTGATGGAAGAGAATGGAGAATAGTAACGGGTGTTTTTAGCTCGGATAAAAAATATAACATATATTCAGCAATTGTAAATAATGGATTAATATGTACGGGAAGGAATGTTGAAAATAAAGGAGATTGCTACTATTTTGATGTTCGAACCAAAAAGCTTGTCAGCTCAGGATTTAGATTAAATCAGGAAGAATTAAAGAATCAATATGATAATGCCTGCTTAATCCCAATAAAAGACAAAGTGTATTACGTAGCATACGGAGATGGTGGATGTGTCTGGACAGCATTAAATGTGGATTCAGGTTTTGTAAAAGTGGAATTAGATAAAAATGATGATATAGAAGTGTCGGGGGAAGGCTACTATTGTCCTGGAAATAGAGTAGAACTTGAGTTCAAACCTAAAGAGGGAGTGAATATTTATGGAATATCCATAAATGGAAATGATCTTGAGTTTATTCCGGATAGTTTATCTTACAAATATGTAACAGATACATATGGGGTGCTAAATGGAATTGAAATCAAAGTTAATTACGAGAAAGAGGAACCGACTACGGAAGCTGAACCGACTACAGAGGTAGAACCGACCACGGAAGCTGAACCAACTACAGAGGTAGAACCGACTACGGAAGCTGAACCAACTACAGAGGTGGAACCGGCCACGGAAGCTGAACCAACTACAGTGGTGGAACCGACCACGGAAGCTGAACCGACTACAGTGGTGGAACCGACCACGAAAGCTGAACCAACTACAGTGGTGGAGCCGGCTACGAAAGCCGAACCAACTACAGTGGTGGAGCCGGCTACGAAAACTGAACCAACTACAGTGCTGGAGCCGGCTACGAAAGCTGAACCAACTACAGTGGTGGAGCCGGCTACGAAAGCTGAACCAACTACAGTGGTGGAGCCAATTACGAAAAATGAAGTGACAACAAAGGATGGATCAGAAAAAATTGGCAGAGTAGTTATTAAGAAAATATACAGAAGAAAAGCAAAGGCGAAAATAACTGTAAAGAAAATTCACAATGCATTCAGATATGAAGTATTATATTCAAAAAAAAGAAAGTTTACTAAAAAAACTACAAGAAGATTTAAGGTTAAATATACAAGATTTGTGATTAAAAAGCTAAAGCAAGGACAAAAGTATTACATAAGAGTTAGAGCTTTGGTCTATATTAGCGGTAAACTAAAAAGAGGAAAGTGGTCTAAAACCAAGGAAATAAAAATTAAATAATAAGTAAAAAATAAATCACAGAGACGAGGAGATTGACCGATAATTGTTCATCTCCGTCCTGTGATTTATTGTTTTCAGTGATTATTTAATTATTGCATCCGCATTCGGGACCGGATGGATTGAAAGCGTAATAGTTTTTCTTGTTCATTTCTTCTGTTACCATGCGAAGAGCTTCTCCGAATCTCTGAAAGTGTACAATTTCGCGCTGTCTTAAAAATCTAATTGGATCAGCGACTTCGTTATCTTTCACAAGTGTTAAGATGTTATCGTAAGTTGTTCTGGCTTTTTGTTCGGCAGCCATATCTTCAAACAAATCTGTTATTGGATCGCCTTTGGACTGAATATATGCCGCAGTGAAAGGGGCACCGCTTGCGGCTTGAGGATAAACACCTAATGTGTGGTCGACAAAGTATTTGTCAAAGCCCTGTTTTTTTATTTCTTCAGGAGTAAGATTTTTTGTAAGCTGATGAACTATGGCACCTATCATTTCCAAATGTGCCAGTTCGTTGGTTCCACCCAACTAGACATCACTTTTAGCCCTTATTTTTCGGGGAGTTTAGGAAAAATATCTATAGAAAAATCATCTTCACGCTGTTCTTTGTACCATCCGTTAGATGTTTTAAGATAAACAACCTTATCTATAACCTGCTTTAGCATCTCATTCTTTGATGCTGCATCAGGAAGCTTGTCATAGCACTCAATCAGAGAATATATTCTGGGAATTATATTATTCCTGTTTAGTATATATTCTTCTTCCTGAGATATTTCTTTTTCTATTGTATCTATCTGCAGCAGAATGTTTTGCTTCTGGTCCTTTGCAATCTGTTGTCGCTTCAGGAATGTTTCCGTATCATAGATTCCCTGTTCTAAGAGAGTATATATATTGTTTATCTGATCAGAAACAGAGGACAACTCATTCTGCTTTTCTTCAAGTAACTTTCTTTTAGCTTCTATCTGAGAGGACAAATCATTCTCCGGCTCTTCAACCGTATATGATTTAGCCCAGTTCTCCAAACCGGTAAGAATAGCCTCCTCGATATAATGATATTTAGAGGAGACATTATCGCAAGCGGTAGACGGACACATGATAGTAGCTTCCTGTCTGTCTCCGTATGGTCTTCTTACCATACACCTTCCGCACTTGGCACAAATAACTATTCCGGCCAGAGGATTTGTAATAGACTCAACTTTACCTCTTGGTTTATTAAGAGATAGATAATTGTTTGCAGTTGCAAATGTTTCTTCAGAAACCAAAGCAGGATGAAGTCCGGGATATACATTGTACTCTTTGGATCTTGAATAGGTTGTTTCGGGAGTGCCGTTAACAACTTTCTTATTACGCTTCCTTTTACCATCAATTATCTTTCCGGTATAATGCTCATTTCTAAGAATATCTCTAATAGTGCAAGGCATCCATGCAGCAGAATGTCTAGGCTTAACTCCCAGGTCATTAAGCCTTCTGGTAATTAGAGCAGTACCAAGTCTTTTATAGGTTCCATCTTCCTGAAGTTCTCCTTTGGTAAACAATTCAAAAATCATCTGCACTATTTCAGCTTCCCCGGATAACGGAGCAAGGGTATAACCTTTATCATTTTTAATCTTTACTCTTTCGTATCCATACGGAGCGACAGAGCGAGTATATTTACCTTCCTTTAAAGCTGCAAGAGTTCCGTTCTGCAATCTTCTTTTGATGGTCTTATATTCTCTTCTGGACATAAATAATCCGAACTCAAAATACTCTTCATCAAATTCATTATTTGGATCAAATGTTTTAAGTGGAGTAACAATAAGAGTGTTTGAATATTTGAAAGCCTGAGCAACAAGTCCCTGATCAATGGTATCGCCTCTGGCTAAACTTTCTACTTCCATAACAAGGACACCGGTCCACAATCCCTGCTCAACTTCAGATAAAA
>JAEELL010000096.1 GCA_016282745.1 Lachnospiraceae bacterium
AACACGGGAGATGAGAAGTATTTGGATATCATAAAACAAAATATTGATGCCTCCCCAAATACAATATCTTATGTGTCGGTACTGTCTTATTGTAAACCGTGTGAACACTTACTTGAAATTCTTTCAGATATATATGTTAACAATGAAAATAAAGTGAATAGAAACACAGCTGTCATGGGAATGCTTTATAACAGAGGCATTATAAAGAATAGAGATAGTATAGAAGAATCTAACAACACAATACCTTTAAGAGAAAAGTTCAGGTCTGATAATAAGCAAGAGCGAAAAAGGATACTTGATAAATTTAAAAAAGGAATAGAGTTTTAGTGTGCTAAATAAGAACTTTTCTTTACTATTATGGTGATCATTTCGAAGAAACATTAAAGTGTGCAGATGAGTTGAAACTCAAAAAATTATCGACTCTTATGAATAAAGTTAAAAGTGTATTTCCTGACAATAAGATTCCTGAAGACATAGAGAGTATTCAGGATATGTTGGATGAGGAAGAGTATGATTTTGATGAATTCGATGAAATGATGTACGATGGTCTTGATTATGAAATCGAAAATGAACTTGCCAGATTTGTTAAAGAAAACATTGACCAGTTCAAATAAAAAGAGAATAATAAGAAAGAGGGGCTTTTGACGCTACCAGGTTTAAAACATGAGGTTAAATATGAAAAGAAAAAGTTTTAAAAAATTTTGCGGGGGCTTATGTGTTGCGCTGACGGTTATTTCCTTAGGTTACTGCGCGGGTAACTGGGGTGATACAGATGCATTTGGAGCCACAAAGAACAGAGTCACATTATCGGTAAAAAATAAAACGCTCACAGTTGGTGAAAAGTTTAAATTAAAAGTAAAGGGAGCACGCATTAAAAAAGTTTCTTGGAAGAGTATGAAAAAGAGTGTTGCCACCGTTTCTAAAAAGGGAGTAGTTAAAGCAAAAAAAGAGGGCAGGGCTACAATAGTTGCAAGTGTAAAGTTCAAGAATAAAAAAGCAATTAAAAAATTAAAAACAAAAATCACTGTTGTGTCAAAGGAAAAGTCTACAGCATCAAAGAATCAGGCAGCAGAGGTTCAGACAACAAAAGTGACAGAATTACAGACTACAAATCAAAAAGAGAATACTACAGAAAAAACAACTGATTCAAGAGAGACCACAACTAAAGCAACAACAGAACCAACAACAGAGATTGAAACTCCAACAGCGGAAACTGAAACTCCAACGACAGAAGCTGAAACTGTAGAGAATAATGCTTTAAACAGAGCAGTTAAACTTGTAGATAGCTTTGAAGCAAATGATAATATTCTTGTCAGCCCTACATCACTGGATTATGTGCTTGCGATGGCAGCAAATTCGGGGGATGAGGATATAAAAGAAGATGTTGAAAAGTACTTGGGAAGAAATCTGAATGAAATTAATCAGTATTATTATGATTTGATGATTAAAGCGGAGAATGATGACTTTTTGAGTATTGCAAATTCAGTTTGGTATGATCAAAAATATACTTTGAATCTTCCTTTCGCAAATCTGGTAAAGCAGCATTATCTTGCAGATGTATTTGCTGAACCTATGGATTGTGGTTCAATTGATAAAATGAATAAATGGGCAAAAGATAATACAGATGGGTTGATTGACAAAATCGTGGATTACGATATGCTTCCTATTTATTCTGCAGTGTTTAATGCGGTATTGTTTGACGGAAAGTGGACAAGCAAATTTGATGCCAGGGATACTTTTGAGCAGGAATTTAATGTTAACGAAGAGACGAAAAAAATAGTTAAAATGATGCCGGGGACAGAATATTCATATTTTGAGAATGAATATGCGACAGGTTTCGAAAAAACTTACGGAACAGATAAAAGATACTCATTTATCGGAATTCTTCCAAAGAAAGAAGGAGAGTTTAATTTATCAGATTTAGATTTGACTACATTTTTAGATTCAAAGGAAGAAACCACAACCTACATAAGACTTCCAAAACTTGAACTTGGTTGGGATTCATCTGACAAATCTATAAACAAATACGATTTAAATGATGTTTTGAATAAATTTAATTTGGGAAGCATATTTGATGCCCGCTTTCTGGATGATTTAGATGTGCCGAGTGTGAAGAAGGCTTTTCAGGTAACAAAGATTCTGGTTGATGAAGATGGTACAAAAGCAGCCGCTGTCACAGGTGGAATAGAAGCTGAAGGGGATATTCTAGAGGATGAAAATGCTAAGAGGGTTTATTTAGACAGACCGTTTGCTTATATGATAGTTGACAATACAAATGGTGAAATATTATTTATAGGTAAATGCTTGGAGCCTTAAATGATAATAGGATAATATAAAAAATGCAGAAGAAAAGGAGAGTCTTTGATGGCTCTTCTTTTTTTATTTACATAGGAAAGTTCTTTGAACTTCCCCATGAAATAAAAATGCTCCGCAAGGATGCGCAGCTCGCGGAGGTGACTCCCGCTTTATGCACATATATGCTAAATGGTGAGTAACGAAATAGTGTCATTGCGTGTCTGAACTCATATCGGATATACGCTCAGCCGGTCTTTAATGCATAAATCTATAAAAAACTTTGATGCATAAATGTATAAAAAAACTTGACGAATCATACAGAGTAATGTATCCTTATACAAAAGTCTTTACAACTGACAAGACAGATGTAAAGAATGATAGTAAATTTGATTAGATTACTTAAATATTAGGTATATAACAAATGATTACAGAACCAATCCAAAGCATATTAGGAGGCGCTTATGAAAGAGTACATAGCAAAGTTAAAGAAGGATAACGATGCAATTATATTGGCACATTACTATGTGGACAAGGAAGTTCAGGATGTAGCAGACTACATCGGAGATTCATTCTATCTTGCAAAGGTTGCCAAGGAGACTGATGCGAAAAAGATTATTTTTGCAGGTGTTGAATTCATGGGAGAGAGTGCAAAGATTCTCAATCCGGGTAAGAGAGTATTTATGCCGGATGCATCTGCAGATTGTCCTATGGCACATATGGTTACAGAGAAAGAAATTAAAGAAAAAAGAGAGCAGTATGATGACCTGGCTGTTGTGTGTTATATTAACTCCACTGCAGATATAAAGACATTATCAGATGTTTGTGTAACAAGTGCAAACGCTGTAAAGATTGTAAAGAATCTTCCAAATAAGAATATATTCTTTATCCCTGATCAGAACCTTGGAGATTATGTAAGAAGACAGGTTCCTGAGAAGAACGTTATGACAAATGACGGTTTCTGCCCAAGACACCACATCATGACAAAAGAAGATGTGTTAGCGGCAAAAGACAGACATCCGGGTGCAAAGGTAGCAGTTCATCCTGAGTGCAAACAGGAAGTAAGAGAAGAGGCAGACTACATTGGAAGTACATCTGGAATTATCAAATATGTACTTGATACAGATGCAGAGGAATTTATTATCGGTACAGTTGACGGCGTGTTCCCATGTATTGAGGAGCAGGCTCCAAACAAGAAGTTATTCAAAGTAATGGAAGAGCAGGTTTGTCCAAACATGAAGAAAGTAACACTTGAGAAGATTGTAGATGTTCTTGAGAATGAGACAAACGAAGTATTCTTGGATGATGAATTTATTAAAAAAGCACTTTCACCGTTAGAGAAGATGCTAGAGTTAGCAAAATAGGAGAAAGCCTATGAAGACAGATATATTTATAGTAGGAACAGGATGTTCCGGTTTGTATATGGCACTCAATCTGCCAAAAGATATGAACATCCTGATGATTACAAAATCAAAAATAGAAGAGAGCGATTCATATCTTGCCCAGGGCGGTATGTGTGTCCTGAAAGATGAGAGTGACTACAATTGCTTTTTAGAAGATACTCTCAAAGCGGGACATTATGAGAACAATGTAGGTTCAGTGGAACTGATGATTAGAATGTCTCAGGAAGTTGTGAGGGACCTTGAAGAAGCCGGCGCAAGATTCCAGAAGAATCCCGATGGAACATTTGATTACACAAGGGAAGGCGCTCACAGAGAAAATAGAATTGTGTTCCATGAGGATATTACAGGTGAGGAGATTACAAGCCACTTATTAGCCCGTGCTAAGGAGAGAGACAACATTACAATTATTGAGTATGCATGTCTCAAGGACCTTATTGTTGAAGGTAATAAATGTCTTGGTGGAATTTACGAAAAAGACGGAGAACGTGTTGAGGTATATGCAGATACTACCGTTCTTGCAACAGGCGGTATCGGTGGAAAGTACAAACGCTCAACAAATTTCAGACACCTGACAGGAGATGCCATTGATCTTGCAGCAAAATACAATATCACAACAGAGCATCTTGATTATGTTCAGATTCATCCAACCACACTTTTCTGTGAACAGGATGAGAGAAGTTTCCTCATTTCTGAATCAGTAAGAGGCGAGGGGGCATTGCTCTATGATAAAAACGGAAACAGATTTGTTGACGAACTTCTTCCAAGAGATTTGCTCACACAAAAAATAAGGGAGCAGATGGAAAAAGATGGAACAGAATTTGTTTACGAAGATTTAAGACCAATCCCTGCGGATGAACTCAGGGAACACTTCCCGCACATTGTAGATTACTGTAAGGAAAAGGGATATGACGTTACTAAAGAATGTATCCCTGTAGTTCCTGCACAGCACTATTTCATGGGTGGAATCAAAGTTGATTATGACAGCCACACATCAATGGATAATTTGTATGCAGTAGGTGAGACAGCCTGCAATGGAGTACACGGCAAAAACAGATTGGCAAGTAATTCACTATTAGAGAGTCTTGTATTTGCAAAAAGAGCAGCAAGACGTGTAAAGAGAGAAAGAATAAAGGAGAAAAATATGTTTGACAGTGCAACACTCAGATTAAATGTAGATCCACTTATTTTAGGAGCCCTTAAGGAAGATATCACAAGTGAGGATGTTTCAACAAACAGTGTAATGCCTTATCCAAAAAAAGGACAGGTTGAACTTATCTGTAAGGAAGACGGAATCATCTGCGGATTACAAGTATTTGAAAGAGTATTCACACTTTTAGATGAAGCTACAGAAGTTGAATTCTTTGTAAAAGACGGAGACGAAGTAAAGAAGGGTGAACTTCTTGGAAAAGTTACAGGTGATATCAAGGTACTTCTCTCAGGAGAAAGAGTTGCACTCAATTACCTCCAGAGAATGTCAGGTGTTGCAACATACACAAACAAGACAGCAAAACTTTTGGAGGGAACAAACATCAAGCTTCTTGATACAAGAAAGACATCTCCTAACAACAGAATTTTTGAAAAGTACGCTGTAAGAATTGGAAATGGAAACAATCACAGATACAACTTAAGTGATGGAGTTCTTTTGAAGGATAATCATATAGGTGCAGCAGGCGGAGTTAAAGAAGCTGTTCAGATGGCAAAAGAGTATGCTCCATTTGTTCGCAAGATTGAGGTTGAAGTTGAGACATACGATATGGTTGTAGAAGCAATTGAGGCAGGAGCTGATATTGTAATGCTTGATAACATGACACCTGAGCTTCTCGACAAATGTATCAAGTTTATTGACAAGAGAGCGGAAATTGAGATTTCAGGAAATGTAACAAAAGAGAATATCGAGATTCTCAAAAACTATGATGTAGATTACATTTCAAGCGGAGCTCTCACACATTCTGCACCAATACTTGATTTATCACTTAAGAACTTGCATCCGATTGAGTAGTCACCGAACGTTGAATGGTAAATTGGTAGGAAGAGCTATGGTGAAATGAAAATGGAGGCAATATGACAGGAGAAGAGAGAAGAACTGCAATAATTGAATTATTAAAATGTAGTGATGAACCTTTATCAGGTACATATATAGCCAAACAATTAAATGTATCAAGACAGATTATCGTTCAGGATATGGCTTTGCTTCGTGCAAAAAACCAGAACATTCAGGCAACGCATAAAGGATATATTATT
>JAEELL010000097.1 GCA_016282745.1 Lachnospiraceae bacterium
AGAAAAAGATATTACGAGTGGAAGAAAATATATGGGGACTAATAGGATTGAGGAATATAACAAAATTCAAAAGGACTTATTCGAAAGAATGAGCAAAGATTTTGAAGTGGGTTTAAATAATGTGAAAACAGTTGCAGGAGTCGATTTGGCATACTGGAAAGTGGATAACCAGGAGTGGGCAGTATGTTGCATTGTGGTGTTGGATTATAAAACCAAAAAAGTGTTGGAAGAAAAATATGTTGTTGATAAAATTGAGGAGCCTTATATTCCTGGATATTTAGCTTTTAGAGAAGTACCTATTTTTCTAAAAGCATATAGTAAACTTCAAATAGAGCCAGATGTATTATTCTTTGATGGAAACGGATATCTTCATCCAAGACATATGGGATTGGCAACGCATGCAGGAATTATAATAGATAAGCCTAGTATAGGAGTTGCAAAAAGTTATTATAAAATAAATGGTGTTGATTATAAGATGCCAGAAAAATCAGAAAAAACATATACAGATATTATTATTGGAAATGAAGTTTATGGAAGAGCACTAAGAACTAAAGATGACGTCAAGCCAATATTTATATCTATAGGCAATAAAATAGATTTGGATACTGCAACAATTATGACAATAAATATGATAGATGAAAATAGTAGAATTCCAATTCCAACAAGGTTGGCGGATTTGATGACTCATAAAATGCGAAAAAAACATATATTATTATGACTGGCATGGAACGGGTTATATAATACTAAACCCTGAAACTGGTGAAGCGGCATATATGAATAGCGGCGGATTATGCGGTGGTGAATCCTCAAAAGATTTAGCAATGGCACTATTCACAATTATAGTAGCGGTTGCTGCAGTGCTTTCAGTTATGGTATTTGCATATTTCGCATGGAGCGCAATTGCAGCATTGTATGGGGATGATGCTTTTAATGCATTAAAATCTAGAAAATCACTTGATATTGTTAAATATGATTGTTTGGGCGGAAAACAATATCGAGATAGTCTGCTTGATGATGTTGAAGCAGGAAAATGATTATTATGAAATAATAGAAAAGATGCGTGAAGATTCAATAATAAAAGGCAAGACCGTAGTAATAAAAGCTTTAACACTTGAAAAAATGAAGGAATTGATATAGCCGTATAATCAAAGTTACTACTTAATCTTATATGACAAAATATCAAATAATTAAAAATCGCAGAGTTGCATATCGGAAAGATATGCAGTCCTGCGATTTTTTGTTATATGAAGTCATTCCGGTATTATCCACAAACTATCCTTTAGAATGGCTCACTCAAATTTACTTTTTAATTATTTGAAAGGTATTCTTTATTAATAGCAATAACTTTGTCCATCATTTCTTTTCCGGGACCGCCAAGTGTGAGTCTCTTTTCTACACATGTCTTTAAGCTGATTGCCTCGTAAATGTCCTCTTCAAATACAGGGCTGATGGCTTTGAATTCATCAAGTGTCATATCGTCAAGAGAGATACCTTTGCTCTCGCAGAACAGAACGAGCTGGCCAACAATACCGTGTGCATCTCTAAATGCAACTCCGTGATTAACAAGATAATCAGCAGCGTCTGTTGCGTTTGTGAATCCGTTCTTTGCACTTGATTCCATATTATCTTTGTTGAATGTCATTGTATCAATCATTCCTGTGAATAATGCAATACAGCCTTTAGTTGTGTCGATAGCGTCAAATGTAAATTCTTTATCTTCCTGCATATCTTTGTTGTATGCAAGTGGAAGTCCTTTCATGGTTGTGAGGATAGAAGTGAGCGCTCCGTACACACGACCTGTCTTTCCACGTACAAGTTCAGCAATGTCAGGATTCTTCTTCTGAGGCATAATACTTGAACCTGTGCTGTAAGAGTCGTCAATGTTGACAAATCTGTATTCATTTGAGTTCCAAATAATGATTTCCTCACAGAATCTGCTAAGGTGCATCATGATTGTAGAAAGTGCAGACATAAGCTCGATAATGTAGTCTCTGTCTGATACTGAATCCATACTGTTAAGTGTAGCTCCTGCAAAATCAAGAAGAGAAGCTGTATACTCTCTGTCCAATGGATATGTGGTTCCTGCTAAGGCACCTGATCCGATAGGAGAGTAGTTCATTCTGTTGTAAATATCTGTAAGACGGCTTCTGTCTCTTTTAAACATCTCAAAGTATGCACCAAAGTGGTGAGCTAATGTAACAGGCTGAGCTTTCTGTAAGTGTGTGAAGCCAGGCATATAAGTCTCTGTGTTTTCTTCCATAACTTTGATAAGAGAAGAAAGAAGTGTTTTGAGAAGGTCATTTAATTCAACAACCTCATCTCTTACGTAAAGTTTCATATCAAGAGCAACCTGATCGTTACGGCTTCTTCCGGTATGAAGTTTCTTTCCCGGTTCGCCGATTCTGTCGATAAGATGTGCTTCAACAAAACTGTGAATATCTTCATGTTCATTTGTAAACTCTAAAGTTCCGTTTTCGATATCAGCAAGAATACTATTGAGGCCACCTATTATAGCCTCTTTGTCAGCGTCAGTGATAATGTTCTGTTTTGCAAGCATAGTAACGTGAGCAATACTTCCTCTGATATCCTGTTTATAAAATTTCTGATCAAATGATAATGATGCATTAAAATTATGCACTAACTGGTTTGTTTCTTTGGTGAAACGTCCGCCCCATAATTTCATATGTATGTACTTCCTTTTTTTATTATTGTGAGCGTAAAATCATTCAAAATAATAGTTGATAAGCTGAATGTTTACACACAAAAAAAGTATAGCATTATATGGGAGGTTTTTCAAATAGTTACTAAAAATATATAATTATCGTAAAAGAGAGACTTCTGTACTTGAAAATAGAATTAACCAAGATTATAATCTAGAAGATGTAATGAAATTATTATTTGTTGAATAATAAACCGTTCTCAAAAAAATGAATAATTTATTTTAGAAAAGATAATTGTTGAGAGGTAAGAATGAAGATTTATATGGCTCCCCTTGAGGGCATCACAGGATATATTTACAGAAACGCATACGAAGAGATTTTTGGAAAATGCATCGATAAATACTTTGCGCCTTTCATTGTGCCAAGTGATAACAAGAGGCTCGCCGGCAAGGAAATTAGAGATATAATTCCGGAAAATAATTATATTGAAAATATGTATATTGTACCACAGATTCTGACAAATAATGCAACTCATTTTTTGAAAGCGGCTACCCAGTTAAAAGACATGGGATATAGTGAGATTAATTTTAATGCCGGATGCCCTTCAGGTACGGTTGTTAATAAGAACAGAGGTGCAGGGTTCTTAAAAGATCCTATTCATATGAAAAGATTTTTTGATGAAGTGTTTGATGGTGCAGAGAAACTTGGAGTTAAAGTGTCTGTAAAAACCAGAATAGGATTTGAATCTCCACTTGAGTTTGAGGATATTTTGAAAGTGTATAATCAGTTTCCTTTTGAGGAAATAATAATTCATCCAAGAACCGGAAAGCAGATGTATAAAGGAATTCCGGACATGGAACAATTTGAATATACATTTGATAGCATAAATGTTCCGATTTGTTACAATGGTGATATCAACAGCGTTTATGATTACAGTAATATCATTAGTAATTTCAGCGTTAAGGCTGTGATGATTGGAAGAGGAATAATCAGAAATCCAATGCTTCCGGAGCAGATTGTGTATGGTTGTGATATAGATTATGACAGAATCAGAAAGTTTCACGATGACTACTACCATAAATATTGCGAGGTTATAAGTGGTGATACACATATTTTGTTCAAAATGAGAGAAGTGTGGATTTATATGTCGGGGATTTTCGAAAATCCTCACAAGTGTCTTAAAATGGTTAGAAAAGCTCAGAGTTTGAAAGCTTACGATGAGGCAGTTGATAGAATATTTTCAGGTGCACGATTATGAAAAATAGAAAAAATAATTTGAAAGCAAGAAGAAATAACCGGATATGGAATAAGATAGGAATGAAGTATGATGGAATCTGTCCTGTTTGTGGAGGAAATGACTTGATTCATATTTACAGACATGATGCGAGGGCGTGTATTAGTTGTAATATATGGCTTGAACCAAAATGTGGAGGAGAAGATTGTGATTGTCCATTCTGTAAAGACAGACCTGACACACCATATGAAGTGTATTGGCTAGAAAAAGAAATTCCATCGGATGCATTGGAGGTAAAAAGGTGGAGACAGGATAATTATATGCATAAAGTAGACGGGAAGATAAAACATATTAAAAGATACAAAAATGATAAAGAATAAAGATAAAGAAAAAGAAAAAGAAGCAGCCGTTTTGTGAGTGGTTTATTAATAATCACAAACAAATAGACTGCTTTTTTATAGAATTATCTTGTTTTATTTATTTTGTTTTATTTATTTTGTTTTATTTTATTTAACTTCTTCAATTCCTGTTATATCAGGCGAAATTGCCATTGAATAATTGGTATGATAAATTACAAATCCCGGCATGGCACCGGCAACTTTTTTGACATTCTTTCTCATGGTGTAGTCGATTTCAACTTTTTCCTGGCCGCTTCCTTTGGAAAAATGAGCGGCAAGGCGGGCTGCTTCTTCGAATACGATATCCGGAAGTTCATCGCCGTTAGTTTTAACAATGACGTGTGAGCCGGGGAAAGCCTTTGAGTGGAACCACCAGTCGCCTCCATTTGCTACCTTAAATGTGAGTTCTTCGTTTTGGATATTGTTTTTGCCCACATACATGTGGTAGCCTCCGGTTGAAATGAAGTGAAGAGGTTTGCTCTTAAAACGTTCTTTCTTGTTAGTTGAACGTTTCTTGATGTAACCGGTCTGTACTAATTCGTTTTTGATTTCCTTGAGGTCTGTTTCATTTTGTGCAATATCCAGAGAAACGCTAATTGTTTCAAGATAATCGATTGATGCTTTTGTCTCTAGAACAATAGAGGAGAGGGCATCTCCTGTTCTTTTGAGTTTGGCATATTTATCAAAATACTTCTTTGCATTTTCTATAGGAGTGAGAGTTGGATCCAAAGGGATTTTAACCGTCTCACCGGTGTAAAAGTTTTCGCATTCGCATTCTTTAGAACCTGCTTCAACAGAATAACCGTAAGTTGTAAGCAGTTCTCCGTAAACTTTATATTTGTCCTTTTTTTCTGTGTCTTTCAATTGCTTGAGCTGAAGGGCATATTTTTTATTGTCCTTCTCAAGAGCAGTGTTGACGATACGTCTTAAATCAAAGGACTTCTGCTTGATACGGGTAGACTCGTTTTTCTTCTTATAAAAAGATTCAAGCAACTCACTCATACTGTCAAAGGAAATTTCGTTGCAGTCTGCGTAACAAAGTAGAGGAAAAGCATTGAACTCAACATATGAGCCATCCTTTTCGTAAATAACAGGAGAGAACTCTCCTGACTTAACAATGGCAATAATCTTTGCAAAATTGCTCCAGATTAAATCCTTTGCACCGTCATCGATAACAGTGGCAGGAAGTGAGGAGTCAACATTGGCTCTGTAACAAATCTCTTCGGCAACAACAGGACTGATACCTGTAAGTGAAGTGTAGATGGCTTTGGATAAATTGCATGCCTTAGAATATACAACTGTATCAAAAGCAGTCCTGTCAACAGTCAGTGGGTTTTCTTTATTCATTGTATCCGGAATAAAATATTCTCTACCGGGAAGAACCTGTCTGACTGAACTCATCACAGAGGAAATATGTTTAATACTGTCCACTATCATATTTTTGTCATCACAGAAAATGATATTACTGTGTTTACCCATAAGTTCTATAATAAGGTGCTTAATACACACATCACCCATCTCATCTAAATGCTGTAATTCAAAATCGATAATTCTCTCAAGTCCCGGCTGCGTAATAGAAACAATGCGACCGCTGTTGATATGCTTTCTCAAAAGCATACAAAAATTAGGTGCAGTCAGAGGACTTGGTTTGGATGATTCTGTGAAATAGACAAGTGGAAGAGATGCATTTACAGATAATAACATCTTATATTGTGATTTGTTTGCCTTAAATGTAATCATGAGCTCATCCGGTTCGGTCTGAGCTATTTTATATATACGACCTTCGTCTAATGTTTTATTAAATTCGCTTATTAAACTGCTGACAGTAATTCCGTCAAATGCCATAATGATATATCCTTTCTGTTTTTTATAATAATAAAGTGTATAGCTATGTTAATTGAATAGTTAATAGCAATAATTAATATAAATAACAATAGAATTGTATTATTTATTATATCATTAGTCAATTATCCTGTTACTATCAATTAGCCAAATTCGTTTTGTCGTCAAATAGAAATTTTGCTATCTTGACGGTGCTTTATAAATGAATTATAATAAATTGATAATTTGTGTTCATAAGCTGATTACGAATACAGGTTGTCATTGGTTTTTAGCAACTCAAACGAATATAGCATTTTATTAAATACCAGGGGTGAATTAATGATAAACAGTATGACAGGTTTTGGCAGATGTGAAGTGTCAAAAGATGGCAAAAAGGTTACTGTGGAGATGAAATCAGTCAACCACAGATACCTTGAACTGAACATCAAGATGCCAAAGAAGTTTAATTTTATAGAGAGTGACATAAGAAACAAAGTAAAGCAGTATCTCGAGAGAGGAAAGGTTGATATCTTTGTTTCATATGAGAATCTCACAGAAGGAGATGTCAGTCTCAAATATAACAAAGCTCTTGCAAAAGAATATTATGAATTGTATAAGACTATCGGAACAGAGTTTGATGTTGAACTCAAGCTCGACAGCAACGTTATTGCAAGAAGTCCTGAAGTTATTATTATGGAAGAGCAGAATGAGGACGAAGAGACTCTGACGGAATTGCTGCTTACGGCAATTCAGGGTGCTTGTGAGAAGATGGTTGAAACCCGTAATAAGGAAGGAGAACATCTCAAACAGGATTTGCTTGGTAAACTGAATGAGATTCTTGAGATTGTTGATTTCTTAAAAGAGAGATCGCCTCAGATTATTCAGGAATACCGCGAAAAGATCACTTCAAAGATAGAAGAACTTCTTGACAACACTCAGATTGATGAGTCGAGAATTGCACAGGAAGTTATTATTTTTGCCGATAAGATATGTATAGATGAAGAGATTGTAAGACTTGAAAGTCATGTGAAGGCTATGAGAGATTCTCTTAGTGCCGGTGGTGCAGTGGGTAGAAAGCTTGACTTTATTGCCCAGGAGATGAACAGAGAGGCTAACACAACTTTATCAAAGACAACAGATGTGGAGATCTCTAATAGAGCAATTAAGTTAAAGACAGACATCGAGAAGGTCAGAGAACAGATTCAGAATATAGAATAATATTTCAGAATCGCAATTGGATTCAGATATTTAATTATATTACGTAATCACAATTATATTCTTTTGATAAATGATATTAGGAGGCAGATCATGAGTAAAGGTCAGTTAGTGATTATTTCAGGATTTTCCGGAGTTGGAAAAGGAACAGTGGTTAAGAAGATTATTGAAAAATATGACGATTGCGTTGTTTCAGTTTCAGCAACAACAAGGGACCCAAGACCGGGTGAAAAAGAAGGTGTTCACTACTTTTATAAGACGCGTGAAGAATTTAAGCAGATGATTGAGGATGATAAGTTTTTGGAATATGCAGAATTTGTAGGAAACTTATATGGAACACCTAAAGATTTTGTTGAGAAAAGTATCGAAGAAGGAAAGAATGTAATTTTGGAAATCGAAGTTCAGGGCACTTTAAAGGTAAAAGAAGAAGCCCCGGACGCAAAACTTATTTTTGTTTTACCACCAAGTGCTGAAGCACTCAAAGACAGACTTGTAGGCAGGGGCTCTGAATCTACAGAGGTAATAAGACAGAGACTTTTAAGAGCTGCTGAAGAGACTGAGTTCATGGATTATTATGATTATTATGTTGTTAACGGTGTTGTTGAGGATTGTGCAAAAGACATCAAAGACATTATCGATGACAACTTTAATAATAAGCTTGATGAGAGCTTTATAAAAAAAATAAAAGAAGATATTAAGGCATTTTCGAAAGGAGTTTAAAGATATGTTACATCCATCATATACAGATTTAATGGCAGTAGTTAACAGCGATGTTGAAGAGGGAGAACAGCCGGTAGTACAGAGCAGATACTCAATCGTTATGGCTACATCAAAAAGAGCACGTCAGATTATTGCAGGAGATGAACCAATGGTTAGAGGCAATGATAAGAAGCCTTTGTCAACAGCAGTTGAAGAGTTATACCAGGGTGAACTTAAGATAATCGGCGATGAGGACGATGAAGAATAATTAGTGAATTAGAGGGGTTGTCTTAGACGCCCCTTTTATTGTTTTGTTATTTTCACTTAGAGGGAAAGGATTTTTAGATGAAGATTTTATTTGTGTCACTTGGCTGCGATAAGAATCTTGTGGATTCTGAGCACATGCTTGGCATATTGAGAGAAAAAGGTTATGAATTTACAGATGATGAATACGAAGCAGAGATAATTGTTGTAAATACATGCTGCTTTATAGGTGATGCAAAAGAAGAGAGCATCAATACTCTCATTGAAATGGGAGGCCGAAAGAAAGACGGCAAATGTAAAGCGCTGATTGCCTGTGGATGCCTTGCACAAAGATATGCAAAAGAAATCAGAAGTGATATACCTGAAGTCGATGTGATTGTCGGAACAACGGCAATTGAAAAAATAGTTGATGCTGTTGAACAGTTCAACGACAAAAAAGATTATCTTATGGATATTGACGTTTTGTCTGCAGCTGATGCTCCGAGAATAGTTTCAACAGGAGGTCATTTCAGTTATTTGAAGATTGCGGAAGGCTGTGATAAACACTGTTCTTATTGTATTATTCCAAAGGTGAGAGGTAATTTCAGAAGTGTTCCTATGGAGAATCTTCTAAAAGAAGCAAAGAAACTAGCAGATAGCGGAGTTAAGGAACTGATTCTTGTGGCTCAGGAAACAACAATGTATGGAACGGATATCTATGGAGAGAAGACTCTTCACAAGTTGCTTGAAGAGTTGTGTAAGATTGATGGTCTTGTATGGATTAGAGTTCTCTATTGTTATCCGGAAGAAATATACGATGAACTTCTTGAGGTGATGGCGAGGGAAAATAAAATATGTAAATATATTGATATTCCAATTCAGCATGCAAGTGACAGAATCTTAAAGAGGATGGGAAGAAGAACAACTAACAGTGACTTGAGAAAAGTTGTTATGAAACTCAGAGAGAAGGTTCCGGGAATAATAATAAGGACAACTTTGATTTCGGGATTCCCGGGCGAAACTGCTGAGGATCATGAAGAAGTAATGAAGTTTGTTGACGAGATGGAATTTGACAGACTGGGAGTTTTCACTTATTCTCAGGAGGAAAATACGCCGGCAGCGTCTTTCCCGGATCAGGTTGATGAACAGATAAAAGAAGACAGAAAATATGAGATTATGGAATTACAGTCGGAAATTGTTGCTGATAAGGTAAATGAACTGATTGGAAAAGAATTTCTTGCAATTATCGAAGGAAAAATTCCGGATGAGAACGCATACATGGCAAGAACCTACATGGATATCCCGGGAGTCGACAGCAATGTGTTTGTTATGACTGATGAACAACTTATGACTGGTGATTTTGTAAAAACAAGAATTACAGGAGCTCTCGAGTATGATCTTGTTGGAGAGTTAGTGTAGTGTTATAACTCTTTTATTGCATGCTGATAACATAATAAAATCTATATAACTATAATGAAAGGAAAATGCGAAAGCGTTGCAGGTGATGAATAATGGATATGAATTTGCCTAATAAGCTGACAGTGTTCAGAGTTATTTTAATACCGTTTTTTGTAATAGTAATGTTGGTTATGCCATTTGGAAACATTTCCAAATTTGTGGCAGTGGGTATTTTTATTGTGGCGAGTATCACAGATTTTTTTGATGGATATCTTGCCAGAAAAAATAATCTTGTTTCAAATTTCGGGAAGTTTATGGATCCACTTGCAGATAAATTGCTTGTAGGGGCAGCTATGATTTGTCTTTGTGATGTGACTGGAATTTTGCCGGTTGCAGGAAAGATACCGGGATGGATAGTTATTATCATAATTAGCAGAGAATATTTCATAAGTGGATTTAGAACTATAGCAGCAGATCAGGGATTAGTCCTTGCTGCAGGCTGGTGGGGAAAGGTTAAGACGGTGTGTCAGATGTTTATGATAATCTTTCTTATCATCGACCTTGATTTTACATTATTTAAATACGCAGAGATTCTATTAGTATGGCTTTCATTGTTCTTTACTGTATTTTCAATGATTGATTATGTGGCAAAGAACGGAAATGTACTAAAGGATGAAGTTAAATAAAGAATGTTTAATTGAAGAAGGCTTAAATTAAGAATTGAGTTATTCTGTATAATCATAAGTAACTTAATTAAATTAAGTTTTTACCGTATTTTATTTAATATTATTAAAAATCTATTGATAAAAACTTACAATTATTATATTATTCTTAATGCTACGCTAAAAAATGGCATGGAAATAACAATTTTTGAAGAATTGCTATAAGATTTCAGCAATTTACAAACATATTTAAGGAGGAAATTATGTCAAAGTATTGTGAAATGGAAAAAGAAACCTTAAAGGATATGCTTGTTGAATTAAAAGCAGAGTATGCAAAGATTAAGGAAGCAGGTCTTAATCTTGATATGTCAAGAGGAAAGCCGGGTCCTGATCAGCTTGCTATCTCAGCAGGTATCATGGACGCATTGACTTCAGAGGATGAGCTTAAGTCAGAAACAGGTCTTGATTGCAGAAACTACGGAGAACTTTGTGGAATTATGGAAGCAAGAAGACTTATGAGTGAGGTTATGGGCGTTCCAACTGAAAATGTTATTGTTTATGGCAATTCAAGTTTAAATATTATGTATGATACTATCTCACGTTCATTTACACATGGAGTTATGGGCAGTACTCCATGGTGTAAGCTCGACAAAGTAAAATTCCTTTGTCCTGTACCGGGATATGACAGACATTTCAAGATTACAGAATTCTTTGGTATTGAGATGATTAATATTCCGCTTACAGAAGATGGACCTGACATGGATTTGGTTGAGCAGTATGTAAATAATGACGAGTCAGTTAAGGGTATGTGGTCTATTCCAAAGTACTCTAATCCATCAGGCATAACATATTCTGCAGAGACAGTAAAGAGACTTGCTGCTTTAAAGCCGGCTGCAAAAGATTTTAGAATTTACTGGGATAATGCTTATGTTATCCATCATTTATATGAAGATAAAAAGGATGAACTTTTAGATATTTTTGAAGAGTGCAAGAAGAACGGAAACGAGGATATGGTATTCCAGTTCGCATCAACATCTAAGGTTTCATTCCCTGGTTCAGGAATTGCTGCAATGTCTGCATCAACAGCAAACCTTGATTTTGTAAAGAAACAGATGACAGTTCAGACTATCGGTCACGATAAGATTAATCAGCTCAGACATGTTAAGTTCTTCAAAGACCTTGATGGAATGAATGCCCATATGATGAAGCATGCAGAACTTTTAAGACCAAAATTCGACGCAGTTCTCACAACACTCGAAAGTGAACTTGCAGGAACAGGTATTGCAGAATGGACAAAACCACTTGGAGGATACTTTGTATCTCTCGATGTTATGGAGGGATGTGCGAAGAAAGTAGTTGCTATGTGTAAGGATGCCGGAATGGTTCTTACAGGAGCAGGAGCACCATTCCCATACGGAAAAGATCCAAAAGACAGCAACATCAGAATCGCACCTTCATATCCTTCACCAAAAGAATTACTTGAGGCAAGTAAAGTGTTAGCGCTTTGTACTAAGATTGCAGCTATCGAAAAACTTATTGAAGCGTAAGGCAAATCAGATTTTTTTTATTGATAGAGAAAAGCAAATCAGATTATTTATTGATAGAGAAAAGCAAATCAGATTAATCTGATTTTGTGAGAGCCTTGAATCAATAAAGATTTTTGTGTGAATGGAGGTGGCCCTTTTTGAAGGACATTAAGTTAAGCAACAAGACTTTTAAATTGGAACAAGATCCATATATATATCAACTTCAGAATGTTGAGGAGCCTGAATTATTCAGAGAGATGTTTCCGTATACAGAGACACCTAAGATAGCATTCAATTACAGAAGGGTTCCGGAAAATATGCCGGAGGATATATTTATCACTGACACCTCATTTAGAGATGGTCAGCAATCAAGAGCACCATACACAACAGAGCAGATGGTACATATCTATAAGTTGTTGCATGAACTTGGCGGAGAAAATGGAATGATTCGTCAGACAGAGTTTTTCGTGTATTCAGAAAAAGACAGAAAAGCCCTCGAGAAATGTATGGAGCTTGGATACAAGTTTCCTGAGATTACAACGTGGATCAGAGCTTCAAAAAAAGATTTTGATCTTGTTAAATCAATCGGAGTAAATGAGACAGGTATACTTGTAAGCTGCTCTGATTATCATATATTCCACAAGATGGGGCTCAACAGACAGCAGGCGCTTGATAAATACCTTGGTATAGTATCTGAGTGTATCGAGTCAGGGCTCAGACCAAGATGTCATTTCGAAGATATTACAAGAGCAGATTTTTACGGTTTTGTAGTTCCATTTGCATATAAACTTATGGATATGTCAAGAGAAAGCGGAGTGCCTATCAAGATAAGAGCATGTGACACTATGGGATTTGGTGTTCCTTATGCAGGCGCAGCACTTCCAAGAAGCGTATCGGGCATTATCTACGGACTGCAGCATTATGCTGATGTTCCATCAGAAATGTTAGAGTGGCATGGTCACAATGATTTCTACAAAGGTGTAGTCAATGCCACAACAGCATGGATGTACGGAGCAGGCGCAGTAAACTGTTCGCTCCTTGGAATTGGTGAGAGAACAGGAAATGTTCCACTTGAAGCAATGGTATTTGAATATGCTTCACTTCGTGGACATTTTAACGGAATGAACACAAAGGTAATCACAGAGATTGCTGATTACATCCAGAACGAAACAGGATATAATCTTCCAGCTATGACTCCGTTTGTTGGTGCTAACTTTAACCTTACAAGAGCGGGGATTCATGCCGACGGAATGCTCAAAAATCATGAGATTTACAATATTTTTGATACAGAGACAATTCTTGACAGACCACCTAAAGTATCGATAACAAGTACTTCAGGAATGGCGGGTGTGGCATATTGCATCAACCAGTATCTCAAATCAAAGGGAAGAGATGAACTTGATAAGAAATCACCTGTTGTTGAAAAAGTATATAGCTGGGTTCGCTCTGAGTATGATGGCGGAAGAATTACAGTTATCAGCGATGATGAATTGATTGCTAAGACAGAAGAAGCATTGCAGGAAACTAATGCATAGTTAAAAATATAATAATGTAAATTATTAGCAAAAAAATATTATTAATAATACACTTACTAAAAACCTCTATAGGAAAGTCATAATATGATAATTCTTATAGAGGTTTTTTGCAATATTTTATATCTTAAGAAAACGTGATTGAAAAAAGAGTTTTTTATAGAACTTATATGGTATAATAATTGTATTAAAGTGAACGGAAGTGACAAGTGAATAATAAAGGAGGAAACGCTTATGGGACCTTGGGATGACGAAGTGAAAAACGGATTTGATGACATGTTTGATTTTGGCTGATGCGCATTTCGCAGAAAGAACACTGAGGCGTTCTTGAAATAAAACAGTACGAGGTGACGTTTATGAGTACTACACATGACTACTATGAAGACAATGCAGAAGAATTCTTTGAATCTACAGTAGGTGCAGAGACTGAGTATCTGTATAAGGATTTTTTGGAGTTAATTCCTCCCCATGGAAGAATTTTGGATTTGGGATGCGGTGCCGGAAGGGATTCTAGAAACTTTATAGACAGAGGATATGAAGTGGTGTCGGTTGATGCTTCAACAACACTAGCTTTATTGGCAAAGCAAAAACT
>JAEELL010000098.1 GCA_016282745.1 Lachnospiraceae bacterium
AAATCATCGAGACGCTTGAGAAAGATGAGTATTTTTTAAGAGCAAATCGTATCGAGATACCTGCTTCAATCACAGCAGTAGGGTTCTATCGAAAAATGGGGTATGACTATAAAAATGGGAATGCGGAACTCGAAAATGGATTGATGTATCGTCTGGAAAAATATAGATAAATTCCAGTTGAACAAAATCGCTGCGCGATGGCCTGCCAAGGCTGTGGCGCAGCGTTTCTTTTTCTAAAAAGGCAGTTGAATTTCCTCATATAAGTATTTATAGTTAAGTCACCACAAAACTTGTAGTCGGAAAGAATAAAATATGATATCGTAGTGTTAAGTATAAACAGACATATTATTAATATGCTGTTTAAATATGTTCGGATATTTTTTCTCAAACAAATTTTGAACAACAAAGGAGGCGGAATATGTTATATAAGTTTAACCCAAAAGATAATAATATTGAGATGTTACAAAGTTATAATTATGAAGACATTGGCGGACTTGAAAAAGATTTAGAAAACTTATTGGCAAATAACCTTGCCGATTTATATTACGCTGATGGTCAATTAATGCCTATTTTTCAAGAAAGAAGTTGGCAAGCCGAACCAGATTTATGTGCCCTTGATAAAAATGGAAATCTTGTAATTTTTGAATTAAAAAGAGGTAAAGTTCCAGGGGATACTACAATTCAAATCATGAGATATTGTCAGGATTATGGCCGAAAAAATTATTTTGAGCTTTCTGAATTATACAAAAAATATTCTGTTGATGGTGATTTAGCACTGGATCACGCTGAAGCTTTTGGTTTAGATACTCCTTTGCGAAGCGACGAATTTAATCGCAGTCAAAAACTTGTCATTATTGGTAGTGATACCGATTCGTATCTTATGGATGCAATTGATTACTGGAAAAGCGAAGGCCTTGATATAGATTATATTCCATACAGATTTTATGATATCAATGGTGAAAAGTATTTTGAATTTTTTGCAAAACCATATGATTATCATCTCGGAAAATTAGAGCAGAAAGGGGTGTTGTTTGATACAAATAGCACTTATGACTCAAACGCAATATGGGATATGATGAAGAACCACAAAGTTAGTGCATATGGGGGCGTAAAAAATTGTATTAACACATTTAATAAAGGCGATTATGTTTTGTACTACCATAAAGGTTGGGGTGTTATTGGAGCAGCAAAAATTAAATCATCAAAAGCAAAAGAAAACAAGGAAAATGATGAATTGTATTTTGATGTTGATCTTTTAACACCAAAAGTACAATGTGAATCAGAATTGAAATATGTTTCAGCTAAAGAATTAAAAGAACTTCTGAATAAAGACTTTTATTTTGCAAGTACAATTAAGAGACCATATCTTTCCATAGATGAAGCCGAAAAAATTATCGAGTTATTACTGAAAAAATATCATTAATCTATATTTTACAAAAACAGAGCAAATTCCGGATTGCTCTGTTTTTATTTTTCATAATTCATCTATAAACTTATCAGTTACTAATGCCTTATAGCTTTTTAAATATTTACGGCTTATTGCTCCTCCTCTGCCAATGTAAATATCATATCAGGAAGTACTACATTTCTTCCATAATCATACTGCTCCTGCTCTTCATCAGTTCGGCCAACCAAGGCTGCACCACTGGCAGAATTATCTGAAACAACAAGCAATGCGATTCCCGGCAGTTCAAACAACTCCGTCATTAAATAGAATGAACTTGTTTCCATCTCAATCAAATCCGTATCAAATGACTTAATTTCATCTAAATGTGTGTACTCAAGAGCTAAGGACGGAGTACAGAACACGCTGGCTTTTTTAATGTTATACCCTTTCTTCTTTCCGATATTTACAACCTCATCAACATAGGTCAAATTCGGAAAAACTTTTTCAAAAAGCATGGTATCACGAATAGTATCCTTCATAAGTGAAGATAATCCTTTTAAATGTCAGTTCTGCACATAACGCTAAATGATCGATTAGATTTCCTGCAGAAGATCCAATCTTAATCCATGCAATTTTCAGTCCATCTTTCTCAACCAGATATCCAGCAATATAACCACCTTCCTTCAATGTTGTTACTTTACACTGATTCTCTATATGAAGTTTGTAGGGAGAATAACTTGGTGCAACAACAAGTGCATCATAGGTTATATCTTCGCTCAATCCAAATGCCTGAGCCGCCATATGTTCTGAATTATATTGATGAAACTTATCAACTATTTTCTTTAATTTTTCTTTCATTTATTATTTCCACCACCATATGTATGTCTTGCAAGAAGCACTTTGCCTTTATTTATCACGACTCCTGTAACGCTCTGCCCAAAATTAGTATTGTCCATTATAATCCTCCCTCAAAATCGCATAATGTACCATATCTGAAATCCCCTGTTTGCTCATTCCGGCTTGTCTTTTGGTTCCTTCATAGGTCATTCCTATTTTCTGCATTACCCTTCCAGACTTTTGGTTATTAGAAAAATAATTGGCTTGAATTCTATTAAATCCAACTTCTTCAAAAAGAAATTTGATAACTGCCTTTCCTGCCTCCGGCATAATTCCGTTGCCCCACCATTTTGAACCCAAGCAGTATCCAAGTTCTCCACCTGCGATATGTTCATAAACACGTACAATAGAAATATCTCCAATAATTTTTCCCGTACTTTTCAACTCAATCGCCCATTTATAATAATCAGGATTTTCATACTTTGGAATCCAATCCGAAAGAATCCATTTTGTCACTTCTACATTCTCATGCGTCGGCCATGGAAGCCATTTACTCACTTCGTCCTCTGATGCCCAATTATCAAACATCGCCTGTGCATCTTCTGGCTTAAACTGTCTTAGGATTAATCTTTCTGTTTCAATTGTTTTTGTTCCCTTATGATTCATTTTCATTCCTCCTCGTAAAAAAAGAAAAACCACCAAACAATATTTCTATTGCCTGATGGTTTTGATACTTATCTCATTCGCATTTTCTAATATTATTAGAAAACAAAATCTCCAACTTCGCAATATCTTTTTCCATCAGCAATAGACCTATAGCCGACCTTGACCACAAGCAACTTCGATAATCTATCGCACTTTGAAAAAAGATTTCTGTTCTGCATTGCTCTGATTCCTTTCCTAAATTCTTATAACGTTATAATTGTATTTTATTATACACGCATAAATACAATTGTCAAATATTTTTATGAACTCCGTTACTGTCAGTATATGATTTTGCAATCCTATCATTTCCCTTTGACACATTTCGAATTTTCGCCTTCAGCTGAATAGCTGTACTTATCATACCAGTACCTCCACATACTTCTTCATTTCATCTTCAATTTTCAACAATTTTGCATACCTCATCAATTTGGATAGTTCTCTATCCTTATCTCTCAAATAGCTTACAAGCGCAGTTTGATAATTCTGAACTTCAGTTTTTTTTCTATTTTTTACAAGGTCACAAATGCATCTTTCCCGATCATAACATCTGATTTTATTTCCAAAATTAGTTTCAATTTCAACAATTCCCAAATTATATGTTTCCTCTTTCTCTTGATGAATTTCAACACCTTTTTTCCGTAATCTGCTTCCACTAAAACCTCTGGGAACACTAACACAAATTTTGTTATATTCACGATCAATCAACTGATGCAAATACAATGCTGTCTCTCCTGAAAAAATAATATTGGGATAACATCTTTGCATAATAAATAGTTCATCTTCCCATGTATCCTCTGAAATATAGATTCCTTTAGCCACTCTCTCAAAATTATTTGAATGGACATATTCTGCTAAATATGTTCTGGAAATATTTTCCTTTTCCACTTCAGATGCAAATAAATATCCGTTATTCTTTTCTGTCATTTTATCTAATAATTCTTTTTTATTCATAGCAATCACCCACTTTACATTCGTGCTATTATTTAAGATTACATTAGCACCATTGTTAAGTCGTGTCAATTATTTTTATTTTAAAAAAACACTTAGCCCAATAGACATATGAGCGGTTGCTTATTTTGCAAGATACGCGCTTCTAATACAACGCTGCTTGTTAGGAAGTATCCTAAGATCTCTTATGTATCGTTGTCATGATGACAACACTCTAGGCATTACTACTCTTTCCCCTACGTAGTAGCGAAATACTCAGAGAATAAAATACTTCAGTATTTTGTGCGATGGGGGTATTTCGGAATCCCGATGGTAAAGGAATTGTTAAGACAAGGACACGACGTGACAATTGCTACGAGACAACTAAAAGACGATGATTATAGTGATAAGGTCAAAAGAATAAGACTAGAACGTACTGATCCTCAAAGCATAGCATCAGCGTTAAAGGGCAACCATTATGATGTAGTTTATGATAAAATTGCATATTGCTCTAATGACATTAAATATGTCTTAGATGTAATTGACTGTGATAAATACATTCATATGTCTAGCACATCCG
>JAEELL010000099.1 GCA_016282745.1 Lachnospiraceae bacterium
TCGAGTAGGCTGATTCCTACTCGATACCCACTCTGTGTAATCACTTCGAATCCACTTCGCTACTTCTCAGTGATTACACGGTCGCCAAGTGAAAATCTCTGTGCAAGCACAGATTTTCGCTTGGCTCGTCGTGGATAACAAGAAAGGCGACTGCCTGCGCAGTCGCCTTCTTTCTCGTCGTACTTATTCTTCTTCCAACAATGACTTTTCATATGCTGCAAGAATAATATCCTGGATTTTTGAACGTGTATCAGAATTAATTGGATGAGCAATATCTCTGTATTCATCGTTAGCGCCTTTTCTGCTTGGCATTGCGATGAACAAGCCTTTCTCGCCTTCAACCACTTTAATGTCATGAACTACAAATTCATCATCAATTGTAATTGAAACAACAGCCTTCATCTTGCTCTCTTTTGTCATTTTACGTACACGTACGTCTGTTATTTCCATATGTGTCCTCCTTTTTATGTCTCACTCAGATAACCACACTAATACACTTTGTCCAACTAAGACAAATCGTATTATGAACGGTTATCACTAAATTGGATCCTAATTAAATTCCGTAACGGAAGTTTCGCTCCACGATTATCTCAGGTTTCTCTCCACCAACATATCTTGTGTTTGCCTTAATAGTATCGTGACTTTCAATAATACAATTCTCGATGTACACATTATCACCAATGTAAACGTCATTAAGAATAATAGAATTCTTGATAACTGTATTATTACCTACATATGCCTGTTTGAAGAGAATTGAATTCTCTATCGAACCGTTGATAATACAACCGCTTGATACAAGACTGTTCTTAACGTTTGATCCAGGGTTATATTTTGCCGGTGGCAAATCATCTACTTTTGAGTATACGTCAGGATATTCCTTGAAGAAATAATTTCTAACTTCAGGATTGAGGAAGTCCATATTTGCCTCGAAGTAATTCTCTACTGTCGAGATATGTTTCCAATAAGAATCCATAACGTATGCCACAATTTTCTTTTCTGTCTTCTGTCTCTGAAGAATGTCATTTACGAAGTCATAACGTTCTTCTTCTGCTGCCTTCTCAATAAGTGAAATAAGTAATCTTCTTCTGATTACATACACACCTGTCGAAATAAGTGTAGCATCACTCTTTGTTGGTTTCTCAACAAAGTCTGTAACGAATCCTCTGTCATCTGTCTTTATAACACCATATTCAGACTTATCCGAGTCTGAAGGAACTCTCTTACAAACGATTGTGATATCAGCCTGCTTGTTTACATGCTCTTCCAATACCTTATTATAATCAAGTTTGTAGATTCCATCCCCTGATGCGATAACTACATATGGTTCATGACTCTTCTTAAGGAAAGCAATGTTCTGTGCAATGGCATCTGCTGTACCTCTGTACCAGAAACCATTATCAGCAGTAATTGAAGGTGTAAATACGAATAAACCTCCCTGCTTTCTACCAAAGTCCCACCATTTTGATGAACTGAGGTGTTCATTAAGTGAAAGTGCGTTGTACTGTGTGAGTACTGCTACTTTCTGAATGTGTGAATTGCTCATGTTACTCAAGGCGAAATCAATAGCTCTGTAGCTTCCTGCGATAGGCATCGCTCCAACTGCTCGTTTATTTGAGAGCTGTTTCATCTTGCTATTGTTACCACCTGCTAAAATAATACCTATTGCTCTCATTAGATTTCACCTGCCTTAATAATATAGTCTCCTGATTCCAGCTTGCCGTCAGTATAATCAGATTCATCCGTCTTTCCGACAATTGCTGTATTCTTTCCAATAGTAACTCCATCCGGAATCACTGAATTTTCGCCGATTACGGCAAGATCACAATTGTAAATCTTTGTGCTCAGTTTGCTGTCTGCGTACTCTCCAACACCCACTCTACAATCCTCGCCGATAACTACGCCTTCGGCTACGATGGCCTTGTGGAGTTTCGTTCCTTTCTTAATAACAGCACCCTGCATAATAATTGAGTCGTACACTTCCGCGCCTTCCTCAACCACTACGTTAGCAGATACTACTGAATTGCAAACTGTACCGAAAATCTCACATCCCTCTCCAACAATACTTCTGTCAACTCTCGCCTTATCAGAAATATACTGTGGTGGAAGAACATCGCTCTTTGTGTAAATCTTCCAGTACTCTTCGTAAAGATTGAACTCAGGAACAATATCAATAAGTTCCATGTTTGCTTCCCAGTAAGAATGAAGTGTTCCAACATCCTTCCAGTATCCGTTAAATTCATATGCAAAAATTCTGTCACCTTTTTCGTGGCAGTAAGGAATAACATGCTTACCAAAGTCACATGAAGGCTGATCTTTCAACTTAATAAGAGCTTCCTTCAGTACCGGCCAAGAGAATATGTAAATACCCATTGAAGCCAGATTGCTCTTTGGCTTCTCAGGTTTTTCCTGGAATTCCTTAATTCTGTTTTCCTCATCTGCAACTACTACACCAAAACGGCTTGCCTCCTCAATAGGAACCGGCATAACCGCAAGGGTAACATCTGCATTGTTAGCCTTATGATAATCCAGCATAATCTCATAATCCATCTTATAAATATGGTCACCTGACAATATCAAAACATAATCAGGGTTATAAGAATCCATATAATCAAGATTCTGGAAAATAGCATTTGCCGTACCTGTGTACCAATCAGTATTTTCACTCTTTTCGTATGGTGGAAGTACAGTAACCCCACCGATATTTCTATCTAAATCCCAAGGAATACCTATTCCAATGTGGGCATTCAACCTAAGTGGCTGATACTGTGTGAGCACACCAACTGTATCCACACTTGAATTAATACAATTGCTCAGAGGGAAATCAATAATCTTATATTTTCCCCCAAATGCTACGGCAGGCTTTGCTACCTTAGAAGTGAGAACTCCCAAACGGCTACCCTGTCCCCCTGCTAATAACATAGCTATCATTTCTTTCTTAATCACGTTATCACCTCGCTGCATAAATTATAGTAATTAAAATTATATCATTTTACAGCCATGAATAAAAGGGTTTTTAGCGATTTTTTTCATCTAATTTTACTCATTTGAAACACAATATCAACTTTTTTTGTGCACCTTTACCAAATTTCTATTTTTTCATATCATTAATCATTCCAATTTTCGAACAATATTACAATAAAATTTCGTCACTTTTTTCTTTATTTTTTTGTTTTTACAGCTTTTTCTTCAATCTTCCAAACTAATTATATGTATATTTTTACTTTTTTATGTATTTTATTCTATATAAATACATTAATAATTCTCTCCCCAAGTGGTTTCTGATTTCATTTCAGGAACAGCTTTTGATTCCAAATATTTATTCTTTTATGTGCATTGCTGAAAAGTTACCATTTTATAAAACCACCACTTCAATTTGCACTTTATTTTTCTATATTTAATAGTATAATTAGAAATGACAATTTCAATTCACACAATCTGATAATCATCCTTCTATTTGAAATATCGGATATTTATGTTCTTTTTGAAATTGTTAATATTATTTATGGAGCGATTAATAATGTACGAATTAGATTTTAATAAGCCTGCCAAACTTCATTTTACAGGTATTGGCGGAATCAGCATGAGCGCACTTGCAGAAATTATGATTTCGAAAGGATTCACTATCACAGGTTCTGATAACAAAGCCTCTGAAATAACAGAGCACCTCGAATCACTGGGGGCGCGTATTTCCATTGGTCAGGTTGCAGAGAATTTAGATGATGATGTAGAAGTACTTATTTATACCGCTGCAGTCAAGGAAGACAATCCAGAACTTGTTGCAGCAAAGGAGAAAAATATACCACTTCTCTCAAGAGCTGAATTTTTGGGACAGATGATGAGAAATTATAATACAGCAATCGGTGTTTCAGGAACTCACGGAAAGACCACAACTACTACACTTCTTTCTCAGATTATGATTGAGGCAGGACTTGATCCTACTATCTTAGTTGGAGGAATAATGCCGACAATAGGCGGAAATACCAGAATTGGTGCTTCCGGCAATATGATTACAGAAGCTTGTGAGTACACAAACAGTTTTCTTTCTTTTGCTCCAAGTATAGGAATCATTCTTAACGTTGCCGAAGACCACCTTGATTTCTTCAAGGATTTGGATGACATCAGAAACAGTTTCAGAAAATATGCAGAACTGCTTCCTGAAGACGGTTGTCTTGTTATTAACGGAGACATTGAAGATGTGGATTTCTTTACAAAGGATTTACCTTGTAAGGTAATAAAAGTCGGCGACAGTGATTCTAATGATTACAGCGCTTCTAATATCACATATGACGAATTCGCTCATCCTTCATTTGACTTAGTTTCAAAGGGTGAAATAATAGCTCACATTGATTTACATGTTACAGGAAAGCACAACGTATATAATTCCCTTGCCGCAATTGCTGCATCTGTATTCATGGGAATTGATTTAGATACAATCAGGAAAGGTCTCTTTGAAACAAGCGGAGCTCAGAGACGTTTCCAGTTAAAAGGAAAAATCGGTGGTATTACTGTAATTGACGATTACGCTCACCATCCTGATGAGATTAACGTAACCATCAACACTATTGAAAAATATCCGCACAACAATACCTACCTTGTATTCCAGCCTCACACTTACACACGTACACACGCTCTTTTAGATGAGTTTGCCAAGGCTCTCTCAAGAGTGGACAACGTTATTCTTGCAGAAATATATGCTGCAAGAGAGAAGAATACTCTCGGTATAAGTTCAAAAGATCTCATGAATAAGATTAATGAATTAGGCGGAAATGCGACATATTTCCCATCTTTTGATGAGATTGAAAACTTTTTATTAGAAAAATGTATCGACGGTGATTTGGTTATAACTATGGGTGCCGGAGATGTATATAAAATCGGCGAAAAGCTGATTGGCAACTAAACTTATCCACAAATCCACATTGATTTTTTGATTTTTCGGTCAAAAAACAACGTGGATTTTTCAGTTTACATAAGTCAGAAAACGTCAACCTCATTAACCCCTTGAAAATACTTATCAAACGACAATTCTCGACAAATTATTTTTGTGGTTTATCCACATTATCCACACTGTCCACATTGTCGTTTTGCCCTTATTTTACAAGGGTTTGTGGTTACTTTTATGCTTTTATTCAACATGATTTTGTGCTATACTCATCTTGCTCGAAGAATGAGTCGATGACCTCAAAAAAAGATGCTATTTAACCTTTCAGTCAGACACTTTCTTCGCCCAAATTTTTATACTGATCGAGGATGCACAATTATGGGAAAATTATTATTAGAAAATTCAGTAGCCACAGATGTGACCACTGTTTCAAATATTTTTATTGACACATATATGCCAAAGGCAAGTGGAGAATTCGTCAAGATTTATCTTCACCTTCTGAGATTAATTGGCAGCAAGGCAAAAGATTTAGACTTGAGCAACATCGCTGACATCTTTAACTTTACAGAGGGAGATATTCTTAGAGCCTTAAAGTACTGGGAGAATTTAGGACTTCTCTCTGTTTCTAAGGATTCAAACGATGTAATCAGCGGAATCAGACTTGAACCTTTTGGCAGAAATGAACATTACATTAAAGGAGTACACTCTATGCAGATGGGTTCTGAAGAGATGCAGATGAATTCCGATTCAGTATCAGATAAGGTTAAACTTCCTAATAAGAAGAAATATACTCCTGAAGACATTGAGAATCTTGAAGAGAATGTAGAGATTGGACAGTTGCTGTTCATAGCTCAGGCCTACCTTGCAAAACCCCTTAACTCAACTGAGATTAACAGTCTTCTATATATGTATGATGTTCTTCATTTTCCTGCGGATCTCATTGAGTATCTCATGGAAACATATATTTCAGATGGTGCAAAGTCAATAACACCTATCGAGAAGCATGCCTGTGATTTATATATTCACGGAATCAAAGATGTTGCCTCTGCAAAGAAATATAAGAAGAGCAAATGCGATCTTGGCAAGAAGATTCTCGACACATTCGGCATTACAGGAAGACTTGTGGCCAAAGATGAGAGCAGTTTCATTCAGACCTGGCAGAATGAGTTTGGTTACGGCGAAGATATTATTATCGAAGCTTGCAACAGAACTATTTCACACACTCACTCGCCAAGTTTCAAGTATGCAAATTCCATTTTGTCTTCATGGCACAAAGCCGGAGTCAAAGATTTAAATGACATCTCAAAGCTGGATGAAAACCATGAAAAAAAGAGCAGGGAAAAATACGCCAAGCTCAAAACAAAAGGTGTTCCTACCAAGAAAGTAAGAGATACCGCATTTTCAACTGACAGATCTTACTCTTACGATGACTTGGAGAAGAAATTACTGAACAATTAATTTATTGATGAAAAATTACTGAACACTCAATTCAGTAATAAATAAAATAAATGGCTATTAATAACTAATAATAGATTATTGATAACCAATGATTTACATTTAACACATTTTTACGAGGTTACCATGAAACTAACCAGCAAACAGAATGAATTAATTTCAAATATTTATAACAACAGACGCCTGAAAAATAAAGCTGTTCTTGAAGAACGAATTCGTGAAGTTTACGATGCCGTTCCTGAGATTGAGGAAATCAACAAAAAGATTGCAACTACTTCTATCTCAGCTGCCAGACTTGCAATTGAAGGCAACAGAGACGCTCTCAATTCTCTCTCTTCCGAGATAGAGATTCTGAGCAACGACAAGCGCGTCTGTCTTGTAGGTGCAGGATACCCTATTGATTATCTTGATGAGATATTTGACTGTCCTAAATGCCATGATACCGGCTATATAAACGGACAGGAATGTGACTGTCTTAAACGTACAGTTGTCACTGCACTCTATTCACAGTCTAACCTGAAGGAAGTTCTTAAAAGAGAGAACTTCGAGAACTTCAATTTTGACTATTATGACAATGACTATGTTGATGAGTCAACCGGCAAGACTTCTTCTGAAAACATTGAGGATATTGTTGACTATGCTCATTCTTACATAAAAAACTTTAAGAAAGATAAATCCAGCCTGCTTTTCTATGGTTCAGCAGGCACCGGAAAAACTTTTCTTATCAATTGTATCGCAAAAGAGTTGATTGAAAACGCTTTTTCTGTTATATATTTATCTGCGGTACAATTTTTCGACATTTTGGCTGACGAGTCATTCAAAAACGGAAAAGCATCCGCATACAAGAGTGTTTCACTCTCAGAGATACTTGATTGTGATTTACTTGTTATTGATGATCTCGGCACTGAAATGCCCACTTCATTTACAGGCTCAGCCCTGTTCAATTGCCTGAATGAGAGGCTTTTACGTCAGAAAGCTACTATCATTTCCACAAACCTTGGCATTGAAGATATTAAAAAGGTCTACACCGAACGTATCTTTTCAAGAGCTTTGGGAAATTACAAACTTTTCAAGTTTTTTGGCGATGATATAAGAATCAAAAGCAAATTCTATGACTGACAATTCATCTGGCAGTCGCAAAACTGTGAGTGATCATTTAATAATCATTTAATAATCATTCACTAATTCAAACCATCAATCAAACTTTACGGAGGAAATCTAAAATGGCTAACAAAAAATTTATCGAGTCTATTCCGGTAGGGCCACTTGCTATTGTTGCATTATCAGGCAGCAAAACATTAGGTGACAGAGTAGACGCTTACATTTCTGAATGGAGAAGCGAAAGACTTGAGGCTAAAGAATCACCTATCACATTTAAGGGATACGTTAAGGATTCATACCTTCTTGATGTTTCAACACCAAGATTTGGTACAGGAGAAGCAAAATGTACTCTCCGTGAATCTGTTCGTGGATGTGACCTTTACATCATTGACGATGTTACAAACTACAGTATTGAATATACTGTTTGCGGTCACAAGAATCACATGTCTCCTGATGATCACTATGCTGACATCAAGAGAGTTATCGCCGCTGCAAGTGGTAAGGCAAGAAAAATTACAGTTATTATGCCATTCTTATACGAAAGCAGACAGCACAGACGTACATCAAGAGAATCTATGGACTGTGCAGTTATGCTCCAGGAATTAGTTAATATGGGTGTTAGCAACATCATCACTTTCGACGCTCATGACCCTAGAGTTAACAACGCAATTCCTGTAAACGGCTTTGAATCAATCATGCCTACATACCAGTTCATCAAGAACTTATTAAAGAACGTACCTGACATCAAGATTGACGCTGACCACCTTATGATGATCAGTCCGGATGAAGGTGCTATGGGCAGAGTTGTATACTATGCCAACGTTCTTGGAGTAAACATGGGTATGTTCTACAAGAGACGTGATTACACTACTATCGTAGATGGACGTAACCCAATTGTTGCTCACGAATACTTAGGAGATTCTGTTGAAGGTAAAGACGTTCTTATCATCGACGATATGATTTCTTCCGGAGATTCTATGTTAGATGTTGCTAAGCAGCTCAAGAAGAGAAAAGCAAAGAGAGTATTCGTTGCTTCTACATTCGGTTTATTTACAAACGGTCTTGAGAGATTTGACAAGGCATACGAAGAAGGTCTTATCTACAGAGTTATGACTACTAACTCAATCTACCAGACACCTGAACTCTTAGAGAGAGAATGGTATATCAACGTAGATATTGCTAAATATACAGCTTTATTCATTGACAGATTAAACCATGACGGATCAATCAGCGATCTTCTCAATCCTATTGAGAAAATCTCTAAGAAGGTTGAAGAATATAACAACAGATAAACTATTATTTATGATATAATTAGTTATTGGAAGCATTTCGTGCTTTCATAATCCCAGAGAAGATTTTGATATAACTTTTTTTCAAAATCTTCTCTGTTTTTATTGTTTAAAATATCTAATGAATCAAATCCATTCTCACTACAATATATAAATAGAACGGTAAAATAATCATGAATTCATAGATTGGGGAACGCAATGACCAACGAAGAGATTAAACAATGCATATATGAATATGGTGACGATATCTATCGTTTTTGCTGCTACTTAACTAACAACAAAAGCATCGCAGATGATTTATATCAGGAAACATTTCTAAAAGCAATTGAAATTAAAGATAAAATCCGTGTCAAAGATAATACCAAAAACTATCTGATTAGTATTTCTTTAAATTTATGGAAAAATCATATCAAAAAAAATAATCGCAGAAAAGAAATCGCGCCACTTATATATGACGAAGATTGTCTTTCTACCATTCCCGATTCACAAATAGAGATTAGCGAAACTATTATAACCGGGGAAATGTGCAAGTTGGTAAGAAATGCAATTGAAA
>JAEELL010000100.1 GCA_016282745.1 Lachnospiraceae bacterium
CCTTAAAATTTAGTTCCACTGAACGAGTTTTCATCAAGAAAACTCGTGAATTGGAACGGACGAGTAATCATTATTATTATGAAGTTAAAAACTAGTACTTGATGAACAGTTTTAAGAAAACATTTGCTTAATGCGATAGAGAATTCTGAAAACTGCGTATGCCCGTTTCAAAAAGTATACTTATCGAAAAATATGCATAACTACGAATGAATTCGTATTATGCATATTTTCTATATTTTAAAATATTGATGCAATATCTTCAATCATATCGATTGTCGCCTGACGTGATGCGTCAGCGTAATTTTCAGGTCCAAACTGTGAGTACTTCTCCTGCTTGTATGCAGCAATGATTCCTCTTGATGAGTTAACGATTGCTCCAAGGCCGTCTTCATTGAAGTATGGTCTGAGACCTTCTGCTGTTCCTCCCTGTGCTCCGTATCCAGGAACGAGAATAAAACTCTTTGGCATTACTTTTCTGAGGACTTTTCCCATCTCAGGATATGTAGCTCCAACTACTGCTCCAACATAACTGTAGCTGTCACCCATATGTTCTTCTCCCCATTTTGCAACCTGCTCTCCTACGTGTTCATAAAGTGGTCTTCCGTCAATAAGTCTGTCCTGGAATTCACCACTTGAAGGATTACTTGTTTTTACCAAAACAAAGATTCCCTTATTATTTTCCTTACAAACATCTATAAATGGCTTTATACCATCTGAACCAAGGTATGGATTAACTGTAGCAAAATCTTCGTCAAAGCCTGCGTATGCCTTACTTCCAACCTGAACCTTTCCAAGATGTCCCACTGCGTAAGCCGCAGATGTTGAACCAATATCACCACGTTTAACATCTCCGATCACTACTAAATCTTTTTCTTTGCAGTAGTCAACTGTCTTCTTGAATGCAATCATTCCCGGAATTCCAAATTGTTCATACATAGCAATCTGTGGCTTAACTGCAGGAATCAAATCATAGATATTGTCTACTATTCCTTTGTTATACTGCCAAATTGCCTCCGCAGCACCTTCAAGAGTCTCACCATATTCTGCAAAAGCTGCTTTTGTTATATGCTCCGGAACATATGCGAGCATTGGATCAAGTCCTACTACAACAGGTGCATTTGTCTTCTGAATTTTACTTACTAATTTGTTAATCATTAGAATACCATAACCTTTCTGAATTATTTCTATTAATCAAGTCAGATTACCACTCTTATTAATAAAATTTAATTAATGAGTAAGTGTTTCTTTCTTGAATAATCTGCAATCTCTATTATTTTACCACATTTCCGGCAACAATTGTATGCTTAACTTCACCGAATACTTTCATGCCGTCAAATGGCGTATTTCTCCCCTTTGATTTAAAGGTGTTTACATCTACCGTATATTCTTTGTTCACATCAATAATTGCTATATCTGCAACTTTGCCAACGCTGATGTCACCCTTTTCTATGCCAAGTACTTTTGCAGGATTGTAGCTCATTTTTTCTACCATCTGCATGAGTGTAATATAACCAGGCTTTAAAAGATATGTAACTGTAAGAGGAACTGCAGTCTCCAATCCTACGATTCCAAACGGAGCCTCTGTAATTGGTCTTGCTTTTTCTTCTGCACTGTGTGGCGCGTGATCCGTTGATATTACATCCATAACATCTTCACTGAGTCCTTTAATAAGTGCATCCACGTCTTCTCTTGTTCTGAGAGGCGGATTCATTTTGAAGTTTGCATCATCACTTGTCATGTCATCAGTACTCATTGCAAAATGGTGAGGACAAACCTCTGCAGTAACCTTTATTCCATCTTCTTTTGCCTCTTTTACCATAGTCACACTGTCCTTTGTTGAACAGTGACATAGATGAAGTGTGGCACCTGTCTCCTTTGCCAGCAAAATGTCTCTTGCAACAATAATATCTTCTACGGCATTACTGATTCCCTTTACACCATATTTTTCCGATTTTTCTCCCAGGTTAATTACTCCGCCCTGAACCAGATTGATATCTTCACAGTGAGCCATTACCGGCACACCAAGTTTTGCTGCATTCTTCATTGCCTCTCTGTAAACTCCGGAATCCATTACTGATTTTCCATCTTCACTTATGGCACAGATTCCTGCAGCCTTTAATTCTTCAATATCAGTAACTTCTTTTCCAAGCATTCCTTTTGTGACAGAACCAACAGGTAAAACATTTACCGGTGCTTTTTCTTTTGCCTTATCAACAATGTATTTTACAACCTCAGCACAATCCACTACAGGTTTTGTGTTTGGCATGCAGCATACTGTTGTGTAACCGCCGTTTGCTGCTGCATTTGCACCTGTTTCTATGTCTTCCTTATATGTAAGTCCCGGATCTCTGAAATGAACATGCAAATCTATCAGTCCCGGTACAACAATACAACCATCCGCATCAATCACTTTGTCTGCTTCTGTTATGTCCTTTGATAATACTTTTATAATGCCGTCTTCAATCAATACATTAGTTACTTCATCTCTTTTTTCCGTTGGATTAATTACCCTGCCGTTTTTGATCAATAACTTCATACTTATTCTCCAATCATCATTTCTTCTTATAGTCCATTAACTATATATATTTCTTTAACTTTTTAGTTCATCATTTTTTATGGTTCATCAACTATTATTATCTTCTCTTATAAATAGCTATAGCTCCTTCCACTTCCCTGATAAGATCATAATTTTCAGAAACATATGGTGCAACCTTCTGGCTGTCTTCACTATAGCCTGCTCTGCAATCTACCACAACGTAGTCCTGCTCTATAACCACATTATCCTGAATTACTGTAACATCTTGATTTTTATATAAATGTGGCATCATAAAACCTGAAACTGCAACTGTCGCATCCGAAGGAACCATATCAATCGCATTTTGCATTTCAATAAAATAATCCTGGCCTTCTTTGTATCTTTCGTGATATCTGTCAAACGTCGGATAAGCGAAACCAACAAACAACATAAATGTCATGACAACAGAAATCAAAGCCCATGTCTTTCTCTTTTCATTGTCCCATTCACTGACTGTCATTATTGCAATATACATCATCATTGCAATAGCACAGTAATTGTACTGGAAGTTAATATCGTGCATGTATACATAAGATGGCAATATGTTTATTATCACGAATGCAGTCAACAGAATATATCTTGAATATTTTTTCTTCTGAACAAGCGCGATACTCAGTGGCAATAGCATAAGTATCAGATACTGTAACTTTTCGGTGTCAGACATCTGGCCAAGCATATATGCTATATTATTTGGAATAGTTACTGCAATTTGAGATGCACCTTTTGATGAGTCATATACCAGATTTGAAAAATGCATAACCTGAATTATTGCATTTTCTCCGTTACCGTTTACCTGTCCCCCTGCCATGTCTATATAATGTGTTCCAATTGCTTTTATTGCCTTCATTGCGATTGCAAAATATGCAAGAGAAACTCCCGAAACAATACTTCCTCTCTTAATATCCTTTGATGACAAAATAAGAAACAGTCCGATACTAAGAAGAACAATTGGAGTATCTTCTTTTATCATAAGTAACATCAAAACAGATAAAATAGTACAAACTGTGTGTTTCTTTTCAAGTGCAAGAACAACGCAGAACAAAGCTAACGGCAGAAAACAGTTCTCATGGAAATCATAATATGTTCCTCCTGCAACTGCAGGGAATAAACAGTATATTGCGCAAACAGCAACTGACATCTTTCTTGACAGTTTGTAATGTTCACATAAATAGTATAACGGAATAACCGCTAATCCAAGAACAACTGCCTGAATAATCTGGATAGTTTCAGGACTTGAAAAAATAAAATATATAGGAAGTACCAAATAGTAAATCACAGAAAAGTGAACTCCAAAATGAGAATACTGTCCTATCTCCGGTCTTTCAACTGAAGTAAATGCTCTCAATGTATGTTTCATGTTTTCAAACATCTGCGCAAAAATACCAAAATCATAAGTGGAGTTGCTAAACGTTCTGTATCTGTTGCAACCTATTGAACTAAGGAAAACAATTAGCATCACTCCTAGGACTGCACAAATAATCAACCCGACTTTTTGGCTTATTTTTACTTTGGAAATAATCATAAATAAATCATTCTTTACATACGCTATTGCCAGAACTGTTCCAATAATACAGGCAATAGTAATCGGAAGCGTTGTCTTGTTCTGATTAATTGTAAGTATACTGTAAACAAATATACTTAAAGGCAACAGACATCTTACCGCAGTCTGACTGTAAAAGTACAATACCCCTGCCGCTAACGACAACAGAATAATAATAATAAACAGGGATCCGATATTTTCGTTTTTCATGTATTCAAGATTTTCGATTGGCTTATATGTCTTATTAATAAGGTTGGAAAGCACCGTTCCGATAATAAGTGAGATTACGCTTCCCTCAAAAATCTTTTCTGTGTTCTCCTGAATCAAAGCTGTAAATGACTTGGCACCAACCTGTTTGTCGGCTGTATTATCGGCTGTATTATCATCTGCGTTCTCTTTTATTGTTTCATTTGTATTATCACTCACTGTTTTATCTTTCATCATTTTTTCTGTATTATCCTTCATTGTTTTATCTTTCATTATTTTTTCTGTATTATCCTTCATTATTTTATCTGCATAATTTTTCATTTTTGTATCCATATTATTTTTCATTCAAATATCTTCGGCTTTCTTTATATTTTATAATATAAGATTTTATTTCCTTTTGTATATTTTCAGATAATCATTTACTTCACTTATCACTTCATAATTATCTGCCACTGTATTTCTTACTATATTTTCATCATCACCGCTGTCTTTTCGGCAATCCACAATCACATATTCCTGATCAATCAACAAATCATTCCTAATAATTTTAAGGTTTAGATTTTTATGCATATGAGGCATTATGAAACTTGAAACCGCAACTGTAACGTCATCTGGCACTTTTCGAATTTCCTTTTCCATCTGCATATATATACTCTGTCCCTCGCTGTATCTTGCTGATACAGTTCCAAAACATGCAAAAGATTCACTGGCAAACAGCATAAATGTAATAATGACAGAAACCAGTGCCCATGTATTTCGTTTCTCCACATTCCACTCACTTACAGTCATCATTGCAATATATATCATCAGCGCAATTGTACTGAAGTTGTATTGATAAGCGATGTCATGCATATATTCATATGATGGCAGCAGGTTGATTAAAACAAATGTCAAAAGCAGTACATACCTTGAATATTTTTTATTCTGAAACAGCGCAATACTCAGTGGAAGAAGCATCAGTATAACAAATTGCACTTTCCCCTGATCTGCCAGTTGTGCAAACATATATGAAATATTAGATGGAATGGTAACTGCAATCTGAGTTAACCCTTTTGAATTGTCATAAAACAAATTGCTGAATCTGTTTTCAAAATTCTGATCCCCGAAAGATCTGATAATTGCCATTGCCCCCGCAAAATATACAAGCGATATTCCAACAAGTACTCCACCCCTCTTTGTGTCCTTAGCTGACAAAAGAAAAAATAATCCTATACTCAAAACCACCAGAGCAGCATCTTCTTTTATCATAAGCACACCGGCTGTTGACATTACTATTCCAATTGTGTGTTTTTTCTCCAATGATAACAGCAAACAGAATATCATTAACGGTAGCATACAGTTCTCATGAAAATCATAAAATGTACCGGCTGAAGTTGCCGGAAAAAAACAGTATATGGCACAAAAAGCTATTGTCATTTTTTGAGACATTCCATACTGTTTACACAAATAATATAACGGTATTACAGCAATTCCAAGAACTACAGCCTGTATTATCTGTATTGTAATCGGCGAAGAAAAAACAAAGTATATCGGCAACAATAAATAAAGTATCGGAGAAAAATGTACTCCAAAATGAGAAAATATTCCAAGCTCCTGTCTCTCAACTGATGTTACCGGTTGCATTGTTCTCTTCATATTCTCAAACATTTGCGAGAAAACTCCAAGATCATATCCGGCACTCATAAAACTTTTGTACCTGTTGCATCCGATTCCCGCAATAAATATAATAAGTACAACTCCCATAATACAGCAAATCATAAAAGTAAACTTTTCATTTGTCCTGTACATTGAAACTACTTGTACCAACTCCTTTTTTGAGTAAATAACCGCAAACAGCGTTGCAATTATACATACAACGGTTATCGGAATCATGGTGTAATTATTCATTATTGTTAAGAATGAATATGCTATCACCACCGCGGGCAAAAGAAATTTAGTTATCATTTTATTATAAAAATATGCAACTCCCGCCAATATTGTCAAAATCAAAAATACACAAAAAAATACAAGGATATTCTCATCCTTTATGTATTGTAAATTTTCAACCGGCCTATACGTCTTAAAAATAATGTTTGTCAAAAAAACTCCTGTGAAACCGGACAGTACCGTTCCTTCAATCACACTCTTATAATCAAACCTGTTTTTCAGTTCTGATGTCGATGTATTTTTCTTTTTATCATTAGTGACTTCAGACATAATATCCTCCTATAAATCCTAACAACAAGTTTACTGTAAATCCCTTTTTTTGTAAAGCAAACTGCACTTAATCCATATGAAGAATGGTAACTAATCAACCATTCATCTTAATGATATTGTCCCTTCAGTGTCAGTATGATATTATGTTTATATTGAGGCTACTTTTCATTTTAAGGGAGGTTTTTAATGTTCAAAATTATTAGTGACAGTGCTTGTGATTTATCAAATGAATACGTAACAAAGCACGATATTGATATAGTTCCTTTTTATGTATCTTTTAATGAAAAAGATTATTACAAAGACGGAACAGAGATGAAACGTGATGAATTCTATAATCGAATTGTAAACGAAGGGGGATTTCCAAAAACATCACTCCCTTCTGTCGAAGATTACATCGATTATTTTACACCTTATGTCAAACAGGATATTCCTATCATTTGTATTACTATTTCAACCGTTCTGAGTGGTTCTTACAATTCTGCATCAACAGCTAAGGATATCATTATTGAAGATTATCCCAATGCCAAAATTACAGTCGTCAATTCATTGGCAAACACTGCTTCGCAGGCACTTTTTGTAAATGAAGTAGTTAGAATGAATGAAGATGGTCTTGATTATGACACTGCCGTTTCAAAACTGGATGGTCTTTGTAACAGTGCAACTATTTTCTTTACTGTCGGCTCTCTCGACTATCTGAAAAAGGGCGGACGAATTGGCAAGTTGGCAACTATGGCAACAGGTAAACTTGGAATCAAACCGATCATCATCATGAAAGGTGGCGAACTTAATATCGGTGGCGTTGGAAGAAACCGCAGCAAACTTCTGAAGTCGATTATCAATCAGGTAAAGGACTTTCTTAATTCAGACGGCAACACACCTGCTGATTTTGAATACAACATGGGTGAAGGCTATGACTCTGATGAAGCCAGGGCTTTTCTCTCAGACGCAGAGGCTGCAATAGGTTTAAAAACAAATCCTGAATTAAATGTCCTTATCGGTCCTACAAGTGCATGCCACACAGGTCCTCATGCTCTTGGCCTTGCCGTAATCAAAAAATACGAAAAATTATAAAAAACTAAATAATTATAAAAATCTAAATAATTATAAAAATACAATTATTTATAAAACTACAATTATTTATAAAACTACAATTATTTACAAAAATACAAATAATTACAAAAATACAAATAATCATAAATATCAAGAGCGATTACTCCTGTGATTTAATTCACACAAATGTAATCGCTCTTATTTTTTTGTTTATTATTACTTTCGATTATTCTCAATTTGTATTAAAACCAATTAATTCTTAATACTAATTCACACCATGTTTTTTCAGTGTGTCTATCCAGACAGAATAATATTCCGCTTTGAGATGCACACCATCCCATGTATATTTTTCTTTTACTCCGTTATTCTTATCCAGTATATTTTCATTCATGTCTATGTAGAATATCGTCTGATAATCCGCCAGTTCTTTAACAGCTTCATTGAAGGCATCAATTGTTTTGTTTTTAAATGAAGGATGTTTTTTCTGATACTTATTTGTCACTTTCATCATTCCCATAATAAATATCTTGGCATCCGGCTGCAATTTACGAAGTTCATCTATTACTTCTTTGTAATTATTCTTATATTCTTTTTTAGTTCTGTAACCAACCTCGTTAATTCCTATCATTATATATATTTTCTTGAATGATTTTTGTTTCAACGCCTTCTTGATATTAACATTCTTTGTCCTCGTCTTGATTACATATTCTTCTGAAGCTTGCTCTGTCTGTGCAACAGTAGTTTCTTCTTCACTCTTTTTCTTTTTAGATTTCTTGCTCTTTTTAGACTTCTTTGCTTCTGTTTCCTTTTCCTTGACTTTGACTTTTTCTTTTACTTTAATCTTTACAAACTTCTCATCAAGAATCTTGTTAAGGGAAATTCCCTCCTTTGAATAGAATGTGGCTTTCTTAAGTCCACCGTACAACTTGATTCCCTCAACTCTCGAATCACCTATAAACAATGCATCGTTGAAGTAATCATCACCAACTTCAGCATATGCATACTCCGTTACAGGTTCTTCTGTTACAGGCTCTGTCTGAACTTCAGTAGTTTCATTTTCTGCATTTACTGTAGTTTCATCAATCGAATCCCCTTGCTTCTTTGCCTTTTTATGCTTCTTATCTTTCTTTTTTTCTTCTGCAAGATTCATTTTGTAAACTTCGGGAGCTAACACTCTTGTAAGAATAGGATAATCTTTTTTTATAATCATCTTCTCACCGCGAACAAGTGTGAGAGAAGCTCCGATTACAGAAAATAATATAGCAGAAATTATCACCATAAAGGTCAGTGTATTTCTTCTGTAATTTTTCATTATATATTTTATTGTAAATTTTTTAACTTTACGAATAACTTTATTTTTCATTTTGAAGTAAAAGCTCCCTCTAGAATCTGAAATACAAAAATGGGTTTTCTGCGGATACCAGTATCAGATAAATACTTATCCAGAACAATACCAGCAACACCAGTTTTGTAATCAAGTTGTTATAAAATTTGTCTAATAATTTCATCGGCAGCGGAGTTGCACATATTGCACAGATTAGCAACATCCACCAATACTCGCCTATATACTTGAGAAGAATCTCTTTGGTGTTGATTTCAACCATTCCCTTAATCGGAATAAAGAACATTCTTGCTATATATAGTATCACCTGTTTAATATCAGTGATTGCGAATACCATCCAAGATACAGGAATAAGTATGAGCATGTAAATTCTACTGAGCACTTTATATTTATCGAGATATTTGAGAAGAAATACTTTTTCAACCATAAGGATTACAAAAAACATAATCCCCCAGATAACAAAGTTCCAACTTGCACCGTGCCACAATCCGGTTAATGCCCAAACTACAAACAGATTGAAAATCATGCGTTTCTTCCCTTTTCGGTTTCCACCCAAAGGAATGTATACATAATCTTTGAACCATCTTCCAAGCGTGATATGCCATCTTCTCCAAAACTCTGTTGCGCTTCTTGATACATAAGGATCAGCAAAGTTTATAGGAATATAGAATCCCATCATTCTTCCAAGACCTATCGCCATCATTGAATAACCGGCAAAATCAAAAAGAAGCTGGAAAGAGTAACTCCATGCTCCAACCCACGCCATTGCTGTGGACATTCCGTATACTCCCACGGTCTGAACCCCATTCCAAACCGTTCCTATCTGATTGGCAAGTATCACTTTATATGACAAGCCAATGGTAAATGCAACCATACCTGTCTCTACATCTTTTCTTGTTATTTTTCTTTTTCGAAGTTCATTTCTGACTTCTCTGTAATTTACAATTGGTCCTGCAATAAGCTGTGGAAACATGGAAACATAAGTTGCAAATGGAAGAATACTTTTTTCCACTTCAAACTTACCTCTATAAGCATCAATTACGTATGACATTATCTGAAAAGTATAGAAACTAATACCAATCGGTAACGTAATATGTACATGCTTAATCACA